>JALSSC010000001.1 GCA_026984455.1 Chromatiaceae bacterium
TGAGGTGGGGCTCGTGGCGCCGCGATCTGCCGTGCCGTACCGCAAGGACGACAAGAAGGACGGCAATGATGCGGAGGCGGTCTGCGAGGCGGTGAGCCGGCCAAACATGCGCGTTGTCGGGGCAAGAGACCTGGAACAGCAGGCAATATTGACGTTGCACCGGGTGTGGGCAAGGGGCGTTGGTGAACCTACCGCGCTCGTCAATACCGCTTTTCCGATGAGGCGCCGGCGGGCGCATTCCCATTAGGGCCCGGGTCCACGCCGTGGATCCTGCGGCACGAGGCCGGGAGTATGCATGCAGCCGATTCGTGCATGCCGGTATCCGGCGCCATCTTGCAAACCGGGGGGGGAGTCCATAAAGACAGCCTGTTGATACGGCCTCCGTATTCCCTCCATGGCGTTTCGGCAAAGGACGTGCTAAATAACCGGGAACCCGTGCCGGAGATCGTTCATGCCATCCACCCCCCTGTTCGAGATTCCACCGGAAGTCGATCTGGACACCCTCGCGGCCCTGCTGCCGGAGCCCTTGCACCTGGGAGAGGGTGGTGACCGCCGCCTGACCCGCACCTGGCTGGACAGTTTTGATTGGCGGCTGTATCGGGCGGGCGGCCTGTTGGAGGAGGTCCAGGAACCCGCCGGGCGGCTGTTGCGCTGGCGTGATTTCAAGAGTGGCGACCTCCTGGCCTGGGAGGAGGTGCCCGGGCGCCCCCAGCGGGCGGCGGACATCCCCGCGGGACCGGTAGCCGAAGAGGTGGCCCCGGCCCTGGGTGTGCGGGTACTGCTGCCCCAGGTGGAGGTGCAGGTGGAACAGCGTTTGGTGCGGGTCCTCGACGACGAGGAAAAGACGGTCCTGCGCCTGGAGTTGGAGCAGGCCCGTTATCTCGCCCCCCACGGTCACGCCAAGGGCGAGCTGGCGCCCCGCCTGCGCCTGGTGCCGGTGAAGGGCTATCAGAAGGAACTGGAGCGGGTGGCGCGGCGCTTCGCCGGTGACTGGCCCGAGCCCCGGGCGACCCAGATGGAAGAGGCCCTCACCGCCCTGGGGCGCGCCCCCGGTGACTACAGCTCCAAGCTGGACATCGCCCTGGACCCCGGGATGCGCGCCGACGAGGCCGCCAAGGCCATCCATCTCTATCTCCTGCGGATCCTCGAGGCCAATCTAGAGGGAACCCGGGCCGATCTCGACCCCGAGTTCCTCCACGACCTGAGGGTGGCCATCCGCCGGACCCGCTCGGCCCTGACCCAGATCAAGGGGGTCTTCCCGCCGACGGTGGTGGAGAACTTCAAGGGGCGGTTCGCCTGGGTACAGCAGGTCACCGGGCCGGTGCGCGACCTGGATGTCTATCTGCTCGATCTGCCCGGCTACCGCGAGGGCCTGCCGGACCTGTTGCGGCCCGGCCTCGCGCCACTGGAGACCTTCCTCGCCCGCCACCACGCCGAGGAACAGGCGGTGATGGCGCGCAAGCTGGCCTCGCCCCACTTCCGCAAACTCCTCAAGGACTGGCGGGCCTTCCTGGAGGCGCCGGTCCCCGATGTGCCCGACCCCGAGGCGCCCAAGGCCGCCCTGCCGGTGGCCGAGGTGGCCTCGGCGCGTATCTGGCGGATGTACCGGCGGGTGTTGCGGGAGGGAAGGGCCATCTCCGACGATTCCCCCGCCGAGGCCTTGCATGAACTGCGCAAGAGCTGCAAGAAGCTGCGTTACCTGATGGAGTTCTTCCTTGCCCTGTATGCGGCCGAAGAGGTCCGGCCCCTGGTGAAACAGGTCAAGGTCCTGCTCGACGATCTGGGGGCCTTCCAGGACCTGGAGGTGCAGGCGCGCAGCCTGTCCGGTTTCGCCGGGCGGATGGTGGAGGAGAAGACCGCCGACACCACCACCCTGTTGTCCCTGGGCGCCCTCATCGGCGGCCTGTGGCACCGCCAGGCCAAGGCCCGGCGGCGTTTTCAGCGCACCTTCGCCGACTTCGACAGCGCCGCCAACGGCAAGCGCTTCAGGCACCTGTTCCGGGCATGAAGATCCTGGCCGCATACAACATCAAGGGCGGCGTGGGCAAGACCGCGACCGCGGTGAATCTCGCCCGTGAGGCCGTGCGCGCCGGCCGGCGCACCCTGATCTGGGATCTGGACCCCCAGGGCGCGGCCACCTTCTACTTCCGCATCAAGCCCAGGGTGAAGGGCGGCGGCAAGGCCCTGGTGCGCGGCCGCCTGGAGCTGGATGCCGCGGTCAAGGGCACCGACTTCGAGGGGCTCGACCTCCTGCCCGCCGATTTTTCCTACCGCAAGTTCGACCGCCTCCTGGGTAAGGCCCCCAAACCGGGCCGGCAGCTCATGCGCCTGATGCGTCCCCTGGCGGAAGACTACGACCTGCTGATCCTGGATTGCGCACCCAACATCTCCCTGGTCTCCGAGAACGTCTTCCGCGCCGCCGACGCCCTGTTGGTGCCGGTGATACCCACCACCCTGTCGGCGCGCACCCTGGTACAGCTACAGGATTTCCTTGCACGCCAGGGGGGCGTCGGACACCTGCGGTTGTGGCCCTTCTTCTCCATGGTGGACCGGCGCAAGCGCATGCACCGGGAACTCGTGACGGAGCTGGCCGCGGCCCATCCCGATTTCCTCGACGCGCGCATCCCCTATGCCGCCGAGGTGGAGCGCATGGGCGAGCGCCGCGCCCCGGTGGCCGAGTTCGCGCCGGGGAGTGTGGCCGCGGCCGCCTACGGGGCACTCTGGCGGGAGATCGAGGGGCGCCTCGGGGTCTGAAACATGGCGATAAAATCCGACCGCTGGATCCGGCGCATGGCCGAGCAGGAAGGCATGATCGACCCCTTCGAGCCCCGCCAGGTGCGTGAGGCCGGGGGGCGGCGCATCATCTCCTACGGCACCTCCAGTTACGGCTACGACATCCGCTGCGCCGACGAATTCAAGATCTTCACCAATATCAATTCCGCAGTGGTGGACCCCAAGGCCTTCGATGCCGATAGCTTCGTGGACGTGCAGGCGGACGTGTGTATCATCCCCCCCAACTCCTTCGCCCTGGCGCGCACGGTGGAATACCTGCGCATCCCGCGCGACGTGCTCACCCTGTGCCTGGGAAAGAGCACCTACGCCCGCTGTGGCATCATCGTCAATGTCACCCCTCTGGAACCGGAATGGGAGGGCCACGTGACCCTGGAGTTCTCCAACACCACCCCCTTGCCGGCCCGCATCTATGCCCACGAAGGGGTCGCCCAGATCCTCTTCTTCGAATCGGACGAACCCTGCGAGGTCTCCTACAGGGACCGCCAGGGCAAGTACCAGGGCCAACGCGGCGTGACCCTGCCGAAACCTTAGCAGAGGCGCGTCGATTCGGCGGGCTTCGCGGTGCCTGGATGCGCCGTCATTTTCGACACTGGATCAGAACACGGGAGACAGACATGAAGATCGCCATTCTCTGGATATCGCTGCTATGGGTCCTCGGACCGGTCCAGGCCGCCGACCTGGTGCCTTTCCGCAAGATCGGCGCCGACCTCGCCCATGAGCTGGCCAAGGCCACGGTCGATGCCTGCCGCAAGGGCGGCTATCAGGTCACCGCGGTGGTGCTGGATCGCTCCGGCGACCCCGTGGCCCTCCTGCGCGACGACCTGGCCAGCCGTCACACCATCGAGATCGCCACCCGCAAGGCCGGCGCGGTGATCCTCTCCGGAATCGACAGCGGCACCCTGGCGCGCAACCGCGCCGCCATCGCCCCCCAGGTCAATGAGATGCATGGGGTGATCCTCATGCGTGGGGGGCTGCCGATCCGCGCCGGCGGGGCCTTGGTGGGGGCCATCGGGGTCTCCGGGGCGCCCGGCGGCGACAAGGACGAGGCCTGTGCCCGCAGCGCCCTCGACGCCTTCGAGGAGCGCCTGGAGTTCGCCGACTGATCGCCCGCTCTCCCCTTCACTCGACACGGACCCGCATCATGAAAACCCAGACCCGTCTGCAAAAGGTCTCCTTCTTCTTCGCCATCCTCTCCTATATAGGGGGCCTCGCCTGCGTCTTCGGGGCCTTCTACATCGGCCACACCCTGGGCCGTGACGATCCCTGGACCGCCAGCCTCATGGCCGCCGTGGTGTTCTTCGTGGGCGCGGGCATCGTCCTGCATGTCATGGGCAAAGCGGACCTGCCGGATTTGAGCCTTCCCGACTGAGTCAGGTATGGCCCGCAGCCGGGGATGACGGGAGCAGCCGCCAGGCGACCTCTTCTCCCGCCCTCAGCGGCACCACCTCGTCCGCCTTCCCCAGGGGATAACTCTTGGGGACCTCCCAAGGCCCCCGGCGCAGGGTCGAGCGGGCCTCGTTGGGGGGCAGTCCGTAGAAGGCCGGGCCGTGCAGGCTGGCGAAGCCCTCCAGGCGATCCAGGGCGCCGGCCTGCTCGAAGGCCTCGGCGTAGAGTTCGATGGCGGCGTGGGCGCTGTAGATCCCGGCGCAGCCGCAGGCCGATTCCTTGGCCCGGCGCCCGTGCGGGGCGCTGTCCGTACCCAGGAAGAACTTCGGATTGCCGCTGGTGGCCGCGGCCACCAGGGCCTGGCGGTGGCGCGCGCGCTTGAGCACCGGCAGGCAGTACAGGTGCGGCCGGATCCCACCGGCGAACAGGGCGTTGCGGTCGTACAGCAGGTGATGGGCGGTGATGGTGGCGGCCAGCCGTTGCGGGCCGTCGCTCACGAAATGCACCGCCTGTTCGGTGGTGATGTGCTCCAGGACCACACGCAGGCTGGGGAAGTCATGCATGAGGGGCCTCAGGTGGCGTTCGATGAAGACCCGTTCACGGTCGAAGACATCCACCGAGGGATCGGTCACCTCGCCGTGGATGGCGAGCGGCATGTCGACTGCCTGCATGGCCTCGAACAGGGGCCGGACGGCCTCCAGGTCGTCGATCCCCGCGGCGGAGTGGGTGGTGGCCCCGGCGGGGTAGAGCTTGGCCGCCACGACGCCCTCGCGGGCGGCGTCCCGGATCGTCCGGGGTTTCATGTGGGGGGTGAGATAGAGGGTCATCAGGGGCTCGAACGCCATCCCCGCGGGCAGGGCCGAGAGGATACGTTCGCGATAGGCCAGTACCGCCTCCAGGGTGTCGAGGGGTGGTTTCAGGTTGGGCATCACCATGGCACGGCCGAAACGTGCCGCGCTGTGAGGCAGCACGGCGGCCAGGGCCGCGCCGTCACGCAGATGCAGGTGCCAGTCGTCGGGGCGGCGGATGACCCGCTCGGCCGGAGCCATGGGGGTAGGCATCTTAGTATTTTCCTATCGTCTGAATTTTAGTAATCGCTAATATTCAATTGCACACTTCACCATCCGCTAATATTATTGTTCGCGAAAGCTGAGGTTGTGAAGGGCTTTCGCAGGCTGAACCGAGAAATACTAACCGTTTGGAGAGAAAGATGAAAAAGATCGCCGCAATCGCTGCCCTCGCCGCCCTGATGGGTGCCTCTACCGCCAACGCCTGGTGGGGCGGTCCTTGGGGATGGGGAGATCGTAACTGGGCCGATGACATGTGGGGTGACGGTGACTTCGATTTCAACATGAGCGCGTCCGGCAGCGGTCGTGGTTATGGCTGGAACCGCTATCGTGACTACTATGGCTACGGTCCCTATGGCTATGCCCCCTGGGGCTATGCGCCCTATGGCTATGGCGCCCCTTACGCCTACCCCTATGGCGCGGCCCCTGTTGCCCCTCAGGCCCCCGCGAAGGCCGAGTCCAAATAAAGATTCTTCGCCCACCCCTTCAGGGGCTGTGTGGAGCGGCCGGAGCAAGGAGGCGTCCGGCCGGGGTCCGGGGCCTCCTCTGACGGGGTGTCCCCGGATCGTCTTTGCTATGGGTGTGGAAGACGAACGAGACGAATACTGACTAGGGTGGTGTTATGAACAAGATCTCCAAGATCGCATTGGCCGTGGCGCTGGCCGGTGCCTCCGTTTCCGCCAGTGCCTGGTGGGGTGGCCCCTTCGGTGGTTGGGGGGACGACTTCTTCGGCGATGCTGGATTTGACATGAGTTTCTCCATGCATGGCGCCGGCCATGGCTGGGGCGACTACTACGACTATTACGGCCCCTACGGCTACCCGGTGTGGGGTGCGGTGCCTCCCGTGTATGGCTATCCCGCGGCCATGACCGAAGAACAACAGAAGGCCATGGCGGAGCAGCAGAAGGCCTTCGCGGAGCAGCAGGCCAAGGCCCTGCAGCAGGCCATCGAGGCCCAGCGCAAGCTGGCCGAGCAGATCCAGAAGGGCGCGGCCACTCCCGTGGCCCTCGACCCTTTCACTCGGGAATCCACGGCCGATGTCTTCATGCCCGCGCAGTTCCAGGAGATGTTCAAGAAGTCCGAAGAGGAGCACGTGAAGTCTCTGGAGGCCATGACGGCCCGGCGTGATGTCTTCTGGAAGCGCGTCGAGGCACGCCGCAAGGCCATGAAGGAGCGGATGCGTCGGTTCGAGCAGACGGCCTTCCCGGCTTCGACGGCCCCCTTTGCACCTTTCGAGGCACAGAAGAGCAGCACCTGAAGACAAGGCAGGCGACGGCGTCGCCACGCGAATGGAAACGGGCGCCCCAAGGGCGCCCGTTGTCGTTGGTGCTTCCGGTATACCCGGGTATCATCGTTCCCGAAGGCCTCAATTTCCCACCGGGATACCGCCATGACCACGGATCTACTCGATCGCCTGTCCCTGGACCACCGCAACCTCCTGCGCCTGCTGGAGGTCCTGGAGGAACAGTTGGCGCAGGTCCATGCCGGGACGGAGAGGGATTTCGATCTCCTGGCCGATCTGATGGAATACCTCCAATGCTATGCGGACCAGGTGCATCACCCACGCGAGGAGGCCGTGTTCGCGCGTATTCGCGCCCACACCGACGAAGGGGCTGCCACCCTGGCCCGCCTCGAGGAACAACACCGGAACCTTGCCCGCCTCAATCACCGGTTTCACGAAATGTTGGAGGCGGTGCTGCACGAAGGGGTGGTGCGCAGGGATGTCTTCGAGCAGCAGGGGCGTGTGCTGGTCCAGGCGTTGCGCGGGCACTTGGATCTGGAAGACCGTGAGGCCTTTCCGCTTGCCCGTAAGACCTTGACCACGGCCGACTGGCAGGCCATCGAGGCCGCTCTGCCCGGGGTGGCCGACCCTCTGTTCGAGGCCGAAGACCCCGCCCGTTTTCGCATTCTATACCAGCACCTGGCTCGGGATCTGGCGCGCCATTGAAGGTCGGTATGCGTTAGGCGTGATCGCTCCCGGCGGTCCCTACCCATCATCGCGCGGGACGGGCCTTCATTTGAACAGCTTCGAGATCTCCTTGAAGCGCTCATGGCCCGCGTCGCTGACCCACTCGAAGGCCACCGATTCGGTGTTGGTGACCACCATTCCGGCCCGCCCCATCCGGTCCAGGGCATTGTCGCGGTGATGGGGGTTGCGCGAGATCACCGCGTCGGCCGTCACGAACACCTGGTAGCCCCAGTTGAGCAACCCGGCTGCGGTCTGGAGTACACAGATATGCGCCTCCATCCCGACCAGGACGACCTGTTTGCGCTTGTCGTCGGAACCCAGGGCCTGTTCGAAACCGGGGGCGGTGCAGCAGGAGAAACTGGTCTTCTCCGTGGGTTTGATGGTCACCGGCAGATTCTCGCGAATAGACTCCAGGGTGCGGCCCAGGCCTTTGGGGTACTGCTCGGTGACGATGATGGGTACGCTAAGGACCTCGGCGGCCTTGAGCAGGTGGTTGACGTTGGCCTCCATCACCGCCAGTTCTTCCTTGGGCATGACTGCGGCCAAGCGTTCCTGGGTGTCGATCACGATGAGTTGGGACGAGGGCGCATGGCACAGGGCGAGTCGGTTGGGCATGGGGATCTCCGTCAGTAGCTGGGCATCTCGGGATCGAGGTCGCGGGACCAGGCTGCCATGCCCCCTTCGAGGTTGATCACGGCATTGAATCCCTGGCGTTCGAGAAACAGGGCCACCTGTCGGCTGCGGATGCCATGGTGGCAGATCACCACCGTCTCCCGTTGCGGGTCCAGCCCGGCGATGGCTTGGGGTATCTGACGCATGGGAATGAGGCGTGTCTTCGGCAGCTTGCAGATGTCATATTCCCAGGGCTCGCGTACATCGAGCAGCAGTGGAGGGTTGGGGTTGTCGGCCAAGTGCTCCCTGAGTTCGGCGGGGCTCATGTGGCGCATGGGCTCAGAACTCGAAATCGGCGGGCTCGGGACAATTGGCCAGGGGCGGCAGCAGGGTCTCGAACAGGGATTCCCGGCGGCGGGCATCAGTGCCGACACGGGTGAACAGGACCGCCTCCATCGCCGGCTCGCTGCCGATGACCGCGAACAGACGTCCCCCGTCGGCAAGATGCGCGAACAACGGTCGGAGATCGGCCTCGCGGGGCACCGACCCGGTGACCGCAATGGCCGCGAAACGGCCTTCGGGGGGCTCCGTACAGCCATCGCCGACGATGATCTCCTGGTTACGGATGGCCAGCGCCTCCAGCTGGGCGCGGGCTTGGGTGGCCAAGGTGTCATGGATCTCCAGGGAGGTGACCCGGCGGGCCAGACGGGCCAGACAGGCGGTGACATAGCCACTGCCGGTGCCTATTTCGAGGACGGCCTCCCGGGGCGATATCTGGAGGGCCTGGAGCATGCGCCCCACCAGGCGGGGCTCCATCATCACCTCACCGAAGTCCAGCGGGATCTGGATGTCGGCATAGGCCAGGCCCCGGTAGGCGTCGGGCACGAAGCGCTCCCGCGGCAGCCCGCCCATTGCCTCCAGCACCCGATCGTCCGACACCAACCAAGGGCGGACCTGTTGTTGAATCATGTTGAAACGGGCACGTTGCATGGGGTCGGCCATGGATGTCACCTGCAGTTGTTATAAGGAATACATTGCGCAAGCCTATGAAAAAGCGCTGCGGCAAGCAAGGAATGGAAGGGCGTCGATCTGGAGGCGATGGCCTTGCCCTGAAGCCGGGGTCCTTGCGTTGCCGGGCCCAACGAACGCCCTGAAATCCAGGCGGTTGATCTCCCTTCTCCGAGCGACTAGGGTTGAGCCTTTGCCTGCCCCGATCCGGGGCCAGAGGACCCCTCGATGAACGCCGTAGTCGAAGATATCTTTGAACAGTCCGCGCGCCTTTCCGAGGACGTGACCAGGCCCTTGGCCGGTTCGCGCAAGATCTATGTCCAGGGCTCCAGGCCGGACCTGCGGGTGCCTATGCGGGAGGTACGCCAGGCGCCCACCCAGGGCCGGGACAGCATCGAAGAAAACCCACCCATCTATCTCTACGATACCTCCGGTATCTACACCGATCCCGATGTGCGTCCCGATCTGTTACGGGGATTGCCCGAGGTACGCGCCGCCTGGATCGCGGAGCGTAACGACACCGAGTGGCTGCCGGGCCCGAGTTCCGAATATGGCCGCGCGCGTCGGGCCGACGCGGCCCTGGAACACCTGAGATTCGCCCACCTGCGCCGTCCCCGGCGTGCCCGTGCCGGTAACAACGTGACTCAGATGCACTATGCCCGCCGCGGCGAGATCACGCCCGAGATGGAATTCGTGGCGATCCGCGAGAACCAGCGCCTGGACGAGATGCGCCGTGATCCGCGCTATGCCCGCCTGTTGCGCCAGCATGCCGGGCAGGCCTTCGGCGTGGTCTTTCCCGAGGAGATCACGCCCGAGTTCGTGCGCCGGGAGCTGGCCACCGGGCGGGCCATCCTGCCGGCCAACATCAACCACCCCGAGCTGGAACCCATGATCATCGGCCGCGCCTTCCGGGTGAAGATCAACACCAACATCGGCAATTCCGCGGTGACCTCCTCGGTGGCCGAAGAGGTGGAGAAGATGGTCTGGTCCGCGCGCTGGGGCGGCGATACCCTGATGGATCTCTCCACCGGTCAGCATATCCACGAGACCCGCGAGTGGATCCTGCGCAACTCCCCGGTGCCCATCGGTACCGTTCCCATCTATCAGGCCCTGGAGAAGGTGGACGGGCGCGCCGAGGAACTCACCTGGGAGATGGTGCGCGATACCCTGATCGAGCAGGCCGAACAGGGGGTGGACTACTTCACCATCCATGCCGGGGTGCGCCTGGCCTATGTGCCCCTCACCGCCGAGCGGGTCACCGGGATCGTCTCCCGCGGCGGCTCCATCCTCGCCAAGTGGTGTCTGGCCCATCACCGCGAGAACTTCCTCTACAGCCACTTCGAGGAGATCTGCGAGATCATGAAGGCCTACGACGTGAGCTTCTCCCTGGGTGACGGCCTGCGCCCGGGCTGTATCGCCGACGCCAACGACCGCGCCCAGTTCGCCGAGTTGGAGACCCTGGGCGAACTCACCCGCATCGCCTGGCAGCACGACGTCCAGGTGATGATCGAGGGCCCCGGCCATGTCCCCCTGCACATGGTCAAGGAGAACGTGGACAAGGAACTGCATGACTGCTTCGAGGCGCCCTTCTACACCCTCGGGCCGCTGGTGACCGACATCGCCCCGGCCTACGACCACATCACCTCGGCCATCGGTGCCGCCAACATCGGTTGGTATGGCACCGCCATGCTCTGCTACGTGACCCCCAAGGAGCACCTGGGCCTGCCGGACAAGGACGATGTGCGCGACGGGATCGTCGCCTACAGGCTGGCCGCCCACGCCGCCGACCTGGGCAAGGGCCTGCCCGGGGCGCAGATACGCGACAACGCCCTGTCCAAGGCGCGTTTCGAATTCCGTTGGGACGACCAGTTCAATCTGTCCCTGGACCCCGAACGGGCGCGCGCATACCATGACGCCACCCTGCCTCACGAGGCCCACAAGGTGGCCCATTTCTGCTCGATGTGCGGGCCCCATTTCTGTTCCATGAAGATCTCCCAGGACGTGCGTGACTATGCGGCGGCCCGGGGGATCGATGACCCGGCGCAGGCGGTGGACCGGGGAATGCAGGAAAAGGCGGTGGAATTTCGCCGCAACGGTGCCGAGTTGTATCGGGAGGTGTGAGCGCAAGGGGGGCGCGGCGCGCCCCGGTGGGACGGGCCCTCAGCGGTGATACTGGCCGCCACCCTGCTGTTGATAGCGCTTGCGCATCTCCTGCATGCGCTTCTGCATCTCGTCGTAGGACGCCTGGGCCTCCGCCCGGTCGATGTAGCCGTCGCCGTTGCGGTCCATCCGCCCGAACGCCTTGCGGGTGGGGGCCAGGTATTCGTCCATGGACACCCGGCCGTCGCCGCTGGTGTCCAGTTTCTGGATGAACATCTCGGGAGGGGTCTGGTGGCCCTGCTGGGCGACGGCCGGCAGGGCGAAGGCCAGGGCGAGGGCAAAGGTGGAAATCGAGTATCTCATGTGGATGTCTCCGATGGCGGGTCTTTGTAGGGTAGGGGCCGACGACGGCCGTCCCCCGCGTATGGGTGTTTGCGTGCAGAAAGATAGCCTTTTCCCCAGGCGCGCACAAATCCTCCCGGGGATCCTGTGGTTCCTGTGCTTTTCCGCATCGGCGGCGGCTGCGCCGGACGCGGCCGAGGTGGCGCGGCAGGTGGAATACGTAAATCGCTTCCAGGCCCTGGACAACATCCGCCTGGGTGAGCGCAGGCGGCCCATGGTCCTGCTCGACCGCCGTCCCGGCGGGCGGATCCGGCGTCTGACCATGGAACGGCACCGTAACAATCGCTATCCGGGGGGCGGGATCGCGGCCCGGGACCTGGCCATCTTTCGCGCCGGAAAACTGCGAGGCACCGCCATCCTCCTCACCGAGTTCAAGGACCGCCGGCGCAACGCCGTCTACTCTGTGTGGCTGCCCTCCCTGCGCAAGATCCGGCGGGTCTCCCGGCCCGATCCCGAAGACACCTGGAATGGCTCGGTGTTCACCTACGGCGACGTCTATCTGAGGCGCGCCACCGACGAGCGCCACCGGCTTCTGCCCGCGCAGCGGTTCGAGGGTTGTCTGGGCCGTATGGACCCGGGTGCGGAGCCACGGAAGTCCCTGCCCTGGTGGCCCGAGGCCAGGTGCGATCTCGCCGGGCGTGAACTGTTGCGTCTGGAGAGCCGGCCTCTGTGGTCGGGCGCCAGCTACGCCTACCGCATCACCTGGGTGGACCCTGTGACCTTCGCCGACTACCGTTCCGACTTCTTCCGTGACGGGCGCCGGGTCAAGCGCATAGACAAGGACTGGCGCCCCACGGGCCTCCCGGACCCACGCGCCCAATACTGGGTCTACTGGTATGCGCGCGCCGCCGACGGTCATGAGGGCGAGGCCGCGGTGCCCCCCCGGGCGGTGGCCTGGAACGAAGAGCGCGACCCGGGGTTCTGGTCCGAACGGACCCTGCGGCGCATCAAACGTTGAAGGTCAGTCGATGCGCAACACCCGCTTGCCCAGGGTGTGCCCCGCCTCCAGGTCCCGGTGGGCCTGGGCGGCCTCCACGAGCGGATAGGTCCGGGATACCTCGATGCGCAGCGAACCCTGCGCCAGGTGCTCGCCGCAGCGGCGCAGGATGTCGCCCTGATGGGCGCGCGCCCCGGGCAGATCCTGTAGCAGGGGGGTGAGCATGAGTTCGAAGCCGATGCGCAGGTTGCGGTTGCGGGCCTCCTTCCATTCCGTATCCGGGCCTGGGTCGAGGAGGGTCACCAGGTCGCCGTAATGGGCGGTGAGGGGGATGCTGGCGCGGAAGACACGCGGCCCCACGCAATCCAGGACGATGTCGGCCCCCCGGCCTCCGGTCAGTTCCGTGACCGCCCCGGCGAGATCCTGGTCACGGTAGCGGATCACCTCGTCCGCCCCCAGGTCACGCACGAATCCCGCCTTGGCCTCGTCGCTGACGTTGGCCAGCACCCGGCATCCGGCCAGCTTGGCCAACTGCACCGCCACGTGACCGACGCCGCCGGCCGCGCCATGGATCAGCACGGTCTTGTCCGGCTCCATGCAGGCGCGGTCGTAGAGGGCCTCCCAGGCGGTGATGAGGACCAGGGGGGCGGCCGCGGCCTGAGGATAGTCGATGCCCTCGGGCAGGGGCTGGGCGACGTCCTCGTCCACCAGGGTATATTGGGCGTAACAACCGGGCTCGCGGCCGAGGCCGCCGTTGCAGAACCAGACCCGGTCGCCGGGGCGGAAGCGGGTCACCGCGCCGCCCGTCTCCACCACCTCCCCGGCCCCGTCCAGGCCGAGGATGGCGGGCAGGGCGTCGGCAAAGAACAGGCCGCGGGCGCGCAGCTTGGTATCCACCGGGTTCAGCCCGGCGGCGTGCAGGCGCACCTTGACCTGGTTGGGGTGTTCGATGCGGGGTTCCGGGATCTCGCCCGGTTGCAGGACCTCGGGGCCACCGACGGCGGTCATGAGCATGGCGTGCATGGGTTCCTCCCGACTCGTACAGGAGGGTACAGTATATATCCGTCACGAGATTTCCGTCCCTCGGTCCGTAGCCGGCACTTCCTTTTGCGGTGCGTCGTCACGGCGTTGCTGCGGGGTGCAACCCGCCGAGCGCGCCCGCAAGCGCCCTGGCGCGCCCACGAACGAACAAGAGATCACGACTCGCTCGCTGAGGTCCACCGCTCGTCTGACCCGATCACGTCGGCCCGGCGGCGTCTCTGGATCGGTTCGGCAAGGCCCTGGGCCGGAACTGGCTGCGTGGAGTGGAGGCCCGCCGGCGCGTGTGGGGGCCGGCGGATGGAGACCAGGCGACTGGCCGGGAGAGGGGCCGGGGCGCCGCGTAGATGTGCATCCGCCTTTGCTTTGTTTCGCTTACCTCGCCGCTTCCGCAGGAGGCGGCCTATTGCCCATACTATGGGCATGGCCTGGCGAACGTGCGGCTCCATGGGCAGAGGGGGTGCGGGCCGGATACGCTTGTTACCAGTGCATGAAGCGACGGCTTCAGCCCACGAAAGGTGCGGGTAGCGGCGTTAGTCCGCCGCCGCCACCCAGGTCAGGAGGGTCCGGCGGTCCAGTTTGCCGAGCCGGCCTTGCGGCAGGGCCGGGATGCGCATCACCTCGCGGGGCCGCTGATGGGGCGGCAGGCGATCCCGCGCCCAGGCGAGCAGGGCGGCGGCATCGATATCCCCCTCTACCACGGCCACGAGCCTTTGCCCCCAACGGGGGTCGGGGCGGGCGCTCAGGGCCACCCCGCCGATTCCGGGGAACCCGGCCAGTACCCGCTCCACTTCCAGTGGATGGACGTTGCGTCCGCCGGTGACGAGCAGGTCGTCGGCGCGGCCGAGGATGTGCAGGCGGCCAGCCTCGTCCAGGCGGGCGAGATCGCCGGTGCGGAACCAGCCCTCTGCGTCCCGTTCGAGGGTGGAGGGGATCTGGGGGGCGCGCAACCAGAGGCGGCCCTCCTCGATTCGCACCGCCATGCCGTCCAGTGGCCGGCCCACCCGGCCGGCGGGCCAGGGGGCCTCGCCGGGAGGCTCGCAGGCCACCAGGGAGGCGGCCTCGGTGAGGCCGTAGCTGGGACACAGGGGCCAGCCGCGGGCCGTCGCCCGGCGCATGAGCCCGGGGTCCAGGGGGCCGCCGCCCACCAGTACACGGCGCAGCCGGGGTGGAGGCGCGGGTGACCGTTCCAGCAGCGGTGGCAGCATGGCCGGGACCAGGGAGAGATGGCTCACGGGGTGGGTGGCCAGATCCCGGGCCACCCGTCCCGGATCGAAGCGGGGATGCGCCAGGACCCCGGCACCGGCCCAGGCCGCGCGGTAGAGGATGGCCATGCCGCCGATGTGGTACAGGGGCAGGCAGAGGAGCCAGAGGTCGCCGCGGCCGAGGCCCAGGCGCCGGTTCGCGGCCGCGGCCATGGCCGCGAGGCTGGCCGTATCCAGAGAGATGAGCCTGGGCCGTCCCTCGCTGCCGCTGGTGGCCATGAGCAGGGGGGGCAGGTCCGCGGTCGCCGGGGCCGGCGCCTCTCCCGGGGGCCCCGGCCTCGCCCCGGCGCGCGCCATCAGGGCCGCGCGCGTCCGGGAGGGGAGGTCCGGCGCCAGGGGCATGAAGGGGCGTCCAAGCCGCGCGGCCAGGCGCCAGGCGGCGAGGATCTCCCGGTTGTCGCCGCTGACACAGGCCAGGGGCGGGCGCATCTCAGGGCCGGCGTGGGAAGCGGGCGAAGTCCGGCTCGCGTTTCTCCAGGAAGGCGTCGCGTCCCTCGTGGGCCTCGGGGGTCATGTAGAACAGGCCGGTGGCGTTGCCGGCCAGTTCCTGGAGACCGGCCAGGCCGTCGCTGTCGGCGTTGAAACCGGCCTTGATGAGGCGCAGGGCGGTGGGTGAGTGGCGCAGGATGCGGCGGCACCAGTCCAGGGTCTCGGCCTCCAGGCGCGCCAGCGGCACCACGGCGTTCACCAGGCCCATCTCCAGGGCCTCCCGGGCATCGTACTGGCGGCACAGGAACCAGATCTCCTTGGCCTTCTTGAGGCCCACGCAGCGGGCCAGGATCCCCACCCCGAGGCCGGCGTCGAAGCTGCCCACGCGCGGACCGGTCTGGCCGAAGCGGGCGTTGTCCGCGGCGATGCTGAGGTCGCAGACCAGATGCAGCACGTGGCCGCCGCCGATGGCGTAGCCGGCGATCATGGCGATCACGGGCTTGGGCAGGCGGCGGATCTGCATCTGCAGGTCGAGGACGTTGAGGTACGGCGTGCCCGTCTCATCCCGGTATCCGCCCGCGTCGTCGCGGACCTTCTGGTCGCCCCCGGCGCAGAAGGCCCGGTCGCCCGTACCGGTGAGGACGATCACCCCGATCCGCGGGTCGAGATGGGCGCGCCGGAAGGCGTCTGAGAGTTCCCGCACCGTCTCGGGACGGAAGGCGTTGTGCACCTCGGGCCGGTCGATGGCGATCCGGGCGATGCCTTCGGCCCATTCGTAGCGCACGTCCCGGTAGGGTCGCTCGGGGTCGCGCCGCCAGTCCATGTCAGCGGTTCACCTGCGTGGCCAGGCGCACGTTGCGGGCCACCAGGCCGTCGTTCTTCTGCTCGCTGGGCTCGATATAGAACTCCAGCACCTCCCGCCGCAGCAGGGCCTCTTCATTCACCTCGTCGGCCAGTTCGTTGGCATGGCAGAACACGCCGACATAGGGCGAGTCGGGATCGCGGGGGTCGGTGACCCAGAGATTGCCGTCGATCCGTTTGAGGAAACGGAGAAAGCCGTAGCCCTTGTCGGTGAACCACTTGGAGCACACCCCGCGCACGCAGGAGCCGGGCGCCCCCCATTCGTTGCGCGGTTCGTAGTAGATGGGCAGCAGATCGGGTACGACGTATCCGGAATAGAAGTTGTCCACCTGCCGTTGCAGGCGCTTGGAGATGTTCTTGAAGGCCAGGAGTTCCACCCGGCAACCCCGGTTCTGCAAGGCGTTGACCAGTTCCAGGAAGTCGCCGTCACCGGTCACCAGGAGGATCTCGTCGAGGTTGTCGGCCTGGAGCATGGCCTCCACCGCCAGGTCGAGATCCGAGTTGGCCTTGATGGCCACATTGCCCTCGTCGTCGGTGAAGCGCCGACTCTGTTTGACGATGATCTTCCAGCCATAGTCACGGATGCCTTGCTGGAAGGCATAGGAGCGGCGGGCGTACTCGGGGTCGTCGCGCCCGCGCTCGGGGTCGAAGGCCATATAGGTGTTGAGGCGCAACAGGGTACCGCCGTTGCGGGCGGCGAAACGGCGCAGCACGTCATAACGCATCTGATAGCCGCCGTTGAACTTGATGTTTTCGGCGTCTACGAACACGCCGACGCGGATGGATGAATTCAAGCCTGGGAACTCCGTAGAGTGTCGTGGGGGGCGGTTCGAGCGTATGAACCTATCATTGCGGAACCTGCGGAAAAACCACAAATTCTACCGCGACTCGATGAAAGGATGAAGGGTGTGGGCTGCGTCACTCACTGAATGCGCGGCTGCCCCAGGCGGGGGAGGGAATAAGGCGGCGGGGCGAAGATGCACCGATCGTGGTCTTTGAACACGGTATGCTTGTTGGGGCCGGGCTGGACGTCGCCTTGGCGGTGACAGGCCTCCCGGCGCAGGCATTACAGGCCACGAGCAGACAGCGGATAGCGGTGTCTGAGGATGTCACGGGGGGCGCGAAGCCGTGGTGATTCGGCCACTGGCACACGTGAATATCTCCGTCCTCCGGTCTGTAGACGCCACCTCCCTGCGCTGCTCCCTGCCAGTGCGGCGGCGCCCCCCGCACCCCTGGGCGGTGTGGCGAGTGTCCACCATAGGCCCCGCCTCGCCCGGGGGTGCGAGGAATATCCTCGAAACACGATATATTCGCGTGCAACGGGTATAAATTCGCTATGATTCCTTGGCCAATGCCTTGTTGCGCACCCCACATCCCGTCCAGGGCTGGGGCGATGCTCGACCGGACCCGCATCACCCCCAGCGTGACCCTTGCATCCGTTGTTCGGGGCTGGGGTGAGGGAGCCGCCGTCTCTTCAGCCGGTCTTCTGGCAGCAGGCCGTTGAAAACCGGAGTTTTTCGACCGGCCGCGTGGGGTGGGCGGATGTGCTGTCCCTTTCGACGGCGGTAAGCGGCCGAAAATGAAGGGGCTGGGACGTCGTATCTCTCGGTTCCGTGCTTGGGAGAGCGCGTAAAGGACGTTTGCAACGTCCTGCGAGCGATCAGGGGCTTGCCCACAACGCGGCCCGCGCGAGATGTAAGGAGCGGCACATGGCATGTTCGATCTTTCGATTCAGGAGGCAGACTGGAGTGGGTAGCATGGGAGAAATCGCCATTCTCGGGGGCACGGGTTTCGTGGGCAGGCATCTGTGCGCCCGTCTGACCACGGCCGGCTATGCCTGCCGGGTATTGAGCCGGCGTCCCGAAAGGCACAGGGCGCTCAAGGTCCTCCCCCGGTTGCGGCTGGTCGCGGTCGATCCCTTCGCGCCGGACCGGCTGGCCCAGGCACTGGAAGGTTGTGATACGGTGATCAACCTCGTAGGGATCCTCAATCCGGTGGCGCAGGGCTTTCGCCAAGTCCATGTGGAGCTGGTGGAACGTCTGGTGGAGACCGCTTCGCAGGCAGGGGTGCGCCGTCTTCTGCATATGAGTGCATTGAACGCCAGTGCCGCCGAAGGCGGTAGCGCCTATCTGCGCACCAAGGGAGAGGGCGAAAACCTGGCCCACGTGCGGGGTCATGCGCGCATGGCGGTGACCAGCTTCCGGCCCTCGGTGATCTTCGGCCCCGGCGACGGCCTCTTCAACCGTTTCGCTGGTCTGTTACGCTGGGCCCCCGGGATACTGCCCCTGGCCTGCCCCGAGGCCCGTTTCCAACCGGTCTACGTGGGCGACGTGGCCGAGGCCATGGTGCGTGCCCTGTCGCTGCGGGAGACCTGGGACCGCCGCCTGGACCTGTGTGGACCGCGGGTATACAGTCTGCGTGAACTGGTGGCCTATACGGCCGATCTCCTTGGGCGGCGGGTGCACATTCTCGGTCTGGGCCCGGCCGCCTCACGCTGGCAGGCGCGGATTCTCGGGATGCTACCCGGAGCACCCTTCACCCTGGACAACTACCTGTCCATGCAGACGCCGAGCGTCTGTGGGAACAACGACCTCGCCCTCCTGGGGATCCGGCCCCAGGCAGTGGAGGCGGTGGTGCCCCTGTATCTGCGGAGGGGACAGGCCGCCGCCAAGCTATAGCGAACAGTCTCGCGCCAGGGGCGAAGTGGGACGATCAGCCGGCTGTTTGCTCTCCGGCTCGCCCAAGGCCGGCACTGCCTGCAATCGTTACATCATCAAGGACCTTCGACCATGAAAAGCGCAAGAATCCTCACCACATTCGTCCTCCTGGCCTTCTCTCTGCCGCTGTGGGCCGGCAACGCCCTGGTGGATATGCTCACCAGCCAACTCGGGGTCACCCCCCAACAGGCCAGTGGTGGTGCCGCGGCCTTGCTCGGTGCCGCCAAACCCAACCTCGGCGGTGGCGACTACAGCCGCCTGATCCAGGGTGCGCCGGCCCTCGGCGCCCTGGGGTCTGCGGCGCCTGCCGCCGCGGCGGTCACCGGTCGGCCCGCATCCACGGGCTCCGGTTGGGGGAACATGGTGAACAGCGCCTCCTCCCTGCTGGGTGGTCAGGGCACCACCCTGGGCGCGGCCGCCGGTCTGGCCAAGACCTTCGATGGACTGGGCCTCAGTCCCGACATGGTGGGCAAGTTCGCCAAGGTGACCTACGACTATATAAGCCAGAGCGGGGGCGTGGGGCTCGCCAGCCTGTTCAAGGGCGCCCTGCCGTTTGGGTTCTGAACGTCCCCTGACCGGGGTCTTCGGAGGGACGTTCGATCCCATCCATCTGGGGCATCTGCGGTCTGCACTGGAGGTCAGGGAGACCCTGGCCATGGACGAGGTGCGCTTCGTACCGCTCGCGGGGGCGGTCCATCGCGGGCCACCCCGTGCCCCGGCGGAACTGCGTTGGAGGCTGCTGCGGGCGGCCCTGGCGGGGCAGCCGGGGTTCGTTGCGGACGACCTCGAGTTGCGCCGCGGCGGCCCCTCCTACACCCTGGATACCCTGCGCGACCTGCGCGCCCGGTACCCGCGGCGGACCTTCTGCCTGCTCTTGGGGGCCGACGCCATGGAGGGTTTCCTCGGTTGGCACCGGCCCCTGGAGATCCTGGAACTCGCCCACCTAGTGGTGATGCGCCGGCCCGGCGTCGAGCTGGGGCGCGATCCGGCGGTGCGCCGCCTGCAATCGGAACGCGCGGGCCGTGCGCAGGATCTGCGCCGGGTTCGGGCCGGGCGAATCCTGGGGGTGGAGGTGACCCAGCTCGCCATCAGCGCCACCGATATCCGGGCACGTCTGGCGGCGGGCCGGAGCATCCGCTATCTGGTGCCCGAGGCGGTGGCGGAGATGATCGAGACCGGGGCCTTGTACCGCCGAGGGCCGGGTCCGATCATCGCCACCCCGCCATGATCTCTATGGCCGTGCGGTTCATCTCCCGTGCCCGCTGCGGGCTCGCCGCCTCGGTATAGGCCCGCAGCTCGGGGGCGTTCCCCGAGGGGCGCAGGTGGAGGACATCGCCGTCGATGAAGGTGATGCGCACCCCGTCGGTGAGGTCGATGTCCTGTACCCGCCCGAAGGCCTTACCGAAGGCGGCCTCCACCGCCGCCTTGTCGGCGGCGGGGTCGCCGCTGGCGAAGGCGGCCAGGCGCTCGCGGGCCAGCTCCTGGGGGAAGGCCTTGATGCGGTCCGAGGCGGTGAAGCGTTGTGGGAGATCGGCGGCCAGGCCGGAGACGGCGGTGTCGCGCGCACGGGCCAGGAGGAGGATGGCGAGGGCGACGATGGTGGCATCGCGGGTGGGTAGCGGGGGCAGTTCGCGGTCCTGGTGACGGATGGCGGTGGCGGTGAGGAAACCGCCGTTGGCCTCGTAGCCCACCACCGGGGCGAGGCCTTCCTGAACCAGGCGCTGCATCCCCTCGATCACGTAGGGTGAGCCGATACGGGTGCGCAACACCCGCGGGAACCAGCCGGAGCGTTCCAGGGCACTGTTGCTGCTCACCGGGGTCACCACCCCCTGAGCGCCCAGATAACGGGCACAGAGGATACCGGCGATGTCGCCGCGCAGCCATTCGCCCCGTTCGTCCGAGACCAGGGGCCGATCGCCGTCGCCGTCGGTGGAGACCAGGCAGTCGAAGGCGCCGTCGCCGGCCCATCGGCGGGCCAGGTCCACGTCCTCGGGACGGATGGCCTCGGTATCCACGGGGATGAAGACCTCGGAACGGCCCAGGCGGGTCACCTCGGCGCCGAGGCCGGTGAGGATCTCGTAGAGGGCCTCGCGGGCCACGCTGGAGTGTTCGTACAGGCCGATGCGGGCACCGGCCAGACAGTCGCGGGGAAAGAACTCCAGGTAGCGGGCGAGGTAGGCCTCGTAGGCCTCGCGGGTCGCGGGCGGGAGGCCGGGGTCCACGCCTGCGGCGAAGGCGCCGTCAGGGGTGAACAGATCCTTGGGCAGGGTCACCGTACGGGCGCGGATGGCGGCCTCGTCCGCCTTCAGGATCTCGCCGTCGGGGCGGTTGAACTTGATGCCGTTGCGGTCGTCGGGGATGTGGCTGCCGGTGACCATGAGGCTGGGGATGTCCTGGCGCAGGCCGTAGTTGGCCAGGGTCGGGGTGGGGATGTCACCGCAGTTCAGCGGCTCGAACCCCTGGTCGCGGACCGCCCGCGCGCAGGCGGCGAGGATCCGCGGGGAGCTGGGGCGGTAGTCGCCGGCCAGGGCGACGCGGCCGCCGGGGCGGGCGAGGCCCGCCGCTTGCATGTGGCCGAGGAAGCCCGCGGTGTAGGCATAGCACACTGCATCGGTCATGTCGGCGGCGAGGCCGCGTGCGCCGCTGGTGCCGAAGCCGACCCCGGATTGCTCCATGAGATCGCCGATGACGAGGGTACCGCTGGTTTGCATGGGTTGGGTCTCCTGGGCGGGAAGGGTGAGAGGGATTCTAACCCGATTCATGCGTTCATCCGGCTGGCATCTTCATCGGCCCGTCCGCCGGCCGGGTGGGAAAGGCGCCTGCGACAGGGCCTTCACGCCCAACGCTAAGACGTATGGCCCGACATAGGGGAGAGTCCTTGGCGACCGGGTCCGGGAGGAGGCCCAGGTAGGCGGAATCACACTGGGCCGAGGCGGTGGAATCAGGTAGTCTCCGCCAGGGAGATGTCCTTCAGCACCCGCCCCTGCATCAACAGGTGCCCCCTGTGGCGTCCCACCCCTTCCTCGCTGTACTCGAAGCCGTAGACCCGCAGCCAGTAGAGCCCGTTCGGGCCCCAGCCGGGGCGCAGGTTGCGCAGGGCGACGGTCTGGTCGAGGAACTGGACGCCATGGCGCAGGCAGAAATCCTTACAGTAGGCCGTCGCCGCCTCGCGGGTGCGGAGGCTGTCCACCCAGAACAGGACCGCGGCGCCGATCGCCAGGGTGATGAAGAGCGCGTCTTGACCGGACATGAGCAAAGAGGAGTGTCCTCGATGGGAACGTTGCACGTGATTGTAGGGGATATCACCCGCCTGGAGGTGGAGGCCATCGTCAACGCCGCCAATTCCAGCCTCTTGGGGGGCGGTGGTGTGGATGGCGCCATCCACCGCGCCGCCGGGCCTGAGCTGCTGGAATATTGCCGCGGCCTGGGGGGCTGTCCCACCGGTGAGGCGCGCATCACGCCCGGTTTCGGGCTGCCGGCGCGTTGGGTCATTCACACCGTGGGGCCGGTGTGGCGTGGTGGCGCCGAAGGAGAAGAGGAGGCCTTGCGTTCGGCCTACACGCATTCCCTCGCCCTGGCCCGCGACAAGGGCCTCCGCAGCATCGCCTTTCCGGCTGTCTCCACCGGTGTCTATCGCTTCCCCAAACGCCTGGCGGCGGAGATCGCCCTGGATGCCTTCCGGACCTGGCGTGAGCAGTTCGACCGTATCATCGCCTGCTGTTTCCGGGAGGCGGACGCCCGGATCTACCTCGGCCTCTGCCCGGAGTGTGTGGATCACCTCTGAGCGGCGTCGCCACTCCGCGCGGCACCCCGGATTCCACTGCGCTCCATCCGGGCTACGGGCTGGGTAGTTCCTCGGGACGCGCCAGGGGCGGCAGACAGCGCCCGTTCACGCACAGGTAGGCCACCGCCGCGCCGCGCGGGGTATAGCCCCGTAGGGCCGGCGGCAGGTCGTCCGTCTCGGGCGGAATGAGCAGGGACAGGCGGTGCGGGTTGTAGGTCCGCCGCAGGCCCTCACGCCATTGCGGCGCCGTTTCCCGCTCGGCACGCACCACCAGGAGTTCGGGCGGCTCCAGCCATTCCGCCAGGGCGAGCAGCAGGGCGCCGTGGGCGTGGGGGGTGGCCTCCATGGCGGACCAGGCGGCCTTCAAGGTCTGGGCGCCGGCCTCGATCAGCTCCGGCTCGGCGAGGATGTGGCCGAGACGCAGGAGGGCGCGTGCCGCCACCCCGTTGCCCGAGGGGGTGGAGTCGTCGCCCAGGGGCTTGGGGCGCTGGATCAGGCGTTCGTGATCGTCGGCGGTGAAGAAGAAGCCGCCGGCCGGGTCCCGGAAACGGGTCAGCAGTCGGCCGGCGAGGGCCCGCGCCCAGGTCAGGTCGCGTGTACGCCAGCGCAGTTGCAGCATCTCCAGGAGGGCCTCCAGGAGGAAGGCGTGGTCGTCGAGGAAACCCGGCACTCCGAGATGGCCCTCCTTCCAGGAGGCATACAGGCGCCCGTCCTGCCACAGGTGCTGGCGTAGAAAGTCCAACGCGGCCTCGGCCGTCTGCGCCGCCCCCGGGTCGTCGAGGAGGCGCGCACTGCGGGCCAGGCCGGTGATGGCCAGGGCGTTCCAGGCGGTGAGGACCTTTTCGTCACGCGCCGGACGGGGACGCGCCTCCCGGGCCTCGCGCAGGCGTTCCCGGGCCGCCTCCAGGACCTCTTCCGGCGCCCGCTCCGGGATCTCGCGCAGGTGCCAGCGACCCTCGAAATTGGCTGGACGGTCCAGGCCCCAGGCGGCCAGCAGGCCCGCGTCCGCCGTATCTCCCAGGACCTCCCTCACCTCTTCCGGTGTCCACAGGTAGAAGGCCCCCTCCCGCCCATCGCTGTCGGCGTCCAGGGTGGCATAGAGGCCACCTTCGGGGGACTGCATCTCGCGCCGTATCCAGGCCGCGGTCGCCAGGGCGCCGCGGCGGAAGTCCTCGTCTGCGGTGATTCGATGGGCCTCGGCGAGCAGGCCCAGGAGGGGTCCGTTGTCGTAGAGCATCTTCTCGAAGTGGGGGATCTCCCAGCGTCGGTCCACCGCATAACGGAAGAAGCCGCCCCCGATCTGGTCGTAGATACCGCCCCGGAGCATGGCCTTCAGGCTGGCCGAGGCGAGGGCCTGCAAGCCCTCGTCGGCCTGTCCCAGAAGAAACGCCAGATCGGTGGGATGGGGAAACTTGGGGGCGTCCCCGAAGCCACCGTAGCGGCGGTCGAAGGCCTCCTGAAGCCGTTGCCGCGCCCCTTGCAAGGGACGGGCGTCCAGTTCCCCCGGGATGTCGCCGGGGCGTTCCATGGCCGCCAGGGCCTCGGCCAGGGCGCGGCTCTGGGCGGCGATGTCCCCGCCCCGGGACTGCCAGGCCTCGGCCACCCGCTGGAGGAGGTCGGGAAAGGCGATCAGGCCATGGCGGGCCGCGGGTGGAAAGTAGGTGCCGGCGAAGAAGGGCATGAGGTCGCTGGGATCCAGGAAGACCGTGAGTGGCCAGCCGCCAGGGCGGCCGGTGAGCATCTGGTGGGCGGTCTGATAGACCCGGTCGAGGTCCGGCCGTTCCTCGCGGTCCACCTTGATGTTCACGAACAGGCGGTTCATCAGCTCCGCCGTGCCCGGGTCCTCGAAGGACTCGTGGGCCATGACGTGGCACCAGTGGCAGGCGGAGTAGCCGATGGAGAGCAGGATCGGGCGGCCTTCGCGGCGTGCCGAGGCCAGGGCCTCCTCACTCCAGGGCCACCAGTCCACCGGATTGTGGGCGTGTTGGCGCAGGTAGGGGCTGGTGCTCCGGGCAAGGCGGTTGCTGGGCATGGGTGATCGACCGTAGGCAAAAGGTCAGGGTGCCCTGCCCGCAAGGCCGGTTCAACCCCCGGTTCCGAGGGGTCGGCCCCGGGGTGGGCGCCTGATCGAGCGTCCTGCCGGACCCTGGCCGACGGCAAGGCCGGTGGCTGCGGGCACCACCGGCCTCCCTGCCTCAGAGCAGATCGTAACCGCGCTCTTCGTGGAGGTTGATGTCCAGGCCCTGGACCTCCGCCTCCTCGTCTACCCGCAGGCCGGTGAGGGCATCCACCAGTTTGAGCACCCCCCAGGTGACGACCCCGGTGTAGACCACGGTGGCGAGCACCCCGACGGCCTGCACACCCAACTGGCCGGCCATGCTGGAGATGCCTTCGGCGAAGCCGTAACCGCTGAACACCCCCAGACCGGTGGCCGCGAACACCCCGGCGAGGAGGGTGCCCAACATGCCCCCGACCCCGTGGACGGGGAACACGTCCAGGGAGTCGTCGATCTTGAACACCCGCTTCACGGTCTGGGTGGCGGTGAAACAGACCCCGCCGGCGAGCAGTCCGATCAGCAGGGCGCCGCCGGGGCCGACGAAGCCGGAGGCCGGGGTGATGGTGCCGAGACCGGCCACCATGCCGGTGACCGCGCCCAGGACGCTGGGCTTGCCGAAACGCCACCATTCGATGGCGGACCACGCCAACACCCCGGCGGCGGCGGAGACGTGGGTCGCCACCATGGCCATGGCGGCGTTGCCGTCGGCGGCCAGGGCGCTGCCGGCGTTGAAGCCGAACCAGCCCACCCAGAGCATCCCGGCGCCGGTCACCGCCATGGTCAGGTTGTGGGGCGTCATCGGGGTCTGGGGGAAGCCCTTGCGCGGGCCGATCACCAGGGCGGCCACCAGGGAGGCCACGCCGGCGGTGATATGGACCACGGTGCCGCCGGCGAAGTCGTACAGGCCCATGTGCTGCAACCAGCCCCCGCCCCAGACCCAATGGGCCACTGGGATGTAGACCAGGAACAGCCAGATGGCCGAGAACAGGAGCATGGCCGAGAACTTCATGCGTTCGGCGAAGGCCCCGAGGATCAGCGCTGGGGTGATGATGGCAAAGGTCATCTGGAAGATGAAGAACAGGGACTCGGGGATGCTGCCCGAGAGGGTCTGGCGGCCGACACCCGCGAGCATGGCCTTGCTCAGATCGCCGATCCAGGCATTGCCTTCGGAGAAGGCCAGGCTGTAACCCGCCACCAGCCAGAGCACCGACACCACCCCGGCGATGGCGAAACACTGCATGAGCACAGAGAGGACGTTCTTGGCCCGTACCAGGCCGCCATAGAACAGGGCCAGGCCGGGCAGCGTCATGAACAGGACCAAGGCCGTGGCGGTGAGGATCCAGGCCGTGTCGGCGCCGTTGAGGGTGTCGGCGGCCAAGGCAGGGCTCGCCACAGAGAGGCTGGCGAAGGCCAGGGGCAGGGGGGAAATGCGCATGGGTGGCTCCAGGGTCGACGTCGATGGGGGCCTGCCGCCGGCAGAGGCGACCGGCGGGCAGAGAGACAACCCAGAAATTATACTCGTCATATGCGGTTTTTTCGTTTCTCGAGGTCGCCCCTCGCACCCCTGGGCGAGGCCCTGCCTGTGGCGGAAAAGACGGAAGCGGGGCGTGACGGGTGGTCACCCCACCGTCCAGGGGCGCGAGGGATGGCCGCAGTAGTGAGGAGTGGCGACAGGGAGGCACCCTTTACGGACCGGGCAGGAGGCCAGGGCCACGTCATCTAACACCCCAAGCTTCTGAGAGGCTGAGGTTCCTATTCGAGCGCTGGACTTTGTCTTCCGATCACGGTATAATCGCCCCCATGAACGAGGGGAAAGCCAGGAATTCCGTGGTGTTGTCCGACGTTCTGGTGCGCCCGATTCAGCCTCACGAGCGGGCTCGCTGGGATACGCTGATGCGCCGGCACCATTATCTGGGATTCAA
>JALSSC010000002.1 GCA_026984455.1 Chromatiaceae bacterium
CTTCCCTGAAAAACGCCGTGAATACCTCCCTGTAGGCTTGACTGCGGCATCCCTGCCGCAGACATTTTCAGGGAAGGCCACTGGCGCGGTTTTCAATGACTTGAGTGGTTGGATGACGTGGTCCTGTCCATGGGGGACCTTTCCACCTGTCATCCGGTGATTTTTTGGTACAATTCACCGCTTCGCTCGAATTGGCCGGATGAGACACCCCCACGGCAGATGGGGAGGAACCCTGAGACACCCCGGCAGCGACGCCCACCCACCTGGAAATAGTTTGGAAACGCCATGGCCAAAGACTTTCTCTTCACCTCCGAATCCGTCTCCGAAGGTCACCCCGACAAGGTCGCCGACCAGATCTCCGATGCCGTGCTGGACGCGATCCTGGCCCAGGATCCCCACCCCGAGCACGCCCGTGTGGCCTGCGAGACCCTGGTCAAGACCGGCGCCGCCATCGTCTCCGGCGAGATCACCACCGAGGCCTGGGTGGACCTGGACACGCTGGTGCGCGAAGTCATCCGCGACATCGGCTATACCAGCTCCGACGTGGGCTTCGACGGCGCCACCTGCGCCGTCCTCTCCCTGATCGGCAAACAATCGTCCAACATCGCCCAGGGGGTGGACCGGGGGAATCCCGAGGAACAGGGGGCCGGCGACCAGGGCATGATGTTCGGCTACGCCACCAACGAGACCGAGGTCCTGATGCCGGCCGCCATCACCTACGCCCACCGCCTGGTACAGCGCCAGTCGGAGATGCGCAAGGAACACGTCCTGCCCTGGCTGCGGCCCGACGCCAAGAGCCAGGTCACCCTGCGCTACGAGGACGGCCGGGTGGCGGCCATCGATGCCGTGGTCCTCTCCACCCAGCACGATCCCGACGTGGACTACACACACATTCACGAGGCGGTGATGGAGAACATCATCAAGCCGGTGCTGCCCGAGTCCCTGTTGCACAAGGACACCCGCTATCACATCAATCCCACGGGGAGCTTCGTCATCGGCGGGCCGGTGGGTGACTGCGGCCTCACCGGGCGCAAGATCATCGTGGACACCTACGGCGGCGCCGCCCGTCACGGTGGCGGGGCCTTCTCCGGCAAGGACCCCTCCAAGGTGGACCGCTCCGCCGCCTATGCCGGGCGTTACGTGGCCAAGAACATCGTCGCCGCGGGCCTCGCCGACCGCTGCGAGATCCAGGTCTCCTACGCCATCGGCGTGGCCGAGCCCACCTCCATCTCGGTGGAGACCTTCGGCACCGCCCACATCCCCGAGGAACGCATCGCCGATCTGATCCGCGAGCACTTCGACCTGCGTCCCTTCAGTATCATCCGGATGCTGGATCTGGTCCGTCCCATCTACCGCAAGACCGCCGCCTACGGCCATTTCGGCCGCGAGGAGCCCGAATTCACCTGGGAACGCACCGACAAGGCCGAGGCCCTGCGGGATGCGGCCGGGCTGTGATGTCCGCCTGACCCCCACCCCGCCGAGGAGCGTTGCAACCCGGCCCTTTGCCCAAGGGCCGGGCCAGGCTCGGCGGGAATCCCCCTACTTCAACGGCGCTCACCTCTTATGACCCTACCGATAGGAGATGAGTCAATTGAACGCTGAATTCACCGACTACAAGGTCGCCGATATCCAACTGGCCGACTGGGGCCGCAAGGAACTGGCCATCGCCGAGACCGAGATGCCCGGCCTCATGGCCCTGCGCGACAAATACGCCACCGAAAAGCCCCTGCAAGGCGCCCGCATCAGCGGCTGCCTGCACATGACCATCCAGACCGCGGCCCTCATCGAGACCCTGGTGGCCCTGGGCGCCCAGGTACGCTGGGCCTCCTGCAACATCTTCTCCACCCAGGATCACGCCGCCGCCGCCATCGCCGCCCGCGGCATCCCGGTCTATGCCTGGAAGGGCGAGACCCTGGAGGAATACTGGTGGTGCGTGGATCAGTGTCTCACCTGGCCCGACGGTCAGGGCCCCAACATGATCCTGGACGACGGCGGTGATGCCACCCTCCTGGTACACAAGGGCAGCGAATACGAACGGGCCGGGTCTGTGCCCGACCCGGCCGGTGCCGACAACGAGGAATGGCGGGCGGTACTGGAACGCCTCCAGGCCACCCAGGCCCGGGACAAGAAAAAATGGACCGGCATCGCCGCGGGCATCCGCGGGGTCACCGAGGAGACCACCACCGGCGTCCACCGACTCTACCAGATGGAAGCGGCTGGCGAACTCCTGTTCCCGGCCATGAACGTCAACGACTCGGTCACCAAATCCAAGTTCGACAACCTCTATGGCTGCCGCGAGTCCCTGGTGGATGGCATCAAGCGTGCCACCGACGTGATGATCGCCGGCAAGATCTGCGTGGTCTGCGGTTACGGTGACGTGGGCAAGGGCTGCGCCCAGTCCCTGCGCGGCCTCGGCGCCAGCGTCTGGATCACCGAGATCGACCCCATCTGCGCCCTCCAGGCGGCCATGGAGGGCTACCGCGTGGTGACCATGGAGGAGGCCGCCCCCCTGGCCGACATCTTCGTCACCGCCACCGGCAACAAAGACGTCATCACCCACGACCACATGGCCGCCATGAAGCACGAGGCCATCGTCTGCAACATCGGTCACTTCGACTCCGAGATCGACGTGGCCGGGCTGCGCCAGTATCCCTGGGAAAACATCAAGCCCCAGGTGGACCACGTGTGCTTCCCCGACGGGCACAAGATCATCCTCCTCGCCGAAGGCCGCCTGGTGAACCTGGGCTGCGCCACCGGCCACCCCAGCTTCGTCATGTCCAACTCCTTCACCAACCAGGTGCTGGCCCAGATGGAGCTGTTCAACCACCCGGACCAATATGAAAAAAAGGTCTATGTCCTGCCCAAGCGCCTCGACGAAGAGGTGGGACGGCTGCATCTGGCCCGGGTGGGCGCCCATCTGACCCGCCTCACCCAGGAACAGGCCGACTACATCGGGGTGCCGGTGGAGGGACCCTACAAGCCGGACTATTACCGCTATTGAACATGCGGCGCCCCCGGGGGCGGCCCCCCCGGGGGAGGTCCGCCCGCCGACGGCCGTCGCCCGGCGGCCATCTCCCGTCAGTGCCTCCGGAACAGGGTCAACCATGTCCCCCATCCCCTTCAGCTTCGAACTCTTCCCCCCCAAGACCCCCGCCGGACTGGAGCGCCTCCAGGCCAGCGTGGCCGAACTCCGGCCCCTGGGCCCGGAGTACTTCTCCGTCACCTACGGGGCCGGCGGTTCCACCCGCGAACGCACCTTCGAGACCGTGGCCTGGCTGCGCGAACAGGGCATCGACACCGCCCCCCACCTGTCCTGCATCGGCTCCCAACGCAGCGAGATCGACGAGATCCTGGACCACTACCGGAACCAGGGGATCCACCGCCTGGTGGCCCTGCGCGGCGACATGCCCTCGGGCATGGGCGAACCCGGGGACTTCCACCACGCCGACGAACTGGTGCGTCACATCCGCGCGACCCAGGGTGACTGGTTCCGCATCGAGGTGGCCGCCTATCCCGAATTCCATCCCCAGGCGGCGAACGCCCGGGCCGATCTGGACCACTTCGAGCACAAGGTCAAGGCCGGCGCCGACGGCGCCATCACCCAGTACTTCTACAACGCCGACGCCTACTTCGCCTTCCGCGACGACTGTGTGCGGCGGGGCATCGAGGTACCCATCGTCCCCGGCATCATGCCCATCACCAACTACCTGCAACTGGCCCGCTTCTCCGACGCCTGCGGGGCCGAGATCCCGCGCTGGGTACGCAAGCGCCTGGAGGCCTGCGGAGACGACCTGGAGGCCATTCGCGCCTTCGGCCACGAGGTGGTCCTGGGCCAGTGCCAGCGCCTGATGCAGGGTGGGGCCCCGGCCTTCCACTTCTACACCCTGAACCAGGCCGCCCCGGCCCTGGCCCTGTGCCGGGACCTGGGCCTGGCCTGACGCCACCGGCCCAGCGAACGCCCGGCATGACCCCCTCCCTCATAGAACGCGACCTCGGTGTCCTCTGGCACCCATGCACCCAGATGAAGGACCACGAGGCCCTGCCCCTGATCCCCATCCGCGGCGGCCGCGGTGCCTGGCTGGAGGGCCTCGACGGCCACCGCTACCTGGATGCCATCTCCTCCTGGTGGGTCAACCTGTTCGGCCACGCCGAACCGCGCATCGGCGCGGCCATCGCCCGGCAGGCACGCACCCTGGAACACGTCCTCCTGGCCGGCTTCACCCACGAACCGGCGGTACGGCTGGCGGAGCGCCTCCGGGACATCACCCCCCCGGGGCTAGAGCGGGTCTTCTACGCCGACAACGGCTCCTCCGCGGTGGAGGTGGCCCTGAAGATGAGCTACCACTACTGGCGCAACCTCGGCCACCCCGGCAAACACCGCTTCGTCACCCTGGCCAACAGCTACCACGGCGAGACCCTGGGGGCCCTGGCGGTGGGCGACGTGGCCTTGTACAAGGCCACCTACGAGCCCCTCCTCATGGAGGCCCTCACCGCCCCCTCGCCCGACGGCTATGCCCGCGCCCCGGAGGAGGACTACCGCGCCCACGCCCTGCGCCAGGCCGCCGGCATGGAGCGGATCCTCGCCCGCCACGCCCACGAGGTGGCCGCGGTGATCGTGGAACCCCTGGTGCAATGCGCCGGCAACATGCGCATGTACCACCCGGTCTATCTCGAACGCCTGCGCGCCCTCTGCGACCACTACCGGGTCCACCTCATCGCCGACGAGATCGCCGTCGGCTTCGGTCGCACCGGCACCCTGTTCGCCTGCGAACAGGCCGGGATCAGCCCCGATTTCATGTGTCTGTCCAAGGGCCTCACCGGCGGCTTCCTACCCCTCGCCGCGGTCCTCACCACCGAGGCCGTCTACCAGGCCTTCTACGACGACTACGAGCGCCTCACCGCCTTTCTCCACTCGCACAGCTATACCGGCAACCCCCTGGCCTGCGCCGCCGCCCTGGCCACCCTGGACATCTTCGCCGGCGAGCCGGTGATCGAACGCAACCGCGCGCTGGCCCGGGCCATGGCCGAGGCCACCGCGCCCCTGGCCGACCACCCCCATGTCGCCGAGGTGCGTCAGACCGGGATGATCCTGGCCATCGAGATGGCCAAGGACAAGGCCGGCCGCGAACCCTACCCCTGGCAGGAACGCCGCGGCCTGCGCGTCTACCGCCACGCCCTGGAACGCGGCGCCCTGCTGCGGCCCCTGGGCAACGTCATCTATTTCATGCCGCCCTACGTCATCACCCCCGAGGAGATCCGCTGGCTCGCCGGGGTGGCGGCCGAGGGCATCGACCGGGCCACCCGGGACCGATGCGCATCCCCCGCGTCTACACCGAACGCCCCCTGAGCGAAGGGGCGCAATGCCTCCTGGAGGCCCACCCCAGCCGCCACCTGTTGCGGGTCCTGCGCCTGCGTCCACCGGCCCCGCTGCGCCTGTTCGACGGCCGGGGCCGGGAACACGAGGCCCGCCTCGACGGCATCCAGGGCGATGCCGCCCGGGTCACAGTGGGCGCCCCCCTCGCCGCCCTGCCCGAACCGCCATTGCGACCGCACCTGCTGCTCGGGATCTCCAAGGGCGAACGCATGGATCTCGCCCTGCAGAAGGCCACCGAACTCGGGGTCGCCCGAGTCACCCCCCTGTGGACGGAACGGGCGGTGGTGCGGCTGCGGGGAGAGCGCCTGGAACGCCGCCAGGAACACTGGCGGGCGATCCTGATCGGGGCCTGCGAACAGAGCGGACGGCGGGATCTGCCCCGACTGGACGCCCCCCGGCCCTTGGCCGGGGCCCTGGGCCTGGAGCTGGGGCCCACCCGCCTGCTGCTCCATCACCGCGCCGCAGACACCCTGGCCGGCCTGGGGCGGCCCGGCCGCGCCCCCGTGCTGTTGATCGGCCCGGAGGGCGGCCTCGCGGAGCAGGAACGCCGGGCCGCCCGGGACGCGGGCTTCACCGCCATACGCCTGGGACCGCGCATCCTCCGCACCGAGACCGCCCCCCTGGCCGCATTGGCCGCCATGCAGGCCCTGTGGGGGGACTTTCGCTGAACCGGGCAGCGGAACAGCGGGCCAGACACCCCGATCTCTCCAAGAAGGGCAGATGCGGGCGGAGCGGACACCTGGACCAAGCCACGATGCGCAGAGATACCGCCACCATGATTTCCGGGGCGCGCCTGGACGACCCTGTCCGCGCCGAGCAGATCCGCCTGCTCTATACCCAGTCCCCGATCCTGTTCGCCGGGATCTTGTCCCTCATCGCGGTCACTGCCTGGTTCCTGTGGGACAAGGCCGACCCCGCCCTGCTGCGCCTCTGGCTGCTGGCCAATCTCCTGCTGGTGCTGGCCCGCAGCGGCCTGGTGCTCCTGTTCAGGCGCCGCGCCCCGACCGCATCTGCCTTGCGCTCCTGGGGAGACGCCTTCTCCATCACCGCCGCCCTCTCGGGTCTGTTGTGGGGGAGCCTGGCGCTGTGGGCGCTGCCCCCCGTGACCATCGACAAGGCGGTCTATATCGTCACCATCCTGTCGGCCATGGCCTCCGGCAGTCTCGTCCCCTTGAGCGCCTGGGCCCCGGCCTACCACGCCTTCGTCATCCCCACCCTGTCCCTGCTGATCCTCGGCCTGTTGGCCGTGGGCGGAGACATCTTCTATCTGCTCGCCACCCTCGAAGCGGTATTCCTCGTCACCCACCTCTTTTTCTCCGCCGCCACCGCAAGGAGCATCCGCGAGACCCTGCGGATGCGCTTCGAGAATGCGGCCCTGTACGAACAGGCCAGGCAGGCCAACCGGGAGAAGAGCCGTTTCCTGGCCGCGGCCAGCCACGATCTGCGCCAGCCGCACCAGGCCCTGGGCCTGTTCCTGGAGGCGCTGGAACAGGCCGGCCCCGGGCCCGAACGACAGGCCATCCTGGACCGGGCGCGGCAGGCCTTTTCCGCGCTGACCGGCCTGCTCGACCAACTGCTCGACATCTCCAGGATCGACGCCGGCACCCTGGAGGCCGAAATGCGCCCGCTGGCCCTGAGGCCGCTGCTGCAGCGCCTGATCCTGGAATTCATGCCCCAGGCGGACCGCAAGGGGCTCGAGCTGCGTCTGCGGCAGACCGATGCCGTGGTGTTGGCCGATCCGGGACTCCTGGCCCGGATCCTCTCCAACCTCCTGCACAACGCCATCCGTTACACCGACGCCGGGGGCATCCTGCTGGCGGTCAGACGCCGCAGCGGGCACTGGCGCATCGAGGTGTGGGATACCGGCCGGGGGATCCCGGCGGATCGGCTCGCCGAGGTGTTCCGCGAATTCACTCAGCTCGACAATCCCGAGCGCGACCGTGAGAAGGGCCTGGGCCTGGGGCTGTCCATCGTCCAGCGTCTGGCCGCGCTCATGGGCACAGAGGTCAGCGTCCAGTCGCGTCCGGGGAAGGGCTCGTGCTTCTCCCTGACGCTGGCCGCGGCGGCGCCCGCCCCCGTCACCCACGAGAGGCCGGACGCGGCCGCCGCCGGCGGGCTCGGCGACCTGACCGTGGCCGTCATCGACGACGACCGCCTGGCCCGCGAGGGGCTGGAGGTGCTGCTGGCCGCCTGGGGCTGCCGGGTGCTGGCCTGCGGCTCCCAGGAGGAATGCCTGGACCGTCTGGCGCGCACCGGGCTGCGCCCGGACGCCCTGATCGTCGATTACCGCCTGCGTGCGCACCGCACCGGGGCACAGGCGGTGGCCGCCGTCCGCGCGCAGACGGGTCGCGAGGTCCCGGCGCTGATCGTCACCGGCGACACCTCGCCCGAGCGAGTCGCGGAGGCCCGGGGCTGCGGCCTGCCGCTGCTGCGCAAGCCCGTCCGCCCCGCCGACCTCAAGGCCTTCCTCGCCGGCATCGGCAGGCCGGCCGCTACAGGATCCCCCGCTTCAGGGCCAGATTGACCGCCTGGCTCCGGTTGCTGGCCCCGAGCAGGGTGAAGATACGGCGGATGTGCACCTTCACCGTGGACTCGCTCAGCCCCAGACGGTCGGCGATCTGCTTGTTCAGCAACCCCTCCTGCAACAGGCCGAGGATCTCCAGTTGCCGCGGGGACAGCCGCACCCCCGCCTCCTGCGCATCCTCAGGCATCCCGTCGAGCAGTTGCGCCGGCAGATAGGTGCCGCCCGAGAGCACCAGTCTCAGCGCCGAGAGCATCACCTCCATCGGGGTGTCCTTGGGGATGTAGCCCCGGGCGCCGGCCTCCAGCGCGCGCCGGATGATGGCGGGCCCGGCCTGCCCCGAGACGATCACGATGCACGCCCGCGGCGCCCGCTCGGCGAGCGCCCGCAGGCACTCCAGGCCACCCATCCCCGGCAGCTCCAGATCCAGCAGGATCAGGGCAAGATCCGGGTTCGCCCGGGCCTGCTCCAGGGCCTCGGCGGCGTTCCCCGCCTGCAGCAGCCGGGGGAACGCCTCCTCCATGCCCGCGAGGACCTGGCACAGACTCTCCCGGAACAGGGTGTGGTCATCGACGACGAGCAGTTTCATGCGCCGATTCTATACCCGTCGCACATGAATATTTCCGTCCTTCGCTCCGTAGACGGCACTTCCCTGTGCCACTCCTCGTTCTTCGAGGGTGTTCCTCGTGCTCCTGGGCAAGGCGCGGAAGCGAGTCATCGCAGGGACTATGGCGAGCAATCGCCACACCGCCCAGGGGTACGAGGGGCGGCCACAGTAGCGAATCATTCATGTGCGACGGGTATACGAGGGTCACCCAGAAGGGTTAACCCGTTTTGCCGACTCGCCGGAGCGAGACGCGCTGACTATCGTTGGCTCAAGCGACTTCGGAACCAGCAATCATGTCACATCTCCTCCGTCAAACGATCTGCTGCCTGCTTCTGCTCACCGGCAGTCTTGGTGCCAACGCCTTCACGATCAGCGTAATCCCCGACCCCGGCCTGCTCGGGTCCGATTTCAAGATGACCGGCTTCGAAGGCCTGACCGGACAAGTCACGGGTTCGGAGGACCTCTTCAAGAAAATCGGTATCGAGAGCGTGAGACTCGCCCATCTGTCACCAGACAAATCGCCGACGATATACGGTCAGAGAGGCGACGTCCTGGATAAGGGTGTCGATGGTAATACCCTCGTCAGCCAGAGCGGGGGAGTGGCGATAGCACCTCCAGGCGATACATTCCAAATCATCGCTGCCGAATCAGGGTTCCTGTTCGAGCTTGCCGGTCTTGCGACACAGATGAGCTTCAGGATCGTGGAAAAGGCCTTTGCAGGTGATTTCACAACGGTGTTTTACCTGGAGGGGACACAGCTGGGCAGCCTGGCCGTCGACGGGCACGGAAACACGCTCTATCTGAACACAGACAGCCCTTTCGACGCTTTTTTCATCACCCCCGGGCAGCAATACCCTTTGGATACCTGGGGGATCGATGACATCGGCCTCGGCGGGCGACGCAAAAAGAAAAAGAAAAAAGGAGGGCCGTTACCCGCCCCCACCCCCGTCCCCGCCCCCGGCACCCTGTGGCTGGCCGGCCTGGGGTTGGCACTCCTCCGGTCCCGGGGCGCTGCCCGAGCGACGGCTGCGGTGCCCGAGCGCATACAGGTCATCGGTCCATCGGACCCGGTGGAACCTGAGGTTCAAGCGGCCGCATCGAATCCCATCCCCGAAGGAGATCTCCAATGACCACCAGCGTGACAGATGCAGCGGGCGGGCGTGGCCGCTCGGCCCCCCTTCCGCGGGCATCCCTCACCGCGCTTCCCCGCCCATCCGCCCCGGACAGGCGAGAGAAGGCCCGTTCGGCCCTGCTCTCCCTGCTCCTCTTTGCCGCCGCCGGAGGCGCCGGGGCCGCCACCGTGGTGGAGACCCCAGACCCACTGTCGGTGACCGGCCCCAGCCTCGGCACACTCCTGGAACCGGACGTCTTCGACGCCGATCTGACGTTGGCTCAGCGGATACACCGGCACTTTTCCATCGGGAGGATCAGCGGCAGCCGCAACGCGGTCATCTTTCCCGCGATCAAGCTCTTTGGCAAGACCATCACATCCGCCGTGCGCGGAGACACCCGGACCGGCACGCGCCTGGACCTCGATATGGATGTGGGCAACAGCCTCAAGGCATCCACCCGGTTCTCGATCGGCCGCTGGGCCACGGGCCTGACCGTCCACCCGCAGGCGACGATCCCCACCTTCTACGCCGATGGGTTCTTCTCACTCGACACCCGTACACGGCTGGGTAGTTACTCCCCGGATTTCGACCCCCGCTTCCAGGGCAGTCTCGGATTCGGGCTCGATCAGGCCTTCAAGGTGGGCCTCAAGGCCCTGCTCCTGGGCAAGGGGATCGACACCAGCGCCCTCCTCGGCTTCGCTGCGAACGTCACCCTGTTCGACGTCTCCATCGACCGGCTCGGTGCCGACCTGAAACTACCCACCTCGCCCGTCGGCGATTTCGGCCTGCCGATCCCCGGATTCTCCTCACCCATCGCGGCCGACGTTCCGGGAAACGACATCCTCAAGCGTTTCACCTTTGGCGGCACCAACCAGATCGTGACCGTCGATGTGCTCAATCCCCTGAGCGAGAAGAGCAGCAGCTACCGCACCTTCAGCGAGGGCGACAGTGCCGGTTTCCGCACCCGCACCTCGTTGTTGCGCGCCGGCGTCGATCTCCTCGGACTGGCGGGGGCGGCGGTCGGCGTCCCCACCCAATTGCACAAACGCTTCGGCAACCTGAGCCTGGACCTGGCGCCGGCGAGCGTGGACTTGCAGGCACAGCTCGGCATAGGCCTGGAAGGACGGGTGACGCCGGAACTGAGGGCGGATCTCACCAACACCTCCGACAACACCCTGTTCGTCCGTGACGCCTCGGGGGTCACGGCGCTCGCGCCCGGCCAGACCCTCCACGACCAGCGCTGGGATGCGCTGCCGGAATTCAGCGCCAGCGCCCCGGTCGATCTGGCGGTCCATTTCACCGATCTCGCAGTCACCCAGGAACTGACCGGCAAGGCACAGATCACCCCCATGTTGAGCCTCAACATCCCCAAGAGCCTCAGCATCAAGAAGAATGGCAAGCCCCTGCCCTTGCTGAAGAAGAGGGGCCCCCTGGTGAGCCTGTCCCTCTCCGGCGACACCAGCGAATTCGAACTGGGCCACCAGCAGCTCAGTGTGGATGACCTGGGGCTCTCCGGCAGCGGGCTCTCTCTGCACCTGGCCCCCGAGACGCCGAAGTTCGCGCGGGCCGCCGGCAGCACCGACAGCAGCACACACAGCATCGAGGGGCTGAACTCGGCGGCACGGGCCATACCTCCCCACACTTCTTGTGTGGTTTTATGGTATAATTATATTTGGTGTGACAAGAATCACAACGGGTCGCTCGACTCGTCGAATGAATTGGTCACCCAGCAGGAGCGAGATGCCTTCGAACAACAGCAGAATGCCCTCAGAGCCCAGATCCTGAATGACCGCAATGCCCCTCGCTTCACCGACGAGGCGACGAAACAGGAGTTCGGCGTCGGCAGGTTCATCGAGGACAACTATGCCCTACAGGTGAACGATGGCGAGGACCTCACCCTCGTGGATACGGATTTCAGCCAGATCTTCGGCCAAGTCCATGTGGCGGCCCTCGGCCGCCTGCGGGTCGAGAACCTCGATGGCGCACCCTCGGAGTTCGAGGACCCGGAGCGCGGCATTCCCCTCATCCGCAACGACGGCTCGCTGGTGATCACCCAGGGCAGCGATCCGGCACGGCTCATCGTCTTCTCCGACCAGCAGCCGGTGCGCACCTTCACCGGCCGCGGTGAGACACGTTTCGAACTGGGCGGCAGCGGGCCGCAGACGGGATCCACGGTGCGCATGGGCGTCGCCGACGGTGGCATACTGATCAACGACAGCCAGCATACGATGCGCTTCGTCAACGGCAGCGGGGTGCGCTTCGGCAGCCCCAGCACGGTCGGCGGCGCGGCGCTCGTCAACCTCGGCGAACTCGACTTCGAGGGCACGCGCGTGGATATCGTACTCGGCGGCACGGGGGTGTCCGAGTCCGAATGGGCGGCCGGACCGCCCAACCGCCGCCACACCACGAACTCCGGCACCCTGCGCGCGTCGCGGAATGCAGGCGTCCTGCTGTTGAACCTGGAGCAACTCGAGAACAGCGGCGACATCATCGCCGAGAGCGGGGCCGACGTGCGGCTCCAGGGGGTGGCGCGCATGTCGCTGGGCAGCACCAGGTTTGGCGAATCCTTCACCGACCCCCAGCTCAACCTGTGGAACGACGGGCGGACGGTCGGGCGGATGCTGGCGGATGGCGCCGGAAGCTCCTTCGATATCGACGGCCGGGTGCGCCTGCGCGCGGGCAGTCACCTGTTCGCGGCGCGCAACGGCGCGCAGATGGACATCGCCGACGGTATCGGCAGGCGTTACACGATAGAGACACCGGATGCCGGGGTCGCCACCCTGGAGGTGGGTGCCGGCGCCCTCATGCAGATCGGCGGCCTGGCGCGGTTCGACGGGAGCGTACGGGTCGAGGCCGGCGGGACGCTGGCGCTGAACGGCCTGGCCTCGCGTACCGAACGCGGCCTGAGCATCGAGAACGCCGGCCTGCTCGACCTGCTGAGCGGGGTGCATGGGCCCCTGCCGCAGCCGACGGAGACAGTGGTCTTACCCTACAACCCCGACGGATCCACACCGCCGCCCCCGCCAGAGCGGGTCGCCACCGTCGAGCCCCTCGATTTCAAGAACACCGGCACCGTGCGCATTCACTCCCAGGCCACGCTCGGCTTCATGGCCGACGTCACCGACTACGCCTTCGACGGCGTCGCCTTCGAGGGCGGGACCTGGGACCTGTCCGGCGGCAAGATGGTCATCGGCCTGCGTGACCTCCGTCTCGATCCACAGCTCTTCCCCAATGGTGGGGCCACCACGCTGCCGGATCCGGCGACGGTGAAGATCACCCACAACCGCGCCGATGTCTCATTGCGGCTGAATGCGGATTTCAAATACGCCTTCGTCGATGGGGTGGACGATCTCCCGGACGTCATGACGAATGGTACCGACTACCTCTCCTACCTCACCACCAACGAGGGCCGGCTCACGCTCGATGCCCATCACGGGACGATCCTCAACGACTTCGACAACAGCGGGCGGGAGACAGCGTACGGCCCCGGTGAACTGCTGTTGAAAAACAGCGCCCGCCTCGATGTCGCCGGGACCTTCGGCAACCTCTCGGGGCAGGTCCGGGTCGAGTCCGGCAGCACACTGAACGCCTCCTCCGGCTACCGCATAGAGGGCGGGACGCTGAGCGTAAGCGCAGACAGCCGGCTCGGCGGCATCGAAGACCTCGCCGGCGGCGGCGCCCGCATCGCCGCCGGGCGGCGCTTCGAGATCGCCGATCACAGCACCGTCACGACCGATGCGAACGGCAATGAAACCACCGTCGTGGACCCGGGCGTGCTCGATCTCCAGGGCCGCTCCATCACCGGGATCGCCGGGGAGGTGCTGCTCTCCGGGGCCGACGCCCGTTTCGATGCCCTGACGGGCCTTACACGCATCGACGCCGGCGGGCGGCTGAGCCTGGATTTCGGGGCGACCCTCTCGGTGGGCACCGACGCAGACGTTCGCTCCGGGCTCGACAATTTCGGCACCCTGGAGATCCGTAACGGCTCCGTGCTCTCGGTGTACGGCGACTATGTGGAGCAGGTGGGCGGCCTCACCCTGTTGGAGAGTGGCGGTCTGCTGCAGGCCGATCGCTGGATCATCGCCGACGGACAGAGCATACACATCAACGGCACCGCCAAGACCGACATCGATGCCTCGGGCGCCGACACCCGCATCGGTGGCAGCGGCAGGATGTTCGGAAACTTCTCCCTCCACGACGGGGCCGGTATCAACCCGGGCAACTCCCCCGGGACCCTGGACGTCTTCGGCGATCTGTCCCTGGACGACGGCGCCCGGCTCACCACCGAGATCGCCGGCTTCGGCACGGGGGCATTCGACCGCCTGAACCTGTTCGGTGATCTGCTCCTCGGGCAGAGCGGCGATGGCGCCCTATGGACCTTCGACTTCACCGGTCTCACCGACGATCCGCTGCAGCATCTCGACGAGGCCGTGACGGTGCTGGTGATCGACGAGATCGTCGATGCCAACGGCAATCCGCTGCTGGACAACCAGGGCAATCCGATGGGACCGGGCGAGATCGACGGCTGGTTCTCGTCCATCGACTTCCTCGGCCTGAACGGTTTCTCCCTCGCCTACCAGCCTGGCGGCGGCCTGGGTGACCGGATGTTGCTGGGCCGCAATGGATTGCTCGACCTGCTGCTGGTGCGTGACCAACAGGGCAGCCAGACACGTTTCGACCTGGTATTCAGTCGGGTCGCCCCGAGCGGGGTGCCGGAACCCGGCAGCGTGCCTCTCCTGACCGCCGGACTGCTGGTCCTGGTGCCGTTGCTCGGCCGGCGGGCGAACCGGCCCCGGCCGTCGTCTGGGCCGCACCCCGATCACCTGCCTCCTATGGCCTGGGCCATCAGGGGCGTGAGTTGAGAGGCGATTGGCTGCGCCCACAGGCCTTCCTGCGGAAGGGCGTTGCGTGGGAGCGGCCTCAGCCGCGAGATTCCTGCACGGAGGGGCCGCGGCTGAAGCCGCTCCTACGTCGATGCCGACGGGGAAAACGCGGACGACTGTGAAGCAGTCTCAGAATCTGAGCGGATGAGCGAGGCCGCCGAACCAGGGCGTGGGCGGTACGCGCCGCCGCTGTCCGGGCGCCTGACCGCCCGATGACCGGGCTGGCGCGAAGGCGGCGGATTCGCCCCCAGGACCACGTCATCCAACCACTCAAGTCATTGAAAACCGCGCCAGTGGCCTTCCCTGAAAATGTCTGCGGCAGGGATGCCGCAGTCAAGCCTACAGGGAGGTATTCACGGCGTTTTTCAGGGAAGGCCACTGGCAGAGGGGCGGTTAGATGACGGAGCCCTGGATTCGCCCCACCTCCCCCTGTCATTCCATGGCCAAAGGCGATAGAATGTGCGGCTTGTCCCTTGGGGTTCACCCAACAGTAGTTCAGGTCGAGGAATGGCGAAAGAAGACGTAATCGAGATGGAAGGGACCGTCGTGGAGACCCTTCCCAACACCACCTTCCGGGTCGAACTGGAGAACGGGCACGTGGTCACCGCCCATATCTCCGGGAAGATGCGCAAGCACTACATCCGCATCCTGACCGGCGACAAGGTCACGGTGCAGCTCACCCCCTATGACCTGACCAAGGGGCGCATCGTCTACCGCGCCCGCTGATCCACCGGCGGAGGCCGCCGCGCGGGGCCTCAGTGCACCGCCTCTTCCTCGGTCTCCAGCACCAGCTTTCCGTCCTTCACGGTCACCCGCACCCGGCCACCGTCGCTGAGATCACCGAACAGGATCTCGTTGGCGAGCGGCTTCTTGATGTGATCCTGGATCACCCGGGCCATGGGCCGCGCCCCCATCTTGGGGTCGTAACCATGCCCGGCGAGCCAGGTCCGCGCCTCCGCCTCCACCCGCAGGGCGACCTTCTTGTCCGCCAACTGCTCCTCCAACTCGAACAGGAACTTGTCCACCACCTGGGTGATCTCTTCACTGCCGAGGGCATGGAACGGGATCACCGCGTCCAGGCGGTTGCGGAACTCGGGGGTGAAATAGCGCTTGAGGGCCTCCAGGCCGTCGCCGCTGTGGTCCTGGGTGGTGAAGCCGATGGATGCGCGCTCGGCCTCCATGGCCCCGGCGTTGGTGGTCATCACCAGGACGACGTTGCGGAAGTCGGCCTTGCGCCCGTTGTTGTCGGTGAGGGTGCCGTGATCCATGACCTGGAGGAGCAGATTGAAGACGTCCGCATGGGCCTTCTCGATCTCGTCCAGGAGCAGGACCGCATGGGGGTGTTTGTTGATCTCCTCGGTGAGCAGACCGCCCTGATCGAAACCCACGTATCCCGGCGGCGCGCCGATCAGGCGTGACACCGTATGCCGCTCCATGTACTCGGACATGTCGAAGCGGATCAGCTCCATGCCCAGGATACGCGCCAACTGGCGGGTGACCTCGGTCTTGCCCACGCCGGTGGGGCCGGTGAACAGGAAGGAGCCGATGGGCCGCTCTTCGGGGCCCAGGCCCGAACGGTTCATGCGGATGGCCGCGGACAGGGCGGAGATGGCCTCGTCCTGCCCGAACACCACCAGCTTGAGGTCGCGCTCCAGGTTCTTGAGGGCCTCGGTATCCGAGGTGGAGACCTTCTTCGGCGGGATACGGGCGATCTTGGCCACGATGGCCTCGATGTCGGCCACCCCGATCACCTTCTTGCGTCTGGACTGGGGCCGCAACTGGATGTTGGCCCCGGCCTCGTCGATCACGTCGATGGCCTTGTCGGGCAAGTGGCGGTCGTTGATGTACTTGGCCGAGAGTTCCGAGGCGGCGCGCAGGGCGGGCAGGGAATAACGCACCCCGTGATGTTCCTCGAAGCGCTGCTTGAGCCCCTTGAGGATGCGATAGGTCTCGTCCGCGCTGGGCTCGGTGACGTCGATCTTCTGGAAGCGGCGGGCCAGGGCCCGGTCCTTCTCGAAGATCCCCCGGTATTCCTGATAGGTGGTGGAACCGATGCAGCGCAGGTCGCCGTTGGCGAGCACCGGCTTGATGAGGTTGGAGGCGTCCATCACCCCGCCCGAGGCGGCACCGGCGCCGATCACCGTATGGATCTCGTCGATGAACAGGATGGTGTCGGGGCGTTGCTTGAGTTCCGCCAACACCGCCTTGAGGCGCTTCTCGAAATCGCCCCGGTACTTGGTGCCGGCCACCAGGCTGCCCAGGTCGAGGGCCCAGATGCTGGCCCCGGCGAGCACCTCGGGCACCTCGCCATCGACGATCTTCTTGGCCAGGCCCTCGGCGATGGCGGTCTTGCCGACGCCGGCCTCGCCCACCAGGAGGGGGTTGTTCTTGCGCCGGCGGCAGAGGATCTGGATGGTGCGCTCGATCTCGTGGGCGCGCCCGATGAGGGGGTCGATCTTGCCCCGCCGGGCCTGCTCGTTGAGATCGACGCCGTAGCTCTCCAGGGGGCTCGGGGCGGCCTTGTCCCCTTTGCCCTCGGCCGCGGGGGCCTCGTCGGGTTCGTCCTGCTGGTGATTGCCCGGGACCTTGGAGATGCCGTGCGAGATGTAATTCACCACATCGAGACGGGTGATGTCCTGCTCGTTGAGCAGATAGACCGCCTGGGAGTCCTGCTCGCTGAACAGGGCCACCAGCACGTTGGCGCCGGTGACCTCCTTCTTGCCCGCCGACTGCACGTGGAAGACCGCACGTTGGAGCACCCGCTGGAAACCCAGGGTCGGCTGGGTCTCGCGCGCGTCCCCCGGGGAGATACGCGGCGTGGTGTGCTCGATGAAGGTGCCGATCTCTTCACGCAGGCGGCCCATATCGGCGGCGCAGGCCTCCAGGACCTCGGCCGCCGAGGGATTGTCGAGCAACGACAACAGCAGGTGCTCCACGGTGATGTATTCGTGACGCCGCTGCCGGGCCTGCTTGAAGGCCTGGTTCAGGGTGAATTCGAGTTCTTTGCTGAGCATTGACATGGCGATTCACAGATCTAAACGGACCTCAACCCCCGTCCCACACGGATTCTCGACCACTGTGGCGATCCCTCGCACCCCGGGGCTTCGTTGGGACCTCCCCGCGGCGGCCCGTCACCGCAGCTCGAAGAACCAAGGACCCAGGCACGCCGGGCAGAAGGAACCATCCCACACCCGGCCATCCGCATTCAAGCCTCCTCCAGGGTGCACAGCAGGGGATGCTGACGGCTGCGCGCCAGGTCGGTGACCTGCTGCACCTTGGTCTCGGCGATGTCCCGCGTATACACCCCGCACACCGCCCGTCCGCGGGTATGCACATGGAGCATGGTCTGGGTCGCCTTGTGGCGGCCCATGCCGAATATGGTCTCCAACACCTCCACCACGAAATCCATGGGGGTGTAATCGTCGTTGAGCAGGATGACCTTGAAGCGGCGCGGCCGCTTCAGTCGAGGCTTGGCCGGTTGGACCGCGATGCCGTCGTCGAAGTCCCGAGGATCCCGCTGGCTCATAGATCGGATTCTAGCCCTTTTCCACGCCCATGGGGGCCGAAACCACCGCAGTCCGTGGATTTGACCTCCATCCAAGGCTCACTATACTTTTCGATCAAGGCCTTATACCCAAATTCCAGAAGGATATGGGGCCTGAACCGGGGAAAACCAACAACTCGATACGGACATGCGCTCGCAACCAAAGCTCGACAGGAGGAGTTTTCCATCATGGCAACTGGTGTAGTGAAGTGGTTCAACAATGCCAAGGGATATGGTTTCGTCCAACCCGACGGTCAGGAGAACGACGTCTTCGTCCACTTCTCCTCGATCGAGATGGACGGTTACCGGACCCTGAAGGAAGGACAGAAGGTGGAGTTCGAAATCAGTGAAGGCCCCAAGGGCCTGCACGCAGCGAACCTGCACCGACTTTCCTGAGACCGGGGTCCCTGGGGGCTTGGCACCCAGGGACCCCTTCCTTGAAGGCGGTCCGGACACAGGCGACAGGCCTTGCGACGGCCTCGTCCGGGACCTGCGGGAGCGGCTCCAGCTACGATGCCGTTCACACCGAAACGGCCCGGTACGGCTGAAGCCGCCCCCACGCAAGGGATCTGTCGGGCGGGAACCGGGGCAGATGCCCCCTTGTTCCCGCACCCCATCCCGGTTCACATGTGGGAGATCAGGGCCTCGCCGAATCCGGAACAACTGACCCGGGTGGCCCCGTCCATCAGTCGCTCCAGGTCGTAGGTGACGGTCTTGGCCGAGATCGCCCCCTCCACCCCCCGGATGATGAGATCCGCCGCCTCCACCCAGCCGAGGTGGCGCAGCATCATCTCCGCGGAGAGGATCAGGGAACTGGGATTCACCTTGTCCTGCCCCGCGTACTTGGGGGCCGTGCCGTGGGTGGCCTCGAACATGGCCACCGTATCCGACAGGTTGGCCCCGGGGGCCAGACCGATCCCCCCCACCTGGGCGGCGAGGGCGTCGGAGATATAGTCGCCGTTCAGGTTCAGGGTGGCGATCACGTCGTATTCACGCGGGCGCGACAGGATCTGCTGGAGAAAGGCATCCGCGATCACGTCCTTGACGACGATGGGTTCGCCGGTGCGTGGATGCGCGAAACCGTGCCAGGGCCCCCCGTCGAGGGGCCGGGCGCCGAACTCCTCGCGCGCCAACTCGTAGCCCCAATCCTTGAAGGCACCCTCGGTGAACTTCATGATATTGCCCTTGTGCACCAGGGTGACGCTGGGGCGGTGGTTGTCGATGGCGTACTGGATCGCCTTGCGCACCAGACGCTTGCTGCCCTCCTCCGAGACCGGCTTGATGCCGATGCCCGAGGTCCCGGGGAAACGGATCTTGGTGACCCCCATCTCCTCCTGGAGGAAGGCGATGACCCGCTGCGCCTCAGGGCTGCCGGCCGGCCATTCGATCCCGGCGTAGATGTCCTCCGCGTTCTCCCGGAAGATCACCATGTCCACGTCCTGCGGGCGCTTGACCGGGCTCGGGGTACCGCGGAACCAGCGCACCGGACGCAGGCAGACGTAGAGGTCCAGGGTCTGGCGCAGGGCCACATTGAGGGAACGGATGCCGCCGCCCACCGGGGTGGTGAGAGGGCCCTTGATGGATACCACGAACTCGCGTACGGCCGCCAGGGTCTCGTCGGGCATCCAGACGTCGCCGCCATAGAGCCGGTTGGCCTTTTCGCCCGCGAAGACCTCCATCCAGGCGACACCGCGTTCGCCACCGTAGGCCTTGGCCACGGCCGCGTCCACCACCCGCTTCATCACCGGAGTGATGTCCACCCCGATGCCGTCGCCCTCGATATAGGGAATGATGGGGCGGGCCGGCACCCGCAGGTTGCCATCCGCGTCCACCTCGATACGCCCACCCTCCGCGGGTACCACAATCTTGTCGTAGGCCATGGATCTCACCAAAACACGAAAAACGGGCATCTTACCAGACCCTGGAACCGGCGGTGTGAATACAGTCGATGTGGCACCGTCCGTGCCTCAGAAGGAAAGGGACGGCCCCCTGTTCTCCCATTTTTTCAAGCACTTCTTGTCACGGCAGCAAAATGCCGGAACCGCCCTGCCCCGAATCCCGCCTGAACGAGAACGAGGCCTTCGTACAGCATGCGAGGCGTCCTCCATGGCATCGCGCCTCCGCCACTTGCGGATGGGGTGCCGATGGACCCCGTACTTCCGGGCCAGGACCGTGGCCGGCCGGTCGGAGGCCTGGATCTCCCGTCGGATCTCCGGGGTGCTGCGCGCCTTTTTGTGGAGCCGGACGCGCATGCCCTGGCACCGGCTGATGAGTGAGCGTTCCACCCCGCGCGGCCAGACAGACCGCAGGCGCCACGGGGGAGGCGGATTCCAGTCGCCCTCAGGGCGCCTTCCATCCACTTCCCCCGCGAGGAGGGTCTCCAGGCACCTGGGATAGCTCCGTCAGTGGCCTTGGCCCTTCCCCGTGACGCCGCTCGTTCCCGACCCGGAAGGCCTCCCGTCCCGCGATGAACTCGACGACCGGCCAAGCCGGACAGGGTATACTCCCCCCCATGAACAGCTTCACCTGGATCTTCCTCGCCGCCCTGCTCGCGGGCACCGCCCTGCGCCTCTGGCTCGATCGGCGCCAGGCCCGCCATGTCAGCACCCATGCCGGGCGCGTACCCGAGCCCTTCGCTGGGCGCATCGACCTCGAGGCGCACCGCAAGGCCGCCGCCTACACCCTGGCGCGCTTGCGCCTGGACCGGGCCGAGACCGTCCTCGGCACGCTGTTGCTGCTCGGCTGGACCCTCGCCGGCGGCCTGCAATGGCTCGACACCTGGCTGCGCCATTATCTGACCGATCCCGTCTGGCAGGGCACCGCCCTGCTGGCCCTGGTCATGCTCGTCAACCACCTGATCGAACTGCCCCTGGACCTTGCGGCCACCTTCGGGGTCGAGGCACGATTCGGCTTCAACCGTACCACCCCGCGGCGCTACGTCCAGGACCAGGCCCTGGGGCTGGTCCTCTCCCTCGTCCTGGGGGTGCCCCTGATCGCCGCCATCCTCTGGATCATGACCCACAGCGGGGCCTTCTGGTGGCTCGCCGCCTGGGGGCTGTGGATGGCCTTCTCGCTCTTCGTCACCTGGGCCTACCCGGTGCTCATCGCGCCCTTGTTCAACCGCTTCCAACCCCTGGCGGACACACGCCTGCGCCAGCGCCTGGAGGCCCTGCTGAGGCGTTGCGGCTTCCGCAGCAAGGGGATGTACGTGATGGACGGCTCACGCCGCTCGGCCCACGGCAATGCCTATTTCACCGGCTTCGGGCGGAACAAACGCATCGTCTTCTTCGACACCCTGCTCGCGGACCTCACCCCCGAGGAGACCGAGGCGGTCCTGGCCCACGAACTGGGCCACTTCCGCCACCATCACGTCGCCAAGGGCCTGGCCCTGACCGCGATCCTCGCCCTGGCGGGGTTCGCCCTGCTCGGCTGGCTGGCGGGGCAACCCTGGTTCTATCGCGGACTTGGGGTGGAACGGGTCTCTCCGGGCATGGCCCTGACCCTGTTCGTACTGACCGCACCGGTCTTCATTCTGTTCGTGCGCCCCTTGTTTTCGGCCCTCTCCCGCCGCCACGAATTCGAGGCCGATGCCTACGCCGCCCGCCAGGCCGATACCGATGCCCTGATCAGCGCCCTGGTGCGCATGTACCGGGAGAACGCCAGCACCCTCACACCGGACCCGCTCTATGCCGCCTTCCACTACAGCCATCCGGTCGCGGTGGAACGTATCGAGCACTTGAAACGGGCCCGACCGACCCCACATGCAACCCAACCGGCGGCGGCTTGATCTGGCCTGCCCCCTACTTCATTCGGAGCGACCCATGCCTACCTACGACTACCGCTGTACTGCCAACGACCGCGTGGTGGAGGTCAACCACCGCATGAACGAGGAGATCCACACCTGGGGCGAACTCTGCGAACGCGCCGGCATCGACCCCGACGACACCCCGCCGGACAGCCCGGTGGTGCGCCTGGCCACCGGCGGCAATCTGGTCTCCCAAACCGGCTCAGGCGCCGAACCCGCCTGCGCCACCGGGAGTTGCTGCCCCGGGGGCGTCTGTGGACTCGGCTGAGGCCCGCCTGTCATCTCCCTTTCCTCAATCGAGAACCCCCGGGAACCCGGCCGGGCCCCCGGGGTCTCAATAGTGTCCGTTCCACCATCATCAGAAGAGACTTGCGAACCCCACTATGAACAGAGCTGAATTCACCGTCGCCCGCGCCCCGCGCGAATCGGCCCTAGCCACCAACCGTGTCCTGCGCAACACCTATACCCTGCTCTCCGCCACCCTGCTGTTCAGCGCCGCCATGGCGGGGCTGTCCATGGTCCTGGCCATGCCAGCCTGGATCTATCTGGCCAGTTTCATCGGCTCCATGGTCCTGATCTGGTTCGTGCTCCCCCGTACCGCCAACTCGGCCTCCGGCCTGTGGACGGTATTCGCCATCACCGGCCTCATGGGCTTCGGCCTCGGGCCCTTGCTCAATATGTACCTGAGCCTGCCCCAGGGACCGCAGATCGTAGGCACCGCCGTCGGTGGCACCGGCCTCATCTTCCTCGCCCTGTCGGCCTACGCCCTCATCACCCGCAAGGATTTCAGCTTCATGGGCGGGATGCTCATCGCCGGGATGCTGGTGGTGTTGGTGGCCATGCTGGCGAACATCTTCCTGGAGATGCCGGCCCTGTCCCTGGCCATCTCGGCGGTGGTCATCCTGCTCATGAGCGGCTTCATCCTGTACGACACCGGGCGTATCATCAACGGCGGCGAGACCAACTACATCCTCGCCACGGTGAGCATCTTCCTGAGCATCTTCAACATCTTCATCCACCTCCTGAACCTGCTCACGGGCCTTTCGGGCGAGGACTGATCTCCCCGGCCCCCATCGACAGCCCCGGCCCCGCCGGGGCTTTTGCTATGTAGGGGATATGTGATGGATTGGACCAAGATCCTCTGGGCCCTCGCCCTCGGGGCCATGATCCTGTTGCTCTGGCCCCAGGCCAAACGGATGCTGGCCGAGAGCCGCAAGGCGGAACCGGGCGAATGGGCCGGCGTCATCCTGCCCCTGGCCCTGGTGGCGGGTCTGGTGGCGGTCCTGGTGCTGTTGGTCCGTTGACCCCGTCCGAAGCCGAAGCCACCGCGTTGTTCCCGACTCAGGCGGTTGTCCACTGAACGGCCAGGCATTTTCTCCGGACCCTAACCGCGGCCCGGCCCCGTCCTGGCGGCGAAGACCCGAATCAGGCCAAACACACCGTTCCCATCGGGAAACGCTTTTCTGATCCACGGGTCTCGTGATGCCCATCGATTCCACGGATTGTCTGCCACGAACCGCGACAGAGGGATGCCTGCGGATTTCGCCGATCCGGAGTGAAGATTGCAGACAGGCGCGTTCCTCCGTTTTTGTCCATCCTGCTTGCTAGAGGCGACGGGTATATCTCCCGTTTCCGAGTCCCTTTCAACCCGCACCTTGCCCCGATCGCTCCGTGGAGCGACACTGGTGCCTTCATTCCACTGGGAGTAACCGATGGATAAATACCGTCACATCCTGCTCGCCACCGATTTTTCCGAGCACGCCGAGCGGGCCGCCGAGCGGGCCAAGGAACTGGCCGATCTCTATCAGGCCCGCCTGACCCTCCTCCACGCCGTGGAGGATCTGGTGCTCTACGACGAGTTCTACGACCCGGTCATCCCCGACCGCCTGGAGGTGGACCAGGAGCGCCTCAATCGGGGTCACGAGATGTTGGTGAAGCTGGCCGAACGCATCGGCGCCAAAGAGGCCCACAGCGAGGCGCGCCTGGGCTATCCCAAGGCGGTGATCCTGGAATACGCGGAGGAACAGAAGGTGGATCTGATCGTGGTGGGCTCCCACGGCCACCGCGGCCTCGCCAGGCTGCTCGGATCCACCGCCCGCGCCCTGGTGAACGACGCCCCCTGCGACGTGTTGCGGGTGCGCCTGCCGGGCTGAATGACTTGCCCGGAGCACCTCGCCATGCCGCTGGGAACGACTTAGACCGCGATCCGGCGTGGCCAGTCCGTGCAGGAGTCGTCGCGGCTGAAGCCGCTCCCACGGCGATGTCCATGGAAACGACCGTGACGGCCATGGTCCGGGACAGTTCGGTGGTAACGGCATGCCCGGGCCACGTCTGAGCCTGGTGGTGATCGCCCGCGACGAGGTGGAACGGATCGCCGCCTGCCTCGATTCGGTGCCCTGGGCGGACGAGCGCCTGGTCCTGGATTCGGGCAGCCGCGACGGCACCCAGGCCCTCTGCCGGGCGCACGGGGCGCGGGTGGTGGAGACCGACTGGCCCGGCTTCGGGGCGCAGAAGAACCGCGCCCTGGACCTGGCCCGGGGGGACTGGATCCTCAACCTGGACGCCGACGAGTGCCTGAGCCCGGCGCTCGCCGCCGAGATCCAGGCCTGCATCGCCCGGCCCGGCCCCGACGCCTACTGGCTGCCCCGGCGCTCCCACTACCTGGGGCGCGTCATGCGCTTCGGTGACTGGCGCGGGGACCGGGTGCTGCGCCTGTTTCGCCGCGGACACGCCCGTTTCAGCGACGACCTGGTGCATGAGCGCCTCGTGGTCGAGGGCTCGGTCGGGGTACTCCACGCCCCCGTGCTGCACTATCCCTTCGACGACCTGGAACAGGTCCTGGACAAGCTCAACCGCTATTCCACCCTGAGTGCCCGCCAACGTCTGCAACGGGGCGAGACGGCCGGCCTGGCCAAGGCCCTGACCCACGGCGGCTGGACCTTCCTGCGCGGCTACCTGTTGCGCGGCGGTTTCCTGGACGGCCGAGAGGGCTTTCTCCTGGCCCTCTCGAACGGCCTGGGGACCTTCTACCGCTACGCCAAGATGACTACGACGGCCCAGCGGGGCCCGATCTAGCAGCAGGCCGTCGCAAAAAAGATCGGAACAGCGCGTTTTCCAGTCCCGCGGTCGAGAGAGCCCAGACAAGGACCTTCTCGACATCCCGCCAGGGCACGGCCTGACGGGTCTCTTTTGCTTGACAGCCCGCCCTCCGGCCTATATTGGTAGCCGCCTTTTCCCAATCCCAGGACCTGCCGATGAAACTGGTGGTAGTGGAATCGCCCGCCAAGGGCAAGACCATCAAGAAATATCTGGGCGAGGACTTCGAGGTCCTCGCCTCCTACGGCCATGTGCGCGATCTGGTGCCCAAGGAGGGGGCCGTGGACACCGAACACGGGTTCCGGATGAAATACCAGCTGATCGAGCGCAACGACCGTCATGTGCAGGCCATCGCCCGCCGCCTCAAGTCCGCCGAGGCCCTCTATCTGGCCACCGACCCGGACCGCGAGGGGGAGGCCATCTCCTGGCACCTCTATGAGTTGCTGCGCCAACGCGGCCTGTTGAAGGACAAGCCGGTCTACCGGGTGGTGTTCCACGAGATCACCCGGCGCGCCATCCAGGAGGCCATCGCCCATCCACGCGAACTCTCCCAGGATCTGATCGACGCCCAGCAGGCCCGCCGTGCCCTGGACTACCTGGTGGGTTTCAATCTCTCGCCGCTGTTGTGGAAGAAGGTCCGGCGCGGTCTCTCCGCCGGTCGGGTGCAGAGCCCGGCCCTGCGCCTGATCGTGGAGCGCGAGGAGGAGATCGAGCGCTTCGTGCCACGGGAGTACTGGACCCTGGAGGCCGATGTGCGCAAACAGGAGCGGACCTTCAGCGCCCGCCTCAGCCGCTTCCAGGGCGAGAAGATCGAACAGTTCAGCATCACCGATGGGGAGCGCGCCCAGCAGGTGGAGCAGGCCCTGCTGGAGGCGGCCCAGGGCCACCTGCGGGTGGCCCGGGTGGAGCGCAAACAGCGCCGCCGCAACCCCGCCCCGCCCTTCATCACCTCCACCCTCCAGCAGGAGGCCGCGCGCAAGCTGGGCTTCACCGCCCAGCGGACCATGCGCCTGGCCCAGCAGCTCTACGAGGGGGTGGACATCGGCGAGGGCGCGGTCGGTCTCATCAGCTACATGCGTACCGACTCGGTGAACCTGGCCCAGGAGGCCGTCGCCGAGATCCGCGGCTACATCGCGGAGCGCTACGGCGCCGATCAGATGCCGCCCAAGCCCAGGCTCTACAAGACCAAGGCCAAGAATGCCCAGGAGGCCCACGAGGCCATCCGCCCCACCTCCATACTGCGCACCCCCGAGGCCCTGCGCGGTCATCTGAACAAGGATCAGTTCCGCCTCTACCAGTTGATCTGGAAGCGTGCCCTGGCCTGCCAGATGATCCACGCCACCATCGATACCGTGGCCGTGGATCTGGCCGCCGGCAGCGAGGCCAACCTGTTCCGCGCCACCGGTTCGGTGATCGCCAAGCCCGGTTTCATGCAGGTCTATCAGGAGGGCCGGGACGATGCCAAGGGCGAGGACGACGAACGCATCCTGCCGCCCCTGGAGGTGGGGGACCTGTTGGATCTGCTCGGAATCCGCACCGACCAGCACTTCACCGAGCCGCCGCCCCGCTACAGCGAGGCCAGCCTCATCAAGGCCCTGGAGGAGTTCGGCATCGGCCGGCCCTCCACCTATGCCAGCATCATCTCCACCCTCCAGGACCGCGAGTACGTCACCCTGGACAAGAAGCGCTTCCGCCCCACGGACGTGGGACGGGTGGTGAACCGTTTCCTCACCAGCTATTTCACCCGCTATGTGGACTATGGCTTCACCGCCGCCCTGGAAGACGAGCTGGACGCCGTCTCGCGCGGCGAAGAGGCCTGGGTGCCCTTGCTGGAGCGCTTCTGGCGTCCGTTCAAGGACAAGGTGGATCATACCCAGGAGAACGTGAAGCGCAGTGACGTGACCCAGGAGGCCATAGACGAGAAGTGTCCCAAGTGTGGCGGCGACCTGGCCATCCGCCTCGGCCGCCACGGGCGCTTCATCGGCTGCACCCGCTACCCCGAATGCGACTACACCCGCGACCTCGGTGACGACGGCAGGGAACGCGCCGCGCCCGAGATCGTGGAGGGGCGCGCCTGTCCCGAATGCGCCGCCCCCCTGCACGTCAAGCAGGGACGCTACGGCAAGTTCATCGGCTGCTCCGCCTATCCCAAATGCCGCTATATCGAGCCCCTGGAGAAGCCCGAAGACACCGGCGTCCCCTGTCCCAAGTGCCACCAGGGCACCCTCATGAAACGCAAGTCCCGCCGGGGCAAGGTATTCTATTCCTGTTCCACCTACCCGGAATGCGACTATGCGGTATGGAATCCGCCCCTGGACGAGCCCTGTCCCCGCTGTGGCTGGCCGATCCTGACCCTGCGCACCACCAAGAAGCGGGGCACCGAGCGGGTCTGTCCACAAAAGGAATGCAGTTTCGCGGAGCCCTGTGAAGAGGGGCTGGCGGGAATGGAGAAGGCGCAAGGCTGAGTTCCGGGGGACGTTCCCTCAAGTTTTCCCGGACCGGGCCGCCACCGATCTCTGTCCGACCGTACCAGCCGGGATGGTCGGGACCTGGTTGCAATGGAAGCCTCTAGATGAAGGAAGAATCCGGAGATGTCGCGGCCGCCGAGCTGGATCTGGTCTACAGCCAGACCCCGGTCGCCTTGGCCGCCAGTTCCACCGTGGCCGTGATACTCTGGTGGCTGTTGCGCCCCCACGCGGGCGCGCCACTCGATCTCTGGGTGGTTCTGCTGCTGGGGTCCAACCTGGCCCGCATGGGCCTCTGGATGTGGCGGCGGAGCGCGCGGGAACGGCACCATCCGCGCTTCTGGCGCCGCCTGTTCATCATGGGGGCCTTCCTCTCCGGTGCGCTCTGGGGCGCCCTTGGGCCGTTCCTCGACCTCTCCTGGCCCTTGGTGGAACAGATAACCCTGCTGCTGGCCCTGGCGGGTGTAGCCACGGGCTCGATCCCCTCCAATGCGGCCGTGCCGGCCGCCTGCTACGCCTTCCTCGTCCCCACCTTGGTGCCGCTCGAAATCCATCTGGGCCTGATGCCGGTGCCGGGTACGGGGGGTCTGCTGCTGCTCGTGGTGCTGTTCGCCCTGGGGCTCCTGGTGAGTGCCTTCAACACCTGGCGCTTCAGCCACCGCGCCTTCGTCCTGGCCGAGGAACGCCGGCGGTTGGTGGGCAACCTCGAGGCCGAGGTGAACGACCGCCGTCACCTCACCCGCCGCCTGGAGTACCAGGCCAGTCACGACGGTCTCACCGGCCTGGCCAACCGCCGCGAGTTCGAGCGCCGCCTGGCCCAGACCCTGGCCAATGTACGCAAGGAAGGCGGGACCTGTCTCTGCCTCTACCTGGATCTGGACCAATTCAAGGTGGTCAACGATACCTGCGGCCACGGCGCGGGAGACGAACTCCTGCGCCAGGTCGCCACGCTGCTGGCGGCTGGCCTGCGCCGCTCGGACCTGCTGGCACGCCTGGGGGGCGACGAATTCGGGGTGCTCCTGGAGGGCTGCCTTCTGGATCAGGGACGGGAGATCGCCGAGGCCCTGGTGGAAGCGGTGAGGGAATTCCGCTTCGTCTGGGGCGACAAGAGCTTCGACATCGGCGTGAGCATCGGCATGGTCCCGGTGGAGTCATCCGCCACCGATATCGCGGAGGTCCTGAGCAATGCCGACCTGGCCTGCTATACCGCCAAGGAACGCGGGCGCAGCCGGGTCCACGTCTACCGGACGCATGACCGCCACCTGGCCGCGCGGCGCGGGGAGATGCAATGGGTGGCGCGTATCGACCAGGCCTTGAACGAAGGGCGGATGCGCCTGCACGGGCAGATCATCCTGCCCCTGAGCCCTGGGAAGGGGCGCTCACCGCACCTCGAATTCCTGGTACGCATGGAAGACAGCGAGGGCGGCATCGTTCCGCCCAACGCCTTTCTGCCGGCGGCCGAGCGCTATGGCGCCATGCCCCGCCTCGATCGCTGGGTGGTGGAACAGGCCTTCGCCTGGTGCGCCGCCCAAGGGGATTCAGAGTTCGTCTGTGCCCTCAATCTCTCCGGCACCAGCCTCAGTGACCCGGGGATGCTCGACTTTCTGCGTGCGCAGCTCCAGGCCTGCACGCTGCCCCCAGGAAGGATCTGTTTCGAGATCACCGAGACCGCCGCCGTATCCGACATGGCGACCGCCAAGGCCTTCATCGATGTCCTGCGGGACCTGGGTTGCCGTTTCGCCCTGGACGACTTCGGCAGCGGTCTGAGTTCCTTCGGCTATCTCAAGGCCCTACCGGTGGACTACCTCAAGATCGATGGTGAGTTCGTGCGGGATATGGCCCACGATCCGGTGGACCGGACCATGGTGGAGTCCATCAACCACCTCGGCCACGTGATGGGCATGGAGACCATCGCCGAGTTCGTGGAGGATACCGAGACCCTGGAGATCCTGCGTGGCCTGGGCGTGGACTACGTCCAGGGGCAGGGTATCGCCCCGGCGCTGCCTTTGGCGCAGATCTTCGGGACCAGAGAAGATCCGCATCTGCCCTGACGGGGGCCTCATCTGGCCGTCAGCTTGATCTCGATGCGCCGGTTCCGGCGATAGGCGGCGGCGGTGTCCGCCGGGTCCAGGGGGTGGTATTCGCCGAAACCGGCGGCGGCGAGGCGTTCCGGGGGGATGCCCTGGGCGGCGAGGAAGCGCACCACGGCCACCGCCCGGGCGGCGGAGAGCTCCCAGTTGGAGGGGAAGCGGGCGTTGTGGATCGGCCGGCGGTCGGTGTGTCCATCCACCCGCAGCAGCCAGGGCAGGTCGGCGGGGATGCGCCGGGCCACGGCCTTCAGGGTGCGCGCCAGTTGCACCAGGCGCTTGCGGCCCTCGGCCCCCAGCTCGGCCGAGCCCGAGGTGAACAGGAGTTCCGCCTGGAACAGGAAGCGGTCTCCCACCACCCGCACCGCCGGGTCGTTGCCCAGGGCCTCGCGCAGGCGGCCGAAGAACTCGGAACGGTATTGTTCCAGGCGGTTGACCCGCCGCGCCAGCTCGATATTGAGGCGTTTGGTGAGTTCCTGGATGTGGCTGTCCTTGGCCGCCTCCCGGGTGCGGGCGACGGCCAGGGCGCGGGCGATCTCCTCCAACTGGGCCTTGAGGGCGGCGATGCGTTCGTTCAACAGGGCCACCTGGGCCCGCGTCTCGGCGCTCAGACGGCGTTCCTGGTCGAGGCTCGCCGCCTGCCGGGCGTTCACCGCCTCGGCAGCGAGGCGGCGGCGGTATTCCCCGGCGAAACCCCGGTGCACGGCCTCCATGGCATTCACCAGGGCCCCGACGCGGCCCTGGAGGTCGACCCGTCGGCGTTCCAGGCCGGCGATCCGGTCTTCGAGGCCCGCGCGTTCGCCCTTCAAGGCCGCCACCCGGGCCCGCAGTCTTTCGCTGTCCTCCCGCTCCAGCCCCAGCAGTTCGGTCAGCTGCGCCACCCGCTCGTGGAGCACGTCCAGCTCGCTCTCCTGGCCCGAGACGATGCGCGCCAGCAGGGCCTGGGCGAACACGAACACCAGGAGCACGAACACCACCAGCATCAACAGGGACGAGAGGGCGTCCACGAAGCCCGGCCAGACGTTGGTCTGGCGGCGACCACGGCGGCGGGAGAGGGCCATGTTCACCCCCGCCCGCGGGGCGGTTCTTCAAGGAGCCGTCGGAGCAGCTCGCGCTCGGCGCGGATCTCCTCCACCAGGCGCTCCAGGGCGCCCCCGCCCACCGGCGACGCGGATTCGTCCACCTGGGGGCCCTCCCCGCCGGGGGCCTGGATCAGGCGGGTCACCCCGGTGAGCCATTCCTCCAGGCCGTTGAAGAAGCGGTTCTGGACATGGCCGGCCTGGAGGTCGATGAAACCCAGCACCAGGGAGCCCCCCAGCCCGAACAGGGAGGAGCTGAAGGCGGTGCCCATGCCGGCCAGGGGGGCGCGCAGGCCGGCCTTGAGTTCCTCCAGCAGGGCCACGAAGTCACCGCCCTGGACGTGCAGGGCATCGATCACCCCGGTCACCGCCTGGATGGTGCCGAGCAGGCCCCAGAAGGTCCCCAGCAGGCCCAGGAAGACCAGCAGGCCGATCAGATAGCGGGACACCTCGCGGGACTCGTCCAGGCGCTCGCGGATGCCATCGAGGACCGTGCGCAGGGACAGGGCGGAGAGTTCGAAGCGATCCTTGGCAAGGCGCGAGAGGTGGCGCGCCAGGGGCTTGAGCAGGCGCGGCTCGGCGCTCAGCGAACGCCCGCTCTGGCCGGTGCGGAACATGCGGATCCAGCGCACCTCGGCACCCAGGGCCCAGACCTGCCAGAGATTGATCCCGATCCCCACCGCCAGCACCGCCAGGATCAGGCCGTTGAAGCCCCAATTGGCCAGAAAGGCGCTGCGCAAGGGGGCGAACAGCAGGGCGCAGACCGCGCCCGTGAGGGCCAGGTAGAGGCCCATCCAGATCAGGCCGTGGCGGGGGTTGCTCATGGTGGCGGTGCTCCTCGGACGATGCGCCGCAATATACCCCAGGCGCGGCGGCTTGGGGACTGCAGCCATCGTCTCTCCCGGGCGAAGCAAAGGACTTTCGGTGACGAACGGTTGGCTGCGCCAGATACCCGGCGCCTCAAGGTATGGGGGGCGGGACCGATAATTCATTCAGCGACACCACCCGCCCCCGTATGGGCGCCCTTTGCGAGGAGACGCATCTTGACCACACACCCGAGCAACAGATCGGGCGGTTTCACCCTCACCGAGCTCATGGTGACGCTGGCGATCGCCGCGATCCTGGCCACCGTGGCCATCCCCACCTACCGCCAGCAGGTGGAGAAGGCGCGCAAGGCCGAGGCCAAGACCAACCTGAGCGCCCTGGCCCTGCTGCTGGAGCAATACAACTCCCTGTACGGGCGCTATTGCCCAGACTGTACCGATAGCGCGGCCCACACCTACCAGTACAAGGAAAACGCGAGCGGCAGCGCCACCACAGACCAGATCACGAGCTGGCTGGATTTCCGCCCCAAGCAGGCCACCGACGCCGGCGCGGTGCGCTTCGACTACAAGATCGTGGCCACCGCCGACAGCGCCTATACCCTCACCGCCACCTCGGTGGCCGGGCGCGGGGCCCCCGAGAACTGGGCCCTGACCCTGGCCGAGGACGGCACCAAGACCGAACGAGACCTCTCCGCGGGCACCACGTCCGCAGGATGGAAATGACATGAACCAACAGCCATCCCCCGCCCCCCGCACCCTGCACGTCCGCTGCCACCCTCTCCCCCGGAGCCGGGGTGAAGGGATCGCCAAGACGCCCGCCTACTTTCCTCTGCCGGTCCAGTGCCGGCATCACGAGGGCTTCGCCCTCATCACCGTGATGCTGCTGCTGTTGCTGTTCACGGTCTCGGGCATGGGCACCCTGTACAACGTCCAGGCCGGAAGCAAGAGCGCCGGTTTTCTGCGCCAGGAGGTGGTGCGCTTCCAGCAGGCCGATGGCGGCGCCGTCTCGGTCCTGGGCTACATGACCGCCTTCAAGCAGACCAACGTGCCGCGCGAGGTCAAGGATACCGATGCCTACTCGGTGGGGCTGCGCGTGATCGGTGACAGCGTCCGCTATCCCGCCGGGTTCTCGGTACTCTGGAAGGGCGTGGACGTGCACGAGACCGCCGCCTCCAGCGATGGCAAGGCCGAGGTAGAGGTGGTGGCCTTCGTACCCGTCGCCCCCGCCACCTATGGCAACGAATGAGGTATCCGGTCATGCGTGCCCTGCTCTTCACCCTGTTCTCTCTTTCCGTGCTGTTCCAGCCCCCCGCCGGTGCGGCCACCCATACGGCCATCCTCAAGATCACCAACCCCAACGGGTCTGCCAGCGATGCCCCGGTCTACGCCTCGGCCCACGGCAGCGACTGGACCCAGGTCTACGTGGAAATCCCCGCCAAGCTCTACATGGACAAGGGCTGGTTGCGCGAAGACCTGCACAACCTGAGGTTCATCGACATCGACTCGGGCAACCTCGCCCTGGCCCACTGGGTGCCGCCCAAGAAGGATTCCAACCTGCGTATCGACAAGCTGGGCACCTGGTTGCTGGTGAAGGACCTCGCTCCCGGGGAGACCGAGACCATCCGCATGGAGATGGTGGATGGGGCCAGTTACTACGCCAACCCCCGCGCCGGGAGCGACCGTACCTACGACCGGACCAGCTACAACGCGGCGTCCAGCGTCTTTCCCTGGTACAGCTCCAACCTGGGCGACTGGAAATGGAATGCCACAGGGGGCTGGACCAGCAGCAACGTGAAATTCATCGACCATGCCCTGTATTCCGAGGACGATATATGGGGTGACGACAAGAGCGACGCCGACGCCAAGACGGGCAAGGAATTCATCCTGACCCTGCACCTCCTCAAGTTCTACTACAGCAGCTCCAGCGAGGTGATGTTCTATTTCCTCTCCCAGGCGCCCTACGACAAACCGGATGAGTTGAACACAAAGAACGGCTACCGTCTGTTCATCGCCAAGGCCGGGAACTATTCCTCCGTCTCCGACGATCTCCATTACAGCCGCCACCACTTCAAGCTGAAATTACAGCGGCGCACCGGTTCCGGCGGCTGGTCCACCCGGGCCGTGGGGGACTGGTATCCGTACCACAACTCCCGCCATAGACTGGACATCAAGGTCTCGCGCGACCGGGTGGGCCTCTGGATCAACGGCCGTCACTACCCCCTGACGGCCCGCCATGGGGCCAGCGTGGACGCGCACAAGGATTACATCCGTGAGGATTCCTGGACCCAGGGTCACTTCGGCATCGACCGGCGGGGCTGGCACCGCTGCTGCGGCACCGACCTCAACTACCTCACCCTGCGCCGCCTGGTCTGGCAGGAGCCCACCTTCGAACTCTATGGTGACACCGACCTGGTGATCGGCCAGGGCAGCCCCGATCTGGGCCAGGACGTGGTGGAGATCGCCCCCAACCTGCAACGCATCCACGACACGGTGGGCGGTAACAGCCTCGACGACTATGTCTTCGCGGTCTTCAACATCGCCCACCAGGACCAGATCATCGATGACTTCAAGCTCAAGCTGCGCAATCGCGGCAGCGCCGCCGAGACCTTCGATCTGACCATCCACAACAGCGCCCCGGACGACTGGTTGCTCTATCTCTGCGACTCGGGCGGCGGCAGTTGCAGCGCCACCCTGCCCGCCACGGCGACCCTGGCCGCGGGCGCAGCGCAGACCTGGACCCTGCGCCTGGTACCCACCCCCAGCGCCCTGTTCAACGGCAGCCGGGCCGATATCGACGTGCGCGTGGAGGCGCGGGGCGACGGCAGCTTCGACGCGGTGCGCTACAGCACCCGCATCCTCACCCAACTGGGTTGTTTCTGGCACTACAAGGCCCCCCAGTCCATCGCCTGGAGCGGCGGCCACGGCTACGACAAACTCAACGACTACCAGGTCCTGGTGAAGATCCGCGGCGAGGCGACCCTGAGCAACGCGCGCGCCGATGGCGCCGATGTCCTCTTCACCGACGCCCAGGGCAACCTCCTGGACTTCTGGATCAAGTCCTTCGACCGCGCCCACGGCAATCTCGACGCCTGGGTCAAGGTCCCCGGCATCCCGGTGGGCGGGGGGGACATCTATGCCTGGTGGGGGAACCCCGAATACAGCACCGGCCGTTCCGACCCCCAGGCCACCTTCGACCTCTGGGAAGACTGGGACCGGGACTATGTCTTGCATCAGCCCATCGGCTGTGACGACGACACCTTCGAGTGCGACGGCTGGGGCGACGATCCCCACGGCTGGGCCAACGTCCCCACTCCCGACGACGACTACAACTGGTGGGAGCTGGAAAATCTGGGCGGCAGCCATGTCCTCCAGGCCGACAAGGGGGGCAGCCACAAGTCCAGCGACACCGGGCCCTATATCCACAAGGGCGGCCTCGGCTGGGACCACTACGAGGTCTACTACCGGATGCATTCGGGGACCTACTACCAGTACGGCGGTGGCGGCACCTGGGGCAATCCCCAATACAACCCGGTCTATTTCAACGACGCCGGCAACATGTGGGGCATGGAGTTCTTCGCCGACAAGTACATCTTCCGCCCCTACGCGGCCGGCATCGACTACGTCTGGCAATACCAGACCTATCCGCGCGACCTCCTCGGTGACCGCTTCCCCAAGCGCAATCACTGGTACTGGGTAAAGGTGCGGGTCTACAAGGACAAATCCACCGGTGATGCCCAGTTGCGCCTGCGCATCGCCCGCAACGATCCGGGCGACGTGGACGACGACAGCCACTACACCGCGGTGGGCGATTTCCTGGCCCCACCGGTGTTCTCTCTGGACTACGGCGAGATCGGTTTCGGGGGCTGGGACTCGGGCTTCGCCTTCGACGACGTACGGGTACGCAAATACGTCGAAGACGCCGCGGGCCACGAGCCCTCGGTCACTGCGGGCAGTGTCATCCCCCAGGATCCACGTGGGGTCATCACCCTGTCGTCCCCCCAGATCACCGCCCCCATCCTCGGCGGCCGTCCGGCCTATATCGACACCGAGACCATACCCTATGCCTGGCGCGGGGACATCAAGGTCTACTACGCCGACTGCTACATCAATGGTGAATGTCAGGGCAGCGAGGATCAGGCCCATCGCGGCACCCTGAGCCCCTTCGGCCAGATCGACGCCGACACCGCCAAGGGGGCCGGCTGGTATCTCATGCGCCGTGCCCCCGGGGCCAACAACGACAGCGCCGGTGATCCGCGCCGGATCTACACCACGGACGGAACCCATACGGACTGGGTGGATTTCGAGGCCGACAATTGCGCCGCCCTCGAGCCCTGGCTCGGCACCGGCGGCGCCTGTGACGCCGACGACGGCACCTATGACGAGACCGAACGCCTGGTGCGCTTCGTGCGCGGCTTCTACGTCCCCGAGATCCCGCGTTCCGCGGGCCGCAACCTCGACGCCCTGAGCGGTTATGGCGATGGCGACGGGGTGGCCGAGGACACCGAGCAGTGGAAACTGGGCGATCTGCTCCACTCCAGCCCCCTGCTCGTGGGGGTGCCCAAGCTGGCCTATCAGGACGACAGCTATTGGGATTTCGTGGACGCCCACGACGACCGCGACCTGGTGGCCTACGCCCTCACCAACGAGGGCATGCTGCACGCCTTCCGCATCGCCCGGTACGACACCGATGCTTCGGCCTATCTGCCCGATGCGGACATGACGGAACTCTGGGCCTTCATACCCCATGCCGTGTTGCCTAACCTGAAACGCACCACCGACGCCGACCACGACTACCTCGCCGACGGCCTCCTGCGGGCCGTGGACGTGAACTTCGGCGGCGGTTGGCGCACGGTGCTGTTCGGCGGCCTGGGACGTGGTGGTCTCAGCTACTTCGCCCTGGACGTCACCGATCCCGCCGCCCCCAGGCTCCTGTGGGAACGGGCCGGCGACAAGGACACCTCGGGCACCACCCTGTCGGCGGCCGCCCTGGGCAAGCTGGACACCGACGGCGATGGCGAGGGGGACCTCTGGGTGGCGGTGCTCGGCTCCGGCTGGGACACCGACTATGCCGACAACTACGAGGACAAGTACGCCTGGCTGACGGTGCTGAACCTGGAGACCGGCGCGGTGGTCAAGAAGGTCCGGGTGAGCCCCAAGGTGGGCAATGTCCTCACCGATATCACCGCCCTGCGCGACGCCGCCGACGGCACCTTGAAGACCCTCTATTTCGGGGACTACTACGGGGCCCTGTGGCGGGTGGACGGCAGCCGCCTCGGCGGCAGCGCCTTGGCCGACGGGGCCACCCTGGATGCGGCCACCGACATGCTCTTCCAGCCGAACGACTACGCCACCACCGGCCTGCCCTCGGCCGTGGCCCGCCCCATCACCGTGCGCCCACGGGTGGCCAAGGGCGAGGGCAGCGAATTCTGGGTCTACTTCGGCACCGGTGACTACAACGAGTACGAGGCCACCTATCCCCATCAGGCCTTCTACGGGCTCAAGGACCGCGCCGACCGTTATGTGGGCGATGCCGCCCTGGTGGACATGACCTCCACCGCCAGCACCAACACAAGCAGCGACTCCTGGTTCCTCCGCCTGGGGGTAAACGACCCGCACGACTATGTCCTGGCGAGCGGCACTCAGTCGCTCCACGACCGTAACGAACGGGTGTTGCGTCCAGCCGAGGTCTACGGCGGCTTCGTGTTCTTCACCAGCTTCGAGCCGGCCAACCTCCCCTGTGGCGGCGGCAAGTCACGCTTCTACGCCCTCAACTACCGGAGCGGGGCCCTGGAGAGCGGACTGTTCCAGGGGGTCGGCGCGGGGCTCGACGAGGTGCGCAGCGTGGAGACCGCCGATACCGGCATCCCCTCCCAACCCATGATCCTGGAGGGACAGAGCGGCCAGGGTACGGCCGTGGCCGCGGGTGTCACCTCCAGCACCTCGGGTGGGGTGACCCGCATCGAACTGGCCCCGGACAAATTCTCCACCGCCCTGGACATCCTGCTGTGGAGGGAGAAGCGATGACCTCCGGCCCCTGCCGCGGCCTGACCCTGCTCGAGGTCCTGGTGGCCATCCTCCTCATCGGTGTGCTGGCGGTGCTCGGCGGGATCGGCTTTGGTTCAGGACTGCGCCGGCACCAGACCCAGGCCTGCGCCGACCGTATCGCCGCGAGCCTCTATCAGATCCGCACCCAGGCCCAGGCCGAAGGCGAACGGGGAACACTCCTGCTCGCCCCGGGGGCCATCGCGGCCGATCTGGACGGCGACGGCAACAAGGAGTATTTCATCGGCTTTCTCGATCTCGATCGCAACGGCAATCTCGACACGGGCGGGGCCACACCCGACCGGGTGATCCTCCATGGCACCCCGGGCGATAGCTTGTGCAGCCCGGTGGTGCGGATCAATGCCGGCACCACCACCCGCAAGATCCAATTCAGCGCCCTCGGTTCCCTGCTCGGGGCCAGCGGCGACAACCTCTATCTCACCGCCGGCGACAAGGCGGCGCGGGTAGAGGTGGTCTCCCTTACCGGACTCACCCGGGTGTACGTGAATATGGACGCCTGCGGCGGAGGTGTCTGCACCACCGCCCAGGAATGGATGGAGACCGGGTCGTGAAGGGACGTGGCTTCTCCTTGGTGGAGGTGCTCATCTCCCTGGTCATCCTGGCCATGGGGGTGAGCGCCCTCGGTGGTATGTTGCTCACGGCCATGCGCCTGCAACAGAGCAATCTGCGGGTGGAGATGGCCAGCGCGCTGCTCGCCCAGACCATCGACGAACTCAAGACCCTCTCCAACCTCGAACTCCACGAGGCCACCCAGGTCCTCGATGCCTCCAGTCTGACGGCCCTCGCCGCCCAGTACCGCTTCAGTGGCATCGACACCACGAAGCCTGCGGGCTACGACTATGTGCGCTGGCGGGGGATCACCCGCACCGCCGCCGACGGCGGCAGTTATGTCTTCACCGTGAAGGCCGCGGTGGACGAGAAATACCTCTACCAGGACATCCTCAACCGGGTCCAGGTCACCGTGTTCTGGCCGGTGGGCCGGAGCGCCCGGCCGGCGGACTCGCTCCAGGCCGTGTTCTTCATCGAGAGGAAATAGGCATGAACAGGCACAAGCATCAATCGGGTCTGAGTCTGGTGGAGGTCATGGTCTCCCTCGCACTGTTCGGTCTGGTGGTCGCCGGTACCGTGGGCGCCTACTTCAGTTTCATCGAGACCTCGAGCCATGCCACCCAGGTCTCCCACCGCATCCTCGATGTGCAACTGGCCCTCAAGCTGTTGCAGCGCGACCTCAACATGGCCGGTTTCGGACTGCCCGCCGCCACCCGGGTCGCCGGCCTGGACGGGGGCGGCGAGACGGTCACCGAGGCCGCTGTGGGACTGGACATCGACGGCGATGGCGATGCCGGGGATACGGTTGTCAGCGATGTGGTCTACGTGGCCGACGGTTGGCAGATCGTCAAGGACATCACCGACAACGGCGCGGCGGACGGCGACATCATCGAAAGCCCCACCGACTACTTCGCCAAGCTGGTGCACCAGCGGGAGGCCGGCGGATATCACGCCGCCCTGACCCAGGACGTGGATTCCGGCGCCACTGCCCTGGCCGTCGACCGGACCGACATCAACCTCGGCGAAGAGGCCCATGCGGATGCCGATTTCGCCGCCGGCGACGCCCTGATCCTCTATGCCGAGGAGGCCTCCGGCACGGCCTGGTATGTGGAGGGCCACCGTCTGGCGGCGGTCTCCGGGGACAACCTCTCTCTGGCCGCCGGGGATGGCGTGGGCCGCGGCTACAGCGCCGCGGACAGCCGGATCGTGCCGGCGATCCGCTGGTACATCCACCAGGACACCGGCGAGGCCACACCCTGGCTCTACCGCAACGGCAGCCGGGTCCTGCCCGGGGTGGTGGATTTCCAGGTGGAATACGGGTACGACCGCCACCACGACGGCCTGGAGTGGTCGGCGCAGACCCCGCCCGCGGGGAGCGTGGACGGCGCCGACAGCGGCGCGGCCGGTAACGAGGCGAAGATCCCGTTGCTCGAGGCGGTGCGGGTTGAACTTGCGGTCGCCATGGGCGGGGCGTCCGGGGTCAAGACCTCGGGAGGGGGCGATGCACGCACCCTCAGGCGCTTCGAGACCACGGTGATCTTGAAGAACTGACAGGCCGTCGGATCGGCGAACGGCCCACCGGCCGGGTCAGTACCCATCGCCCCCGATCCCCCGGCTTCGTTCCCGGTCCACCAGATAGCAGGGCCGTCCCTTCACCTCTTCGTAGATGCGTGCCACATAGGTGCCGAGGACGCCGAGGCTGAACATCAGGGCGCTGCCCAGGAGGAGCAGGAGCAGGATCACGGTGGTGAAACCCGATACGGCGATGCCGGCGAACTTCTGGTAGAGCGCGATGCCGCCCAGGATCAGGCTGGTGAGGAACACCAGCCCGCCCACCAGGGTGATGACCTGCAATGGGGCGCTGGTGAAGGCGGAGAGGGCATCCACCGCCAGGCGGCCCAGGCGCAGGCGCGACCATGAGGGAGACCCGTGCGACCGCGGTGGCACGTCGAAGGGCACCTGGGCCGTGGGCAGGCCGAGCCAGGGGATGAGGCCGCGGAAGAAGCGGTTGCGCTCGGGCAGGGCGCAGTAGGCGTCCACGGCCTGACGGTCGAGGAGCTTGAAGTCGGTGGCGTTCTGGATGGCGAGTCCGGAGAAACGGGTGAACAGGCGGTAGAACAGGTACGCGCCCAGGCGCGCGCCGGGGGATTCGCGTCCACGCGTGCGTTTGGTGCCCTCCACCACCCGGGCGCCGCCGCGCCACAGTGCCAGCATCTGCGGAATGAGTTCGGGCGGATGTTGCAGGTCGGCGTCCATCACCAGCACCACCTCGCCCCGGCTCGCCTCCAGCCCGGCGAGGATGGCCGCCTCCTTGCCGAAGTTGCGGGTGAAGACGATGAGGACGACGCGCGGCTCGGCCTCGGCCAGGCGGGCGGCGATCTCCGCGGTGGTGTCCCGGGAGCCGTCGTCCACCAGCAGGATGCGCCACTCCAGATCGGGGATCTCCGCGAGGACCGCGCGGATGCGCGCCAGCACCGGTTCCAGGGCCTCGGCCTCGTCGTACAGGGGCAGGACCAGGTCCAAGCGGGTCAAGGGGCGCACACCGGACAATCGGGGTCGGGGCGCAGGCGCAGGCTGCGCCAGTCCATGTTCAGGGCATCCCACAGCAGCAGTCGGCCGAACAGGGGCCTGCCGGCCCCCACCAGGATCTTCAGGGCCTCGGTCGCCTGGATGCAGCCGATGGCGCCCACCACGGGGGCCGCGATGCCGTTGGCCGCGCAGGTGGCGTCGGTATGGCCGTCCTCGGGGTAGAGGCAGCGGTAGCAGGGACCGGGGCGCCGGCCGCTGAAGCTGGCCACCTGTCCCTCCCAGCGGATGGCGGCGCCGGAGACCAGGGGGACGCCGGCGGCGAAGCAGGCCGCGTTCACGGCGAAGCGGGTCTCGAAGTTGTCCGAGCAGTCCAGCACCAGGTCCATGCCGGCCACCACCCCGGCCAGGGTCGCCCGGTCCAGGCGTTCCTCCAGGACGCCCACTTCCAACGCCGGGTCCAGGGCCTCCAGGGCGGTGCGCGCCGATTCGGCCTTGGGCCGGCCGATGCGGGCCTCGGTGTGGATCACCTGACGCTGGAGGTTGCTCGCCTCCACCCGGTCGAAGTCGGCCAGAGTCAGGTGACCGACCCCCGCCGCCCCCAGGTAGAGGGCCACGGGCGAGCCCAGTCCGCCGAGTCCGACGATGAGTACGCGGCTGGCCGCGAGCCGCTCCTGCCCCTCCAGGTCGATCTGGGGGAGCATGATCTGGCGGCTGTAACGCAGCAGGCGTTCGTCGTCCATGCCCCCTATCCGGGCCGGCCGTCGATGCGAGGGGTGACGAGGATGGGGGCGTAGACCCACAGGAACAGGGCGAAGGCGAACACCCAGAGCGCCCCCGCCAAGTCCACCCAGGCGGCGTACCAGGCAGGCAGGGCGGCGGGCAACAGCACCCGGACCACGGCCGCGGCATTGAGGGCCAGATAGGCCGCGTGGGTCGCGGGGGCGGCCGCCAGGGGGCGGCCGCTATGGCCGAGGGCGACCCGCGACATCATCCCCAGGGTGAGCACGCCGATCCCACCCAGGGTGAAGGCGTGGACCGCCAGATCGACCGGGTACAGGCCCCAGACGGCGATCCCCTGCAGCAGGAATCCCAGCACCAACCAGGCGTAGGCGGCGAACAGCACCCACAGGATCGGCAGACGCCAGATCCCGGGATGGTGCCAGTTCCACAGACGCAGGCCCTGGACCGCGGCCAGGGCCAGGGAGAGGGCACCGCCGACGCCCTGCTCCGGGGCGAGGACGTGCCAGGGGATGTAGACCAGAAACAGGCCATAGAGGCCGCGTTCCAGCCACCGGGGCCGCCGCGGGGCGGCCCCGGGCACGGCATTCCCGGCGAAGAAGGGGATCACCCGGCCGCCGATCCAGGTGAGCAGGAGCAGGGTCAGGTCCAGCTTCATGCGAATGCCGGCGTCCGCGGTCTGGGCCAGGCCCAGGAGTTGGGCATGGACCAGGCCGTTGGCCAGGGCCATGGCCAGCAACAAGGGCACGAACAGGCGGTTGAGCCGGTTCTGCCCCCGCCACAGCGGACGCCCCAGGGCGACGGCCAGGGCCGGCAGGAAGGCCAGGTCGACGAGACCCGCCAGCCAGGCGGGGACGGCGAGCGGGGCCAGCCGGCCGGCCAGCCAGAGCAGCGCGAGGCCGCCCAGGGGCCAGCCCGTAGGGGTCGGCAGACCGGTCCAGTTGCGCACCGCGGTGAGCAGGAAGCCAGCCACCACCGCGTCGGTATAGCCGAACAGCATCTCATGGCGGTGCCAGCTCAGGGGATCGAAGGCCCCCACGGCCAGGGGGTGACCGGCGAAGGCCCAGAGCCAGGGCGGCACCAGGATCAGCGCGGCCAGGCCGGCGAGCAGAAAGAAAGGGCGGAAGCCCAGCGCCGTGCCCACGAAGGGCGTGCGCGTAGGCGTGGGGCGCGGGGTGTCCATGAGGATCTCGCGGGCCATAGATTTGGAGGTTCCCATGCATTCGATCGACGCAATCGTATCATGGGGCCCATTCATGTGATGAAGGAGGACCTGTTGCCGGCCTAAAATATTCCGACCGTGTCTTGGCTTGAGCCTTCACCGAGGCCGACGAATGCCCGCAGCGCTGCTCTCAAGGAATCCCCGGCCCGACCGCTACAGGTGCAGGTCACTTCTACTACACTGAGGTCTCGGGGACATGAACTGGATAAGAAGAAGCCTGCGCAACAAACTGCTACTGCTGATCGGTGGCTACAGCCTGGTGGTGGCCGGAGCGGCTGTGTATGAATACTTCAACGCCGAGGACAGCGCCGCAGCCATCCAGGACGCCGTCACCCTGGACCTGGCCAATGAACGCGATGTCCTAAAGATCGTGGTGGACTTCAAGAAGCAGGTACAGGAGTGGAAGAATGTCCTCTTGCGCGGCAGCGATCCCGCTGCCCTGGACAAGTACTGGGCCAGCTTCGAACGCCAGGAGAAGAGCTTGCAGGAGATGGCGCGGAGCCTGGGCGCCCGGCTCGGCGATGCCCAGACCCGGGATCTCCTGGAACGTTTCCGGAAGGCCCATGGCGACCTGTCCGATGCCTATCGCAAGGCCCGGGAGGCCTTCGTGGCCAGTGGCTTCGACCCCAAGGCGGGAGATCGCCTGGTGAGGGGGATAGATCGGGCGCCCACCCGGTGGCTCGAACAGATGGCGGAGCGCATCTCCAAGCGGGCGTCACAGGCACTGGAGCAGACCCTGGCCCATTCACACCGCGCCTCGCTGATCTCACTGACGGTCCTGGTGGCTGCGATAGCGGGAGGATTCCTATTCTTTTCCTGGTTCGCCCGGCAAACCTTTGTACAGCCCATAGTGCGTCTGCGCGAGGACCTTGAGCGTGTCGCCGACGGCGATTTTTCAGAATCCATAGGCACGGGCAGTCAGGACGAGATCGGTGACGCCGCGCGCAGCGCCGACAGATTGCGCGAACATCTCGCCGCCATGATCGGTCAGATCGCGGTCACCTCGAAGCAGTTGAACGAGGTGGCCCGGCAGGCGACAGAGACCACTATCAGCACCCAGGAGGCCATGGTGCGTCAACAGGCCGACACCGGACAGATCGCGGAAGCCCTGAGTCAGATGGAAACCAGGATCCAGGAGATCGCAGGCAATGCCACCGGTGCGGCCGAGGCCGCTCAGGCGGCGACCGGAGTGACTTCCGAAGGCGAACGGGTGGTGCAATCCGCCGCGACATCCATTGCCGAATTGGCCGGCGAGATGCAAACCGCGGCCGATGTGGTGCAGACCCTGGAGGCGGACAGCGATGCCATTGGCAAGGTCTTGGACGTGATCCGAGGGATCGCCGAACAGACCAATCTGCTCGCCTTGAACGCCGCCATCGAGGCCGCCCGGGCCGGTGACCAGGGGCGAGGGTTCGCGGTAGTGGCCGACGAGGTGCGCGCCCTGGCGCAACGCACTCAGGAATCCACACGTGAGATCCAGGCGATGATCGAGCGCCTTCAGGCAGGCAGCCGCAGCGCGGTCGAGGTGATGGCCAAGGGTCAGGAAAAGGTGACCTTGAGCGTGGACCGGACTCGGGACAGCGGCGATACCCTCGAGCGGATCCTGCGGTCCATAGAGGACATCGGCCAGATGAACGGCGAGATCGCCACGGCGGCGGAGGCACAGAGCCAGGTCACGGCCGAGGTCACGCGTAACCTGGAGAACGTGAACAAAATCAGCGGCGACACCTCGGCCCGGATCGGACAGGCGCGTGCCATGGGCGAGGAACTCGCGGCCCGGGTAGGAGAGTTGCAGGGCGTGCTGGAGCGCTTCCGGGTGCAGGCATAGGCAGCTTTCCCAGGGGGCCGGGACACTTCCCCCTGGGGCGAGGACAAACAATCCGGCAGATGCGGGGCCTCGCGCAGCACCGAGCCTGCCTGCTGTCCGAGCGCGAAAGGATCCGGAACCGGCAACGCGATCCCCCGGTTCATTCATCTCGGCCCATCCATGTCCCGCACGCAGGGTACGGCGTGTGGGTAGAGTCGATGACTGGGAAGACAGGCGTGGGTATTGGGGAGTCGCTGTTTGCCGGGCGTTTTCGCTTGCACCGGCACCTCAACCCATGCCACAGCCCCGTTTCCGGTCACCGCTCGTCGAACCGGAGATGCGGATTTCCCGCATCCGGCTCTCGGACACGACCTCATGCGTTCGCCCCCGCAGGGTCGCGCGTACGCTCAGGCAGACGGGCCCGCCCCAGTACGACGTACAGGTACGCGTCAGGGTGGCGCGACTGACCCTTCCGCGGCTGCTTGCGCTTTTTGCGTAACCACCGGCGGAGGCCTTCGCACGGTACACAGCGATATCCGGGCTAGCGGTCTGCTTGCCGCTTCATTTCCTCCCGAAAGACCCGCTCGCGCAAGTCGGCCAGCGTACGGTGCAGGCCATGGCAACGGGCACAGACCGTCACCGCCATCTCGCCCAGGAGACGACCACTGTCCGTTTCGGCCCCGGACAGGGCCTGCTCCAGCCGGTCCAACAGGGCACGGGCTCCGTCGCCGAGGATTCGTTCCCGTGGGACCGGATCCTGGCGGTGGCAAGCGGCGCAGTCTCCGCCCAAGGCATCGAGGAGGGTGCGCAGCTCCATGAAGGCGCCGCGGGCGTCTGCTTTGCGTCCATCCATGGCGGCGATCTTGATCCGGTTCAACCGGACGGAGAGGCGTGCCATCAGCGCAGGGTAGGTCAGGGTCTCGCCATGGACGGTGACCCGACGGTCACGGTAGGTGGGGACCCGATAGCGGGCCGCAGCCAGGGCCCGGTAGTCGCGATGACAGGCGTCGCAACCGTGACTCAAGGCACGCAGGGCACGTCTCGCCCGGGCGGTGTCCCTGCGCTTCAAGGCGGCCCTCAAGGCCACCAGTTCATCGGGATCCAGTTGCTCCCGCCACTCGGGAACCATCTCGCCAATCCGTTCGTAATGCCCGGCGAGGCGCTCGGCCCAGGCCCGGGCGTGCCCCCAGTCGCCCGAGTCGAGGTATTCGCTGACTGCCTGCATCTCCCGGCGCAGGGCGAACATGGTGTGCAGCCAGACCTGACGCTTGTTCGCCGGTTTGTACCAACGACCGAGCGACGGGGGCAGGGAGGGGAGAACGATGCCCTCTTCCCCGGCGCCGAGGGACGACGGGGCGATGATCGCGGCGCCAATGAGGAGCAAGGCCGTCAGTAGATACATCGGACGTTCTCCGGAGTCTCGCGCCGGGATTCCCGCCTCAAGAGCGCGGATAACGATCCCCCAAGTTGGCCGGGCAGAGGACCTCGCGCATGATCCCGATCAAGTCCAGCAGTTGGTCGTTGCGGATCCGGTAATAGATGCGGTTGGCCTCCTTGCGGGCCACCACGATGTTCTTGTTGCGCAGTTGTTCCAGGTGCTGGGAGATGTTGCTCTGGGTGGTGCCGGTGCGTTCGACGATCTCCCCTACCGAGAGTTCGTTGTTGCCCAGGGAACACAGGATCTTCCAGCGCAGGGGGTGGGCCATGGCCTTGAGGGCGTTCGCGGTGAGGGTGGTGTCTTCGTCCTCCCGGGGGTTGAGCAGGGGGGGGATGGGGCTCTGGTTCATAGATCGCTCCTCGGTGAAACCTCAGTCTTCCGCAGGGGCGGTCACCACGCCCTGCTCCGCATCGTCGCAACGGATGAACCCGGTCATGTCCTTGGCGATGCAGATGATGTCGGTGATCTCCCCGTCTGAGTTCTTGATGGCGGTACGCGAGAACAGGATCGGCACCCGGCGCCCGTCCTTGGCGATGAAGCGGGCGTCGATCTGGCTCAGGGCGCCGACCCGGATCAGGGCCTCCAGCCAGGTACCCATGAAGGCCCCGGCCACTTCATCGCCCTCTTCCTCGAAGACGTCACCGATGGACATCCCCAGGAGGTCCTCCTCAGAATAGTCCAACATCCGCCGGGCCGCGGGGTTGGTCAACTTGATGCGCCCCTCGGGGTCGAGGACGAGCAGGGCTTCGCCCATGTAACGAATGATGTTTTCGAGGTAGCGTTTGGCCTGGTCGAGTTCACGGGTGCGTTCGGCGACGCGCTCTTCGAGGATGCGGTTGAGGTCGCGTTCCTTTTCGATCAGCCGGAAATAGGTGCTGATCTTGTTGATGAGCTGGATGTCGTCGATGGGTTTGAGCAGGTAATCCACCGCCCCCACGGCGTAACCCTTCTGCTGGAATTCCTCGGTCTTGAAGGCCGCGGTGAGGAAGATGATGGGGATATCGCGGGTCTTCTTGCGGACCTTGAGCAGGGAGGCGGTCTGGAAGCCGTCCATCTCGGGCATCTGCACATCGAGGATGATGAGGTCGATGCCCGGTTCGCGCAGGGCGATCTCCAGGGCCCGCCGCCCCGAGGTGGCCTCCAGGATGGTGACGTCCATGTATTTGCGGATCAGGGTCCTCAGGGTGAACAGGTTGTGCTCGTGGTCGTCCACGATGAGCAACTTGAAGCCCGGGTAGCGTTTCATCTGGTTTCAGCCTCCGTAGCCGAGGCCGCGCCTCAGCGCCTCCTTGAGTTCCTCGGGCGCGAACGGCCGTGGCAGGTGGACGATGCCCGGTCCCCCGGCGCAGGGCGGCGCCTCGGCACCACCGAGGAGGACCACCTCCAGGTGGGCAAAACCGGGCTGCCGACGGATGACGTGGATAGTATCACAGGCGTCCGCGCCAGGGGCATCGAGGTCGAGCAACAACACTTGGCAGGCCGGGTCTTCGCGCAGGCCCTCCAGGGCCTCGTCCGGATCAGCGGCGGCGCTGACCCGGGCGCCCCAGGCCTCGAGCCGCGGCACCAGATCCAGAAGGCTGGAGACATCGTTGGCCAGGAGCAGGATGCAGGCCGCGGACAGGTCGGTCTCGGGAACCGCCTGGGGTGTCGGCGGGCTTGGCGCGGACGCCGGCGCGGACGCCGGCTCGGGTACCGGGGGCTGGGGGCCCTCGGATTCCACCTGGGGGATGCGTTCGGGTAGCAGGAGGGTGAAGGTGGCGCCAGCGCCTTCCCGGCTCTCCAGAGTGATCTCTCCCCCCAGCAGATGCGCCAGCCGCCGGCTGATCGAGAGCCCGAGGCCGGTACCACCATAACGGCGGCTGGTGGAACCGTCGGCCTGACGGAAGGCCTCGAACACCAGGGCCTGTTTGGCGGGAGGGATACCGATGCCGGTGTCCACCACGGCGATGCTCAGGGCATGCTGCGGATCCCCACCGGGGCCGAGGCGCAGGGTGACCCCGCCGGTGCGGGTGAACTTGACGGCATTGGAGAGGAAATTCTTGACGATCTGGCGAACCTTGTAGGCATCGGTATAGAGGCGTTCGGGCAGATCCGGCGACTGTTCGAGACGCAGGAATAGCCCCTTTGCGTCGAACTGGGGCTGCATGAGTTCCACGACCTCCCGCACCAGGTCCACGGGCCGCACCCACTCCAGGTGAAACTGGGTGCGCCCCGCCTCGATGCGCGAGAGGTCGAGGATGTTGTCGATCAGGGCGCGGAGATCGTCTCCGGCCTGATGGATCACCTGGGCCTGGCGACGCTGTTCGAGCGGGAGGCCGGAGTCCGGGGCGGCGAGCAATTTGGAGAGCAGGAGGATGGAGTTCAGAGGGGTGCGCAGCTCGTGGCTGACGTTGGCCAGGAATTCAGACTTGTAGCGGTTGGAGGCCTCCAGGGCCTCGGCATGGCGGCGCAGGCTGCGCGCATGTTCGGCGTGGCTGCGGGCGAGCGCGGTGAGATCGCGACCAAGGTCGCGAATCTCCGGCGGTCCGCGCCACTCGAAATGGACCTGCTCGTCCTCGGCGAGCATGTCGCCGATACCTTGGGTGAGCTGGTGACCGAAGCGCTCCAGACGGACCGCGATCCAGCGTGCCAGGAGGATGACGATCACCACCAACACCAGGATGATGGCCAGGACCCGTTTGACCAGGGCGTTGCGGAACTTGGCCAGGGGCGAGGGATCCACTTGACGGCCCACCCACAGGGGTCCCGAATTTTCGGTGAGGAACATGGGAACCCAGAGGATCTCTCGGCCGTCAGCCCCTTCCCACAGGCCCAGCTTGCCGGCGGCAAAGATGGCATCGAGCCCAGGGAAGTCCGCGAATGCCCGTCCGGGGCTGCTCAGGGCCTTATTCGATACGAGGTAGCTGCCCTTGTTGTCCACCCATAGGGTATTGCGATAGAAGCGGGCCATGCCACCCACGTCCAGGGTGATGGCCACCAGGCCGATGGGCAGGGCAGACGGGTGCTTGCGGTCGAAGATGGGGGTAATGAGGTTCAAGGTCATGAGATGCCCCTGCGGGGGGCCCCGGTCGTCGGGGGCGAGCCGGATGCGGCTCACCAGGACCCGCGGCGCCTCCAGGCCCAGGGCGGCCGATACAAGCTCTTGTGGAGGGGGCTCGGGCAGGGTCGTTGTGGGATGCCAACGGGTGGTGCGGGGATCCCTCTCCAACCAGAAACGGGGCCGGCCCTGATCGTCCATGAACAAGATCTGGATGATATCCAGTTGGTCGTCCAGGACCTGATTGGCCCATTGCGTATAGCGGGCACGTGCGCGGTCCACCGCATCATTGGTGGTGGACTTGCCGAGCAGGGTGCCGGGTTCCGGCAGCTTGGCCAGCAGACGCACCATCTCGTGCCGGCTCGCCAGATGTTGGTCGAGGTCGCGGAAATCGGCGCGCAGGTTCTGCAGATAGGCCTTCTGGTAGAAGAGTTCCAGGCTGCCCAGCACCAGCGGCAGGTTGATGACCACCGCCGCCAGCAGGGGAGCGATCCCGAACAGGAGCAGAAAGATCAGGATCTGGGACCGGAGCCTCACGTCAGCTCGAAGGTCGTCGGGGCGCGCACCGGACCCCGCGCCCGTCTGGCGGGAGAAGGATATCCTCCGAGGCGCCAACCACGGCCGGGGCCATGGCCGTGAGCGGTGTTCTCAGAGGGCGCGTACGCAATCCAGGACCGCCTGGGCGTGGCCCTTGGGCTTCACATCGGCAAACACGTGACGCACGATGCCCTCCTTGTCGATGACGAAGGTCGTTCGCCGGATACCCTTCTTGCGTTCACCGCGCACGGTCTTCTCCACCAATACGCCGAAGGCGGCGCAGAGTTCACCCTCGATGTCGGCGAGCAGGTTCACGGTGAGTCCGTATTTGTCGCGGAAGGCCCCGTGGCTGACGCAGGGGTCCATGCTCACCCCCAGCACGCGGGCGTCAGCAGCCTCGAACGCGGGCATGAGATCGGTGAACTCCAGGGCCTCCAAGGTGCAGCCGGGGGTGTCGTCCTTGGGATAGAAATACAGCACGAGGTGGTGCCGGCCCAGGAACTGGTCCAACTGCACCATCTGCATGTCCGCGTTCGGGGTGCTGAAGTTCGGCGCCCGGTCTCCGGGGTTCAACATGGGGGTCGTCTCCTGGGATGGCAGAGGCCTTCTACGGGCCCCACTCGCTTCGATGATCGCTCAGGACCGAAGCCTAGGGGGGTGCGGGAGAGAGGTCAACCTCGGCCGCCCATGAAACGGTATCCCCGGCCCCACACGGTTTGGACGTATCGCGAATGGCGTCCGTGGTCGCCCAGCTTGCGTCTGAGGCGCGCGATGTGCATGTCGATGCTGCGGTCAAAGGCGGAGCAGCCGGGCCCGCGTAGCCGGTCGAGCAGGTACTGCCGGTCCAGGGTCCGGTTGGGGTGGGTGGCGAGGATCTCCAGCAGCTCCTGTTCAGTGGCGGTGAGGGATACGACGTGACTGCCGCGGCGCAGTTCGTGGCGATCCGGATCCAGGGCGAAAGGGCCGAAACGGATCTTCGCCCTGTCGTCCCCGCGTTTTCTACCACCGCAACGGCGGCGCAACAAGGCATGCACCCGGGCCAGCAGTTCACGGGGATCGAAGGGCTTGCCCAGATAGTCGTCTGCGCCTGCCTCGAGGCCCTCGGCGCGGTCCTGCGGGCGGGCCATCCCTGAGACCATGCACAGGCTGATGTCGGTCTCCTGTCTGAGGTCACGGGTCAGCAGCAGGCCGTCGCCGTCGGGCAACAGGCGGTCGAGCAGGATCAGGTCGGGTTGACGACGAGCCAGCCAGAGGCGCAGACCATTCGCATTCGCCACGCCCTCCGCATGCAGGCCATCCTGACGCAACAAGCCCTCTATCAGGGTACGCAAGGTGGGATCGTCTTCCACCACCAATACCCAGGGGGCGTCTTCGTTGTCACTACGCATGGCCGCCGCCTCTATCCGTCACGACCACAATATGTTAGCAAACAATGAAATACTTTTGTTACATAATCAAGGGAAAATACCTCGACTGGAGAAGATGAGCCACTTGCAGACCCTCCGGGTACTGTCTTCGAGTAGAACAAGATCCGGCTTCCCGGGAAGGGGGTATGCCCTCTCCAAACGGCGGCTCGCAGCAGCCTGCCCTTTGACCGTTGTGGCGCCACCCCGCCGCAGCGGTCTTTTTTCGAGCGCGTTTCCCCGCCGGGTGATGATTACATCAGGGATAGCTAAAGTTGTCGCTGATCATGCCGCCACCGTCTTCGACGGGTGGTCTTGCATTTCCACGATCTTGGCCGCCCCCTATTGGCAAGTCCTCGGAGACATCGGCATGGTCAGCTCGTTGCAAAGATTCAGCATCAAGGCCCGTGTGATCGGGCTCGGATTCGGCGTGATTCTACTGGTGGTCATCAATGGTGCTCTGGTTCTGAATTCAACCCGGTCCATACAGTCGTTGTGGGATGATTTCGGCAGCGGAGTGGTGGCCCGTCGGGAGTCGCTGCAGGGCATGGGTTCGGCCATGGGCTATGGTGGCCTCATCCAGAACTTCAAAAACTATGTGTTGCGTGGGGATACGCGGTACGCCGAGCGGGCGACCGAGAACTGGACTACCCTCAGCCAGCAGCTTGACGCCTATGCCGCCCTGCCCGGGGTGGACAAGGAGGAACGTCAGGCCCTGGCGGCCATCCGGGCGGTGGCCGAGCGCTATCACCGGCATCTGGCCGAGGTGGGACGCCTATGGTCCGCAGGCAAGACGCCCAAGGAGATCGACCATGTGGTGAAGGTGGACGATGGTCCGGCCTTGCAGGGCTTCGCGCTCTTGGAGGAACACGCTCAGGCCCTGACAGCGGCTACGGGCAAGGCATTGGGCGGGATGCTCGGCCACCTGAACCGGCTGACTCTATGGGGTCTGGTGATCCTGGTCATGGTGCTCAGCATCGGCATGGGGCTGGTGGGACTGGGTATTTCCCAAGGCATCCACCGGGTCAGCCGCTTCGTGGCCGGAGTGGAGAAAGACAGCGACCTGTCCCGACGGTTGCCGGTGGAAGGAAACGATGAACTCGCGGATCTGTCGATCCACTTCAATGCCTTGCTCACCCGCCTGGAGTCCGCTTTGGGCGGGATCCTGAATGCGGTCGGCGCCGTGGGCGCGAACACCCTGCAGGTTGCTCAGCAGGCCCAGGAGACGGTCGAAGGGGCACGCACCCAGTTCCGCGAACTCGAACAGATCTCCTCCGCCATGACGGAGATGTCGGCGAGCGTACGCGAGGTGACCCAGAACATCCAGCGTGCCGCTGAGGCCGCCCAAGGCGGTAACCAGGAGACGGGCGATGCCGCACGGGCGATCGGGGAAGCGAATCAGATCCTCGAGCAGCTGAACACCGGCGTCGACCACGCGGCCGAGGTGATCGGTCGCCTGGAACAAGACAGTCAGGCCATCGGCAAGGTCCTGGAGGTGATCAACAACATCGCCGAGCAGACCAACCTGCTGGCCCTCAACGCTGCAATCGAGGCGGCACGCGCGGGCGAGCACGGCCGGGGGTTCGCCGTGGTGGCGGACGAGGTGCGCACCCTGGCCTCACGTACCCAGGAGTCCACCCAGGAGATCGAGGCCATGATCGGCCGTCTGCGTAGCGGTGCGCGTGACGCGGTGGAGACCATGGCCGAGGGGCGCACTCAAGCCGGACTCGGTGCCGAGCGAGTCAAACAGGCCGGTCAGGCCTTTGAGCGGGTGGCACGCCTGAACGCCTCCATCAATGAGATGAGCACCCAGGTCGCCACCGCCGCCGAACAACAGAGCGTGGTGGCCGAAGAGATCAACCACAACCTGGTGACCGTGGCCGGGGCTGCGGAGCGCACCACCGAGGCCGCTGAGCACACCCTGCGGGAGGTGGATCAAATCGGAACCCACATCGCGGGCATGCAGGAATTGATCGCCGAGCGTTTCACTTTGGGAGACGAAGGCCTGCTGTTGGAACAGGCCAAGGGGACCCACCTCGCCTGGAAAGGGCGCCTGGCCGCCTTTCTGAGCGGCCAGGGCCACCTGTCGCGGGACGAAGTGATCTCGGATCGCGACTGTGGACTGGGCAAATGGTATTATGGCGCCGGCCGGAAGCGTTGGGGCCATTTACCGGGAATGCGCGATCTGGAGGTGGCCCATCGTGAGCTGCATCACCTCATGGGCCGGATAGTAGAGGCCAAAGAGGCCGGACATGAAGACCAGGCCCGCGCCTTGTTGGACCGGCTGGAGCCTTTGTCGACGCGCATCGTGGCACTGCTCGACGGGATCGAGGCGGAGGTGAGGCACGCGCATTGATCGGACGGACGCCACGCCGGTCCGGCCGTTCGCGGTGGGACCGGCGGCATGGCCGCCGCCCCTGCATCACAACCCCTCGAAGATCCGATCCAGGAGAATCCGCAGGCGTTTTCGCAGCAAGGCATAGGAGAAGTGCCTGCGCCCGATCTGGAAATTGGTCTCCACCATCTCCTCGATGCGCCCGGGGTCGGCCAGCAGCCGGCGGGTGGCCTCGACCGTGGAACGATCCACGAATTCGGTGAACTCCACCACCTGGAACCCCTTGGGGCGGATGTCTGTCTCGAAGATATTGTAGGCGTTCACCACGATGGGCCGCCGGTGATACACCGCCTCCAGGAAGGCGTTGCCGAAGCCCTCGATGGCCGAGGGGTAGGTCACCAGATCGGCCCGGCGGTAGGCGTCGGAGAGGGCGTAGATCTTGGCCCCGTTGTCGGCCGCACCCCGGTGGTGGTTGAAATGGCCGGCGGCGAGGATCAGATGCACCCCCAGGCGTTCGGCCTGGTCCACCAGGTAGTCCTGATAGGCGCAGCCCTCGTCCCCGGCACTGTGGCTGACCACCAGGGCGCAGGGCAGATCCAGGCGGCAACTCAGTTCCAAGGCCCGCTCGATACACTTGCGCGGCACCACCCGGGTGGGCTGGAGCAGGAACAGGTCGCTCTCCGACAGGCCCAGATTGCAGCGCAGGTCGTCCGCGTAGGAGTCGTCGTCGGCCGGAGGGTGCTCGAAGTCCATCACGTTGGGGATCACGGTGGGGCGCAGGCCCGTACGCCGGGCCAACTCGCTGGCGCCATAGGAGTTGATGACCACGTGGCGGATGCGGGCCATGGTGGGGGGAAAGGCCGCCTCCAGGTAGTCCTGGGCGGCGTTCACCAGGTAGCGCGAGCGCTCCCAGACGAAATCGTGGTGGTGGGCGATGGTGGGGATCCCGGTCTCCGCCACCAGGTCGGTGATGGCCATCCCCAGGGGGACGTTCATGGGCAGGGACAGGGCGTTCTCCACCACGATCAGGTCGAGTTCGAACTCCGAGACGAAGACCCCGAGGGCGTGCTTGATGATGCGCCAGAGGTCGTGGATCTGGTCCGAGGTCTTGGGGGATCGCCGGGTCTGACCGAACAGGTCGGCATTGAGGCGCAGGACATCGGGGTGCTCGAAGTGGGCGCGCGGGCAGATGCGCACCCGTTCGGGCGGGCGGTCACAGGCACCGGCGAAATAGAAACACTCGTAGCCCAGCTCGGTGAAGGCATCGGCCCACTTGAAGGCCTCCAGGGAGACCCCGTCGGTGCCTTCGAGGCGGGTGGAGATGAAGCCTATGTGCAGGGGGTGATCCACCATCGGGCGGCCTCCATGGGGGGGCCGTCGGCCCCGCGGCCGGCGGCTCCGGGGATCACTCGCCCTGGGCCTTCTTGTTCATGAACTTCTTGTTCACCTCCACCTTCGCCGTCCGGGCCAGTTCGCGCACGTATTCGCTCAGGTGGCGGCGCAGGATCTGTTCCTTGAGCGACACCTCCACCGCCTCGCGTTTAGGCGGCTGCTTGGCGCGCTTCTGCTCTAGCAGGATCACGTGCCAGCCGAACTGGGTCTTGACCGGGGTCTCGGTGAAGTGGCCGGGCTCCAGCTTGGCCACCGCGGCCGAGAAGGGCTTGACCATCTGCGCCGCATCGAACCACCCCAGGTCGCCGCCCTTCTTGCCCGAAGGGCCGGTGGACTTCTCTTTGGCCAGGGTGGCGAAGTCGGCGCCCTTCTTCAGTTGCGCGATGATCTCCTTGGCCTCGTCCTCTGTCTTCACCAGGATGTGGCGGGCCTTGTATTCCTCGCCGGGCCGGTTCAGATAGCGTGCCTTGTAGGCCTTGTCGATCTCCGCCTCGGTGGCGGGGTGTTTCTTGGCATATTCCTGCAGGGCCAGACGGGAGAGCAGTTGCATCCGCTGGACGGCGAGGGCCGCCTGGACCGCGGAACGCTTGTCCAGGCCTTGTTTCTCCGCCTCCCGGGCGAGCAGAACCAGATTGATGAGTTCGTTGATGGCCTGGTTCTGGACCTTGGGGTTGCGGCGCAGGCGGGGAGCCTTCTGGAATTTTTCGTTGATGTAGAAGGCGAACATCTCCCCGGTGATGGGGGTCTGATCCACCGTGACCAGGGCCTCCTTGGCGGCGGCCTTGGCCTTGGCCTGGGTGTCCGGGGCCGGAGGCGAGGAGTTGGATTGCCCGCAGGCGGCGAGCAGGCCGAGGGAGAGGGCGATACCGGTGAGGGCGAAGCGTTTGTTCATCTTGGGTAGGGGTCCTTGAAAATGGGTTCAGGCGGGCAGCACCCGCTTGAAGGGTTTGACTTCGACCGCCTCGTAGACGTCGGCGGTCACGTAGGGATCGGCCCGCGCCCAGGCGCGGGCGGCCTCCAAGGCGGGGAACTCGGCCACCACCAGGCTGCCGCTGAAGCCCGCCTCGCCCGGATCTTCGGCATCTATGGCCGGGTGAGGGCCCGCGAGTACCAGCCGGCCCTCTTCCTGGAGGGCGCGCAGGCGTTCCAGATGGGCCGGACGTGCCGCCAGGCGGGCGGCCAGGCTGTCTCGGCGGTCACGGGCGATGATCGCATACAACATCAGTCTTCGTCCTCCGGTCGTTGGGCGTGGCGGGCGAGGAAGAAGGCCTGACCGATGACGAACACCACCGTCAGGCCCAGCAGCCCGAACAGCTTGAAGTTGACCCAGCGCGCCTCCAGGTCGTGGGCGCGTTGACACAGGGCCAGGGCCTGGCCCTGGAACTGCCCGGCGCACCGGTCCAGGTCGATGTCGCCGGCCATCTCCACGGCCCCGTGGAGCGCCCGGTCGGCCACGAAGAAGTCGTTGGCCACGTACAGGTTGACCGCCCCCAGGAATAGAAAGAACAGCCCCCAGGCCAGGTTGAGGCGCCGCCACAGGGGGGCTGGGATCTCGATGGCGTGGCCCATGATGCGTTCCACCAGGGGCCGTTTCCCGAAGAACTGGCTGCCGATGAAGACCGCCCCGAACAGCCAGTTGACGATGGAGGGCTTCCACATGATGAAGGTGCGGTCCTGGAGCACGATGGTGAGGCCTCCGAACACCACCAGCAGACCGAGGGTGACCAGGTGCATGGTCTCGAAGCGGCGATGGCGGAGCCAATGCAGGCCCACCTGCACGAAGGAGGCGGCGATGGCCACCGCGGTGGCGATATAGATGCCGTAGAGCTTGTAGGCCGCGAAGAACAGCAGGATGGGGAAGAAATCGGCGAGGAGCTTCATGGGCGGGTTCAGTGCAGGCGGTGGGATTCGTGGGCACGCCGATAATACGCGAACATCAGCTCGCGCACCGCCGCCGGATAGTTCAGGGCCTCCATCTGCTCCATGCCCTCGGCGAAGAATTCGGGCGCGGCCTCGGGCAGCCATTCCAACAGATCGTCGAAGGCCAGGCGCATCAGTTCCGGCCGGTGGGTGCGGGTGGCCACGATGGCGCGATTGGTGAGCAGGGTGCGCCAGGGCTGGCCGGGGAGCGCCTGGCGCGGGTCCTCGGGGAGCCGGGGGTTGGTGCCCTCCACCAGGTCGTTGGCGAATTCGAACAGGCGGGCCAGGTCCTGGGGGTCGTGCAGGCGGTTGGCGAAGGCCGCGAGGGCATCCACCGCGGGCTCCAGATTCAGGATCTCGGCGCCGTTGTGCACCAGCCAGCAGCTGAAAGGGAGGATCAACTGGCTGAATTCGAGGGCCGCCCCGGTCAGGTCGATACGCCGGGCACAGCCCGCCATCTCGTTGAAGAAGCGCAGCCCGATCTCACCGGCGGTGGTGAGATCGGGCGTCTCCCCGGGCGTCGCGTCCCCGGCCTCGGGCAGCGCCTCCTGCAGGGTCGGATCGGCCAGGAAACGCAGCAAGCGCGACAACTCGGGCCAGGCGGCCAGGCGCGGGGCCGGATTCCAGGGGTCGCGCGCCACCTCTTCGGGGGTCATGCGTTCCTTGTAGGCCTCCAGGAGGGTTGCGCCGAGCTCGCCCACGCGCCGATCGATATATTCCAGGTCAGGGAGGGGCAGGTTCATGGGGCGGATTCTATACCAGTGCCCGAGCGAAAACCCCGTTTTCATTCAGGCACGGTCCGGGGTGGGAACGCCCCCGCGTTTTTTCACCGCAGAGAGTGTGTCTTAGCATTGTATACCCGTCGCACGTGAATATTTCGCTACTGCGGCCGCCCCCCGCACCCCTGGGCTGTGTTGCGAAAGCTCGCCATAGTCCCTGCGATGACTCGCTTCCGCGCCTTGCCCAGGAGCACGAGGAACACCCTCGCAACACGATATATTCACGTGCGACGGGTATATTGTAGGTTGGGTTAGCGCAGCGTAACCCAACAGATCGAACTCACCCGGCCGATGGCCGCGGCGGCAGCCTGGATGAAGTCCGCGCGCTGTGGCCACGCCGGATCACGGCCGGGGCCGCCCCAGGGCTCCGTCATCTAACCGCCCCTCTGCCAGTGGCCTTCCCTGAAAAACGCCGTGAATACCTCCCTGTAGGCTTGACTGCGGCATCCCTGCCGCAGACATTTTCAGGGAAGGCCACTGGCGCGGTTTTCAATGACTTGAGTGGTTGGATGACGTGGTCCTGGGGGCCGCCCTTACGTCAATGCCTGTAATGAGTTTCTCGGATAGAATGACCGATTTCCCGCCTCGGTCCATGCCCATGAATCACGACCTGCACAGCCACTCCACCGCATCCGACGGCACCCTGAGCCCGGCGGAGCTGGTGGCCCGTGCCGCCGCCGCGGGGGTCGGGGTCCTGGCCCTGACCGACCACGACACCACCGCCGGGCTCGCCGAGGCCGCGCGCGCCGCGGCCGCTCAGGGGATCGAACTGGTCCCCGGGGTGGAGATCTCGGTGACCTGGGGCGGGGGGACGGTCCACGTACTCGGCCTGGGGGTGGATGCGGACGATCCGATCCTGGCCGCCGGGCTCGCGGGCCTGCGCGAGTTTCGCGGCTGGCGGGCGCGCGAGATCGGCGCGCGTCTGGCCCGGGCGGGGATCCCCGGCGCCTATGAAGGCGCCCTGGCCCTGTCCAACGGCCGCCTGGTGAGCCGCACCCATTTCGCCCGTTTCCTGGTCGCACAGGGCCATGCGCGTGACGAGCGCGCGGTGTTCCGCTCCTACCTGGTGTCGGGAAAGCCGGGGCATGTGCCGGGCCGCTGGGCGCCCCTCGAGGAGGCCCTGGCCTGGATCGCGGCGGCGGGCGGGATCGCCGTCATCGCCCATCCCGCCCGCTACCGCCTGACCCGCACCCGTCTGCGCCGCCTGCTGGGGGCCTTCAAGGAGGCCGGCGGTCAGGCCCTGGAGGTGGTCTCCGGCAGCCACAGCCGCGACGACTGCCTGGCCATGGCCCGGCATGCCCGTGACTTCGGTCTGCTGGCCTCGGCCGGCTCGGATTTCCATGGCCCCGAGCACCCCTGGATCGCCCTGGGGCGGCTGCCGGAGCTGCCGGAGGGCTGCCGGCCGCTGTGGGAACACTGGCCCGAGGCCGCCTGAGATGGCCCAGTTCTTCCAAATCCATCCCGAGGATCCACAGGTGCGGCTGATCCGGCGCACCGCGGAGATCGTGCGTGCCGGTGGGGTCGTCGTCTATCCCACCGATTCCTCCTACGCCCTGGGCTGCGCCATCGGCGACAAGGGCGCCCTGGAACGCATTCGGCGCATCCGCCGCCTGGGCCCGGAACACGACTTCACCCTGGTGTGCCGGGACCTCTCCGAGATCACCCTCTACGCGCGCACGGACAACCGCGATTTCCGCCTGCTCAAGGCCCTGACCCCGGGGCCGTACACCTTCCTCTTCCGCGCCACCAAACAGGTGCCGCGGCGCCTGCAACACCCCAAGCGCAAGACCATCGGGGTGCGCGTGCCCGATCACCGCATCGCCCAGGCCCTGCTGGCGGAATTGGGCGCCCCCCTGATGAGCACCACCCTGATCCTGCCCGACGACGAGATGCCCCTGACCGATCCCTACGAGATGCGCGAGATCCTCGGCAACCAAGTGGATCTGGTCATCGACGGCGGTTTCTGCGGCTTCGAGCCCACCACCGTGGTGGACATGATGGCCGATCCGCCCCAGGTGGTACGTCTGGGGAAGGGCGACGCGGGCCTGTTCGAGATCGCCGACTGACCGCGGCCCCCGGGTCCGGGCCCCGGCGGCGGTCCACCGGACGGCGCTCAGGCCTACCGCGTGGAGGTCCTGGCGGCGATGTGCATCCCCACCAGGGACGCCACCACCACGGCCATGTAGAACTGCCCCACGATGGCCTCGACGTAGGCGAGCGAACGGGCGAAGGGGGTCAGGGGCTGGATGTCGCCGTAACCCAGGGTGGTGAGGGTGATGAAGCTGAAATAGTTGAGGGTGGACAGATGGGCGGCGAGAGGGGCGCCCGCCGCCAGCCCGGAGAAAGACCCCGGATCCATGAAATCGAGCCCGAGATACAGGATGCCCCAGAGATTGCCGAGGAGGAGATAGATACAGATGCTGCCGACGATCCGGTTGAGGTCCACGGGCCCGGTGGCGAACACGCTCCGGGCCAACAGGATCGCGGTCAGGAGGAAGAACAGGAACTCGTCGATCAGGATGGCGTAGGCCAGCGCGTAGCTGCCGAGCGCGATGGCCATCAGGGTGGCGATGGCGTCGCCGACGGCCATGACCAGGCCCAGATAGAACCAGTGCCGGGTGGCGGCCAGGCTCCACACGCCGATGACGAGGGTGAAGGCGGTCGCCAGTTGCATCAGGACGAAGCCGCCCCGCGCCCCCAGGCCGGACACCATCGGAGAGGCCAGGGCGAGCACCAGCAGGCCAAGGAACAGATAGAAGAAATTTCCACGCCGGGGCGGCCTGCGCCGCCCCTCGTGAGCGGGCGCCATGGCCTCTACGCCTCGGGGGTGTAGGGCACGCGGAAGAATATCGCGTAGAGCACCGGTACGATCAACAGCGTGAGGAGGGTCGCGAATCCCAATCCGGCCATGATGGTGATGGACATGTTGACGAAGAACACGTCTTGGAGGAGCGGGATCATGCCCAGGATGGTGGTGGCCGCGGCCATGGTGACGGGGCGCAGGCGGCTGGTGGCCGAATCCAGGATGGCGGTGAACCGCGCCTTGCCCTCGGTGATCTGTTGATCGATCTCCTCGATCAGGACGATGGCGTTCTTGATCAGCAGGCCGATCAGGCTCAGGGCCCCCAACAGGGACATGAAGTCGAAGGCGCCGTTGAAACCCAGCAGGCCTGCGGTGATGCCGATGACGGCCAGGGGCACGGTGAGCCAGATGATCAGGGGCTGGCGGACCTGGCCGAACAACAGGACGCTGACGATGATCATCAACAGGAAGCCCACGGGGATGGCGCTGGACAGGGCGGCCTGGGCGTTGGCCGAGTCTTCATACTCGCCGCCCCACTCCAGGGCGTAGCCGGGGGGACGCTCGATGGCCTCGATCTTGGGCCGTAAGCGGTTGAACAGGGGCGTGGCCAGCTCGCCGGTGGGATTGCAGGAGGCGGTGATCGTCTGTATGCGGTTGCGGCCGCGGATCACGGCGTTCTCGAAGCGGGTCTCGAAGCGCGAGACCACCTGGGCCACGGGCACGGCCCGCTGGAGCACCGGGCTCCACACCTGGATGTCCTGGATGTGGGTGACGTCCTCGCGCTCGTTCGCGGGCGGGCGGAAACGGATCGGCAACATGCGGATGCTGTCCCGGTAGCGGCCGATCTCCTTGCCTTCGAAGGCCGCCTTGAGGGCCGCCGCCAGGTCGTCCCGACTGATGCCCAGTTGCCGTCCCACCTGCTCGTTGAAGACCGGTGCGATGTAGGCGACCGGATTGCGCCAGTTGTCCCGCACCTCCTTGGCCTCCGGGTCGGCGCGCATGATGGCCTTGGCCTGTTCCGAGAGTCGGCGCAGCACCGCCGGGTCGGGTCCGCTGAAACGGGCCTCGATCTTGCCGTCCCGACCCGGTCCGATGCGCAAGGGCTTGATGATGGGGTCGAGCTGGGGCATCCGTTCGTGCATGTAGTCCTCCACCGCCCACCATATGGAGGGGATCTGCTCCCGCCGTTCGGTCTGGACGATGACCTGGGCATAGGCGGGGCTGGCCTCCTTGGGCTCATAGACCAGGGAGAAACGGGCGTCGCCGCCGCCCACCAGAGACGTGGTCTTGACCACCCCTTCCTGGTGGCGCAGGAACTCGGCCACCTTCAGGGTATCGTCCCGGGTCTGGCGGATGTCCGTGCCTTCCGGCTCCCACAGGTCGACGAAGAACATGGGGGTGTTGGCGTTGGGGAAGAAGGCCTGCTTGACATACCCGAAGCCCACCACCGAGGCCGCGAACAGGCCCACCACCAGGGCCACAGCGAGCCAGCGCGCGCGGATGACGTTCTTGACAAAACCACGGTAGACCCGGAAGAGACCCTTCTTGTACGGATCCTGGCCCGGCCCGGCCCCGGCCTTCTCCGGTTTGATCAGGAGGGCGCACAACAGGGGCGTGGTACTCACCGCGGTGATCCAGGAGAGCGACAGCGAGATCAGGATCACGTAGAACAGGGAACGGGCGAATTCGCCGGTATTGTCCTGGGACAGGCCGATGGCGGAGAAGGCGAGGATGCCGATCACCGTGCCCCCCAGCAGGGCCATGGCGTTCTTCCCCACCACCTCGCGCGCCGCGTCGGTCGCCTTCATCCCCCCCTGGAGACGGGTGAGCATACCCTCGGCCACCACGATGGCGTTGTCCACCAACATCCCCAGGGCGATGACCAGGGCCCCCAGCGACACCCTCTGCAGCTCGATGCCGTACAGGTTCATGACGAACAGGGTGCCGGCCACCGTGATCAGGAGCACCGCGCCGATGATGAGGCCGGTGCGCAGACCCATGAAGACCAACAGCACCAGGATGACGATGAGGATCGCCTCGCCCACGTTGAGGACGAAGCCACTGACCGATTTGTCCACTTCCGCGGGCTGGTTGTATATGACCTGGAGGTTCATCCCCACCGGAATGGTCGGGGTCAACTCCTGGAAACGCCGGGCCAGGGCCTTGCCCACGGCCACCACATTCTGCCCCGCGCGCATGGAGATGCCCAGGGTCAGGGCCGGCTTGCCGTTGAAGTACAGGAGCTTGGTGGGGACCTCTTCATAGAGGCGGTGGATGGTGGCGATGTCTTTCAGGTAGACCAGTCTCTTGTCGTCGGAGGCGACCAGCACATCGCCGATGGCCTTGACCGAAGTGAACTCCCCGGTGGGCTGGATGCGGATGTAGTCCACACCGACCCGGACCTTGCCGGCGTCCGCCACCAGGTTCTGCGAACGCAGGATGCGCGCGATCCGCTCCAGGGGGATGCCCAGCTCCCCCAGGCGGCTGCGGGACATCTCCAGATAGATCACCTCCTTCTGCTCGCCACCGATCACGATCTTGCGCACCCCGGGCACCAGCACCAGTTGCTTCTTCAGGGCGTCGGCCACGTCCTTGAGATCGCGATAGGTGTAGCCCTGCCCGGTCAGGGCCAGGTACACGCCATAGACATCGGCGAAATCGTCCACGACGAGCGGATTCACCCCCGGGGGCAGTTTGTGCTTCATGTCCGCGATCTTGCGGCGCAGTTCGTCATAGATGTCGGGAAACTGCGCGGCCTTGTACTCGTCCTTGAACTCGATGCTGATGTCGGACAGGCCCGGGCGCGAGATGGACATGTTGATACGCTTGACCTGGCCCATGAGCTGGATGGCGTCCTCCAGGTGGTAGGTGACCTCGTCCTGGACCTGCCGCGCCGTGGCCCCGGGGTAGGCGGTGAGGATCTTGGCCTGCTTGATGGTGAAGTTCGGATCCTCGAGCTTGCCCATGTGCTCGAAACCGTAGAAACCGCCACCCACCAGGATGATGATCAGGAGCCAGGAGACGACCGGACTCCTGACGGAATATTCGCCGATATTCATCGCCTCTCTTCCCCAGCGTTTGCCCAGAGGACCACCGGAGTCACTGTCCACACATCAGTTTGAGGTCCTGGGGGCGCGGTTCGGCCTGCTCCACCGAAGGCATCAGCCGCACCTTCATCCCCTCGGCCAGATAAGCGGCGCCGGCGGTCACCACCCGCTCACCCGCCTTGATCCCACCCCGCACCTCCACCCGTGTGCCCTTCATGGGCCCCAGGTCCACCCGGCGCGCATGCACGGTCAGGTCCTTCTCGTCCACCACCCAGACCCGCGGCGCCAGCTTGTCGTCCCCGGTGAGGGCGGTCAGCGGCAGATAATGGATCTCGGGCCCGGACAGGTGCCGGGTCAGGTCCAGGGTCACGGTGGCGGTCATGCCCGGCAACACCGTCAGCTCCTTGGGCCTGGGCATGGTGAAGGTCACCTCGAAGGTCTGGGTGGCGGGGTCGGCGCGGCTGGCCGCCTCCTTGAAGGTCAGGGGGAAGCGCTGGCCCGGCACGGAATCGAAGGAGGCCCAGACGGGGACCGGTTTCCTTTCCCGCTGTTCCTGCTCCGGCTTGAGACCCAGGATGATGTTTTCCGGGACATCGAACTTGACCTCCAGGGACGTGGTGTCGCTGAGCGCCAGTACCGGCTGCTTGGCCTGGACCTCTTCGAAGCGCTGCACGTAGCGTTGGGCGACGGTGCCGGCGAAAGGCGCCTTGAGGCGGGTGTAGGAAAGGTCCTGGCGGGCGCTCTTCAGGGCGGCCGCGGCGCTCTTGAACTGGGCCTCGAGGCGATCGTAGTCCATGCGCGCGATATGGCCCTTCTTCACCAGCTGGCGGGCACGCTCGAAGTCCTTCTTGGCCCGGGTGTAGGTGGCCAGGCGGTCGTTCACCACGATCTGGAAATCAGTGGCGTCCAATTCGGCCAGCACCTGCCCCTTGCTGACGTCCTCACCCTCCGCCACCGGCAGTTTCACCACCTTGCCGGGGACCCGGAACGACAACTCCGCCTTGCGGATGGCATCGATCCGGGCCGGAAACTGGCGTATCCCCCCCTGGGCGGGGGCCTCCACCCGCAGGGTCTTGACCGGCCGGGCGGTGTCCGCGACCCGCGGCTTCTCCTCCTTGGAGCAGGCGGCGAGCAGCAGGACGCAGGCGAGCGAGGCGACGACGAACGAACCTTGATGGCTTGACATGGGGATCTCCGCGAGAGCGATCATCTTCGAGCGCGGCAGAACTATACCCCCTGTGCCGGGGCATTACACCCGACCCCCGCCCCCAGGCCGTCAATCCACCAGCGCCACCGCCTTGACCTGGGCGAAGACCCGCCTCCCCGGCCGGATGTCCAGGAGCGCCGCCGACTTGCGGGTGATGCTCGCCAGCAGGGGGCTGCCGGCCAGGTCCAGGCGCACCAGCACCCGCGCCGGACCGTCTCCGGTCAGGTCCGCCACCGTGGCAGGGAAGATGTTGAGGATGCTGGTGCCGGTCTGGCGCGCCAGGGTCAGGCTCACGTCCCGCGCCAGGACCCGCAACCGTACCCGCCGGCCCACGGCCAGGTCGTTGCGGGTGATGCTGAAGCGGCCGCCGGGGAAGTCGAGCCAGGTGAGATGATAGGCGGTATCATGGCCGCCCACCCGGGCCTCGATCAGGGCCTCGGCCGCGGCGCCCTGTTCCCGGGCCAGGTCGAGACGGGTCAGGAGGGCGTTCACGGGGCCGGCGGCGCGGATCCGCCCGGCCTCCAGGAGGAGCAGGTGGTCGGCGAGGCGCGCCACCTCCGTGGGGGAGTGGCTGACGTAGAGCACCGGTATCGCCAGGGCCTCGTGCAGGCGTTCGAGAAAGGGCAGGATCTCGCGCTTGCTGGTCCGGTCCAGGGCCGCCAGGGGCTCGTCCATGAGCAGCAGCCGGGGGCCGGCGAGGAGGGCGCGGGCGATGGCCACGCGCTGGCGTTCGCCGCCCGACAGGCCCTGTGGATGGCGCTCCAGCAGCGCTTCCAGGCCCAGCAGGGCGACGGCCTCGGCGAAGTCCACCCGCCGTTCTCCCCGGGGGGTGCGTTTGTATCCATAGTCCAGGTTTTCCCGCACCCGGAGATGGGGAAACAGGCTGGGTTCCTGAAACACATAGCCCAGGGGCCGCCGGTGGGTGGGCACGAAGCGGTCGCCGTCCTGCCAGACGGCCTCACCGACCCGGCAGTAGCCCCCGGGGTCCCTCTCCAGGCCCGCGATGGCGCGCAACAGGGTGGTCTTGCCGCAGCCCGAAGGGCCGGACAGGGCGGTGACGCCGCGCGCCGGAAGGCGTGCCTCCACCTCCAGGGTGAAGGCCCGGCGGGCGATGCGGAAACGCACCTCTATGCTCAAGGGCGGACGGGGCGGTGGCGGCGGTTGAGGGCATAGACCGCCATCAGCAGCAGGAAGGCGAAGCCGAGCAGGCCCGCGGAGAGGACGTGGGCACGGCCGTATTCCAGGGCCTCCACGTGGTCGTAGATGGCGATGGACAGGACCTGGGTGCGCCCGGGGATGTTGCCGCCGATCATCAGCACCACCCCGAACTCACCCAGCGTGTGGGCGAACCCCAGGACCGCCCCGGTGAGGAAGCCCGGCCGGGCCAGGGGCACGGCCACGCTGAAGAAGCGGTCCAGGGGCGAGGCGCCCAGGGTCGCGGCCACCTCCAGAGGGCGCTCGCCCACCGCGGCGAAGGCGTCCTGCAGGGGCTGGACCACGAAGGGCAGGGAATAGAGCACCGAGCCCACCACCAGGCCGCCGAAGGTGAAGGCCAGGGGGGCGCCGCCCAGGGCCTCCAGGAGCCTGCCCAGCGGGCCCCCGGGGGCCAGGAGGATCAGCAGGTAGAAGCCCAGGACCGTGGGTGGCAGCACCAGGGGCAGGGCCACCAGGGCCTCCAGCAGGAACTTGAAACGCCAGCGGCTGCGCGCCAGCCACCAGGCCAGGGGGGTGCCCAGGGAGAGCAGGATCAGGGTGGTGAGGCCGGCCAGCGCCAGGGTCACGCGCAGGGCCGCCAGGTCCGCCTCAGGGGGCATCGGGGGTCCCGTAGCCGAAGGAACGGATCAGGGCCCGCCCCTCATCGCTGCGCAGGAATGCCAGGAAGGCGCGAGCGGTGGCGTCGTCGCGCAACAGCACGGCCTGTTGCACGATGGGGTCGTATTCTTTCTGCGGGGGTTCCCAGAGCGAGCCCCGGCGGGCGCGGCGTGCCTGGGAGAGGGCCACCAGGCCCAGCTCGGCATTGCCGCTGCGCACGAACTGGAAGGCCTGTCCCACGTTCCCGCCGCGCACCAGGCGCCCTTGCAAGGTCTGCCAGAGGCCCCGGTGTTCGAGCACCTGACGGGCCGCGCGCCCATAGGGGGCGAGGCGTGGATCGGCCACCGCCAGGTGCTTGAAATGCCCCTCGGCCAATACCCGGCCCCGCCCGTCCACAAAACCGGCCCGGGGGCTCCATAGCACCAGGCGGCCGATGGCGTAGGTGAAGCGGCTCCCGGGGCGGGCCGTGCCCGTCTGCTCCAAGCGCCGCGGGCGCTCGCTGTCGGCGGCGAGGAAGGCCGCGAAGGGGGCGCCGTGCAGGATCTGGGCGTAGTGCTTGCCAGTGGAACCGAACACCAGGGTGACCTGCTGGCCGCTATGGCGTTGGAAGCGGGCGGCGAGCGCGCGCGCCGCGTCGGTAAAATTGCTGGCCACCGCCACATTGACCGGCTCCGCCGGCGCCGACGGGGCCTCGATCAGGACCAGGACGGCGAGGATCGGGATGATGGAAAGGCCATAACGCATGAGGAAATGATATCCGCCCGAGGCGGGCCTTGCCATGGGGCGGTCCTCAGGGATGCGGCCGGCAGCCGTAGAGAGAATCCTCCCGGCCCTGAAGGAATCACCACCCGGGCCCCAGGGCCGGGTGCAAGTCGGCGATCGCTGGAGGCCGGGGAGTCATCTTCCAGGCCGCGGTGGATACAAAGGGGGCAGGGGTTCGGCCGCCTGCCTCGGCCCGGCGGCCTCGCGGAGGGGGAAGCGGCCGTCGAGGACCCGGCAGAGCGCCTCGCCCTGCCAGGTCCCGCCGGCGGGCGCGTATCGCACCTGGATCAGGGCGCGCACCTGATCCGCGGCGCGAGTCTCCAGGCGGGCGCCGAGGGCGGCCAGGTCCAGAGGGGGATCCTCGGGCCAATGCAGGCGCGCCAGGTCCAGGAGGATACGCTCGGCCGCGGCGGCGTCGCCTTCGCGGCAGACCCGGGCCAGGGCCTTCCACAGGGGACGGGAATCGGGCCGCGGGCGCTTTTCCACTCGCGGCCGGACCTTGGGTGCCGCGTTCCGGCCGGCGCGGCGGCGGACGCGCCACCAGATATACACCAGCCCCAACAACAACACGGCCCCGGCGGCCCATGCAGTGGAGCGGCGGTCGAGGTGATAGGACCCCCCGGGCGCGGACGCGGCCGACTGGGACGGGGCCGGTCTTACCTGCGGCGGGGGTGGGGCCGCCTTGGGCGCGGCGGCCACCTTCAGCCGCCAGCGGGGCAGGACCGCGGTGGCCGGGCGGTCCTTGCCGGTGTCCCACCAGTCGAGCCGGATCCCGGGCAGTTCCAGGGTGCCGGGACGCTGGGGCACCAGGGTGAAGCGTTGGCGGCTGCGTCCCACCACTTGGTCCCCCTCCACCCGGTCGTCGTTCTCCGGCGGCTCGGGAAAGACCTCCACCCCGGGGATCGGGCCCAGTTTCAGGATCGGCAGTTGCGAGGCCTCCAGGCCCTTGGCCTCCAGGGTGAGGGTGCGGCTGACCGGCTCGCCCTGTTGCAGGCGCGGGGGGTGTTCGGCCCAGGAGTCCTTCAGGGTCAGAGCGGCGCTGGGCAACCAGTGGCGGCCCTTGAAGGCCGCTGGACGGGGACGGACCTCCAGGGTCCGGGGCTTGCTGGCGGCGGAGACGGCCCGGCCGGGGCGGGCGAAGGGGTCCATTCCCAGGGCGCCGCCGAAGGGGGAACGGAAGAAGGGGTCGGTGAAGGGATCGCGCCCGAACAGGCGTTGCATCAGGGGGTCTCCCCGGTCGCGCTCGGCCCTCAGGTGGCCCTCGAAGCGCAGGGGCGGGATCTCCAGGTGACCGCTGCGCTGCGGAAAGAGGACATAGAGCCGCTCGATGACGTTGAGATAACGGCCGTTGCGGGTCACCCGGTAGCGGCGGTCGTCGCCGATGCGTTCCAGGACCACGTCGCCGTTGGGCGCGGGGTCGGCCAGACGGCCGTCGAGGACCTGATCCGTATGATACAGGCGTACCCGCAGGAGGACCTGTTGCTGGACATAGGGGTGGGCATCGGGGGGGATCAGCTCGGTCTCGATGGCGACCTGTCCCTGCAGCCGCCGTTTCAGCGCGGGGGGGAGTGGGCGCACCTCGAGTTCCAGCGGCGCGGTCCTGGCCTGCCCCAGGGTCAGCGCCGGGATGCGCAGGTGCCCGGCCCGTTTCGGCTTGAGGGAAAGGATCCAGCCATGGGTCTCGCTGCGGCGGCCGTTGGTCACGGCGATACGGGTGCTCTCGGTGGAGCCGAGGATCTCGAAATCCTTCTTCAGGGGGGCCGTGTCCGGGGCCGGGACTCTGTCCGCCCCGGAGACTTCCAGATAGAGGCGGACCGGGTCGCCCAGATAGGTGGGGTTGGGCTCCACCCGCGCCTGGACCCCGGCGAGGGCCTCCAGGGGGAACGCAAGGCACAGCAGGATCGCTACGACAAGGGGCATCTCTCGGTCACCAGGGTTGGGCGGGCGCGCGCCGCCGGGCGCGGGCCCGATACTGATACAGAAACTTGCGCCGCAGCAAGCCACCCGGGTCGTCGGGGATGCGGCGTAGCCATTGTTCAGCGGCCTGGCGCTCCTCGGCGGAGAGGGGATCCAGCGGTCCGGCGCTGGCGGCGGCCTTTCCGGCCGGGCCCCGGGGGGCACTCGCGGCCTGGCCGCCGTCCGTGCCCGGGGAGCGGGCCAGATCCTTCAGGCCCTTCGCGAAGACGTTGCCCTTGCGCCCGGCCTTGCCGGGTTCGCCGGTCCCTGCGGCATGGCCTCTGTCCGTGGACGGGTGCTCCCCGGCTTTCCGCTTCGTCTCGGACCGCCCGGACTTCGCCGGGGCCCGCTGGGCCTTTCTATCGGCCCCTTCCGCCCCGGCCGCGGGCGCCCGTGGCGCCGTCCGAGACTGCCCGGTACCCGCCTGGGCGGCCTTCCCTGTACCTGCCCGGGCCTGTCCGGAGCTGGACCCGCCGCTCCCTTGAGCGTCGTTCGGCCCTGACTTGGGTTGGGCGTTTCCACTCTCTCGGCCACCGTTCCGGGCCGGCTTGGATTTGGATGCCCCGCCCTCCCGGCCACCGTTCCGGGCCGGCTTGGATTTGGATGCCCCGCCCTCCTGGCCACCGTTTCGGGCCGGCTTGGGTGTGGATTTTCCGCCCCCCTGGCCACCGCTGCGGGCCTGTTGCGAGCGCGGCTCGCTGCCCTTGCCGCCCCGTCTTCCAGGCTTCGGCGGTGGCCGGCGGCGTTCCCGGTCGCGCAGCAACCGCTGCAATAGGGCCTTGTTCTCGAGGGCGTCGGCCATGCCCGGCCGCTGTTTCAGGGCGCGGTCGTAGGCGGCGACGGCCTCTTTGTAGCGCCCCAGGCGGGCCAGGGCATTGCCCAGGTCATAGGCGGCATCGGCGCCCCGGGCCTGTTTCAGCGCCTCGGCGGCCTGCCTGTAGCGCCCCTCGCGATAGAGGGCCGCGCCCCGCCGCAGGGGGTCACGGGCGAGGGCCGCGGCCTGTCTCGCGCGGCCTTGTTCGAGGGCCCGCTGGGCCTGTTGTTCCGGGGTCTCCCACAGGTCGTGCCAGGTCAGGGCCCGGGCCGGGCCGGGGGTCAGGCCCAAGGGCGCCGCCAGGATCAGGCCCAGCAACCAGCCACGACGGAAGCCCAGGGCCGCCAGCGGCAACAGCAGGGGCAGCAGCCAGGGGCCCCGGTCGATCCATTCCTCGGCCTGTCGTCGGCGGCCCTGTCCGGGCGCCGCCACCTTGAACCGCCACAGGGGGGCGAGGCGATGGAGATCGGTGTCGTCGGGGGTGAGATCGGCATAGCGGCCGTCCCCGGCCTCGGCCAGGCGTTCCAAGGCCCGGCGGTCGAGACGGGCCAACACCACCCGTCCCCGGACATCACGCACCTGGCCGCCGCCCGGCGCGGGGATGGGCGCGCCCTGGGGAGTGCCCACGCCCAGCACCCCCAGGCGAAAGCCGGCGGCGGCCAGGTGCCGGGCCGCCGCCAGGGCCTCGTCGCCGCGGTAGCCGTCGGTCACCAGCAACACCCCCCCCTGAACGGCATTGCCCCGGCGCAAGAGATCCAGGGCCCGTTCCAGGCCGCGATCCACACGGCTGCCCTGGACCGGCATGAGATCGGGGGAGAGGGCCCCCAGATGGGCCGCCAGGGTACGGGTATCGTCGGTCAGGGGGGTGACCACGAAGGCGTCTCCGGCAAAGGCCACCAGGCCGGTGAGGCCCGATTTGCGCCGGCGCAGCAGGGCCCGCACCTTGTACCGGGCCCGCTCCAGGCGTGACGGGCGGAGATCGGCGGCGAGCATGGAGCGGGACAGGTCGAACACCACCACCAGGGCGTCCCGGGGGGCGAAGGCCGGCCGGGGTCTGCGTTCCCAGGCCGGGCCGGCCAGGGCGGTGACCGCCACCAGCCAGGCCAGGGCGAGCAGCCCGAGGGCACGCGGGGGGCGGCCCTCCGGCCCCCCGCCCACCAGCATCGCGGGTTGCAGGGCGGGATCCAGGAGGCGCCGCCAGGGACTGCCCGCGGCCCTCCCCCGCCAGGCCCACCAGAGGCCCGCGAACAGCGGGATCAGGGCCAGGAACCAGGCCGGCCGCAGGAAATGGAAGGCGTTCACGGGGCGCTCCGGCGGGCCGTGGCGAAGGCCAGCAGGCTGAGCCCCAGGGCCAGGCCCAGGGGCCAGGGGAAGCGTTCGGCCACCGGGCGGTAGGTACGCGCCTCCCGGGCCGAGGGCTCCAGTCGGTCGAGGAGGCGGTAGACGGCCTCCAGGGCCCCGGGGTCGCGGGCGCGGAACCAGCGGCCGCCGGTGATCCGGGCGATGGCCTGGAGGGTCGGCTCGTCCAGCTCGCCGCCCTGCCGGCCGATGCCGATGGTGTAGATACGGACCCCGGCGTCACGGGCCAGTTCGGCGGCCTTGAGGGGCGGCACCGCCCCGGCGGTATTGGCGCCGTCGGTGAGCAGTACCAGCACCCGGCGGCCCTCGGGACGCTTCCGCAGACGCTTCACCGCCAGGCCGATGGCCTCGCCGATGGCGGTCTCCTTGCCGGCGAGACCGATCACGGCCTCGTCCAACAGGGTGCGCACGGTCTCGCGGTCGAAACTGAGGGGCGCCTGGAGATAGGCGTGGGAACCGAACAGGATGAGGCCGATGCGGTCGCCGGCACGGCGGGCGATGAAGTCTCCGGCCACGGCCTTGACCGCCGTCAAGCGGTCCACCACCCGCCCGCCGAGGATCATATCCTCGCTGGCCATGCTCCCGGAGATGTCCACCGCCAGCATCAGGTCGCGCCCGCTGAGGGTCAGGTCCACGGGCGGCCCGAGCCACTGCGGCCGGGCGGCGGCGGCGAGCAGGGCCAGCCAGGCGAGGATGCCGAGGGCCAGCGGCAGGCGCCGGCGCCGCCTGGGCCCGGTCAGGGCGGGGGCCAGGGCGGCGAAGAAGGGAAAGCGGAGGGCGCCCGCGGGTGGGTGGCGAAACGGCGGCCACCACAGGGCCACCAACAGGGGCAGGGGCGCCGCGGCCAGGGCCCAGGGCCAGGCGAAGTGGATCTGGCGCAGGGTCTCCGGGATCATGAGCCGACCCCCAGATTGCGCCGGATCCAGGAACGGGCGAGGGCCTCCAGGGCCGGCCAGTCGTAGTCCACCCGAACGCGGTAGGGACCGTCGGCCAGCACCCGTCCGGGGCCGTCACGAAAGCCGGGGCCGCCGGTCCGTTCCAGGAACTCCAGCCAGGCCGGACCCTGCAGGGCGGCCACCTCGCGGCGGTCGTGAGCGGCCAGGGCCACCCGCCGCAACAGGACGTTGAGGGCGATCAGACGGCGGACGGGATCGGGCTCCGCCGCCAGGGCGGCGAGATCGGCCAGGACACGCCGGCGCAGGCGCCGCCGGCGCCAGGCCTGGAGCAGCCACCGCAGGAGCACGCCGAGGAGGAGCAGCAGCAGGGCGGCGAGCACCCACCAGCCCGGAGCCGGCGGCCACCAGGGCGGCTCCGGGGGCAGATGCACGGGTGCCAGGGGCAGCTCGGCCGGCTTCATCGGCCCCGCCCCAGAAAGGCGCCGATACGCGCCACCGGATCGTCGGCGGTATCCAGGTCCAGGAGGGGCGCGGCCAGGCGCCGCAAGACCTCCCGCAGGTACCGGTCACGCTCGGCGAAGAAGGCCTCGTAGGCGGCGCGCACCGCCGGGTCGCGGGTATCCAGCAGCCCCCGCCGGCGGCCGTCGGTGACCGGGTAACGCCCGGGGGGAGGGGGCTCCCGCTCCAGGCGGTCCCATACCCGGCAGGCCAGGACCTCGCTATGCAGGCGCGCCCGTTCCAAGGCGCGCACGCCCACCTCGGCGAGGCCGTGAAAGTCGCTCAGGATCACCACCAGGCTGCCGGGGCGGGTGACCCGGCGCAAGCGGCTGAGGGCCTCCTCCAGGCCGCCGGCGGCGCCCCCGGCCTCCAACAAACGGCCGGGATCGCTGGCGCTGACCAAGGCATGGAGGAGACGCAGGACCCCATGGCGCCCCCCTCGCGGACGCAGCTCGTAACGGCCCTCGGCCACCACCAGGCCGCCCACCCGGTCGCCATGGCCTGCCGCCCACCAGGCCAACAGGGCCGCGGCGCGGGCCAGGACCACCGACTTGAGGGCCCCGCGGCTGGCGAAGAAGGTGGTGGGAGAGAGGTCGGTCACCAGGATCACCGGGCGCTCACGCTCCTCGTGATAGAGCTTGACGTGGGCCTGGCCGGTGCGGGCGGTGACCCGCCAGTCCATGTTGCGCACGTCGTCGCCGGCCTGGTAGGCGCGCGACTCCAGGTAGTCCATGCCGCGTCCCCTGAAGGCCGAGCGGTGGGCGCCCGCGAGGGGGCTGCGGGCGGGCCCGAGCCGGCGCCCAGGGCGTTGCTCCAGGTCCAGACGCAGGCCCACCAGTTCCTCCAGGGAGACCCGGGTGGGGTCGCCGGCCGCGCCCATCAGGCCACGGGCACCAGGCGCAGCAGTTCGCCGATGAAGTCATCGGCCTCCACGCCCTCGGCCTCGGCCTCGTAGGACAGGAGCACGCGATGGCGCAGCACGTCGTAGACCACCGCGTGCACGTCCTCGGGGGTGACGTAGTCGCGACCGTCGAGCCAGGCGTGGGCACGGGCGCAGCGGTCCAGGGCGATGCTCCCCCGCGGGCTGGCCCCGTAGGCCACCCAGTCCGCCAGGCGTTGGTCATAGGCGGAGGGGTCGCGGCTGGCGAGGACCAGTTGCAACAGATAGGCCTCCACCGCCTCGGCCATGTGCAGGGCCAGCACCTCGGCACGTCCGGCGAAGACCTGCTCGCGGCTGAGCAGGATCTCGGGGCGGGCCGCGCCGCGCAATTCCTCGCCGGCCTCGCGCCGCGCCAGGTGGAGGATGGCCCGTTCCGCGTCCGCGTCGGGATAGCCGATGCGCACGTGCATCAGGAAGCGGTCCAGTTGGGCCTCGGGGAGGGGGTAGGTCCCCTCCTGCTCGATGGGGTTCTGGGTGGCCATCACCAGGAAGGGGCGCGGCAGGGGCCAGGTCTGGAGGCCCACGGTCACCTGGCGTTCGCCCATGGCCTCCAACAGCGCCGACTGGACCTTGGCCGGGGCCCGGTTGACCTCGTCGGCGAGGACCAGGTTGTGGAAGATGGGGCCCTTGCTGAACACGAACTCCCCCGTCTGCGGGCGGTAGATCTCGGTGCCGGTGAGGTCGCCGGGGAGCAGGTCCGGGGTGAACTGGATGCGTTGGAAGTCCCCTTCGAAGTGGTCCGCCAGGGCCTTGATGGCGCTGGTCTTGGCCAGCCCCGGGGCACCCTCCACCAACAGGTGGCCATCGGCCAAGAGGGCGATGAGGAGGCGTTCCAGCAGGGCCTCCTGGCCGATGATGCGGCGGCCCAGGGCCTGGCGGAGGGATGTGAAGGCGGCGCGGGGAGAGGCGGTTTCCGACATGGACGGCTCCTGGTGAATTCGCATCTGAAGACCGTGGCGGGAGCGGCGAGTTCCTCGGGACAGGCTGCCGTGCCAGGCCGTCCCGCCGGGCAGGGCCGACAGGGTATTGAAACAGGTCCCCCCTGGACTCTTGCAACCACGGAACCGGAAGATGCGATGTTCCGGTTCCTTCATTTTCGACGGCTGACGGCCACCGGAAAGGGCAGCACTTCCCTTTACCCGATGCAGGCCGTCGAAAAACGAGGTCTTTCGACGGCCTGCTACGTCAATGCCCATGGGGAAGATACGGTGAACCATGATTACGTGGATTACGTGCGAAAGGTATGATCACGGGACCTCCCCACCCCACGCCTTGCTGCCCAATTCTTGCCCCGGAATCCCCATGTCGGCACTTGTTCAGAATCCTGGCGCCGCGGCGGTGCTGCGCTGCCGTTCTCACCTCTACGCGCTGCGCCCACTCCTCGCCCGCTATGGCCTGAAGGTGGAGGAGATCCCCTCCGGCCGCCCCATCCCCGGGAGTTTCTGGGGAGACAGCGAGGCCGGTCTGATCGGCGACGGCCTCTACGTGCGTGAGGACACCCCGGTCCATTCCGCCTTGCACGAGGCCTGTCACTACGTCTGCATGGACCCTGGGCGGCGCGCGGCACTGCACACCGACGCCGCCGGCGACTACGCCGAGGAGAACGGGGTCTGTTATCTCCAGATCCTCCTCGCCGGGTACCTGCCCGGGGTGGGGCGGGGGCGCCTGTGCGCCGACATGGACGCCTGGGGCTACAGCTTCCGCCTGGGGTCGGCCCGCGCGTGGTTCGAGGAGGACGCGGAGGACGCACGCCTCTGGCTGCTCGGCCACCGGCTGATCGACGCCGAAGACCGCCCCACCTGGCGGCTGCGGGGGGTATAATCCCAAGGCGTATCCACTCTTTCCATCTGGAGAAGCCCCATGAGAAAGGCCCTGAGCATCCTGCTGCTGGGCAGCGCCCTGCCGTTCGCCACCCTGGCCCGGCCGCCCTTCCCCTACGGCCCCATCGGTCCTGTCGGCCCCGGTCCGGCCTTCCTCCGCGGCCCCGCGGAACCCATCGCCCTGTACCTGCGGCGGGAGACCCGTCCCGACGCCTACAAGGCCATCATCGAGCTGCGCGGCATCACCCCGAAACAGGTGCAGGTCTCGACCCATGGGCGGATGGTGGAGATCTCCACCCAGGCCGAGGATCAGACGGACGAGGAAAAGACCGGAGCAGCCGGCTACTACCGCTATTTCAGCTACCGTTCCAACCGTCTCAGGCGGCGTTTCAGCGTACCGGGCGACGCCGACCTGGGCGCCATGCAGCGTGAAGACGGCGAAGACCGGATCACCCTCACCATTCCGCGCAGGAGCGCGCGTTGAGCACACCCGTGGAGCCTTCGCCCATGCCCGCCGCCTTCGCCAGCCCCCAGGATGTGGAAGACGCCTTCTACGACGCCATCGAGGCTCAGGACTTGCAGACCTTGGGCCGCCTGTGGGAGGCGAGTGAGCAAATCGCCTGTCTGTTGCCCATGAAGCCCCTGTTCATCGGCCGCCAGGCGGTGCTGGCGGCCTGGGAGCGCCTGTTCGACGACGACCACCACCTGGATATCGAGGTCAGGCATCTGGCCTGGGTGGAGGCCCCGTCCCTGGCGATCCACTACGTGGAGGAACGCGCCACGGTCAGCGGGCAACCGCAGGGTGGGCCGCCCCTGTACGCCACCAACATCTATCGCCAGGGCGCGGACGGCTGGCACCTGATCCTGCATCAGAACGCCCCCATGCCGCCGCCTCCGGGCCTGGTGCCGCCGCAGGGGATGCCGCCCCGGGCCTGAATCCGCCGTTCCGCGAGAGAGCACTGCGTGGGGGCGGCTTCCGCCGCGATGACGCCTGCACGGAGTGGCCGTGCCGGATCGCGATGGAAGCCGCGCCCACGCCACTGCCCAGGGGGAAAGGCGGTGAACTATGCCGATTCGCCGCCCATCCGTCGGCGCGCGCGCGCCACGGCCGCGCGTACCTGATTGGGGGCGGTGCCGCCGAGATGGTCGCGGGCGGCCACCGAGCCCTCCAGGGTGAGCACCGCGAACACGTCCGTCTCGATCAGATCCGAGAAGCGGCGCAATTCCTCCACGGAGAGGGCCTCCAGATCGCGTCCCTGGGCGATGGCATAGGCCACCGCCCGGCCCACCGCCTCGTGGGCGTCACGAAAGGGCAGACCCTTGCGCACCAGATAGTCGGCCAGGTCCGTGGCCGTGGAATAGCCCCGCCGGGCCGCGGCGCGCATGGCCTCGCGGTCGGGGCGCAGGGTGGGGATCAGATCGGCGAAGACCTTGAGGCAACCCTCGAGGGTGTCCACGGTATCGAACAGGGGCTCCTTGTCCTCCTGGTTGTCCTTGTTGTAGGCCAGGGGCTGGCCCTTCATCAGGGTGAGCAGGGCGAACAGGTGGCCGAACACCCGGCCACTCTTGCCGCGGATCAGCTCCGGTACGTCGGGATTCTTCTTCTGGGGCATGATGCTGGAGCCGGTGCAGAAGGCATCGGCCAGTTCCACGAAACCGAACTGGGCCGAGACCCAGAGCACCAGTTCCTCGGAAAAGCGGGACAGGTGCATCATGAGAATGGCGGCCGCGGCCAGGAATTCGATGGCGAAGTCCCGGTCGGACACCGCGTCCAGGGAGTTCTCGGCCGGGCGATCGAAGCCCAGGAGTTCGGCCGTATAGGCCCGGTCGATGGGGAAGGAGGTGCCGGCCAGGGCGGCGGCCCCCAGGGGCATCACATTGAGCCGCCGGCGGCAGTCCCCCAGGCGCTCGTGATCCCGCTCCAGCATCTCGAACCAGGCCAGGAGGTGGTGGCCGAAGGTGACGGGTTGGGCGGTCTGGAGGTGGGTGAAGCCGGGCATGACGGTATCGGCCTCGGCCTCGGCCAGATCCACCAGGGCCCCTTGTAGGCGCCGGATACCCGCCCGGATCGTGCCGATCTCGTCACGCAGCCAGAGGCGGATGTCGGTGGCCACCTGGTCGTTCCGGGAACGGCCGGTGTGCAGCCGCTTGCCCAGCTCGCCGATCTCGGCGGTGAGGGCGGCCTCGATGTTCATGTGCACGTCCTCCAACCCCACCGACCACGGGAACTCGCCCGCCTCGATGCGTTTCCGGATGGCCTCCAGACCGGCCTCGATGCGCTCCGCGTCCTCCCGGCCGAGAACCCCCTGGCGCGCCAACATCCGGGCATGGGCGATGGAGCCCTGGATGTCGTGGGCATAGAGGCGCCGGTCGAAGCCCACCGAGGCGGTGAAGGCCTCCACGAAGGCGTCGGTGGGGGCGTTGAAGCGCCCACCCCAGGGCTTTTCGGACGAGAATTTCTCGGGCATGGAGGCGACTTCCTGATGGGCGGATGGAAGCAGACATTATACCCGTGGCATCTATACCCGTCGCACGTGACGGAGCGTGGCGGAATCGGGGGTGACGCGCGGGTGACGCCCGCCCTGCCGCCCACCATCGGGTCTCTCGCCTCTCCAACCCCTGTCCCCCGGCTTCCGGCCGGCGGCCTTCATCCAGGCTGCCGCCGCAGTCTCCTGAGCCATGCCAGCGTCGGACATGAACTCCGAAACATGAGTAGCATATAAGGACATTCTAATCTTATTGACCCCGAGCAATCCCGGCCACCCAACCCTGATCTAGACTTCAGGTGTCAGTGGAGAAAGCGCGGCGCGAGTCGCAGGAGGTTCAGCATGAAACGTCGGCACACATTCATGGCGGCCACGGCGACAGCGGTCCTGTTGGCCCTGCCGCTGTCTTCGGCGGAGGCATGGTGGGGTTGGGGCCCCGGCAGCTGGTTCGACGGTTGGGGCGGCTTTGGATTCTCCTTCGGTTTCGGCTTTCATGGCGGGGGTTGGGGGAATCACTGGTACCATCCCTGGTACGGCTATCCCTGGTACGGGGGCTACCCCTGGTACGGCTATCCCTGGTACGCAGGCTATCCGGTCTATGGGTATCCGTTCCCCGGTTATCCCCTCTACGGATATCCCACCTATCCTCAGGTCCCGACCCAACCGGCGACCTCCGCCGAGAAGTGACGGGCCGGGGCGGCCTCGTCCGACAATGGGTGGGGACGCGACCACTGGCGGCAATGGGGAGACAGGGCCCCCTTCCCCGGCACGGACCGCTGGCGTAAGGTTGCTTTGGAGGCATACCCCGATCCCTCTGGGAGGTACACCGCCCGATGCCGCTTGCCGGTTCCCACCCATTGTCCGCCGGGCGCCCGCGCCTGCGTACCCTGCTCTGGCTCGCACTTCCCTTCCTGATGGGCTGGGCGGCGCTCACGGGCCTGTTCTATCAACGGGGCTACACCAACGTCCTCGACGATGCCGGCGACCGCCTGGAATCGACCCTCTTGTTCCATCGCGCCTTGCACCGCTATGTGGAGAAGGTACAGAAGCCGGAGATCTATCGCCTGAAGGACGAAGGCCGTCTCTATCCTGCGTATTTTTCGCCGAAGGTCCTCTCCTTCACCTATATCGCCCGTAACGTCCAGCAATTCCTGGCCGAGGAACGCGCTCGCGCCGGCAAGCCCAAGGTCTTCTTCAAGCTGGCCGCGCGCGATCCGCGCAACCCCATCAACCGCGCCGATCCGTTCGAGACCGGCCTGCTCGCGCGCATGAACGCGGATCAGATCGACGAATACCGCTCGGTGGTGGAACGCAACGGCGGCCGTTACCTGTATCTGGCCCTGCCGGTGCGGCCCAACACGCGCAGTTGCATGCGTTGTCACGGCGATCCCGCCGATGCCCCCGCGGAACTGGTGGCCCAGTATGGCGACGAGGCCGGGTTTCACGAGGCCCTGGACGATATCCGCGCCCTCATCGCCCTCTGGACCCCGCTGGATGCGGTACTCGCCGGCCTGCGCCGCGACACCCTGGTCTTCGCCGGGGCGAGCCTGCTCGTACTCAGCCTGATCTATGCCCTGATCGCCCGCCTCACCTGGCGGCTGCGGGTGGAACAGGCGCGGGTGCTGGAGCAGAACCGGGAGCTGGAACGCCTCTCTTCCACCGACAGCCTCACGGGCCTGTTCAACCGCCGCCAGTTCAACCGCCAACTCGCCCATGAGATCGAGCGCGCGCATCGCTACGGGACGCCCCTGAGCCTGATGATCCTGGACCTGGACCACTTCAAGGACATCAACGATCGCTTCGGCCACCCGACCGGTGACGAGGTGTTGCGCGCCTTCGGTGCCTTCTTGCGGGAGCACAGCCGGGCCAGTGACCTGGTGGCGCGTTGGGGTGGAGAGGAATTCGCCCTGTTGTTGCCTCAAACCGGGCTCAAGGATGCCCGCCTGTTGGCCGATAGCCTCCGTGGTCGTCTGTCCCTGGCCTCTTTCCCGGAGGGCATAGAGTTTACCGTAAGCATCGGTGTGGCAGGCCTGGACGCCGATAGCGACGCAGACACCCTGGTGCGGCGCACGGATCGCGCCCTCTACCGGGCCAAGCGGGCGGGGCGGGACCGGGTCGCAGTGGCCGGGAGCGACGAAAGCGGGATCACGAGAGGAGTGGATTCGGACCGATGAGGCTTCAGACCCGGCTGGGCGTCGCCCTGGCCGCCACCATGGGCGTCCTGTTCGTGGTGGCCGCGACCCTCGACTACCGGCATGCCCAGGCCCGCGCCGAGACCGAGGCCCTGCGCGAGGCGCGGAACTTCTACGCCCTGCTCATGTCGGTGCGGCGGGTCTATCATCACGCCTTTCTCGACGCAGGCATCCCCCTCACCGACAAGACCCTGGGGCTGCTCCCCGCCCATGCCCTCGCCAGGATCTCCGCGGACTTCGCCCACTGGAGCCGCAGCGGCCTGAGGTTCAACAACGTCAGCGACCGGCCGCGCAATCCCCGCAACCGCGCCGATGCCGACGAGCTGCGGGCCATGGCCTGGTTCCGCGCCCACCCCGACGCCGAGGAGCGCCTGGTCACCAGCGAGCGTGGCGGTGCGTGGTATCTCTATACCCGCCCCATCTGGATCGAGCAGTACTGCCTCAAGTGCCACGGCCGGCGGGAGGACGCCCCGCCCACCATCCGCGAGCGCTACGACACCGCCTACGACTACCAGGTGGGCGATCTGCGGGGTCTGGTGAGCATCCATATCCCGCGGGCGGCGGTGATGAGCGCTTCCCTGGCCTCCTGGCGCAACGATCTGTTGTTGTTCACCCCGGTCTGGCTGCTCGGCTGGGCGCTGATCCACTTCTGGATGCGCCGCCTGTTGCTGCGCCGCATCGACGCCCTCACCGGGGCGGTGCAACGGATCGAGCAGGGCGAGGCCCGCCCGCCCCTGGCCCTGAGCGGAAACGACGAACTGGACCGCCTCGGCTCGGCCCTGCTCACCATGGCGCGGGCGGTGGACGACCGCCAGCGGGCACTGGAGCGCGGGCAGCGGCTCTATCGCCTGTTGAGCGATGTCAACCAGATGCTGATCCGCCGTCCCGATCCGGCCCGGGCCGTCATGGAGGTCTGCCGGCTGGCCATGGACTCGGGCCTCTTCCCCCTGGTCCAGGTGTGGGTCTGGAGCGAAGACCGCCGGGCCTGGAGACCGCTGGCGCCCCCCGGGCAGGCGCGGCCGCCGGTCGAGGGCCTGCCGCCATCCCTGGCGGAACGCCTGCCCGAGGAGGGACTCGATGAGACCGGCCTCGTGATCGACAACGACCTCACCGCGCGGCCCGGGGCCGGGCCCTGGGTTACAGCCGGGCTGGCGGCGGTCGCCGTGGCCCCCTTCACGGGCTGCGAGGCGGGACCGGGGCGGCTGGTCATCTACGCCGCCGAGAGCGGATTCTTCGTCTCCGACAGCCTCGCCCTGGTGCGGGAGATGGCGGAGGACCTCTCCTTCGCCCTGGAGAGCCACCGACTCGCCCAGGAACACCGCCGCACCAGCGAGCGTCTCGACTATCTCACCTTCAACGACCCCCTCACCGGCCTGCTCAACCGCGAGGGCTTCCTGGATCGGCTGGGTCAGGCCCTGGCGCGGATGCGCCGGCACGGGGGCCGGGGTGGGCTGCTGCACCTCGACCTGGACGGTTTCAAGCACATCAACGACACCCTGGGCAGTCCCACCGGCGACCGCCTCCTGCAACGGGTGGCGGCGGACCTGAAGGCCTCGCTGCGCGCCGAGGATCTGCTCGCCCGGCCGGTGGGGGACGAGTTCCTGGTGCTGTTGGAGGCCGTGGACGAGGAACCTCGGCGGGTGGCCACCGAGACCCAGCGGGTGGCCCTCAAGCTCCAGCAGGCCCTCGATCACCCCTATGCGGTGGACGGCCACGAGGTCCGCGTCGGCTGTTGTATCGGCCTGTCCCTGTTCCCGGTGGAGGACGAGGGTCTGGAGGTGATCCTGGATCATGCCGCCATCGCCCTGCACCGGGCCAAGGCCGACGGACGCGGCCGGGTGCGTTTCTACAGGCGCGAGGACCAGGTGGCCGTGCGCGAACGCCTGGCCTTGGAGCAGGACCTGCGCAAGGCCCTGGAGGCGGGGGACTTCGCCCCCTTCATCCAACCCCAGGTGGACGCCGCAGGCCGCCTGCGGGGGGCGGAGGCCCTGATGCGTTGGCGCCGTGACGGCACCTGGACCGCCCCCGGGACATTCATAGGCGCCTTGGAGGACACCGGCCTCATCGTCCCCGTGGGATACCTGATCCTGGAGCGGGCCTGCGCCCTGCTCGCCGGCTGGCAGCGGGCCGGCCGCCTGCCCGCCGGGTTCCGCCTGTCGGTCAACCTGAGCCCCAGCCAGTTGCATCGTGCGGACTGCGCGCGGCGGATCGACCACGTCCTGGCCCGCACCGGGGCCGACCCCCAGCTGATCGAACTGGAGATCACCGAGGCCAGCCTGGTGCGCTCGCCCGAAGAGGCCGCCGCGATCCTTCAGGGCCTGCGCGAGCTGGGCATGACCGTCGCCATCGACGACTTCGGGACCGGTTATTCCTCCCTCGCCTATCTGGCCCACCTGCCTCTGGACCGGATCAAGATCGACCAGGGCTTCGTCGCCCGCATGGGCCGGGAGCCCCGCGTCCTCGCCCTGGTGGAGACCATCGTCTCGGTGGCCGCGCGCCTGGATCTGGAGGTGGTGGCCGAAGGGGTGGAGACCCGAGAGCAGCTGGAGACCCTGAAGGGGCTGGGCTGCGAGCGTTTTCAGGGCTATCTGTTCGCCCGCCCCATGGAGCCGGAGGCGTTCGCGGCCGGATTGCCTCCCGCCGCGTAGCCGGGGGCCCGGCGGGGGGCCTTTCCATGCCCGTGGGAACGGCTTCGGTGGCACCCCGGATTCCGCTGCGCTCCATCCGGGCTACGCGCGCCGCATTTCCGTCTCGTAACCCAGATTCGGGCCCAGCCAGCGCTCCATCTCCTCCAGTGGCATGCCCTTGCGGGCGGCGTAATCGGCCACCTGATCCCGCCCCAGGGCGCCCACCGCGAAGTAACGGGCCTGGGGATGGGCGAAGTAGAGACCGGAGACGGCCGCGGTGGGCACCATGGCCTTGGACTCGGTGAGCCAGATGCCGGTGCGTTCCCGCACTTCGAGCAGATCCCAGAGCAGATCCTTCTCGGTGTGGTCGGGGATCGCCGGATAGCCCATGGCCGGGCGGATGCCCTGGTAGGCCTCGGCGATCAAGGCCGGATTGTCCAGGGCCTCGTCCGCGGCATAGCCCCAGTAGTGCCGGCGCACCTGGAGGTGCAGCCATTCGCTCAGGGCCTCCGCCAGGCGGTCGGCCAGGGCCTTGAGGAGGATGGCCTGGTAGTCGTCGTGCCCGGCCTCGAAGCGCGCCAGGTGTTCATCGATGCCGATCCCGGCGGTGCAGGCGAAGGCGCCGATGTGATCGGCCAGGCCGCTGCCGGCGGGGGCGACGAAATCGGCCAGGCACTCGTTGTGCTTGCCCTGGGGCTGCCGGGTCTGCTTGCGCAGGAAGTGGAAGCGGGTCAGCTCGTCGCCCGAGGCGTCCAGCACCGCCACGTCGTCCCCTTCGGCGCGGGCCGGGAACAGGCCGATCGCCGCCGCGGCCTCCAGCCAGCCCTCGGCGACGATGCGCTCCAGCATGGCCCGGGCGTCGGCATAGAGCTTGCGCGCCTCCTCTCCCTTGGCCGGGTCGTCGAGGATCTGCGGGAAACGCCCCTTGAGCTGCCAGGCGTGGAAGAAGAAGGTCCAGTCGATGAATTCGGAGATCTCCGCCAGGGGCAAGCGGCGCAGGGTATGGATACCGGGCCTGCGCGGCGCCGGCGGCAGGGCCTCCCAGTCCACCGGCGTGGGGTTGGCCCGGGCCTCGGCCAGGGTGACCAGATCCCGCCCCGCCGCCTTGCGCCCGCGGCGTTCGCGGGCGGCGGCGTATTCCGCCTCGGTGCGGGCCAGGAAGTCCGCCTTCTGTTCGGGCGAGAGCAGGGCCGAGGCCACCCCCACCGCGCGCGAGGCGTCGGGGACGTAGATCACCCCGTGGACGTATTCGGGGGCGATCTTCACCGCCGTATGCACCAGCGAGGTGGTGGCGCCGCCGATCATCACCGGGATATCGAAGCCCTGGCGGGTCAGTTCCCGGGCCAGATGCACCATCTCGTCCAGGGAGGGGGTGATGAGGCCCGAGAGACCGATGATGTCCACCCGCTTGTCCCGCGCCTCCCGGAGGATGGTCTCGGCCGGGACCATGACCCCCAGGTCGATCACCTCGTAGTTGTTGCACTGCAGGACCACGCCGACGATGTTCTTGCCGATGTCGTGGACATCGCCCTTGACCGTGGCCATGAGGATGCGCCCGGCGGCCTGGGCCGCGCAGTCGCTCTTCTCGGCCTCCAGGTAGGGTTGCAGATAGGCCACCGCCCGCTTCATCACCCGGGCCGACTTCACCACCTGGGGGAGGAACATCCGCCCCGCCCCGAACAGGTCGCCCACCCGGTTCATGCCCGCCATCAGCGGCCCCTCGATCACCGCCAGGGGGCGGCCCAGGGACTGCCGCGCGGCCTCGGTGTCGGCCTCGATGTATTCGGTGATGCCCTTCACCAGGGCGTGCTCGATGCGCCGTTCCACCGTCCAGGTGCGCCACTCGGCGGCCGCCTCGTCCTCCTCGGCGGCACCGCCCTTCTGATACTTGGGGGCCAGCTCGATGAGCCGTTCCGTGGCCCCGGGACGGCGGTTGAGGACCACGTCCTCCACCGCCTCGCGCAGCTCCGCGGGGATCTCGTCGTAGACCGCCAGTTGCCCGGCGTTGACGATGCCCATGTCCATGCCGGCGCGGATGGCGTGGTACAGGAACACCGCGTGGATGGCCTCGCGCACCGGGTCGTTGCCGCGGAAGGAGAAACTGACGTTGGAGACCCCCCCCGACACCAGGGCATGGGGCAGGTGTTGCTTGATCCAGCGGGTGGCCTCGATGAAGTCCACCCCGTAGTTGTCGTGCTCGGGGATGCCGGTGGCGATGGCGAAGATGTTGGGGTCGAAGATGATGTCCTCGGCCGGAAAGCCCAGGGTCCCGGTGAGGAGGCGGTAGGCGCGGGCGCAGATCTCGATCTTGCGCGCCCGCGTGTCGGCCTGTCCCTGTTCGTCGAAGGCCATGACGATGGCCGCCGCACCGTAGTCGCGCACCTTGCGCGCCCGCTCGATGAACTGCGCCTCGCCCTCCTTGAGGGAGATGGAATTGACGATCCCCTTGCCCTGGATGCACTGCAACCCGGCCTCGATCACCTCCCACTTGGAGGAGTCGATCATCACCGGCACCCGGGCGATGTCCGGCTCGGCGGCGAGCAGATCGAGGAAGCGCACCATCACCTCGCGTCCGTCCAGCATGCCCTCGTCCATGTTCACGTCGACCACCTGGGCGCCGTTCTCCACCTGTTGCAGGGCCACCTCCAGGGCGGTCTCGTAGTCCCCCTCGCGGATCAGGCGGCGGAAGCGCGCCGAGCCGGTGACGTTGGTGCGCTCGCCCACGTTCACGAACAGGGACTCGGGGAGGATGTTCAGGGGCTCCAGGCCGGCCAGGCGGCATCCGGGCGGGATCTCCGGGAGGCGCCGCGGGGGCAGATCGGCCACCGCCGCGGCGATGGCGCGGATGTGCTCGGGGGTGGTGCCGCAGCAGCCGCCGACGATGTTGAGCAGGCCCGCCTCGCCCCATTCGCGGATCTCCCGGGCCATCTCCTCGGGGCCCAGATCGTAGCCACCCATCTCGTTGGGCAGACCGGCGTTGGGGTGGACCGAGCAATGGGTCTCGCAGACGCGCGCCATCTCCTCCACGTACTGGCGCAATTCATAGGGCCCCAGGGCGCAGTTGAGGCCCATGGACAGGGCCTCGGCGTGGCGCAGGCTGTTGTAGAAGGCCTCGGTGGTCTGGCCGGTGAGGGTGCGCCCGGACTGATCGGTGATGGTCCCCGAGATCATGAGGGGCAGGCGCCGACCCCGCTCGGCGAAGACCCGGCGGCAGGCGTAGATGGCGGCCTTGGCGTTGAGGGTGTCGAAGACGGTCTCGATCAGGAGCAGGTCGGCGCCACCCTCCATCAGACCCCGGGCCGCCTCGCTGTAGGCGCTCACCAGTTCCGGGAAGCGGATGTTGCGGAAGCCCGGGTCGTTGACGTCCGGGGAGATGCTGGCGGTGCGGTTGGTGGGCCCCAGGACCCCGGCGACGAAGCGCGGCTTGTCGGGGGTGCGGGCGCTCCAGGCATCGGCGCAGCGGCGCGCCAGGCGCGCCGCCTCCCGATTCAGCTCGGCGCTCAGGTCCTCCATGCCGTAGTCGGCCATGGAGACCCGGTTGGCGTTGAAGGTGTTGGTCTCCACGATGTCCGCCCCCGCGGCCAGGTAGGCCTCGTGGATGCCGGCGATCACCTCCGGCCGGGTCAGGGTCAGCAGGTCGTTGTTGCCCTTGAGGTCCGAGGGCCAGGCGGCGAAGCGTTCGCCGCGGTAGTCGGACTCCTCCAGGCCCTGGCGCTGGATCATGGTGCCCATGGCCCCGTCCAGGATCAGGATGCGCTGGGCGAGGAGATCGGCGAGGGTGTCTTGGGGGTCGGACATGGCGTGTTCACGGCGGTCGGAGGCCAGAAGAGGCGGGTTCCGGGGGGAAGATACCACGCCTGCCCGCGATGTGGTGTCGGTCGATCGTCAGGATGCCCCCTGGGCATCCCGAAAAATCGGGAGGCCCATGCGGAACGGGGAGGTTCCGCCATTTTCGATCACGTCAACTGATCGATAATGAGAGCAAAGCGAAAATCGTGTTCTCGTTTGCGACGAGACGAATTTCAGGGAGGGGATTTTTCGAGACCCCCCATGGCGATTCGCATACCTGCCGTCCCAGCCCGAATGGCGCATCAAGGCGCCCTCCGGGTCAGGAGACCTTGCCGTCACCTCGGTGGCGGCAAGGACCGCCCACGCGGGGTCACCGCTCGCCGCTGGTCAGGGCCGCGCCGAGCGGGACGGTGGCGCGGCGGCGCAGGGTACCGGATACGAGGCTGCCCAGGGCGATGCCCCAGACCACCGCGGGACCGGCCGGCAGATCGAACAGGGCCGAGGCACACAGGCCCACCACGTACCCGCCCAGACCGGTCAGCCAACCCCCGATCAGCCCACGCACGGGCCCCTGCCCACGCGCCGCCAGGGCCGGCAGGATGAGGCTCGCGAATACCAGGTAGACCCCGACCACCTGCACCGAGGCCGTGATGGCGAGCGCGAACAGGACGTAGAAGCCGAGGCCGCGGCGCAGACCCGGAAAGGCGAACCACAGCCCCAGGAGCACGGCATACAGCAGCGCGATGGGTCCCAGCTGCGGCCAGGTGACCCAGAGGATCTGCCCTGAAAGGAGATCCTTGATGTGCTCGCCGCCATGGTTGTCGTGGGCGATGACCAGGAGACCGGCGGTCGCCGCGAGGATGAAGGCGACGCCGATCAGGGCCTCCTGGGTCTCGGGCCAGCGGCGGTCGAGCCAGCCCAGGAACAGGGCGCCGCCGAGGGCGGCGCCGCCGGCGGCCGCCTGGGTGACCCAGTCGCCCCCCGCGGGCAGGGCGAGCTGGGCGACGAGCATCCCCAGGCCGGCGATCTGCGCCACCGCCAGATCGATGAAGATGATCCCCCGCCGCAGGACCTCGCGCCCCAGCGGTACATGGATACTCAGGACCAACAGCCCGGCGGCCAGTGCCGGGCCGAGGATCGTCGGGTCCAGGGCCCGCCAGTCGGGACTCATTTCAGGGCACCCAGGAGACGGGCAATGGTGTCGTCGAAGAGCCCGTACAGGTCCTTGGCGGCGGGCGTGCCACCGACGGTGAACGGCAGGGTCACCTCGGGGATACCCGCGTGTCGAGACAGCCAGCGTGCCGGCTGCGGGTCCATGTAGGCGGCGTGGATGATCAGCCGCGCCGGCTGGACCGCCAGGCGGGCCTTCAGCGCGGCCAGATGCCCGGCGGTGGGCGGCAGGCCCGGCTTGGGCTCGAGTTCCCCCACCTGGCGCATGCCCAGCCAGGCCAGCAGATAGGGCCATTGGCGGTGATGCACCACGACCGCGACGCCACGCAATGGCCGGGCGCGTTTCTCCCAGCGCGCGATGGCGGCCTGCCAATCCGTCTGGAAGGCCTTCAGGCGGCGGGCGAAGCCCGCGGCATCGGCAGGGTCGATCTCGGCCATACGCGCGGCCAGGGCCTCGGCCACTCGGGAGATGTTGCGCGGATCGGTCTGGATGTGCGGGTTTCCCTCGGGATGGATGTCCCCCTCGGCGCGGTCCAGGCGGGCGGGCCGTTCACGCAGGCGCACCTGGTTGGCGGCCAGGAAATGGCCCGGCCGGCCCGGCTGGATGCGGCCGTTGTGGGCCTTGCGCAGGAGCAGCGGCAACCAGCCGATCTCCAGTTCGGCGCCGGTGCAGACCAGCAGGTCGGCGCGGCGCATACGCGCGATCAGGCTGGGACGGGCCTGGATGTGGTGGGGATCCTGGAGGGCGGTGGTGGCGGTGAAGACTTGTACCGCATCGCCGCCGAGGACCTGGGCCAGGGCACCCCATTCGGGCTCGCAGGCGAACACCCGCAGATCCGCCCGGGCCGGCAGGCTGAACAGCAGGGCAAGCCCCGCCAATAGGGAGAAGAGAGATCGATTCATGGCGAAGTCCTCAGAACGCGTGGGCGCCATGGGCGCCGAGGGCGAAGATGTATTGGATCAGGAACTGGTCGTCGCTATGGGGACGGGAGTCGTCGCGGTTGTACTGGAGGCGCAGCCGGCTGAACTCGCTGTGGGACCAGTCCAGCATGACGCTGTAGTGGCGCGGATCCCGGCCCAGGGGGTCCAGATCCGTGCCGGCGAAGGCCGCCCCCGGATCGTCGGCATGGAGTCCCGCCACGCGCAGGCCGAGCCGCCAGCGCGGGACGAATTGGTACGCGCCTTGCAGATACCAACCGTTTTGATGGCCCCGGTAGGCCAGGGGGGCGCCGTCCCCGAAGCGATAGTCGCCGTCCTGGTCCTGGTGGAAGTACTCGCCCTGGAGGCGCAGATTGTGGCGATAGGGATTGCCGTTGGGCGCCCATTTCCAGACTGCATCGGCGATCCACAGGCGGGTCTCGCCGCTGAACAGATCGGGGGCGTCGGGATCGCCCGAGGCACGGTCACGGGCCTGGGCCTGGAGATAGGAGAGGCCGGCCTTCCAACTGTTGCTCTCGTCCCAGTCGCCGCCGATGTGGGAAAAGAGGGTCCAACTGCCGAGGCCATCGTGACCCCGCCCCCCGGCCGGGTAATGGTCGCCGGCAAAGAGGTCCGCGCCCAGCTCCAGATACAGATCCGTCGGCGCCAGCCAACGCAGCTCCACCCCGTCGTCGTTGTAGCCGTTACCGAGCATGGCCCGGTACGGCAGGGGACGATCCGCGAAGTCGTCGGCGTGGCTATGGAAGCCGTTGAGGTAGCCGATGCCGGAGAAGAAGCGGCCGATCGTGAGGCCGAGGCCCGCGGGCAGGGCCGTGGTCTGGATGAAGGCCTCCTCCACGCTCACCGAGTCCTCGCCTGCATCGCTGGCGAAGCTGGCGGTGAACTGACCGTAGAAGAGATCGTCGATGTTGGCGGCGATGCCGAATTCCGATTCGTCCAGGGACAGCCCGGCGTCGCCCTTGAAGGATTCGTCACCGAGGCTGAAACCGGGGATGCCGTTCTCGGACGCGGGCCGCGAGAAGGCGCGGTAACGGCCGTTGAGCACGAGATCGACGGCCGGATTGAAGGCATTGGCCGATTCCGTGGGCGTCCCGGCCGGGGCGGTGGCCATGCGATCCACCTCTTTGTTGGCCCGTTGCGCCTCCTGGCGGGCGTCACGGGCCTCGCGTTCGGCCTGGGCGAGACGCCGCTCCAACGCCTGGATGCGTCGCGCATAGTCCTGTTTCATGGCGGCGATCTCCTGCTGGATCGCCTCGATCTCCGGGGGGCCGGCCTCTACCACAGGGCTGAGGAGGCCGATGCAGGCGGTCGATACGACCGCCCGCGCAAGTTGATTCGAGCGCATGCTGAGATACTCCTGAAATCCATAGCCGCCGCAGTCGGGGTCTCGGCGATTCACGGCCGTTCTGCGTAATCCCGGGCCGGGCACGGAAAGCATGCATAGCGGGAGCTATGGCGGGTCTCCGCGACGACACCCAAGACCGCGGGCGCGGCCACGCTCGGCGAACATTCGAATGCGACGGACAGACAGATGGAAGGCGCCGGGATTCCGCGCGGAGCGGGCCCGGCACCGTGGTCGTTCTCAGATGGAGGCGGGGGATGCGCGCGCGGGAGGGAGACCGGTGACCCGGGCCGCCCGGGGAAGACGGACAGGCGAAGGCGGAAGGACGAGCAGACAGACCCCGGCCCCCGGCAGCACCTGGGGAAGGACCGGTGGCAGTGGGGCATGGCCCTGGGCCACCAGGCAGATGGTGCAATATTTGTCCGGCGTCTGGTGTACGACGGGATGCAAGACCAGACCGACGAGGCCGATCAGGACGATGCCGGCGAGCCAAAGGGGCAGCCTTCGAGAGCCGTGGGATCCGGCAAGGAAAGGGGTGTGCTCGACGGACTGGGGCATGGAGATCAGTGTAGCAGCGGTTCTTCGGTTCGGTCAAAGGTGACTTCGAAGGCCGACTGTGTGCCGCGTGGGCAGGCCGGAGCGCGGCCTACGTGACGCCCGTCCCGCGCTCCCCCCGCACCTCCACCCCCTCCCCCAGCTCCATGGCCTGCGGCCGGTGACGCACCCGCACCGCCAACACCTCCACCCCCGCGGCCGCCGCCTCGGCGAGACCGTGGGCATAGGCCGGGTCGATATGCGCCGCCGGGCTGAAACATGTGCCTTCGGGACGGTTGAGGGCGAACAGCAGCACCGCCCGGAGACCACGGACGGCGAGGGCGGCGAGCAGGTCCAGATGCCTGCGGCCGCGCACGGTGACGGCGTCTGGAAAGCTCAGACAGCCGCCCTCCCAGAGGGTGACGTTCTTCACCTCCACCAGGCAGTCGTTCCCCAGGGCGAGGTCCAGGCGGCCGGCGGGCAGGCCGGGCAGGTCCAGGCGGGGCTCGCGGCGGGGTTCGGGATAGCCGGCGAGGGCGGGCACGCGCCCCTGGGCGATGCCCTCGGCCACCACGGCGTTGACCCTGTGGGTGTTGATGCCGATCCAGCCCCGGCCCATGTCCACCCGCTCCCAGGTCCAGGCCAGCTTGCGCCGGGGATCGTCGCTGTGGCTGAGCTGTACGGGGGCACCGGGTGCCCAGCAGGTGCGCATGCTGCCGGTGTTGGGACAGTGGGCGGTGACCAGGCGCCCGTCGGCCAGTTCCACCTCGGCGAGGAAGCGCTTGTAGCGCCGCAGCACCCGCCCGTCGGTAAGGGGCGGCAGGCGCAAGTCAGGAGGTCCCGAAACCGCTCAGGGCCTGATAGGGCACCACCTCGCAGACCAGATTGCTGACCACGGCCTGGGGCGGGCCCTGGCGCAACCAGTCCCGCAGGCGCTCCAGCGCACGCGGGTCGCCGCAGGCGAGCACTTCCACCCGCCCGTCGGGCAGGTTGCGGGCCTCGCCGGTGAGCCCCAGGCCGAGGGCCTGTTCGCGGGTGGATGCACGGAAGAAGACCCCCTGGACGCGGCCGCTCACCAGACAGCGGATACACACGGCTTGGGGCTCGGATGGATGATCGGACTCGGTCATAATGGGGTTTCCAGGTATGAACTCCTGAGCGGCCTCAGTCGGAGCCGGTCCCGCTCCGTCCCGCGATGAAACGCTCGATCCCGGCGGCACTCACGGGACCCACCTGACGGGCGACCACCCGGCCCTGGGGATCGACGAGAAACGAGGTGGGCAGGCCGGGGATGGGCCCGAGTTCGGTGGCCTCACGCGGGCGGTCGCGCAGGATGGGGTAGGTGAGAAGCTGCTGCTCCACGAACTGGCGCAGGTGTTCGGTGGTGGCGTTCTGGAAGGCGATGCCTAGGACCACCGCGTCCTTGTCCTTGTGCCGTTCATAGAAATCCTGGAGTTCGGGCAGCTCTTCCCGGCAGGGGGGGCACCAGGTCGCCCAGTAGTTCACCAGGACCCACTTGCCACGATAGTCGGAGAGGTGGTGGGTCTTGCCATCCAGGTCCTGGAGGCCGAAATCCACCCCCTCCGAGCGGGCGCAGCCGGCCAGGCCGAGCCCGACCAGGAGGCCGAGCCAGAACAGGCGTGGGGCGATGGTCCGTGCAATGCGCATGGCCGTGGCCCCTCAGGCATCTTCGCGGTGGAAGACGGTGCCGTGGCACCGCGGGCAGGGTGGGATGCGGCCCGCACGGTGCAGATGCAGCCGCTCGCCGCACTGGGCGCACACCAGGGTACCGGGCCCGGCGATCTCTCCGGTCCGGTAGGTGGCGGCGCGGGCCTTCAGGGCGAGCAACTCCAGCACGGTGGGATCGGCCACCGAGAGCAGGGCCTCGCGGGTACGCTCTTCGAGCATCTCCACGTCGAAACCCAACCAATCGCCCAGGTCCTTGCCGGTCTCCGCCAAGTATCTGGCCTGGTGGTCCAGATCGCGCTTGAGAGAGTCGGCGACGCGCCCGGCATCCTCCTCGGTCAGCTCCTCCAGTTCCACCGCCTTTTCGCGCGCCCTGTCGATGAAGCGGTGCAAGGCCTCGCGGCTCTTGTGCTCGGCCTTCTGGAAATCGGCCATGGCACGTTCGAGCATCAGTTCATAGGCCTCGCCGAGGCCTTCGATGGGATCATGGGGAGGGGGCAATTCGGGCATGAGGATGAACTCCTGGATCAGGGTGGAAACGTCCGCGTCGGAGTGGATCGTCGATACCCCTATTGTGGCATATCGGCACGGATGAGGGGATTTCCTGATCTGGATCAGCAAAACCCATGGTATCGCTCCGGCTTGGATTCCGCCTTGGGATACCCTTCGGCGCATCCGCCCCCCACGTCCCTGGTCTCCGGAAACCGGGGTCGAGGGGCTGCGCCAGGGAGTGTCTTCCATCTTCAGGAGAAATACCATGAACCATTATCGTCACGTCCTGTTTGCGGTGGACTTCGACAACGCTCCGGAGAACGCCGGACTGCGGGCCATGGAGGTGGCCCGCTGCCATGGGGCCGAGATCACCCTCTTGCATGTGATCGACTATTTTCCCGAAGAGATCCCCAACGACTGGGTCCCACCGGAGGATGCCGACCCTGGCGACTACCTGAAACGGCGGGCGGGTACGGCCCTGGACGATCTGGCCGTACGCATCGACGCCCGCGCCGCGCGCCGCGAGGTGTTGTTGAGCGAGGTGTCGGCGGCGCGCGCCATCGTCCGTTACGTGGACGAGAATGGAGTGGACATGGTGGTTCTCGGGCGGCGCGCGGGCCACAGCGAGGCCTTGTTGATGGGCTCCACCTCCGAGGCGGTGCTGCGGCGGGCGCCTTGTGACCTCCTGGTGGTACAGGGCACATGACCCAGACCGGGCGATCTCCGCCGAGAGACCCGCCGCTCGCCCGCCAGCGGCGTCGCGGCAGCGGTGACGGCATCCGGCCCGGCGTCGCTTCGCGCCGGCCATCGCATCAAGTGCACCGCAAGATTCCAATAAACTGAAATACAACGCTTTCTTGCATAGCGGAGGGTTCTGACATATAGACAGGTAAACAGGCGGAGACGGAGGAGCCCTCCATGTCAGAGCATCCCGCCATCGCGGCACCGGCGCGATGACCCTGAACGAGCTCAAATACGTGGTGGCGGTGGCGCGGCTGCGCCATTTCGGCCGCGCCGCCGAATCCTGCTTCGTCAGCCAACCCACCCTCAGCGTGGCGGTGAAGAAGCTGGAAGACGAACTCGGGGTGATCCTGTTCGAGCGGGGACAGGGCGAGGTCAACGTCACCCCGGTAGGGGAACGGGTGGTGACCCAGGCACAACGGGTCCTGGAAGAGGCCGGGGGCATCCGCGAGATCGCCAACCAGGGTAAGGACCAGTTGCAAGCGCCTTTGCGTCTGGGGGCCATCTACACCGTCGGCCCCTACCTCCTGCCCCAACTCATCCCCTTGCTGGCGGAACGCGCGCCGCGGATGCCGCTGATCGTCGAGGAAAACTACACCGCCGTACTCACCGAAAAGCTCAAGCACGGCGAACTGGACCTGATCCTCATCTCCCTGCCCTTCGAGGTCCAGGGGCTGATGACCCAGGCCCTCTACGACGAGCCCTTCGTGGTCTTGTTACCCAGCTCCCATCCCTGGAGTCAGGAGGATCGGGTGTCGCCGCGGGAGCTTCCGCATGAGAATGTCCTTCTCCTGGGTGAAGGGCACTGCTTCCGTGACCAGGTCCTCCAGGTCTGCCCGGAGTGCATTCAGAACAGCACCGAAGGCGGTCACCTCCAGCGCAGCCTTCAGGGCAGTTCCCTGGAGACCATCCGTTACATGGTGGCGAGCGGCCTGGGCATCACCGTGCTGCCCTGTACGGCCGCCCGCGCCGATCGTTTCTCAGAACGTCTCGTCACCATCCGCCGGTTCGACGGACAGCCGCCGCACCGCCGCGTGGCCCTGGCGTGGCGCAAGAGTTTCCCCCGTCCCAGAGCACTGGAGGCGGTGCGCAAAGCGATCCTCGACTCGGGCCTGAGCGGGGTGACACCTGTGGCCGGGGCTGAAAATGCGCCCCAGCTGCACAATGGGAGACACCCATAGCCACAAACTATCGTTGCCATTGGAAGTTCAGATTGCGCCTTCGGACGGACCCCCTTATATTCCCGCTGTCTCGCGGGGCGATCTCCCGCCGACGATCAACCACGAGCCCAGGTGTCATGCCCGGGTAACAACCCCATTTTGGAGAATCTCATGGACCTCAAAGGCAGCAAGACCGAACAGAATTTGAAAGATGCCTTCGCGGGCGAATCCCAGGCCAACCGCCGCTACCTCTATTTCGCCGCCAAGGCCGACGTGGAGGGCTACAACGACGTGGCCGCGGTGTTCCGCTCC
>JALSSC010000003.1 GCA_026984455.1 Chromatiaceae bacterium
CGCCAGTGGCCTTCCCTGAAAATGTCTGCGGCAGGGATGCCGCAGTCAAGCCTACAGGGAGGTATTCACGGCGTTTTTCAGGGAAGGCCACTGGCAGAGGGGCGGTTAGATGACGGAGCCCTGCCCCCATGGAGGGCCGCCCGCGTGCCCACCATCCTTCGTGGGGATGCGCAAGGATCGCTCCCATCAGGTCTTCTGCCCCTGTTTCCTCAGCGATTCCCGCAATAGATCCCCCAGGGTTCCGAACCCCGTCTCGGGCCGGCCGTATTCGGCCGTGTCCGCGTGTGCCCTGGCCTGTTTGTCCGGGTCCAGGGAAAGGCCGATGCGTTTTTTCTCCGGGTCCACGCTGATCACCGTGGCTTGCACCTGTTGGCCCAGCTCCAACACCTCTTGGGGATGAGTGATGCGCCGGCCGGCACCCAATTCGCTGACGTGGATGAGGCCGTCCACCCCGGGGGCCAGTTCCACGAACGCGCCGAAGGGTTGCAGGCGGTTTACCCGGCCCTCCACCTGGGCCCCCACCGGGAAATTCACCAGGACCTCCTGCCAGGGGTCCTTCTCCAGGGCGCGGATGGACAGGGCGACACGCTCGGGCCGGCGGGGGTCGCCGCTGGGCTCGATACGCAACACCGCCACCTTCACTTGCTGACCGACGGTCAAGACCTCGCTGGGGTGGGCGACCCGGCCGAAGGCCAGTTCGCTCACGTGGACCAGGCCGTCGATACCGCCTAGGTCGATGAAGGCACCGAAGTCCTTGAGGGCGCTCACCCGGCCTTCGAGGACTGCGCCCACTTCCAGGCGGGCGCGGGTCTCCGCCGCGCGGGCGCGCTGTTCTTCCTCGAGCAGGACCCGGCGCGAGACCACCAGGTCCGGATGCCGGCCGCCCTCGAACTTGGTGATGCGAAAGGGCAGGCGTTGACCGACGAAGGTCTCGAGGTCCTCCACGAAGTGGCCGTCGATCTGCGAGGCGGGACAGAAGGCCCGCACCCCGGACAGTTCTACCTCCAGGCCGCCTTTGGTGGTGGCGGTGACCAGGCCCTCGACCGGCCGCTGTTCCTCGAAGGCTTGGCGCAGGCCCTTGCTTCCGTGGGCCCGTCGCGCGTGGCGGGTGCCGAGCAGGAGGGTACCACTGTCCTCGTCCTTGCCGCTGACGGCGAGTTCGATTGCGTCGCCTACGGCCACTGTCAAGTGGCCGTCTGCATCGGTGAATTCGGCGACATCGGCTACGCCCTCGGTCTTGGTACCCAGGTCGATGAAGAGATTGTCCCCCTGGATGGACAGGACCCGGCCGCGGACCCGGTCGCCCGGGCGTGGCTCGCGACGGGCCGGGGGCGTTCGTTCCTGCTCGAATTGGCTGAAGAGTGCGGCGAAGCCTTCGCTTTCCGGCATGGCAATGCGTCCGTAGAAAAAGAGAGAGTATACCTGTCCGTCGTCGTCGTGTGATGGCTGCCGGCCGAGGCAGGGTCCACATGGTCGGGGCGGCTGAGGACGCCCCCACAACCTTCATCCTCCGGGGGGTGCGGTTGCCATGAACACCCCTACGCGCGCCCACTCTCCGACAAGGCGCCGATCAGGTCCCCCATCGCCGCGTGCATCGCGCCATAGTCGTGATCGGGGTCCAGGATCTCGCGGGCGGACTGGATGTAAGGGCCCGGGCGCAGTTCATCGGCGCAATGCCGCACCAGGGCGGCGGCCGATGCCGGCGTGGTCTCCAGGTGGAATTGCAGGCCCACGACCCGCTCCCGGTACACGAAACCCTGGTTCTCACAGGCCGCGGAGCGGTACAGGGGAATGGCGCCCGCGGGGATGGCGAAGCGGTCGCCGTGCCAGTGGAAGGCGGTCAGGCGGACGGGGAGGGCGCGGCCGATGGCCGAGGCCGAGGCCTCGGGACGCTTCTCTATCGGGAACCAGCCGATCTCCGGCTGTGGGTTGCGGGTCACCGGTGCATTCAGCACGCCGGCGATCAGCTGGGCGCCCAGGCAGACGCCCAGGACCCGGGCGCCGTTGTCGATGACCTGGGCGATGAAGCGCTTCTCGGCGGCCAGCCAGGGATGCTCTGTTTCGTCGGCGATCCCCATGGGGCCGCCCATGACCACCAGGAGGTCGAGGGCGTCGGGATCCGCGTCGAGCGCCTCCCGGTAGAGGTGGGTGGTGGTGACCCGGTCCCCGCGCTCGGCGAAGGCCCCGGCGAGGCTGCCCAGGCCCTCGAAGGGGACGTGTTGTAGGCAATGGACGCGCATCATCTGGTTGCCTTTCCGCTCCCCGGCCGCCAACGCGCCTCCGCCCTCTGGTCCGAAGACCTCGCCTCCACCCAGCGCTCGCCTTGGGGGGTGCGCTCCTTCTTCCAGAAGGGGGCGCGGGTCTTGAGATAGTCGATGACGAATTCGCAGGCGCGGAAGGCCTCGCCGCGGTGGGCGCTGGTCACCGCCACCAGGACGATGGGCTCCCCGGGGCGGAGTTCGCCCACCCGGTGGACCACCCGGATCCCCAGCAGATCCCAGCGCGCCCCGGCCTCGGTGACGATGGCCTCCAGGGCCTTCTCGGTCATCCCCGGATAGTGTTCCAGGGTCAGGGTCTCCACCCTGTCGCCCTGGTTGAAGTCGCGCATGTAGCCCACGAAGGTGACCAGGCCGCCGACGTGGGGATCGCCGGCGCGCAGGGCCTCGATTTCGGCGGCCACATCGAAGGCCTCGGTCTGCACCCGTACCGGTTGCATGTTCAGCCCCCGGTCACCGGTGGGAAGAAGGCCACCTCGGCGCCGTCGTGCAGGTCCGTGGCGGGATCGGCGGCCTCCTGGTCCAGGGCCATCATCAGGGTCTCGTCGCCGGCGAAGACCTCCTCCCAGGGGCCGCCACGGTGGGCCAGCCAGGCGGCGAGTCCGCCCAGGGTGCTGACCCCCGGCGGGATCTCCAGGGCCTCGCGGTCGTGGCCGAGGCGTTCGCGGAGGCTGGCGAAATAGAGCACTTCAATCATGCCAGCAGCCCCTCGAAGGGCAGAAAGAGGATCCGTTCGCCACGCTCGAAGGTGCACCCCTCGGGGATCTCGGCGAGGCCGCCGGCCCAGACCACGGAACTCAATACCGCCGAGGATCGGCTGGGATAGAGTTCGATCCAGGCCTCGCCCCGGTCGTCCAGGCCGAGGCGGGCGCGGGCGTATTCCCGCCGCTTGACCGCCTTGGGCCAGGCGAAGGCGGCGCGGGCGGGCACCCGCAACGGATCGAGCGGGCCGGACACACCCTGCATCCGGCGGATGAAGGGCCGCGCGAACAGGCAGAAGGTGACGAACAGGGACACGGGGTTGCCGGGGCTGCCGATGAAGGGGGTCTCGCCGATGTGGCCGAAGGCCAGAGGCTTGCCTGGGCGGACCGCGATCCGCCACAGGTCGAGGCGCCCGAGTCGCTCCACCGCCGGCTTGACGTGGTCCTCTTCGCCCACCGAGACGCCCCCGGAGGCGAGCACCAGGTCGGCGCCGGCCGCGGCCCGCTCCAGGGCGGCGGTGGTGGCCTCCAGGGTGTCTTCGACGATACCGAGGGCCTGGACCTCGCAACCCAGGGCCTGGAGCAGGCCGCCGAGGGTGAACTGGTTGGAGTTGTAGATCTGTCCGGGACCGAGGTCGCTTCCCGGCATGGCCAGTTCGTCGCCGCTGGCGAACAGGGCCACCCGCAGGCGGCGGACCACCTCCACCTCGGCGACCCCCACCGAGGCGGCCAGGCCCAGCTGTTGGGGCAGGAGCCGGGTGCCGGCCTCCAGCACCCGTTCGCCGCTGCGGATGTCCTCGCCGCGGCGGCGGATGTTGGCCCCGGGCCGCGGCCGCTCACCGATGCGTACCCGGTCGCCCTGGCGCTCGCAGACCTCCTGCATGACCACCGCGTCGGCCCCCTCGGGCAGCGGCGCGCCGGTGAAGATGCGCGCCGCGGTGCCCGCCGCCAAGGGCCCGCCCGGGGCCCCGGCGGGGATGCGCTGGGACACGGGCAGGGTGGCGCCGGTCTCTCCCAGGTCGGCGATCCGCACGGCGTAGCCGTCCATGGCGCTGTTGTCCCAGGGGGCCACGTCCACCCGGCTGTGGATGGGTGTGGCCAGGACCCGGCCCAGGGCCCGGTCCAGGGGCAGGGTCTCGGTATCCCCGAGGGGCCGGGCCTGTTCGAGGAGGAGGGCCAGGGCCTGCTCCACGGTCTTGAGAGGGCTCGGGGTGGGGAGGCTGTCGCAACAGGCGCTCATCTCAGACCTCCAGGGCGCGGGGCAACATCTCGGCGAAGTTGCAGGGGCGGGTGCGGCGGTCGAGCTGGCTGGCGAGGATGCGGTCCCAGCCGGTGCGGCAGGCACCGCTGGAACCGGGCAGGCAGAAGACGAGGGTGCCGTTGGCGATCCCGCCCACCGCCCGGGACTGGATGGTGGAGGTGCCGATCTCCTCCAGGGAGAAGTGGCGGAAGAGTTCGCCGAAGCCCGGCAGGGGCTTGTCGAACAGGGGTTCGACGGCCTCCGGGGTGAGGTCGCGTCCGGTGATCCCGGTACCGCCGGTGGCGATCACCACCTGTACCCCGGGGTCGGCGATCCAGCGCGAGAAGACCGCGCGCATGGCGTAGATGTCGTCGGGGACGATCTCCTTCGCCACCACCCGGTGACCGGCGGTCTCGGCGCGTTCGCGCAGGAGGCCGCCGGAACGGTCGTCGGCCTCGGTGCGGGTGTCCGATACGGTGAGGATGGCGATGGTCAGCGGCTGGAAGGCCTGCGGGGGATGGTCGTGACTCATGGCGGCTCCAGGGGACTCGGAAGCCCCGGAGTGTATAGCGCCTGAACGAAGATGGGAATCGCCGCTCAGGCACGCTCCGGGGTGGAGGCCCCGGTCAGAAGCGGAAGCTCACCTGGGCGGCGAACATCTGCCAGCGGCGTGTGGTGCTCCGGGGGTCGTTCTCCTCGTTGGACAACCAGGCGGTGCCATCCACCCAGTGGTACTCCAGACGCACCAGGAGATCGGAGCGCGGCGTCCACCCGCCGCCGAGTACCCAGTCGTGGGCGAAGCCGTTGTGCGCGGGGATCCCCCTGGCGGCCTCGGCATCGGTACCGTTCGGGTCGTCCAGATTGGTGATCCGGTCGTCGTATCTCAGGAACAGGGAGAGGTCGTCCCGGGGGCGCCATTCCCCCTGGAGATACCAGCCCTGGGCCAGGTTGTAGCCGGGCGGGAGACGGCCGGTGCCGACCCAGTTCACGCCCTGGAGCAGGTATTCCCCGGTCAGGGACCAGCGTTCGCTGTTGTATTGGGCGGAGAGGATGCCCATGGTGAGGTCGATGTGCCCGGAATCAAGCAGCGGGGGCGGGGGGTCGGCCGGCCCCCGCTCGAAATCCATGCGCACGGTAATGCCGCTCAGGGCCAGGCGCAGACGCCTGTCGCCCGTTTCGTAGCCCAGCCTGGTGATGACCAACGGGCGATCCGCCTTCAGGCTGCCTTGCCAGTCGCGCCCCATGAAGGTGGCCTCGGCCGCCTTGTTGATGAGGGGCATGCCCATGCCGATCCGGAGGCTCAGGTTCGCGCCCTCCAGGGACCAGTCCCCGTAGATCTGCGCCCCATCGGCGGACAGGGCCAGATTGCGCACCCGGTCGAAATAGACCGCCTGCGGCAGGAAGATGGCCGGACGGGTGAAGGCCACGTCCCGGGTCTCGTTGTAGAACCCCGCGGGGTTCTTGATCCGCCCCAGGCGCAGGCCCAGACGGCGTTCGGCGTTGGCCTCGAAGCCCCAGTCCAGCAGCCCGTAGTCCAGGCGCAGGCTGCCGTCGTCCATGTCCCCGGCGGTGCGTGACAGGACCTGGGCGGACACCAGCCAACGGCGGGCAGGCCGGTAGGAGGCGTTGATCCCGATCTCGCGAAAATCCCAACTGCCCTGCTCGCTGTCGCCGAACCAGCGGTTGGCGCTGGTCTGCACATACCCTTGGGACAGGAAGCCATGCAGTTGCAGCCCCTCGGGCAGGATGCGGTCATCGGCCCGTCCCAGGGAGGGCAACGCAGCCGTCAAGCTAGTGAACAGGCAGCACACGTACGCTTTCATCCGTCTCTCCCTTCGGAAGATATCCCAAGGCACCCGGTGTGGTGGCCACCCGTCGCCGCATCTCCTCGATGGATCCCACCCGCTCGGGGGGCTGGGCGAGGCCCGCGAACAACATCCGGTCCCAGGTCCGGCGCAGACTCTGTGGCAGCACCCCCAGTACCTCCTTGCTGAAACGCCGGTGCAAGGGGGCGCGATCGTCCAGCACGAATAGCCGCACCGGGGTGCCGTCCGGCCATTCGTGCAGACGCAGAAAGAAATAGGCGCGCGCCCTGGAGCGTTCGATCGCTCGCAGAGGGACATCGGGATTGGCGACCAGGACCTGGGCCGGGAGGATGCAGGGCAGCAACAGCAACAGGAGCCAAGCCATACGGCGGATCATCGATGGCACCCCAAAGCGGTCAGGATAGGAACCATATACCTAAAACAATGGGCCGTCAAAAGGCCCGTGGCAGGAGAATCAGGGCCCATACCGCCGCGGTCAGGCAGAGGGTCATGAACACTGCCGCCGAGCCCATGTCCTTGGCCCGCCCCGAGAGCCGGTGGCGTTCGGGACCGATGCGGTCTGCCAGTGCCTCCAGGCCCGAGTTGAGCAGTTCCACGATGGGAGGCCACCACAGGGATGCCACCAACAGGGCACGTTCCGCGCCATTCCTTCCCCACCAGATCCCCAGGGGGGTGAGGGCCGTGGCCAGGGCCAGTTCCTGACGGAAGGCGGCCTCGTGGCGGAAGCAGGCGCCCAGGCCGGCGAGGGAGTAGCCCCAGGCCTTCACCAGGCGGCGCCAGCCCCGGTTCTGGTTCATTCCGGCCGCCAGGCGAGGTCGGGCTCGCGCGCCGCGCGGACGTCGTCGAGGCGCCGCAGCGGGGTGGTCCAGGGGGCCCCGCGCAGGCGTTCGGGGTCGTGCTCCGCCTCTTCGCGGATGCGCGCCATGGCCTCCACGAAACGGTCCAGCTCGGCCTTGGACTCGGTCTCGGTGGGCTCGATGAGGAGGCACTCCGGGACCTGCAAGGGGAAATAGGTGGTGGGGGCGTGGATGCCGAAGTCGAGCAGGCGCTTGGCCACGTCCAGGGCGCGCACGCCCCATGCGTGTGCCTCCCGTTTCAGCGTGATGATGAATTCGTGTCCGGGCCGGCGGTCCGGATAGGCGGCCTCGTAGCCGAGGGCGCGCAGGCGCTGCATCAGATAGGCGGCATTGAGGACGGCATGGCCGGAGACCCGGGCCAGGCCGGGGTCGCCCAGCATCCGGGCGTACACATAGGCACGCAGGGCCACCCCCAGGTTGCCGGCGAAGGCCGACAGGCGGCCGATGCTCTGGGGACGGTCGGCGGACTCGATCCAGTGGTAGTCGTGGCCGTCGTGGCCCACCCGGGGGATGGGCAGGAAGGGCTCCAGGCGGGCGCTCACGCCCACCGGGCCGGCCCCGGGGCCCCCGCCGCCGTGGGGGGTGGCGAAGGTCTTGTGCAGGTTCAGGTGGACCACGTCGAAGCCCATGTCGCCCGGGCGCACCCGCCCGAGGATGGCGTTGAGGTTGGCACCGTCGTAATAGAGCAGGCCGCCGGCGGCATGGACCCGCCGGGCGATGGCCTGGATGTTGCGCTCGAACAGCCCCAGGGTGGAGGGGTTGGTGAGCATGATCCCGGCGGTGCGCGGCCCCAGGGCCGCGTCCAGGGCCTCCAGGTCCAGGTCGCCGTCGGGGCCGGTGGGGATCTCCCGCGCCCGGCAGCCGCCCATCACCGCCGACGCGGGGTTGGTGCCGTGGGCGGAATCGGGGATCAGCATCTCGTCCCGCTGGTGGTCGCCCCGGGCCTCGTGGTAGGCGCGGATCATGCGTACCCCGGCGAACTCGCCCTGGGCGCCCGCGGCCGGGGTCAGGCTCACCGCGGCCATACCGGTGACCGCCGCCAGGATCTCCTGAAGGTCGTGCAGGCAGGCCAGGAGGCCCTGGCCGTGCCCCTCGGGGGCCAGGGGGTGGCGCTCCAGGAATTCCGGCAGCATGGCCAGGGCGTTGGCCCCCCGCGGGTTGTACTTCATGGTGCAGGAGCCGAGGGGGTAGAAGCCGGTGTCCACTCCGTGATTGCGCTGCGAGAGGCGGGTGTAGTGGCGCACCACCTCCAGTTCCGAGACCTCGGGCAGGGCGGGAGGGTCACGGCGCAACAGCTCCCCGGGGAGGTCGTCCGGCGGCGGGGCCGCGGGCGGGAGCTGGGCGCCGGCGCGGCGCCCGGGTACCGAGAGATCGAACAGGGTCGCCATTCAGCCCAGGGCCTTCAGGGCGGCGGCGTAGTCCGGCTCCTGCTTGATCTCGGGCACCAGTTGCGTGTAGACGACCCGGTCGTCGGCGTCCAGGACCACCACCGCGCGCGCACAGAGCCCGGCCAGGGGGCCGTCCTGGATCAGCACCCCGTAGTCCTTGGCGAAGTTCTTGTCGCGCATCATGGACAGGGTGACCACGTTGTCGAGGCCCTCGCTGGAGCAGAAGCGGCCCGAGGCGAAGGGCAGATCGGCGGAGATCACCAGGGCCACGGCGTCGTCCCGTCCGGCGAGGGCCTGATTGAAGCGGCGGGTGGACTCGGCGCAGATGTCGGTGTCCAGGCTGGGGACGATGTTGAGCAGCTTCTTCTTGCCGCGGAAGTCGGCCAGGGTGCGGTCCTGGAGGTCCTTGTCCACCAGCCTGAAGTCGGGCGCCGGGGCGCCCACCGCCGGCAGTTGGCCATTGGTGTGGATGGGGTCGCCGCCAAGGGTGATTTCGGTCATGGTCGTTTCCTCTACCAGTTGGGTTTTATGGGGCACTTCACCTCGCCGCGGGCGGCGACGATGCGTGCCAGTTTGGTCTCGAAGGTCTCCAGGTCCCGCTCTTCGTGCACCTCGGTGGCGCACACCAGGAGGCCGGCGTCCAGTTCGGCATAGGTCCGCCCCAGGGCGTAGCCGCCGAGGATGTTGTGGGCGGCCAGGGAGCGTAACACCCCGGCGACCGGGACGCGCAGGCGCAGGGCCTGTTCGTGGAAGACGGGACGGTCGAACAGGGGCTCGATGCCGGGGAGTGCGCACAGCCGCCGGCTCAGGTCGCGCAGCCGGGCATGGCAGGCGAGGGCGGTGCGGCGCAGGCCCTCCGCCCCCAGGAGGGCCATGTGGATGGCCGCCGCGGTGACCATCAGGCCCTGGTTGGAGCAGATGTTGGAGGTGGCCTTGGCGCGGCGGATGTGTTGCTCGCGCGCCTGCAGGGTGAGGGTGAAGCCCGGCCGCCCCTCGGCGTCCCGGGTCCGGCCCACCAGGCGCCCGGGCATCTGCCGGACATGGACCTGCCGGCAGCACATGAAGCCGAGATAGGGGCCGCCCGAGGAGAGGGGGATGCCCAGGGGCTGGCCCTCGCCCACGGCGATGTCCGCCCCGCGGGCGCCCCAGCGGCCGGGCGGCTCCAGCAGGGCCATGGCCAGGGGATTGACCACGGCGACGACCAGGGCCCCCTGGGCGTGGGCCCAGTCGGTGAGGGCATGGACCTCTTCCAGGACGCCGAAGAAATTGGGCTGAGGGATCACCAGGGCGGTGATCTCCTCGCCGCTCCAGGGGGCCAGGGACTCGGGGGCGAGGTGACCCCCCCGGGGGTCGAAGGGCAGTTCCCGCAGTTCCACGCCCTGGGGGGCGGTCAGGGTGGCCAGGGTCTCGCGGTAGGCGGGGTGCAGGCCCCGCGGCACCAACACCCGCCGCCGCTTCAGCCGGCGCTGCACACGCACCGCCATGAGCACGGCCTCGGCCAGGGCCGAGGCGCCGTCGTAGAGGGAGGCGTTGCTCACTTCCATGGCCATGAGCGCGGTCATCATGGACTGGTATTCCCAGACCAGTTGCAGGGTGCCCTGGCTGACCTCGGCCTGATAGGGGGTGTAGGCGGTGTAGAACTCGCCGCGGCTGGCCAGTTCCCAGACCGCGGCGGGGATGTGGTGGGCATAGGCCCCGGCGCCGATGAAGTTGAGGGGATGGCCGTCGGCCCGCGCCCGCTCGCGCATCAGCCGGCCCACCGCGGCCTCGGACAGGCCCTCGCCCAGGCCGGCCGCAGACTCGTCGATCAGGTCCGGCGGGATCTCGGCGAACAGCTCGTCCATCTCCCGGAGACCCAGGGCCTCCAGCATGGCCGCGCGTTCCGCGGCGGTATGGGGGATGAAGGGCACCCTCAGGTATCCTCCGCGGCCACCACCCGGGTATAGCCGGCGGCGTCCAGCAGGCCGTCCAGGGCGGTGGGGTCGCTGGGCGCGAGGCGCAGGATCCAGCCCTGGCCGTAGGGCGACTGATTGACCAGTTCGGGGGCGTCCTCCAGGGCCTCGTTGACCGCCACCACCCGGCCGGCCACGGGGCAGTACACGTCCGAGGCGGCCTTGACCGACTCCACCACGGCGCATTCGGCGCCCGCGGCGTAGTCGCCGCCTACTTCGGGCAGTTCCACGAACACCAGGTCCCCCAACTGCTCCTGGGCATGGTCGGTGATACCCAGGGTGAGGCTGCCGTCGGCTTCCTCCCGCAGCCACTCGTGGGATTCGGCGTATCTCAGGTCCTCGGGGATCTCGCTCATCGGCTTTTCTCCATTGGAAGATCGGGGTTGGCGTCAAAATCGCTTCGGGCGCGCTCCGCCCTCCGGGGAGAGGGCCGGGGTGAGGGGAAAGGGTCAGGGGGAAGGGCGCCTCCATGCCCCAGGGCGATGCATTCCGCCATGACCGTCAGACGAGGATTCGGCCGTGACGGACGAAGGGGGGCTTCACTGCCCGCACCCCATGGCGGCGGCCGCGGATCTCCACCTCCAGCGGGGGGACGGCATCGGCCGCCACCCGGGCCAGGGCGATGGAGGTGCCGAGGGTGGGGGCGAAACCACCCGAGGTGATCTCTCCCACCTGCTGCCCGGCGGCGTACAGGGGCTGGTGGGCGCGCAACACCCCCTTGCCTTCCAGCACCAGACCCATCTGCCGCCGCGGCACCCCCACGGCCTGCTGTCGTTCCAGGGCGGGACGGCCGATGAAGGCGCGTGTGCGTGGTTTCCAGGAGAGGGTCCAGGCCAGGCCCGACTCCAGGGGGGTGGTGGTCTCGTCCATGTCGTTGCCGTAGAGGTTCATGCCCGCCTCCAGGCGCAGGCTGTCGCGGGCCCCGAGGCCGCAAGGGGTCACCCCGGCCTGCAACAGGGCGTCCCAGAGGGCGGGTGCGGCCTCGACCGGGAGGATGATCTCACAGCCATCCTCACCAGTGTAGCCGGTGCGGGCGATGAAGCCCATGGATGTCTCCAGGGCATGAAAGGGCCGCAATCCGGACAGGGCGGCGGCGTCTCCGGGGGGCAGCAGGCCGATCACCCCGGTCAGGGCCTCGGGCCCCTGCACCGCCAGCATGGCCAGATCCGCGCGGGCGTGCAGTTCGAGGCCCGGGTCCAGGTGGTCGTGCATCCAGGCCAGGTCCCGCTCGGCGGTGGCGGCGTTCACCACCAGGCGGTAACGGTCCGGGCCGCGCAGATAGCAGATGAGGTCGTCGAGCACCCCGCCGGCGGGGTTCAGCATACAACTGTAGAGGGCCTGCCCCGGTTCGAGCCGGACCACGTCGTTGGCCAGCAGGCGGCGCAGAAACACCTGCGCGCCCACGCCCTCTAGGTCGACGATCTGCATGTGGGAGACGTCGAACATACCCGCGGCCGCGCGCACCGCCCGATGTTCGCGGATCTGCGAGCCATAGTGCAGGGGCATCGACCAGCCGGCGAAGGGGACCATACGCGCCCCCAGGGCGCGGTGGCGGGCATGCAGGGGAGTATGTCGATGCATCTGGGGCCTGAAGGCGGCTGACGAGGCGCGAAATATAGCGGTTAGGCCGGGCGGATGCCAAGCCGGATTCGTGGCGCGGCCATCGACTACCGTCTTCCGTGCAGGGATTCGTCTCCTTGCCTTCTATCCCCGTCGCACGTGAATATTTCCGTCCTTCGGTCCGTAAGCGGCACTTCCCTGTGCCACTCCTCGCCACTGCGGCCGCCCCTCGCATCCCTGGGCGGTGTGGCGATTGCTCGCCATAGCCCCCGCGATGACTCGCTTCCGCGCCTTGCCCAGGGGCACGAGGAACACCCTCGAAAAACTAAATATTCACGTGCGACGGGTATATCCCCTGGTCGCCGTCAGAAACGGTTCTCGATCAATACCTCGTCCAGCGCCAGCTGGCCGGGCCGTGGCCAGGATTCCCTGATGCCCTTGCCGACAGCGATCATGTAGGCGATATCGTGATCCTCCGGCAGGCCGATGATGTCCGCCAGGGCGGCGTAGTCGAAGCCGTCCATGGGGCAGGTGTCGTAGCCGAGTTCCTTTGCCACCAGCATCAGCGTCTGCCCAGCCAGCCCGCACGAACGCATGCCTTCATCGCGCTCCACCTGCGGCCTGTCACGGTAATACCGGGCCAGCGCCGGCAACAGAAAATCCTGCACCTCCTGCGGGGCGTTGCGCCAGTAACGGAGGGGCTGCTTCGCCCAGGCCTTTTTGTCGAAGCACAGCACCAGCAGTTCGGATGCATCGGTTACCTGGGCCTGATCCCAGGCCACCGCACGTATCTTCTTGCGCTGTTCCGGGTCGGTAATGCGCACGAAGCGCCAGTTCTGGATGTTGAACGCCGTTGGCGACAGGATGACGTGCGCCATCAGGGTGCGGAAAGTGTCTTCTGGCATGACGTGATCCGGGTCGTACCACTTGATGGCGCGCCGCGCGCGCACCGCTTCGCTCACTTTCATGTCTTCCTCCTTTGCAGGACGTCATGTGGAAATCCAGGCGGCGTCGGCCATGCCGGACGCCTCCCGGGTGACAATTTAGAGATGCAAGGAGCGGGGGCGCCCGCGATCCCACCGCGGGCGGGCAGGCCCGCAGGCCGCCGTTCTTCTCCGGCAAGCCCACTGCTGCGCTAGAGATGTGCTCCAGGGTTCGCCTACCGGGATCAGGCGAACACGCCCTGCTGCTCCACCTTGAAGCTGCGCAGCACGAAGTTCAACGCCCGGTTGTTGGCCGCCTGTACCACGGCGTCGAAGATATCACGGTCGCTCCAGCCTTGCGCACGAACTGCCTTCAGGTCTTCGCTGTCGATGTCCTGCGGCGCATCCACCGACTTCAGCGCGAGCTTCAGCAGCAAGCGCTCGCGCAGCTCGAGCGGTGCTGCCTCGATATCGGCCCGCGCCGCGCGCGCCGCATCCAGGTTCACGCCCAGGTGGGCCAGGAAGCCCTCGTTCAGGTCGATGCAGAAGCGACAGCCGGCGTCCGACGAAACCAGGTAGCGGATGAAGGTGGTCAGCGTGGGCGGCAGGCCGGTGCCGTCGCGGAAGTAGCCTATGTTGGCCACGAAGGCTTCCAGCAGCGGCGGGCTGAAACTGTACAGGCACAGGGCGTCGGGCACGAAGCCAAGGCGCTCCCGCACCCGTGCGAACACGGATTCGACGCGGTCTTCCTGGCCGACCGGCGGGACCGGGGTGAGCAGGGGCTGTTCAGTGACGGTGGTTCGGGACGGGGTCTGCATGGACAGGATCTCCTTTCGGTGAATGATAGTTGACCGGTCGGTTTTATCCGGGCGTAAAAAAATACCGGCCATTCATGCATTCTCCGCCTGCGGCGGAATGCGAATGCCCAGCATGGCGGGCGCCAGTTGCTTGAACACATCGGGGTCGTTCCGGGTCTTGGCGGTGAGCAGCACCCCCTCGACGTAGGCCAGCATGGCCGCCGCCGTGGCGTCGATATCGACGGGCTCCAGGTCGCCGGCCTGCACCGCTTCGGCCAGCAGGTCGCGCATGCCGGTGCGCAGGCTCGAGAACACGGCATCCACCTTGCGGCGAATGGTCTCGTCACGGGTGGAAAGCTCCGCCCCCAGGTTACCGAACGGGCAGCCCGGCATATGTCCGGTGGCCTCTTTCATCTGTTTCTGGAACCGCCAGGCCAGGTCCAGAAAGCGCTCCAGCCGTGCCAGCGGCGGCCTGTCCGGCACAAAGGCGCGGTCCAGCAGTTGCTGTTTTATCTCCAGGAAGGATGCATCCAGCACCGCCAGGGTCAGTTCCTGCTTGCTGGGAAAGAAATGGTAGAAACTGCCCTTGCGTACCCCGGCGTGCTCGCAGATGGCGGCCACCCCGACATCTGCGTAACTGCGCGAATAGATCAGCTCGCGGGCCGAATCGATGAGGCGTTGGCGGGTATCGGGGGAACGCACCATGCCCCGCAGCATAGTTGACTGGTCGGTCCAGTCAAGCCTCTTCGACGAGCCGGGAGGAGACAGGCCAAGAAAGCCCTTTGTTTTTGGCCCCGTATCCTGGGGCTGTCTTCCCAATATCCGCGATTCCGGCCCGCCATGTCTTGACTGGTTGGAGGGAGGACACATTCGGCCTTTTCCTACCCCGTGTTCCGGCCGCCGCATCCCCCCGGCCGGGGTGGCGGCGCGCCCAATGAGCGGCACAGCGCAAAACGCTCCGAAAGGCCGGGCCGTCTTCCGGCCCCTGTCTTCTGTTATGATTCCCCGCATTTTCCCCTGCTCCCGGAACCCCCCCAGATGGTCAACAACCTCCTCAAGAAGATATTCGGCAGCCGCAACGAGCGCCTGATCAAACGCCTGTCCAAGGAAGTGGCGCGTATCAATGCCCTGGAAGAGGGCATGAAGGCCCTCTCCGACGAGGCCTTGCAGGCCAAGACCGGCGAGTTCCGCGCCCGCCTGGAGAAGGGCGAGACCCTCGACGCCCTCCTCCCCGAGGCCTTCGCCGTGGTCCGCGAGGCCGGCCGCCGGGTGATGGCGATGCGCCATTTCGATGTCCAGTTGATCGGCGGCATGGTCCTCCATCAGGGCAAGATCGCGGAGATGCGCACCGGCGAGGGCAAGACCCTGGTGGCGACCCTGGCCGCCTACCTCAACGCCCTGCCCGGCAAGGGCGTGCATCTGGTGACGGTGAACGACTATCTGGCCCGGCGCGACGCCGCCTGGATGGGGCGGATCTATCACTTTCTGGGGCTTACGGTGGGGGTCATCAACTCCTCCGGGGGCATGGGGCCGGATGCCGCCTCCTATCTCTACGATCCCGCGTACGAGGGCGCGCCCGACAGCCACCGCCACCTGCGCCCGGTGACGCGCAGGGCCGCCTACGAAGCCGACATCACCTACGGCACCAACAACGAATACGGCTTCGACTACCTGCGCGACAACATGGCCTTCGAGGCCGCCCAGCGGGTGCAGCGGCCGCACAACTATGCCATCGTGGACGAGGTGGACTCCATCCTCATCGACGAGGCGCGCACCCCGTTGATCATCTCCGGCCCGGCCGAGGACAGCGGCGACCTGTACCGCAAGATCGACGCCATCCCACCGAGGCTCACCCGTCAGGAGCCGATCGTCAACGAAGAGGGTAAGGACGACTTCGGCCCCGGGGACTATTCGGTGGACGAGAAGGCGAAACAGGTCTATCTCTCCGACGAGGGCCACGAGAAGGTGGAGGGGATGCTCACCGAGATGGGCCTCCTGGGCGAGGGCGAGAGCCTGTACGCGCCGGCCAACATCATGCTCATGCACCATGTGTACGCGGCCCTGCGTGCCCACGTGCTCTTCCACCGCAACGTGGACTACATCGTCAAGGACGGCGAGGTCATCATCGTGGACGAGTTCACCGGCCGCACCATGCCCGGGCGGCGCTGGTCCGAGGGCCTGCACCAGGCGGTGGAGGCCAAGGAGGGGGTGCCGGTCCAGCACGAGAACCAGACCCTGGCCTCGATCACCTTCCAGAACTATTTCCGCCTCTACCCCAAGCTCTCGGGCATGACCGGCACCGCCGACACCGAGGCCTACGAGTTCCAGCAGATCTACGGTCTGGAGGTGGTGGTGATCCCCACCAACAAGCCCATGATCCGCAAGGACCTGGGCGATCTGGTCTACCTCACCAAGGAGGAGAAGTACCAGGCCATCGTGGAGGACATCCGCGACTGCGTGGCGCGCGGGCAGCCGGTCCTGGTGGGCACCGCCTCCATCGAGACCTCGGAACTCATATCCAACCTGCTCCGCAAGGAGGGGATCCCGCATGAGGTCCTCAACGCCAAGCAGCACGAGCGCGAGGCCCACATCGTCGCCCAGGCCGGGCGTCCCGGGGCGGTCACCATCGCCACCAACATGGCCGGCCGCGGCACCGACATCGTCCTCGGCGGTAACCTGGAGGTGGAGCTGGAGGCCCTGGGAGCGAATCCCGACCCGGCCGAGGTGGAACGCATCGAGCGGGACTGGGAGGCGCGTCACCGGAAGGTCCTGGAGGCCGGCGGGCTGCACGTGGTGGGCACCGAGCGCCACGAGTCGCGGCGGGTGGACAACCAGTTGCGGGGCCGGTCCGGACGCCAGGGCGATCCCGGCTCCACCCGCTTCTACCTCTCCCTGCAGGACGATCTGATGCGCATCTTCGCCTCGGACCGCATGTCCGGCCTGATGCAGAAACTGGGCATGGAGCAGGGCGAGGCCATCGAGCACCCCTGGGTGACCAAGGCCATCGAGAACGCCCAGCGCAAGGTGGAGGGCCGCAACTTCGACATCCGTAAGCAGTTGTTGGAGTTCGACGACGTGGCCAACGACCAGCGCAAGGTCATCTACGGCCAGCGCAACGAACTCATGGACGCCGACGACATCTCTGCCACCATCGCCGCCATGCGCGCCGACGTGGTGGAACAACTCGTCGACCAATACATCCCGCCCCAGTCCTTGGAGGAACAGTGGGACGTGCCGGGCCTGGAGAAGGCCCTGGCGGAGGCCTTCGGCGGTGAATGGCCGATCCAGCGCTGGCTGGACGAGGACCACGACCTGCACGAGGAGACCCTGCGCAAGCGCATCCTGGACACCCTGGTGGAACAGTATCGGGAGAAGGAACGGCTGGTGGGGGCGGAGGCCCTGCGGCAGTTCGAGAAAGGGGTCATGCTCCAGACCCTCGACACCCTCTGGAAGGAACACCTGGCGGCCATGGACTACCTGCGCCAGGGCATCCACCTGCGCGGCTACGCCCAGCAGAACCCCAAACAGGAGTACAAGCGCGAGGCCTTCGAGATGTTTGCCGCCATGCTCGAGACCCTCAAGCACGAGGTGGTGGGCGTGCTCTCACGGGTGGAGGTGCAGATGCCCGAAGAGATGGCCTTCCAGCCCCAGGCCCTGCCCGAGGACGCCTTCGAGTTCCAGCACGCGGAATTCACCGGCCTGGCGGGCGGGGAAGGGCCTCCCCCCGAGGCCGAGGCCCCGCCCCCGGCCCGGCCCTTCGTGCGCGAGGGGCGCAAGATCGGGCGTAACGAGCCCTGTCCCTGTGGCTCGGGCAAGAAATACAAACACTGTCACGGCAAGGCGGCATGAACATCGAACCATCCGACGTCCCCCTGCCCATCCCCGGCGTGCGCCTGGCGACCGCCGCGGCGGGCATCCGCTACCGGGACCGCGACGACCTGGTGCTCATGGAACTGGCCGGCAACGGCACCTGCGCCGCGGTCTTCACCCGCAACGCCTTTTCGGCCGCCCCGGTGCAACTGGCACGGGCGCATCTGCGCCAGGCGATGCCGCGCTATCTGCTCATCAACGCCGGCAACGCCAACGCCGGCACCGGCCGGCGGGGGCTCGACGCCGCCCGTGCCTGTTGCGAGGGCGTGGCCCGGGCGGCGGGTTGCGAGACCGTCCAGGTCCTGCCCTTCTCCACCGGGGTGATCGGCGAACACCTGCCCGTGGAGCCTATCGCGGCCCAGCTGCCCGGCCTGGTGGAGGCCCTGTCCGGGGACGCCTGGCCGGCCGCCGCGCGCGCCATCATGACCACCGACACCCGGCCCAAGCTGGCCGCTCGGACGTTTCAGGTGGACGGCCAGCCGGTACGGCTCACCGGCATGGCCAAGGGGGCCGGTATGATCCGCCCGGACATGGCCACCCTGCTGGTGTTCCTGGCCACAGACCTGTCCGCCACCCATGAGGTCCTGCAGGCGGTCTTGGCGGGGGCGGTGGCCCCCTCGTTCAACAGCATCACCGTGGACGGCGACACCTCCACCAACGATGCCTGTGTGTTGCTCGCCTCGGGCGCCAATCCCCTGCCGCCGCTCATGGATCCGGCCTCGCCCACCGCGCTGGCCTTGCAGGCGGCGGTGACCGACCTGTGCATGGAACTGGCCGCCGGGATCGTCGCCGATGCCGAGGGCGCCACCAAACAGGTGGCGGTGGAGGTGAGCGGGGCCCTGGACGAGGCGGAGGCCTGCCGGGTCGCCTATACCGTCGCCGAATCCCCCCTGGTGAAGACCGCCCTGTTCGCCGCCGACCCCAACTGGGGCCGCATCCTCGCCGCGGTGGGCCGCGCCGGGGTGCGCGATCTGGACATCCAGGGGGTGCGTATCTGGCTCGACCGGGTCCTGGTGGTCGCCGACGGGGGGCGTGCCCCCGGTTACCGCGAGGGCGACGGCCGCTCGGTGATGGCGCAGCGGGAGTTCGCCATCCGCGTCGCCCTGGGCCGCGGCGAGGCCGAGGCGCGCATCCTCACCTGCGACCTGTCCTGCGACTACGTGCGCATCAATGCCGAGTATCGGACTTGAGCCGACGCCCGCCATCCAGGTAGCCGCCGGCGTCCTCCAGGACGCCACCGGCCAAGTCCTTCTGACCCGCCGCGCCCCGGAGGCCCATCAGGGCGGCCTCTGGGAATTCCCCGGCGGCAAGCGCGAGCCCGGAGAGACCCTGGAACAGGCCCTGGCCCGGGAACTGGACGAGGAACTGGGCATCCAGGTCCTGGCGACCGAGCCCGTGATCAGCGTGGCGCACGACTATGGCGACCGCCGGGTGCGCCTGGTGGTGCGGCGGGTGATCCGCTGGCGGGGCGTGCCCCATGGCCGCGAGGGCCAGCCCCTGCGCTGGGCCGCGCCCGACGACCTGCCCGCGCTGCCCATGCCCGCCGCCGACCGGCCCATCGTCGCCGCCCTCCGCCTCCCGGACCGGATGGCCATCACCGGGGGGGATGCCCAGGACCGGCGGGGGTTCCTCGGTGGACTGGAAGGTCTTCTGGCCGATGGTGTGGGCTGGGTCCAGTTGCGCACCCCGGGGCTCGCGGCGGCGGTCTGGGACGGCCTCGCCAGGGCCGCCCTGGACCTGTGCCGGGCCCGGGGCGCGCATCTGCTACTCAATCCGCCGGCGGGCGTTTCCCTGGCGGGGCTGCCAGCGGCCGACGGTCTGCACCTCAACGGCAGGCGCCTGGCCGCGCTCGCGGAGCGTCCGCCTGGCTGGGCCTGGGTGGGGGCCTCCTGCCACGGTCCGGCGGACCTCGCCCGGGCCGCCGCCCTGGGGCTCGACTACGCCTTCCTGTCGCCCGTTTTGCCCACCCCGTCACATCCCGGAACGCGGCCGCTGGGATGGGACGGCTTTGCGGCATGGGTGGACGACGCGGCCCTGCCGGTGTACGCCTTGGGCGGGGTCACCCCCGGGGACATCCCACGGGCGCGGGCCCTCGGCGGCCAGGGCGTGGCGGGGATCCGGGGATTCCGGGCGGCGGGGACGTAACCGTTCGCTCCCTTCCTTCAAGGATTCCCTCTCCCGGCGGGAGACCTGTCTGCGCCGTGCCAGCGGCAGGCGGGGGGCCAGGGTGAGGGGGAAAAGGTGGGGGGAAGCGTTTGCGCGGCGAGCGACTCAGCCCGCCAGCATCCGCTCCGCCTCGGCCACCTGCTCCCGTGCCTGCTCCAGGATGGCGATACTCAGTTCCGGGGTCAGCTCGCCCAGATCGAGCTTGCGGAAGGCCGGCACCTGGTCCAGGCGCGGGACTTCCTGCATCCTTGGCGTGCCCACGAAGGCGTGCAGTTGGGCGGTGATGAGCAGATCGCAATAGTCGGGTTCGGGGCCCGGGTCACGTAACCAGTCTTCGGCCTCGATCGGGCAAGGGGTGAATTCCTCGGGGAAACGCCAGGTCTCCATGATGGCCGCGCCGAGTTCGCCGCGCAGGCGTCGGCGCAGAGTCCCCAGCGCGGTCTGGCTGCCGATCAGGGCCGGATACTCGGCGGCATAGGTGAGTACCGGGATCTCGCCGATGTCGTGCACCAGGCCGGCGAGGAGGGCGTGCTCGGGGTCGAAACGGCCGGTCAGCCGGGCGAGGACCAGGCTCAGGGCGCCCACCCGGGTGCTGTGTTGCCACAGGTCTTTCAAGGCCGAACGGATCACCCTCGGCCCTTTGCCGAAGACCTCGCGCAGGGCGAAGCTCAACACCAGCTTGTGGGTGGTGCGGATACCCAGCCGGACCACGGCCTTGGCGCAGGAATCGGCTGCCTCCAGGCCACCGTAGAGGGCGCTGTTGGCGGTGCGGATGATCTTGGCCGTCATCACCGGATCGGTCTGAATGATGGTGGCGATGCGCTGGGCGTCGGTGGATTCGTCGTCCAGGGCGCGGCCGATGCGCAGGGCGATCTCCGGCAGGGTGGGCAGGACCAATTGGTCGTTCTCGAGGTCGGTGCGGATGCGTGCCTCCAGGACATTGGCGAGGTCTGCCGGGTCCTCCTGGGCGGTTTGCGGAGTATCTCCGGTTTCAACCGACAGGGTGATGCCCTCATCACCAAGGTCGGATAGTTCGCGCAGGCCGTCCAGGAGGGAACCATCGATCTCCAGGTAGGCGACGGGGGTGTGGGCGTACACGTCGAATCGGCGTGGAAGCAATTTGGCTATAGGTTCCCTGGCCGCATCGTCCTCGCTGGAGATGCGGTTTCTCCGCCCGTCTTCCGCCACCAATTCGAGAGTACCGGTGAGCAGGAGGAGGGTGTAACGCGAACTGGAACCGCGCTCGATCAGCTGCTTTCCCGGTGCGGCGGTCTGGATCCGCAAGGCCCGCGCGAGGAGTTCCAGTTGGGCATCGTCGAGGCCGCGTAGGGCGCTGAAACGTTGCAGTAGTTTGGGATGGGGATGTTTTCCCGCGATTTGCATGATCCGGTCCCGGAGGATGGTGATTCCTGCGCCTGATGGCGGCCGTCGCTCCCAAAACTTTACTACGGAGGTCGCGCTGTCTGTGCGTTGCTTTCAGCTCATTCCGGTCCCTCCTCAGAGGGGTCCACCCTCGCCACTTCAGAGTGGCCACTTTGAGGCATCCACCTATAGCCCTAAGCCCTATGGGACATCCATCTGCTTCGCACCTTGCAGGCGTGGGCGCTCTCTCACCTCCACCGCCAACACCTGGAGTGGTAGCGAAGGTCCAGGCCCGCGGTTCCCTGGACAGGCAGTAGGAGACAATTAGGCTTCAGGCTTGCGCTGATCTCTGCCCTCCTGATCCGCTGCTATAATTTCCTCTCCAACCCCTGTCCGAGGCTGCCCATGTCCTCTGTGATCGACCTGTACGAGCGCCTGTCCACGGCGGAAGACGACAAGGCCCGCGCGCGCATCGTGGCGGAGGCCTTCGAGGCCCTGGAGGATCGTTATCCGCATCTTTCCGAGACCGCCACACGGACTGATCTGAGCGAGACGGAACTGCGTCTGACCAAGGAGATCGAGCAGGTACGGGCGGAGACCGAGAAGGTGCGGGCCGATCTCAAGGTGGAACTCGAGCAGGTACGGGTGGAGGTCGAGAAGGTGCGGGCCGATCTCAAGATAGAGATCGAAAAGGTGCGGGGTGATGTCCGGGTGGAGATCGCCCGTAGTCATGCGGCCTGGTTGAAATGGAGTTTCCTGTTCTGGTTGACCCAGTTCAGC
>JALSSC010000004.1 GCA_026984455.1 Chromatiaceae bacterium
CGGGCGAAGGTAACGACATGATCCACGTCGCCCTGCGCCTCGACGGCCCCTCCGTCACCAGCATCCATTCGTTGGAACACGGGATACTGGCCGCGCTGGCATCCACCAGGACACCCGCGACCTTCGCCGTCATCCCCTTCAAGGCAAAGGCGGGCGAACCACACGCGCTGGAGTCCGCCGATGTGCCGCACTTGGTCGAGGCGCACGCCCGGGGACGCATCGAGATCGCCCAGCACGGGTACAGCCATCAACCCCGGCAACCGCCGGAGGCCCTCCGTCCCAGCGAATTCGAAGGCGTCCCCGGGGAGGAGCAGGAACGCTCCATCCGCGCCGGCCGCGACCAGCTCGAGAGGGTCTTCGGGATCACCGTCACGGGCTTCGTCCCGCCCTGGAACACCTTCGACACCCACACCGAGGCCGTGCTGGAACGCCTCGGATTCCGCTATCTCTCCGCCGGACCGCGACTGCCGCAAGGCCACCGCTTGAAGGCCCTGCCGCGCACCTGCCACATCTCCGAGCTGCCCAACGCCGTGGCCGAGGCCCGCACCCGGACCTGGGGCGATGCCTGCATCGTCGCCCTGATGCACCATTACGACTTCCGCGAATCGGGCGAGGGCGAGGCCTGTATCGACGTCCCCTGGCTGGAGGCGACCCTGCGCCGCTACGCCGGAGACGCGGCGATCCGTTTCGTCACCCTGGAGACCCTGGCGGCCACGCTCCCGCCCTCCGTCTCGACCCTCCAACGCCACCGCCGCCGCCTGCCCTGGCCCATCCAGCGCCGCCTGCCCCGGTTGTGCCTGGCCTGGCCCCACCCCCGCGTCTTCATGCGAAAGGCATAAAAAATCCCCGCCGGGCGGGGATCTTCATGGCTCCCGACGGGAGCGGACTCAGACGCAACCCGTGGGCTTGGGCAGGCCACCGTACTTGGTGATGGGCTTCATGGGCCCGGTCTTCCATTGCTTGAACATCTCCTTCTGATTCTCACCGATGTACTTGGCGAACTTGCGGATGGGCGGCACCACCGCCTCCTCCTCGTAGTATTCGCGGGCCTTGAGGATCTGGTTCCACTTGGCATCGTCCAGCTCATAGCCGTCGGCCTCGGCCATGGCCCGGCCGATCTCGGGCGTCCACTGGGACATGTCCACCAGGTATCCATCGCCGTCGCGTTCGGGTAACTGCATCGCTCATCTCTCTCTTCGGTTTGAATGGGTTGGCGGCACCGGACCCGCCGGGCCACCTTGAAACGGATTGGACAATATCCTAGTGAATTAGTCAAGTTTTGTGTCCGGGCGGGATGCGCGGAGATCTGCTACATTTATGGGTATGAGACCCATGCTGAAAACCGCCTTTCTCCTGACCGCCTTGTTGACCTGGGGCGGCGCACCGGCCAGCTGGTATCTGGCCGAAGGGCCGCAGGCAGCGGAGGGCGCCCATGCGGCCCCGGCCGATGTCCTTCCGCACGCCTACGCGCCCGCCCTGGCCGCGCCCCGGAAGCCGGTGAGTGCCCCGTCCGCCTTTCCGGTGGTGGAGGTGGTGAACGCCATGATCGGCGTCGCCGATCGCCACGGCAGCCTCCTGACCGCTATCGACCCGGCCAAGGCCCGTGCCATCGCGCAGGCCGCCAAGACAGGCCCCAAGGCCCCCTTGCCGATCCCGGCCCCGCCGGTCTGGTGGCTGCTGCTCTCGGGCATCGCCTTGTGGCGGGCGATGGTCCGTCGGTCCGTCTGAAAATCAGGATCGGGCGGTGTCCATCCGCCCCAAGATCCCCGGGATCGCCGACTTGCAAGGACCGGGTCGATCTCCGCCTTGCGGGTGCTGCCGGGGCGGAAGCGGGGTGTAGCCCAGGTCCTATCCCGCCCCATCCGTCCCCAGACGCCGTCTCAGCTCCCGTACCCGGCGCCTCAGATCCCCGGGCAGGGCCGCTTTGCCCAGGGCCTCGATCTCCCGCCGGGCGTCGGCGCGCCGCCCCAGGCGCTCCAGGGCGACGGCGATGTGATAGCGAATCTCGGCATCCGCGGCCCGGCGCGACTGGGCCTCACGCAGGTAGCCGAGGCCCTTGCGTACCCGTCCCTGAGATACCAGCACCCAGCCCAGGGTATCGGCCACCTGAGGTGTCTCGGGGGCCAGGCCATAGGCCTTGCGGGCATATTCCAAGGCGCGCCGCTCGTCCCCTGTCTGCAAGGCGATCAGGGCCAGATTGTTGAAGATCCCCGCATCGTCGCTCTGCCCCTGTTGCAGTATCTGCCTATACACCCGCCCCGCCTCCGCGGCACGACCGGCGCGGATCAGGGCGGCGGCCAGGCGGCGCTGCGTCCCCAGGTCCTCGGGATGGGCCGCGACCCATTGCCGCAACTGCCGTAGTCCGGCGGCGACCTCACCGATCCGCGCCTGAGTCCGATACAGGCGCCAGGCGAGATCCCCATCGGGCGCGGTCGCAAAGGCCCGGGTATAGGCGGCCACGGCCGCCTGGAGGTCCTTCCGGGCCAGGGCCAGGTCCCCGCGCAGGCGGAGGACCCGGGCATCGTCGGGATGATCGACGCTCAGGCGGGTCAGGCGCGCCCCGAGATCGTCCAGTTTGCCCAGGGCGAGTTCCAGCCGGCCCAGGCGGATCTGCGCGTCGAGGTCCTTCGGATCGCCCTGGGCGGCCTTGAACAGGGACCAATAGGCGTCTTCGGTGGCCCCCAGGCGTTCCTGGCGGGTGGCGATCCGCTTCAACCAGCTCGTGTTGTAGGAGGCCAGGGTGGTCATGTGGCGATAGGTGATGCGCGCCAGCTCCGGTTTGCCCTGGGCCTCCTCGACCCGCCCTTCCATGAGTTGCACGGAGAGATCGTCGGGCCACCGTGACTTGAGCCGTTGCACCAGGGCGGCGGCATCCGCGACCCGACCGGCCCGCAACTGGAGATCGGCCAGGGCGGTCTGGGGGGGCAGGCGATCCGGGGCCGCCGCGGCCTGGCGTTCCCGCCAGTGGATCGCCTGGTCCAGATGGCCTTCGGCCTCGGCCAGTTGCCCCAGGGCATCCAGGATCCGCGGGTCTTCGGGATGCTGCTTCAACATCGCCTCCAGGTATCCGCGCGCACCCACAACGTCTCCCCGGCGATAGCGCACCCAGGCCAGATTGATGCGCGCCGGCAGGTAGTCGGGGGCCTTGTCCAGGATCTGCTCCAGGGCGGTGAAGGCCACATCGGGCTGCCCCAGGGCCAGCTCGGCGGCGGCCATCAGATTGAGTGCCTCGCGGGAATCGGGATGCCGCGCCAGGAGCGCCCGCGCCACCTCCAGGGCATCTTGCGCATGCCCCTGGCGCAGCGCCAGGTTACCCAGACGCACGCCCACCCCCAGGTCGTCGGGGCGGTTGGCATGGATACGCTTCAGTTCGGCCAGGGCCTTGCCCGGTTGGCGCGAGGCCAGATAGGCCTGCGCCAGGGCCAGCCCCAGTTCGATCCGGGGCCCGGCCCGCACCGCCCGCTCCAGGTAATCCAGGGCCTGAAGGGTGTCACCCCGGGCCAGGTAGGCGCGCCCCAGGAGGCCCAGCACCTCGGCATCGCCCTCGCCCAGGGAGGCCCCGAGCAGGGACAGCACCTCATCGGCCCGGCCCTGTTCCAACAGCACCTGTGCCAGACGCTTGCGTGCCACCCGGTCGCTGGGCATCCGGCGCACATAGGTATCCAACCAGGTCCGGGCCTGTTTCAGGTCACCGCGTGCTTCTGCCACCGCGGCCGCCAACAACAGGCTGGAGGGGTGATCCGAGACGTGTTCGGGATCCAGGCCCTGAAGCAGATGTTGGGCCCGCTCCAAGGCCTTTCCGGCCGCCTCGGTGTCGCCGAGACGCCGCGCCGCGGCGGCCTCCAGCCAGGGCACCAGCGGTTCGTCCGGCATCGCCTTCGCGAGCCGGGCGAGGTCCTGGCGGGCCGCCGGGAGCCGTCCCAGTTCCACCTCCAGGGCCGCGCGCCCAAGGCGCGCCGTGAGATGCTCTGGGTCCAGGTCCAGGGCCTGATCGAAGTCGCGCAAGGCCTCTTCCGCCCGCTTCCGGGCCAAGGCGCAACGGGCGGCGAGGAACCATACCCCGGCCTCCTCCGAATGGGCCGAGGTCAGGGAATCCAGCGAGGCACAGGCCTTGTCCACCCGCCCCTTGAGCAGTTGCACGTTAAGCCGGCCGAGCCTGGGCGGGAGGGCCTCCGCATCGATCTTGGCGGCCTCCTGGTACATCCAGTCCGCCTTTTCCAACTCCCCCATCTGGAGAAAGGCCTGGGCCCTGAGGAGAAAGGCCTCATAGGCCCCCTGACCGCTCAGGCCCCAGGGATCGAGCCGTTCCAGGACCCGCCGTGGACGGTGCTCACGCAGCCAGGCCCGGGCCAGCAGCGGGCGTATCAGAGCGGGATCGCCCCCCGCCTCCAGGGCCGCCTCGAACTCCACCTCGGCCTGGGCGGGATCGCCGGAACGCAACAGGGCGCGCCCCAGGAGGATGCGTGCGGGCAGGTGTGTGGGCGCCTGCTGCAAGGCGTTACGCGCCTGGATCGCGGCCTCGCGATAGGCCCTCTGGGCAAAGCGGGCGAGGGCGTCTTCGTAGAAGTCCTCCGCTCCGCCGCCGCCCGCTGGAACGGCTGCCGAAGCGCTCAGCAAACGGCCGAGGAGAAGCAGCGCGAGGAAGGGAATCGCTGGATGAACACGCACGGAATGAAGTCTCTTCGGTTACAGGGTTCGTGATATCTATAGGGATGGCCGGCCACCGCGGCCGCGTCCGGCCCGGGATCGCGGGAAACGGCCGCGAAAGACCGGCACGTGGCACAGGGAAGAATCCAGGTGCGGCGGGTATGCGCATTGTGAGCCTTCTCCCGGCGGGATTCGAGTATCATTCCGGCCATTCGTTCCCCGCCAAGGTCAATTCGTCATGCTCAGTCTGCGTGGGGCCCCGGCCCTTTCGGATTTTCAGCGCACCAAACTGGAACAGCGGCTTGCGGCGGCCCTGAACCGGCCCGTCGGAGTCTACGCCGAGCAGATCCATTTCGCCGACCTGGAGCAGGCCCTGGACGAACGCGAACAGGCCCTCCTGGAGCGTCTGCTCACTTACGGCCCGCGCCGCCCCGCGCGCAACCCCGGAGACACCCTGGCCCTGGTGATCCCGCGTCCGGGGACCCGTTCCCCCTGGTCGTCCAAGGCCACCGACATCGCCCTCACCTGTGGTCTGGACAAGATCCGCCGCCTGGAACGCGGCCTCGCCTGCTATCTCTATCCCGCAGGGGCGCCCCTGGACGACCGGGAACTGACCCTGGCGGTGGACTGCCTGCACGACCGCATGACCGAGGTGGTGGTGTTCGATCTGGAAGACGCCGCGGCCCTGTTCAGCCGGGCCGAGCCCCGGCCCCTGACGCAGGTGGACGTCCTCGGCGGCGGACGCGCCGCCCTCGAGCGCGCCAATCGCGACCTCGGCCTGGCCTTGTCGGCGGACGAGATCGACTATCTGGTGGACAGCTTCCAGGCCCTGGGACGCAATCCCACGGACGTGGAGCTGATGATGTTCGCCCAGGCCAACTCCGAGCACTGCCGGCACAAGATCTTCAACGCCGACTGGATCATCGACGGCCGGCGCCGATCCCATTCCCTGTTCGGCATGATCCGCCATACCCACGAGCACGCCCCGGAGGGCATCCTCTCGGCCTATGCCGACAACGCCGCGGTGATCGCGGGCCGGCCCGGGCGCCGGTTCTTCGCCGACCCCCTGGACGGCACCTACGGCGAGCACGACGAGCCCATTCCCATCCTGATGAAGGTGGAGACCCACAACCACCCCACCGCCATCTCCCCCCACCCGGGGGCGGCCACCGGCTCCGGCGGCGAGATCCGCGACGAGGGGGCCACCGGACGCGGCGGCAAGCCCAAGGCCGGCCTCACCGGGTTCGCGGTCTCCAATCTGCGCATCCCGGGCCTGGAACGCCCCTGGGAGGCCGACCACGGCCGTCCCGGGCGCATCGTCTCCGCCCTGGAGATCATGCTCGAGGGACCCATCGGCGCCGCCGCCTTCAACAACGAGTTCGGCCGCCCCAATCTGTGCGGCTATTTCCGCACCTACGAGCAGCGCGTGCCGGGTCCCGGCGGCGATGAGCTACGCGGCTACCACAAGCCCATCATGCTCGCCGGCGGCCTGGGCAACATCCGCGAGGAGCTGGTGGCCAAACGCCACTTCCCGCCGGGTACGCCCCTGGTGGTCCTGGGGGGGCCGGCCATGCTCATCGGCCTGGGCGGCGGCGCCGCCTCCAGCATGGCCTCGGGCCGTTCCGACGCCGACCTGGACTTCGCCTCGGTGCAACGCGCCAACCCGGAGATGGAGCGCCGCTGTCAGGAGGTCATCGACCGCTGCCAGGGCCTGGGCGAGGCCAATCCCATCCTCTTCATCCACGACGTGGGCGCCGGCGGGCTCTCCAACGCCCTCCCCGAGCTGGTCCACGACGCCGGCCGCGGCGGGCGCTTCGAACTGCGCGCCATCCCCAACGACGACCCGGGCATGTCGCCCATGGAGATCTGGTGCAACGAGGCCCAGGAACGCTATGTCCTGGCCATCGACGGCGACCGCCTGGAGGCCTTCAAGGCCCTGTGCGAGCGGGAACGCTGCCCCTATGCGGTGGTGGGCGAGGCCACCGCGGACGAACGCCTGGTGCTCGGCGACGGCCTGTTCGACACCACCCCCATCGACATGCCCATGCCCCTGTTGTTCGGCAAGCCGCCGCGCCTGTTGCGCGAGGCCCGCCACCTCCCCTTCCACAAACCCCCGCTGAATCTGGAGGGCATCGACCCCGACGCCGCCGCCATGAGGGTCCTGCGCCTGCCCACCGTGGCCGACAAGACCTTTTTGATCACCATCGGCGACCGCAGCATCACCGGCCTGGTGGCGCGCGATCAGATGGTGGGGCCCTGGCAGGTGCCGGTGGCCGACTGCGCGGTGACCCTGGCCGACTTCGACGGCCATCGGGGCGAGGCCATGGCCCTGGGCGAACGCACCCCCCTGGCCCTGATCGACGCCCCCGCCTCCGGGCGCATGGCCATCGGCGAGGCCGTCACCAACCTCGCCGCCGCCGACGTGGAGCGCCTGAGCGACATCCGCCTCTCGGCCAACTGGATGGCCGCCGCCGGCCACCCCGGCGAGGATGCCCTGCTCTACGACACGGTCCGGGCCGTCGCCATGGAACTCTGTCCACGCCTGGGGATCGCCATCCCCGTGGGCAAGGATTCCCTGTCCATGCAGACCGTCTGGGAACAGGACGGCGAGACCCGGCGCATGACCGCGCCCCTGTCCCTGATCGTCTCCGCCTTCGCCCCGGTGGGCGACGTGCGCCGCAGCCTCACCCCCTGGCTGCGCACCGGCGGCGGCGACACCGACCTGATCCTCATCGACCTGGGCAAGGGGCGCCACCGCCTGGGCGGCTCCTGTCTGGCCCAGGTCTACGCCCAGGTCGGCGACCGGGGCCCCGACCTGGACGACCCCGAGGCCCTCGCCCGCTTCTTCGCCACCCTGGGCGAGCTGCGGCGCGAGGGCCTGATCCTGGCCTATCACGACCGCTCCGACGGCGGCCTCCTGGTGACCCTTTGCGAGCTGGCCTTCGCCGGCCGCTGCGGCCTCGACATCCACCTCGACGACCTCGACGGAGACCCCCTGGCGCTGCTCTTCGCGGAGGAGCTGGGGGCGGTGATCCAGGTCCGCCACGACGACACCGACACGGTGTTGGAGGCCCTGCGTCACGCCGGCCTCGGTCGCCACAGCCACCTCATCGGCCGCCCGGCCGAGGACGCGCGCATCCGCATCGGCCGCGGCCGCGAGACCTGGATCGACCGTCCGCGCGCCGAACTGCAGCGCGCCTGGTCCGAGACCAGCCACGCCATGCAACGCCTGCGCGACCACCCCGAATGCGCCGACGAAGAATACGCCCGTATCGACAGCGACGACCCCGGGCTCTCGGCCCGCCTGACCTTCGATCCCGGCGAGGACCTCGCCGCCCCCTACATCGCCCGCGGCGTCCGCCCCCCCCTGGCGATCCTGCGCGAGCAGGGCGTCAACGGCCAGGTGGAGATGGCCGCCGCCTTCCATCGCGCCGGCTTCCATTGCGTGGACGTGCACATGTCCGACCTGCACGCGGGCCGGCGCACCCTGGACGGGTTCAAGGGCCTGGTGGCCTGCGGCGGATTCTCCTTCGGCGACGTCCTCGGTGCGGGCGAGGGCTGGGCCAAGTCGATCCTCTTCAACCCCCGCCTGCGCGACGCCTTTGAGGCCTTCTTCGCGCGCCGCGACACCTTCGCCCTGGGCGTGTGCAACGGCTGTCAGATGCTCTCCAACCTGCACGAGATCGTCCCCGGGGCCGGCCATTGGCCGCGCTTCGTGCGCAACCGCTCGGAACAGTTCGAGGCCCGCCTGGTGCGGGTGGAGATCCGCGAGACCCCCTCGATCCTGCTCCGCGGCATGGCCGGTTCCTGCCTGCCCATCGCCGTCGCCCATGGCGAGGGCCGGGCGGAATTCCGCGATCGGGGGCAACTCGCCGAGGCCCGTCCCTACGCCGCCCTCAGCTATGTCGACCACCACGGCCACGGCACCGTCCGTTACCCCTTCAACCCCAACGGCTCGCCCGAAGGGATCACCGGCCTGTGCAACAGCGACGGTCGTGTGACCCTGATGATGCCCCATCCCGAGCGGGTCTTCCGCCGTGTCCAGCACAGTTGGCACCCGCCGGGCTGGGGCGAGGACGGGCCCTGGATGCGGTTGTTCCGCAACGCCCGGGTGTGGGTGGACTGACCCGAATAGAGGCCCCGCGCGCCGCCGGGATCACCGGGTTGCACCCGGCCGCGCGCGAGCGGCGCCCTTTGTGGCCAGGTCCCGGCCGCCCGCACCCGCGGTTTCCGCCATAATCGGCGGGCCGCAACGGGAGAACCACACCATGCCCCACACCCCCGAGGACATCAACCGCCGTATCTGGAACTACTACCAGAATCAGGCGGAGACGACATTCGCCGGCGCCGTACCGCGCCTGGAGGCCCTGGTGCGGCGGGCCCGACGGCTCGGCCCCGGTGACCGCCCACGGGTGCTCGGCATCGGCGCCGGCAACGGGCACCTGGAGCGGACCGCCCTGGCCGCAGGCCTCGATATCCGCAGTCTGGATCCGGATGCAACCACCGTGGAGCGCCTGCGCGGCGAGGGCATCGACGCCCGCCAAGGCCACATGGAGGCCCTGCCCTTTGCCGATGCCCACTTCGACTGCGTCATCGCCTCGGAGGTCCTGGAACACCTGGCCGACGACGCGCGCCGCCTGGGCATCGCCGAGGTGGCCCGGGTGCTGCGTCCCGGGGGCCATTTCATCGGTACCGTGCCTTTCAGGGAAGACCTCTCACAGAACATCGTCCTCTGTCCCCATTGCGGCGAGGTCTTCCATCGCTGGGGTCACCAGGCCAGCTTCGACCGGTCGCGCCTGGAACGTGAATTGGGTGCGTCCTTTGCCCGGGTACGCACCCGGGTGACCGGCTTCCCGGACCTCCAGCACGGCCCGCGTGCGGCCCTCCAGGGTCTCGCCCGCCTGGGTCTCGCCTGGCTGCGGGTACCCATCTCCAGCACCTCCCTCTATTTCCAGGCAGGCCGGCCACGACGCCCATGAGCAAGGACCGGCAGCCCGCGATCCGCCATCCCCTGCTGCCGGCCGTGCTCCTGGCCCTGGCCTTCCTCTCGCCGTTGACCGGGGTCTGGTCCCTGCCGGGGATGCCCTGGTATCTGCCCTACGGGCTCTGGGCCCTGGTGCTGCTGGCGGCGGCCCTCCTCTGCCAACGCCATGAGCCATGAACTGACCGCCCTGTTCGCCGCCGGGGTGGCCTACCTGGCCCTGCTGTTCCTGATCGCCTATGCCACCGAGAGCGGCCTGGTGCCGGCGCGCTGGGTGCGCCATCCCTGGGTCTACGTGCTCTCGCTCGGGGTCTACGCCACCTCCTGGAGCTTCTATGGCAGCGTCGGCTTCGCCGCCCGTCAGGGCTATCTGTTCCTCACCATCTACCTGGGGGTGACCGCCGCCTTCCTGCTCGCCCCCCTGCTCCTGCGCCCGTTGCAGCGCCTGGTGCACGACTATCAGCTCATCTCCCTGGCCGATCTGTTCGCCTTCCGCTACCGCAGCCAGCTCGCCGGGGCCCTGGTGACCCTGTTCATGCTGCTGGGCGCCCTGCCCTACATCGCCTTGCAGATCCGCGCCGTCACCGAGTCCCTGCGGGTGCTCACCGACGAGGCCGCGCCCCAGATCCTGGCCCTGGTGTTCTGCGCCACCCTGACCCTGTTCGCCATCCTCTTCGGGGCACGGCACATCTCGCCGCGGGAGAAACACCAGGGCCTGGTGGTGGCCATCGCCTTCGAGTCCCTGGTGAAACTGGTGGCCCTGCTGGCAGTGGGGGGCTTCGCCCTGTTCGGGGTGATGGACGGCCCGGGGGGGCTCGGGCGCTGGCTCAACGCCCACCCCGAGGCCCTGGAGCGCCTCTACGCCCCGGTGCGCGAGGGGCCCTGGGGCACCCTGATGCTGCTCTCCTTCGCCGCCGCCTTCCTGCTGCCGCGGCAGTTTCACATGATCTTCACCGAAGGCATGGACGACCGCCATCTGCAGACGGCCGCCTGGGGCCTGCCCCTGTACCTGCTGCTCCTCAACCTGGCGATCCCGCCGGTGCTCTGGGCCGGTCAGGCCCTGGGCCTGACCCTGGACCCCGACTACTTCGTCCTCGGGGTGACCCTGGGACACGCCCCGGACGGTCTTGCCCTGCTGGCCTTCATCGGCGGCGTCTCCGCCGCCAGCGCCATGGTCATCGTCTCCACCCTGGCCCTCTCGGCCATGTGCCTCAATCACCTGTTGCTGCCCGCCAGCTACCCCGACCCCGCCCTGGACCTGTACCGCTGGCTGTTGTGGGGGCGGCGGATGCTCATCGCCCTGATCATCTTCGCCGGCTTCGGCTTCTACGCCCTGCTCCGCCACCGCCAGGGGCTGGTGCAGCTGGGCCTGATCTCCTTCGTGGCCGTGGCCCAGTTCCTGCCGGGGATCGTCGGCGTGCTCTGGTGGCGGCGCGCCACCCGGACAGGCTTCCTCGGCGGCCTGGCGGGGGGGATCGGGGTCTGGGCGGTGACCCTGCTGTGGCCCCTCCTGGCCACCTCGGGACTGGCCCGGCACGCCCCGGACGTGGCCGCCTGGGAGGCCGCCCTGGGCTGGGACCACTGGACCTTCGCCACCTTCTGGAGCCTGTGCCTGAATGGCCTCCTGTTCGTCGGCCTGTCCCTGGCCACCCGCCCGGACCCCGGCGAACGCCAGGCCGCCCTGGCCTGTTGCAGCGATCCCTGGCCGCCCCTGGCGGGGACCGTGAGCGCGCGTTCGCCGCGGGAGTTCCAACAGGACCTGGGCGCGGTGCTCGGCGAGGCCACCGCCGGGCGCGAGGTGGACCTGGCCCTGAGAGATCTGGGCCTGACCCCGGACGAGACCCGCCCGGCGCAATTGCGGCGTCTGCGCGAACGCATCGAGCGCAACCTCTCGGGCCTCATCGGTCCCCAGCTCGCGCATGTGATCGTCAGCCGCCGGCTGCGCCTGGAGCCCGGCCAGGAGGGGGCCCTGGCGGACTCCATGCGTTTCCTGGAGGAGCGCCTGGAACGCTCCCGCGACCGCCTGCGTGGCCTCTCGGCCGACCTGGACCGCCTGCGCCGCTACCACCGCCGCATCCTCCAGGAGTTGCCCCTGGGGGTCTGCGCCCTGGACGACGAGGGCCGGGTGCTGATCTGGAACGGGGTGTTGGCGAGGCTCTCCGGGATCTCCCCGGCGGACGCCGGCGGACGCGCCCTGGAGGACCTGGCCGCCCCCTGGGGCGGACTCCTGGGGGGCTTCCTGCGCTCCGGCCAGCACCACGCCCATCACCTGCGGGTGGAGGTGGATGCCCGCCCGCGCTGGTTCAACCTCCACCAGGCACGGGTGGCGGATCCGGACGCCGCCCTCGGCGGCCAGGTGATCCTCGCCGAGGACATCACCGATCTGGAGAACCTGGAGGCCGAGATCGCCCACAGCGACCGCCTGGCCTCCATCGGCCGCCTCGCCGCCGGGGTCGCCCACGAGATCGGCAACCCAGTGACCGCCATCGCCTCCCTGGCCCAGAACCTGCGCGAGGAGACCACGGAGGAGGCCGCGGTCCGGGCCAGCGAGGCCATCCTCCATCAGACCCGGCGCATCACCGCCATCGTGCGCGCCCTCACGGGCTTCAGCCGCGGCGGTGAGAGCCGTCCCCGGCGCGTGCCGCTGCAACAGGTGGTCGCGGAGGCCCTGGACCTGGTGCGGCTCACCCCCCGGGGCAAGCGCCTGGAGATCCTCCAGCATGTCCCCCCGGGCCTGACCGTCACCGCCGACCGCCAGGCCCTGGCGCAGATGCTGGTGAACCTGCTCACCAACGCCTGCGACGCCTCACCCGCAGATGGCCGCGTCGAGATCATGGCCTGGGAGGAGGCGGGACAGGTGCAGATCGAGGTCCTGGACCAGGGGCCCGGCATCGCGCCCGAACGCCAGTCCCTGGTGTTCGAGCCCTTCTACACCACCAAGCCGGCCGGCGAGGGCACCGGCCTCGGTCTGGCCATGGTCTACCGTATCGTGGAGGCCCATGGCGGGGACATCCGCATCGACTCGGAGGTGGGCACCGGGACCCGCTTTCTGGTGCGGCTGCCGGTCTGAGTCAACGTCCGGCGATGAAGGCGTCGATGGCCGCCACGATCCGTCCACAGAGGGCCTGGGCCGCCGCCGGATCGCCGAGGTCGGCGTCGGCCATGGTCTGCACCCGGACCCCCCGGGCCTCGGCCACCGCCCGGTCCAGGCCGGCGCCGGCCCCGCCCGCGGCGACCAGCAATTCCAGGCGCGGCATGGCGGCCAGTTCCGGCGCGCCGATGGCGGTATCCAGGACCACCAGGACGTTGGCGCGCCAGCAACGCTCCCTCAGGGCCTCCCCTTCCAGGGAGAGGTACTGCTCCCAGCCGTAGCGGGCCGCCTCCAGGGGGGGGAACTCGACCCCCGCGGGCAGGCGGGCGGCGTCCACGACGACGATGTTGATGGCCATAGGCTGTCTCTCTCTTGTCGATCCGGTGAAAGTCGCGCCCGCAGGGATCCGACCGCCATCACCGGGGGGCCGGGTCCGGGCCCAGCACCGTCGAAACCTGCGCCAGGGCGGTCACCACGCCGTCCGGCTCCACCCCCCGGCAGCGGGGGTCGTCGCGGCGCCAACGCAGGGAACGCCGGTCGCCCGCGAACAACAGGGCGTGCATCCCCTCGGCCTGCGCCGGCCATACGTCCTTGAGCCGGTCGTTACCCACATAGAGCACCTCCCGGGGGGCGATCCCCTCCCCGCGCAGGCCCGAGAGGGCCTCGCCATAGAGCCGCCGGGAGGGCTTGGCCTCGCGCAGGCGATAGGACCAGACACAGCGGTCCGGAACGAATCCCAGGGCCGCGAGGCCCTGTCCGGTGAGGGCCTCCAGCATCAGCGGGGTGTAGAACTGGGCGTTGGAGACGATGCCGAGCAGCACCCCCCGCGCCCTCAGCGCGGCCAGCAGGTCCACCAGACCCGGCATCGGCCAGACCGGGTTGACGCGGCATTCGTAGTCTATGGCCAGGCGTTCGAGGCTGGCCTCCACCGGGACGATGCCGTCCTGGGCGAGGAGTTCCCCCCAGACCTCGCGGATATCCACCTCGGGATACTCGATCCCCTCGGCCCGGCGGCGGGCATGGTGGGCCCTGATCACCGCCTTGAGTCGCGCCGGCCCATCCTCCATGGAGGGCAGGCCCTGCCCGGCCAGGGCCGCGGCGAAGGCCTCCTCCTCGTGCTCTTCACCGCCCAGGCCGATGTCTCCGGAGGCGGAGACCACCAGGGTGCCGTAGACGTCGAACAGGACGGCGCGAATGCCGGGGATCCGCGACAGCCGCGGGTGCTCGCCGGTGGCCTGGGGCGCCAGCGGGGACGACAGGGCGCGAATATGGGCCACCCAGTCCGGGGGCATGAGGTCTCGAGTCATGGGTCAGGCCTTCAGTAGAAACAGACGTTCGGGGGCCAGGCAGGCATCCAGCAGGGCCTCGCCCGAGGCGGCCCCCAGGGGCTCCTGGCCGCTTCCGGCGACATCCCCGTAGAGGTGCCGCAGGCGTTCGGCGTAACGCTCCAGGCCCAGTTCGGCGAGGATCCGCGCGCGGTTGTGGGCGATCCGGGCGGGGCCGCCGTCCACCCGCAGGGGGGCCACGGGGCGCTCGCCCGGCGGGGTGGCCAGCAGACGGCGCAGGGCCCGCTCCTGGAGGGGTTCGTCGAGGCGGCCCAGGTCCACGCGCCGGTCCTGCACCCAGGCCGCCCAGGCGCGTTCCTCCAGTTCCGGGGCGCTGCGCCGGCCGTAGGCGGCCAGGCTGCGTTCCAGGGCGGTGCGCAGGCGCCGCCCCAGGTCATCCGCGCCCACCCAGTCCAAGGGCACCGGCAGACGCCCATAGAGGCCCCCGAGGTCGATGCCCATATCCAGGAAATCGCGGGTGATCTCGGGCAGATCGCGGCCCGCCAGGGGCCGGCCCAGCAGCCAGGGCTCCAGGAAGGCCAGGCCGAAGCCCTCGGTGATACTGGTGGTCACCAGGGCATGGGCGGACGCCAGGAGATGCACGAAATCGCCGGCGTAACGCGCCCCCAGCTCGAAGGTCACGGGCAGGCGCAAGGCCTCGGCGACCGCCTTCCAACGCTGGTAGACGGGTTGTTCGGCGGGATTGGCGGGGGCCTGGGTGGCGGCGAAGCGGTCGCCCTCCCCGGCCAGGGCCGACCAGAACAGGAACTCCCCGATATTCTTGCGCCGGATGGCGCGGGTGGGATAGAGCCACAGGCGCTCCGCCTCCAGGGGCAGGGGGGCGGGCGGCCCACCCCCGGGCGACGGCAGCCAGACCGCGTTGGGCAGCAGGTGCAGGCGCCCGGCGGGGACCCCGGCGGCCGCCAGCCAGCCGCGGTCGCGGCCGTTGAGCACCGCGTAGTGCACCCGCCCCCCCAGCGGGTAGAGCAGGGCCGAAGGATCGCCGCCCTCCGCCGCCAGGGACTCGCGCAGGCGCCGGTAGAGGTGCGGCCGCCCGTCCTCGGCCAGATCGTGCAGTTGCAGCAGCAGGGCCTCGCCGGCCCGCGCCAGGTCCTGCACCGCCCCGGGCATGGCCAGGTTCTTGCCCAGGCTGTGGTTGTGGATATGCCACAGATCCGGCCCCCCGCCGAGGGCCTCACGGGCGGCGCGGCGCAGACGCCGGGCCAGCTCGCGGCCGTCCCAGCGGGCACGCTGCTCCTCGTAGCCCAGGCCCTCCAGGACCACCACCGGCGTCCCGTGGGGCAGCGGCTCGGCCGGCGCCTCCCCGCTCAGGACGACGATCCGCAGGCCGCTGCCGGCGAGGGCCTCCAGGGCGTGCTCGATCACCCGGGTGACCCCGCCGGTGCGGAGATGATAGTGGACGATGGCGATCTGCAACGGAGCGGATCCTTGATATGGATGGAAGACAGGGCCTATCATCCAGGCGTCACGCGATGGGCGCAGCCTGGAACCGGCAGGACGTCGGAAACGGCGGACACCCATGCGCCGCCCAGCGCCCGGCGAAAGGCCAGGCCTTTCGCCGGGCGGCCAGAGTTCGATTATATACCTCTCCCCGCCGGACCGCCTCCGGCCAAGGATCTGACGCCATGCCGCACAACGTGGGTTTCGTCTCCACCCGTTTCGCGGGCACCGACGGGGTCTCCCTGGAATCGGCCAAATGGGCCGAGGTCCTGTGGGAGGACCGCCACATCTCCTTTTGGTACGCGGGCAGCCTGGACCGCGCGCCCGACATCAGCATGTGCATCCCCGAGGCCCACTTCGGGCACCCGGAGAACGTCTGGATCAATCATCAGTTGTGGGGCCGGACCCGCCGCTGTCCCGAGGTGAGCCGGCGCATCCACGACCTCTCCGAGTACCTCAAGACCACCCTCTACGAATACCGCAAGCGCTTCGATCTGGACCTGCTCATCGTCCAGAACGCCCTCACCATCCCCATGCACATCCCCCTGGGGATCGCCCTGACCGAGTTTCTGCTGGAGACGCGGATGCCGGCCATCGCCCATCACCACGACTTCTACTGGGAGCGTGACCGTTTCCAGATCTCGGCGGTGGACGACTACCTGGAGATGGCCTTCCCCCCGCGCATCCCCCACCTCCAGCACGTGGTCATCAACCAGACCGGACGCGAGCGCCTGGCCTGGCGCAAGGGCCTGCCCTGCCTGCTGATCCCCAACGTCTTCGACTTCGACATCCCCCCCGAGCCGGTGGACGACTACGCCGCCGACCTGCGCCGGGAGATCGGTCTCACCGACGAGGACCGGATGATCCTCCAACCCACCCGGGTGGTGCCGCGCAAGGGCATCGAGCACGCCATCTCCCTGTTGCGCCGCCTGCGCGACCCGCGTTGCAAGCTGGTGATCTCCCACGACTCGGGGGACGAGGGCCAGGACTACCTGGAACAACTGGTGGAACTGGCCCAGGACGAGGGCGTCGAACTGCGGCTCATCGCCGACCGCATCGCCGACCGCCGCCAGCTCGATGCCCGAGGACGCAAGATGTACGTCCTCGAGGACCTCTATCCCCACGCCGACATCGTCACCTTTCCCAGTCTCTACGAGGGCTTCGGCAACGCCCTGTTGGAGGCCATCTATTTCCGCCGTCCGGTGATCGTCAACCGCTACTCGGTGTTCATCCGCGACATCGAACCCAAGGGCTTCCGCCTGCCCACCATGGACGGCTTCGTCTCCCGCCGTCTGATCGAGGAGACGCGGCGCATCCTGCAGGACGAGGCCTACCGTGAGGAACTGGTGGATCACAACTACCAGGTGGCCCGCCGCTATTACGGTTACCCGGTGTTGCGCCACGGCCTGCGCAACCTGTTCGACAACATCCGACATCAGACGGAGTAGGCCCATGATCCACATCCTCCCCGCCGAGATCATGCAGCGCATCGGCGAACGCCTGGCCTACCTCTACGGCGAGGACCTGAAGCCGCGTCTGCTCGAACGCATCGCCCTGTTCGCCGGGCGTTACGGCCTCGACACTTGCCCCGAGGGCGCCTGCGAGGGGCCGCTCTGGGATCAGACCGACGCCATCCTCATCACCTACGGCGACATGGTCCGGCGCGAGGGCGAGGCGCCCCTGGCGGTGCTGCACCGATTTCTGGACGCCCACCTCCAGGACGCCATCTCCGGGGTGCACGTCCTGCCCTTCTTCCCCTACAGCTCCGACGACGGCTTCTCGGTGATCGACTTCCGCCAGGTGGACCCCGCCCTGGGCGACTGGGATCAAATCCGCGCCCTGGGCAAACGCTACCGCCTGATGGTGGACCTGGTGCTCAATCACTGCTCGCGCGAGAGCGCCTGGTTCCGCAACTACACCAACGGCATCGCCCCGGAGCGGGACTACTTCATCGAGGTGGACCCGGACGAGGCCAGCGGCCTCGACCAGGTGGTGCGTCCGCGCAGTCTGCCGTTGCTCACCCCCACCCAGACCGCCTACGGCGAGCGTCACCTCTGGACCACCTTCAGCAGCGACCAGATCGACCTCAACTACGCCAACCAGGACGTCCTGTTCGAGATCCTGGACATCCTTCTGCTGTACATCTACAAGGGTGCGCGCATCGTCCGCCTGGACGCCATCGCCTACCTCTGGAAGGAACTGGGCACCCCCTGCATCCACCTGCCCCAGACCCACCAGGTGGTCAAGCTCATGCGCGACCTCCTGGAGATGCTCGCCCCCGGGGTGATCCTCCTCACCGAGACCAATGTCCCCCACGCCGAGAACATCGCCTACTTCGGCGACGGCGACGAGGCGCGCATGGTCTACCAGTTCAGCCTGCCCCCCCTGCTGCTGCACGCCCTCCACACCGGCAATGCGCGTTACCTGCACCAGTGGGCGGCGGAACTGGCGCCGCCGCCGCCCGGCTGCACCTGGTTCAACTTCACCGCCTCCCACGACGGCATCGGGGTGCGTCCCCTCGAGGGCCTGATCCCACCCGAGGAACTCGATGCGCTGGTGACGGCGGTGGAGAGACGCGGCGGTCGGGTCTCCACCCGTACCGACGCCTCCGGCCGGGAGGTCCCCTACGAACTCAACATCACCTACTTCGACGCCCTCTCCGACCCCGGCCAGGCCGAGAGTGAACGCCACATCGCCCGTTTCCTCTGCTCCCAGGCCATCATGCTGGGCCTCCAGGGCATCCCCGGCATCTACTTCAACAGCCTGGTGGGGGGGCGCAACAACCAGGTCGGCTTCCGCCACACCGGCCGCCCCCGCACCCTCAACCGCCAGAAATGGGACGAGGCCCAACTCACCCAGCGCCTGGCGGACACCACCGGCGCCGGCGGCCGGGTGTTCAAGCAATACCGCCATCTGCTGCAACTACGCCGGGCCCATAGCGCCTTCCACCCGGACGCTCCCCAGCAGGTCCTGGACCTGGACGAGGCCCTGTTCGGCTTCGTACGCACCGCCCCGGACGGCGGCGAACGCCTGATCGCCCTGCACAACCTCAGCGACCGGCCCCAGGACCTGGATCTGGCCTCCCGCTATCCCGACTTCGCCGGCCCGGTCTGGTGCGAACTCATCCAGGGCCAACGCCTCCAGGGCGAGGCCGGCGCCCGCCTGCACCTGGCCCCCTACCAGACCCTCTGGCTCACCACCGCCACCGAACCCGATGCCTGACCACGGAGGCACTGCCATGCGTGACCCCGAATCCCAACGCCCCTGGGGCTACTACGAGATCCTCGCCGACGCCCCCGACCACAAGGTCAAACGCATCACCGTCAACCCCCACAGCCGACTCTCCCTGCAACGCCATCAACGCCGCCTGGAGCACTGGTACGCCATCTCGGGCGAGGCCGTCGCCACCCTCGGCGACCACAAGGTCAGCCTCACCCCGGGCACCGCCGTGGACATCCCCATGCGCACCGTGCATCGCATAGAGAACACCGGCGACACGCCTTTCGTGTTCATCGAGATCCAACGTGGAGAGTATTTCGGCGAGGACGACATCGAACGCCTGGAGGATGACTACGGACGCGGCTAGTTCTCCGTCGCCCGTTGCGGAGCGGAACCCCTCCGCAAGGCGCCGCCTCTTCCCCGGACGGCGCGCCCTTCCTCATCTTGTTGACGGTCATATGGGAGCGGCCGCGCCTCCTGGAGCGGCACAGCGGGGCCCCACGCCGGAAGTGGCTGCGGGAGGATGGGGCCTGCGAGCGGTTTGATGAGGATCGGTGAATCGGCGCGTTCGCCGCGCCCGCGGGGATGAGCCGGAACGGGACAGCTAGGGAAAGCCCCCCTCGCCGATCCCGGCGATCTCGAAGTACGGATAGGGGATATCCCCCGGCCCGGAGAGCATGATGGTGATATAGAATTGCCCCATTTCATAGTGAATGACCTTGTTCACCGGCCCTCCACGCCCGCGATGGCGGCTGTGGTCGCACTCCCGCGCCCGCTGGCCACGGAACACACGGCTACGGCAATGCACCGCGGAGACTGCCCGCCAGGCCGCGCCGGGGCTGCCCCGATCGACGATGAGGACGTTGGCGGTCCAGTGAGTACGCCCATCCGCCGCCATGTGGTACAGGGTCTGACCGAAGTAGCCCTCCTGCACCCTGGGCTGGGAACGATAGGGCTGATCGCCCTCCCCCGGATTGGTGACCAGGACATCCGTCCAGCCCCGGGGCGGCCAGGGCTGGACAAGGTTCTCCATCACCTCCGCAGGTAACCGGAAGCCGGCCGCCTGAACCGTGGCGCTCAGCAACAGACCGACGATCAAAGGATAGGCGTGTCTCTTCATACCGTGTCCGCTTCCAGCGTGACACCGTTCAGCTCGTCCCACAGGGCCTCGAACTGGGCGGTGATCTTGTGGTTGGGAAAGAGGTGGATCATGGGGGTCGCCTGATCGTGGGACTCGCGAATCCGCACCGACGAAGACAGGCGGGTCTTGAGCAGGGGCAGCCCCTCCGCGGTGAGTTCATCCACCAGGCGTTGGGGCAGGCGGGCGCGGGGCTGGAACTGGTTGACCACCACCCCTTCCACACGCAGATGGGGATTGTGGTCCTCGCGGATCTCGCCGACGTCCTGGATCAGCTGATACAGGGCCTGGCGGGAGAAATCATCGCAATCGAAGGGGATCAGCACGGCACTCGCCGCGATCAACGCCGAACGGGTATAGAAATTCATCGCCGGCGGGGTGTCGATGAAGATCTCGTCGAAATCCATCAGCGAATCCAGGGCGTCGCGTAGTTTGAATATCTTGTACTTGGCGCCGAGTTTGTCCTGAAGGAATTCCATCTCCCGATTGGCCGGCAGGACGTACAACCCCGGCAACGGGGTCTCATGCACGAACTCACCCACCGGACGGCGGTTGAACTTGAAGGAGAGCATCTCGTTGAAGAACTCCCCCAGGCCTGGACCGGTCTTCTCCACCTCCGGGCCCAACAGATAACGGCTGCTGTTCATCTGCGGATCCAGATCCACCACCAGGGTCCGCCGGCCCCGATGGGCGGCAATGGCCGCCAGATTGCAACTGATGGTGGACTTGCCCACTCCACCCTTCTGGTTGAACACGACTCGGCGCATGGCCCCCTCCAAGAACCCCTGTCAAGGCCCGGAGTTTATCCCAAACCCCGGGGTCACGGGTATGACCCTGACAGGCATGTTTCGCTGGCCAGGGCCGGACGGGCCTCAGCCATCCCTGCCTGCAGGAAAGGCCAGCGCAAAAAAATGGCGCCCCAACCGAACAGGACGCCATGGAGGAGGACTGGATGAAAAGAGTAGAGTCAGCGCAATGCCGGATAGTCGGCGATGCCGGGGTTGCCCCTGACGTTCTTCAGCTTCGGGGTGTTGACCTTGGCCAGCTTCACCGTACCCAGATCCTTGAGATAGTCGGAGACCAGCTCCCAAACGGGACGCCCCGGCGACCTGGAACCCACGGTGGCCCAGCCGGCCACCACGTATTTCCTGCCGGCCTCCACCCGGGTGCCGTCGTCCAGGGTCATGTCGGAGATGCGCTTGCCGAAGGCGGCGGTGGGATCGCAGACATAGTCCAGGCCACCCACCCGCACCATGTCCCCGCCCTGCTGGTAATAGGGGTCGGGGTTGAACAGGTTGTCGGCCACGTCTTCCAGGATGGCCTTGATCCCGGCCCCGGTCATTTCCCGGCGGTAGGTCTCGGGATAGGTGATGGCCGTCTGATCCATGACGTTGTCCAGGGTGATGGCCTGACCGGGCAACACCGTGGTGCCCCAGCGGAAGCCGGGGGAGAGACTGATCTGGGCATCCCCCACCTTGCGCAGGGCGTCGCAGATCACCTGGTCGAAGGTGCCATTGAAGTTGCCCCGACGGTAGAGGGTCTCGCCGGCCACCGCGAGTTTCTTTTCCAGGCGGGCCGCATAGGGGGCGCGGAAACGCTCGATGAGGGCCTGCATGGCCTTGTCGGCGGGCAACAGGTTGGCGAACACGGGCAGCAGGCGGTAACGGTAACCGCGCAGTCTGCCGCCGCGCACGTCCAGATCCATGACCCCGAGAAACTTGCCGTTGGAGCCGGCGTTGGTGACCAGGGTGCGGCCGCCGGCATTGCTCACCACGCTGGGGGCGGGCATCCCGTCATGGGTGTGGCCGCCGAAGATCACGTCGATACCCCGTACCCGCGAGGCCATCTTGAGGTCCACGTCCATGCCGTTGTGGGAGAGCACCACCACCAGGCCGGGACGGTGTTTGGCACGCACCTCGTCCACCATGGCCTGCATGTGCTCGTCCTGGATGCCGAAGGTCCAGTCGGGGATGAAACGCTGGGGATTGGCGATGGGGGTGTAGGGGAAGGCCTGGCCGATGACGGCCACGCGCACGCCATTCAACTCGCGCAGGGTATAGGGCTTGAAGGCCTGGCCGCTGTCCTCGTCGAAACCGGGGTAGTCGGCATAGGCATAGTCGAACAGGGCATCCTCCCTGACCCGCACGTTCTGGGCCACAAATTCGCCCTTGGAGGCCTGGATGTTGGCGATGACCTCCTTCTCCAGATAGGTGAACTCCCAGTGACCGGTCATCACGTCCACCCCGAGGAGGTTGCTGGCCTCCACCATGTCGCGTCCGCGCGTCCAGTAGGCGGTGCCCGAACCCTGCCAGGTGTCGCCGCCGTCCATGAGCAGGGTCCGCCCGGGGCCGCGTTCCGCGCGCAGACGGTCCACCAGGGTCTTGAGATGGGCGTAACCGCCGACCTTGCCGTAGCGCCGCGCCGCCTCCTCGAAGCCGAGGTAGGTGAAGGCATGGGCCTCGATGCCGCCCGCAGGAATGGCGAAACGATCCAGCAGGGCCTTGCCCACCAGATGCGGGGGTCGCCCCCGGGCCGCCCCCACGCCCAGGTTGACGTTGGGCTCACGGAAATAGATGGGATTGAGCTGGGCGTGGGAATCGGTGATGTGCATCAGCGTGAGGTTGCCGAAGCGGGGCACCTCGTAGAGGTCGGCCGGGCGCCTGGCGGCGGCGAATACCGATCCGGGCAACAGCCCGGCGGCACCCGCGAGGCCCATCAGATGGAGGAATTCCCGTCGTGAGAGGGTCATTTCGGCGCTCACTCTGAATGAAGTAGGGCCGGATTCTGCGGCAATGCCAGGCGTGCGAAAATCCCTGCATTCGGGGGCGCCCCTAGGGGTTTTCCCCGGACCGTCGGCCGACTAAGCTGCACCCATGCCACGCCTGTCCCTGCTCCTGTTCATCCTCCTCGCCAGCGCCCCGGCCTGGGCGGCGCAGACGGTCCGCATCGGCATCCTCAGCCACCGCGGCACCGCGGCGACCCTGGCCCGCTGGCAGCCCACCGCCCGCTATCTGGAAGAGACCCTGGCGGACACGGCCTTCCAGATCGTCCCCCTGGATTTCTCCGAGGTGCCCCTGGCGGTGGCCCGCTCCAGGGTGGACTTCATCCTGGTGAATTCGGGGATCTACGTCGATCTGGAGGTGCGCTACCGGGTCTCGCGCATCGCCACCCTGAACAACCGCCGGGGCGACCGTGCCCTCAACCGCTTCGGCGGGGTCATCTTCGTGCGCCGCGGACGGCAGGACCTCAGAGACCTGGACGACCTGCGCGGGCGCACCTTCCTGGCCGTGGACCAGGCCTCTCTGGGCGGTTTCCAGATGGCCTGGCGGGTGTTCCACGAGCAAGGCATCGACCCCTACCGCGATTTCCGCCGCCTGGACTTCGCCGGCACCCACGACGCGGTGGTGCTCGGGGTCCTGCACGGCAAGGCCGACGCCGGCACCGTGCGCTCCGACATCCTCGAACGCATGGCCGCCGCGGGGCGCATCCGCCTGCGCGATTTCCGCGTCCTCCACCTCCGGAGCGATCCGGATTTCCCCTTCCTGCACAGCACCCGCCTCTACCCCGAGTGGCCGTTCAGCAAGTTACGCCACACCCCCAACGCCCTCGCCCAACGGGTGGCCGTGGCCCTCTTGAGCATGCCCCCCGACCACCCGGCCGCGGTGGCCGGCCAATACGCCGGATGGACCATCCCCCTGGACTATCAACCCGTGCACGATCTGTTCCGCGCCCTGCACCTGCCCCCTTACGACCAGGAACCCGAATTCACCCTCCAGGACGCCCTGGCGCGCTATTGGCCCGTGCTCCTCCTGGGCCTGAGCGCCTTCCTCGTAGTGAGCGCCCTGAGCGCCTGGGCGATCCGCCTCAACCGCCATCTGGCGCGGGCCAAGCGCCGCCTGGAGCAACGCCACGAACTCATCCTCAACTCCGTTGCGGACGGGATCTACGGGGTGGACCTGGAGGGGAACTCCACCTTCGTCAATCGCGCCATGGAACGCATCACCGGCTGGAGCGCGCAGGAACTCATCGGCCGCAATCAACACGAAGTCCTCCACCACACCCGTGCCAACGGCCGGCCTCACCCACCCGAACAGTGCCCCGTGTACGCGGCCTATCGCGACAACCGCCCCCGCTTCGTCGAAGACGACCTGTTCTGGCGCAGCGACGGCAGTGCCTTCCCGGTGGAATATTCCGCCACCCCCCTGCAGGACGAGCACGGCCGCACCCTGGGCAGCGTGGTGGTGTTCCGGGACATCACCGAACGCAAACGCGCCCGGGAACAGGCCCGCCTGCGGCAACAGGAACTCACCCGGGTCGCGCGCCTCAGCACCCTGGGGGAGATGGCCTCCGGCATCGCCCATGAACTCAACCAACCGCTCACCGCCATCACCACCAACGCGCGCGCCTGCGTGCGCCTGATGGAGGCGGGCCGGGCCGCGCACCTGGGTCAGTGCGGCGATATCCTCGACAAGATCGCGGGACAGGCGGAGCGGGCCGGCGAGGTCATCCGCCAGATCCGCCGCCTGGCCCGTAAGGAAGCCCCGGAACGCAAGCCCCTCTCCCTCTCCGGCCTGATCCGCGGCATACTGGTGTTCATCGAACCGGACGCCGCACGTGCCGAAGTCGATCTCAAGGTCACCTTCGCGGTAGAGCGGGACCAGGTCCTGGTCCAGGGCCTGCTCATCGAACAGGTGATCCTCAACCTCACCCGCAACGCCATCGAGGCCCTTTCCACCCTGTCGGGCCGCGGGCGCCGCCTGACCCTGGGGACCCGCCCCTGCGACCACACCTGTATCGAATGCTTCGTGGAGGACAACGGCCCGGGCCTGCCGCCGGAGGTGCGCGATCGCCTGTTCGAGCCCTTCGTCACCACCAAGGCCGAAGGCATGGGCCTGGGCCTTTCCATCAGCAGTGGTATCCTCTCGGCCCACGGCAGCCGGCTGGAGATGGACACCCCGGCCGAGGGTGGCACCCGTTTCCATTTCCGGCTGCCCCTGGCCGACGTGCGGAGCGAATCATGACCCCTGAACCCACCATATTCATCGTCGACGACGACCAGGAGGTGCGCGAGGCCCTGCAATTGCTCATGGACTCGGTGGGCCTGCAGGCGCGCACCTTCGCCTCGGCCCGCGAGTACCTCGACGCCTTCGATCCGGACCTCCCCGGGTGTCTGGTCCTGGACATCCGCATGAAGGGCATGAGCGGCCTCGAACTCCAGGAGCAATTGAACCGGGAGTCCCTGCACCCGCCGATCATCATGATCACTGGCCACGGCGACGTGCCCATGGCGGTACGCGCGGTCCAGGCCGGGGCGGTGGACTTCATCGAAAAGCCCTTCAACGACCAGATACTCCTCGACAGCGTCCATCGCGCCCTGGAACAGGATGCGGAACAGCGCGGGCGCGAGTCCCGCCTGGCCGAGATTCGCGAACACCTCGCCCGCCTCACCCCGCGCGAGCGCGAGGTCCTCGACCTGGTGGTGACCGGACGGCGCAACAAGGTGATCGCCGCCGACCTGGGCATCAGCCAGTCCACGGTGGAGGCCCATCGCGCCAAGGTGATGGACAAGATGGAGGCACGTTCACTCTCGGACCTGATGCGCATGATGCTGGCGGTCCAGCCCAATTGAGGAAAACCCGGACCCGGCTGGTCGAATCCGTGGGTTGCCGTGCGCCCCCGGCGCTCCCGATAATGCCGTAGAGAAGAAGCCCGAGAGCGGTCAGTGGACAAGGGCCGCGATGACAACGAACCCCGCCTCCGCGACCATGCGGCGCGCCCCGCACACCCCCCGGCGCGAACGGCGGTATCGCCTGCATTCCACCAGCAAAAACAGAGAGGAACCGTCCATGAGGACAGCACCCTTCCCGCCCCTATCCGGCATGGCCCTGGCCTCCGCCATGGCACTGACCGCCGGCCTCGCGGCCCCGCTCCAGGCCACCGCCGGCCCCTCCGCCCAGGCCCTGGAGCAGGGCCGCAAGATCGCCTTCACCCGCAAGCTGGGCAACTGCCTGGCCTGCCATCACATCGCCGGAGGCACCGCCGCCGGCAATATCGGCCCGCCCCTGGTGGCCATGAAACAACGCTATCCCAACAAGGCCAAGCTCCACGCCCAGATCTGGGACGCCACCGTGGCCAACCCCGAGACCCCGATGCCCCCCTTCGGGCGCCATCAGATCCTTACGGAAAGACAGATCGACCTGTTGACCGACTACATCTGGTCGCTGTGAGCACGCCCCACCGGAGAACATCATGCTGAAAAGAATCATCACCCTCGCCGGCACCCTGGGCCTGTGCCTCAGCCTGGCCACCCCGGCCCAGGCCGGTCCCAAAGAGGATCTGGCCCGCTTCCAACACTTCTATCTCAAGCGCTTCCCCGGCGTCCCTCTGAAGGAATTCGCCAACGGCGTCTACGCCATCGACAAGGTGAGCCGCGAGAACTGGGAGGCCATCGAGGAATTTCCGCCCTATGAACCCTATGTGGAAGAGGGCAAGGAGATGTGGAACACCCCCTTCAAGGACGGCAAGGGCTACAAGGACTGTTTCCCCGACGGCCCCGCCATCAAGGCCGACTACCCGCGCTGGGACGCCGCCAGCAAGCGGGTCCTGACCCTGGAGCTGGCGATCAACGAATGCCGCCAGGCGCATGGCGAAAAGCCCCTGAAATACAAGAAAGGCCCCATCGCCATCCTCACCGCCTACATCGCCTGGGAATCCCGGGGCAAGCCCACCCACGTGGTGATCCCCGACGACCCGGACGCCCGGGCCGCCTACGAGCGCGGCAAGCGCTTCTGGCTCGCCCGCCGTGGGCAATTGAATTTCTCCTGCGCCACCTGCCACGCCCAGAATGCCGGCAAGCACATACGCGCCGACATCCTCAGCCCCGCCCTGGGCCACACCACCCACTTCCCCGTGTATCGCTCCAAGTGGGGTGAACTGGGCACCCTCCACCGCCGCTTCACGGGCTGCAACAAGCAGGTCCGGGCCAAGCCCTTCAAGCCCCAGAGCGAGCAGTACCGAGATCTCGAATACTTCCTCACCTACATGAGCAACGGCATCCCCCTCAACGGTCCGGGGGCGCGCAAATGAATCAGGAGAGCCCCAAGATGAAGACCCTATCCCTGTTCCGTGCCGCCGGCCTCGCCCTCGTCCTCACCGGTCTCGCCAATGGACCGGCCCTGGCCGGTGACAGCGCCCAGGCCCAATACGAGGATATGTACCAACAGGCCAAGGCCGCCCAGAAGCGGGCGGCCAGCGTGGAGGGCGAATGGCGCGACATCGGTAAATTCCTGAAGAAGGCGCAGGCCCTGGCCAAGAAGGGCGACTACGAGGCCGCCTTCAAGCTGGCGCGCAAGGCCTACATCCAGGGCAAGCTGGGCTACACCCAGGCCCTGAGCCAACAGAAGGTAGACTGGCCGTCCTACTTCAAGTGAGGTGGAGACCGCCCATCACCTGGAAGCCCTGTCGGGGCCGCCGCGCGGCCCGAAAACGCCATTTCGAGGAAACACCATGAAGCTCAAACACATCGCCGCCATCGCGGCCTTCGGCCTGACCGGCCTCGCCACCGCCGGTACGGGTAACAAGATCACCCCCAGCCTGACCTCGGTGGACGTCCTCCACGACGGTCGCATCGTCACCATCCAACGCAAGGCCGGAAAGAACGACAAGATCCCACCGTACTATCAGAAGGCCGGCCGCCATTGCCCGCCCTTCTGCGTCCAGCCCATGCACGTATTGCCGGGGGTCGAGACCATCGGTGAGCTGGAGGTCCTGGGTTACCTCAAGCGCATCGCCAACGGCGACAAGTCGGTGATGGTGGTGGATTCCCGCACCCCCGACTGGGTCATGCGCGGCACCATCCCCGGTTCGGTCAACGTCCCCTGGAACCGCATCAACCTGGACGTGGACGGCACCTTTGCCATCGACGCCGAAGCCAAGACCCTGGAGCACATCATGCACGACGAGTTCGGGGCCACCAAGACCGACGATCACTGGGACTTCAGCCAGGCCAAGACCCTGGTGCTCTTCTGCAACGGCATCTGGTGCCCGCAGTCGTCCACCAACATCCGCACCCTGGCGCGCATGGGCTATCCCACGAGCAAGCTCAAGTGGTATCGCGGGGGGATGCAGGACTGGGTCACCGTGGGCCTGACCACGGTTCCGCCCACTCACGAATGAGGGTCTCCGCCGGGGTCTCGGTGCCCCGGCGCGGGATTGCCGAGTTGCACTCAGCGATCCCGGAGCGAGGGTTTGACCTGCCCCCCGAGACTACGTATCATTGCCGGTCTCGCTTCAGCGGGGTATAGCGCAGCCTGGTAGCGCACCTGCTTTGGGAGCAGGGTGTCGGGGGTTCGAATCCCTCTACCCCGACCAAATCAGGCGATGCGCCCGTAGCTCAGCCGGATAGAGCAACGGCCTTCTAAGCCGTGGGTCGCAGGTTCGAATCCTGCCGGGCGTGCCAACGGGCCGGACAGGCGCAGTTTATGGTGGACGTAGCTCAGCTGGTAGAGCGCAGGATTGTGGTTCCTGTGGTCGTGGGTTCGATCCCCATCGTCCACCCCATCATGTTATGATTCGCGGTGTCGCAAGGAGAAAATCGCAGGGCCGTTAGCTCAGCTGGTAGAGCAGTGGACTCTTAATCCATTGGTCGAAGGTTCGAATCCTTCACGGCCCACCAATTGCAACAGGGGGGTTATACCCGCATGCGGCAGGTCGCAGTATTCTCAGGGGCGACCCCCAGTCCGGTTTTCAGCCCCCGGAGTACGAAACCGCCCCTCCTGTCGCCCCCGCCCTGGATGGGCTCGTCGGCTTCCTCTGGTTGCCTGAAAATGTAGCGGCGCGGGCTGCAGGGCTGAGCCTCCTTGCGCAAAGGGGGCGCCTTGAGCCTCCAGTCCATCCGCCAGGGCCTCCACCTGCAAACCCATGCCTTGGCGGGGCCTTCTTGGGCCTCTCCAGATCCGAGACGGCCGATTTCGGGATGGCCAGGGCGCGCACCGGGCGGCGGCACCCAACCGGCCCCTCGACCGTCTGTCGGCACACCCGATGACGCCAACCTCACCGACAATGCTCGTCGGCATGGCCTCGGAAACAGGCACCGTCTGGCGCGAAGGCCTTGTCCGGGACACCTTCCGCTCGCCATGAGGGCAGCTTACGGATGGCGCGCGGCCATCGGCGCCACCTGAGACGCCATGCCCCCTTGACCACCCAATCCTGCGCTTGCCCTCCGCTACCGCACCCGGTCGAAACGATTCAGTTGCATACTGAACTGCCCCCGCCCCTGGGTCAGCCCGCGTAACTCTGTGGCGTAGCCCAGGAGCCGGTCGAGGGGCGCCTCGGCGCGGATGCGGGCGCTCTCGGCACCGGTGATGGTATCGAGAACCAGGCCATGGCGGGCCTGCAGATCGCCGAGCACCGCCCCCAGATATTCGCTCGGGATCTCCACCTCCAGGTCCATGATGGGGCCCAGGAGCCGGGTACCGGCCTGCTCCAGGGCCTGGTGCAAGGCCCGGGAGGCCGCGGCACGCAGGGCCGCGGGGGTGGAGGCGGTCCCGAACAGTTCCACCGCCTCCAGTGCCACCTCCAGATCCTCCACCGGGGCGCCCTCGGCGGGTCCGCCGCTGAGGGCGAACCTCAGGCCCTGCTCCAGGGCGACGCGCTGTTCCTCATTCAGACGGGCCCCGGCGGGGCGCACCTCGGGATCGAGGCGCAGGCGCACCCCCGCGCCGCGCGGCAACGGGCGCACGGCGAGCGAGACGCCGGCCTTCAGGGCCGGGCCGCCACCCGCCGCCGGCGGCTCGAAAAGATAGTCCAGGCGTCCCTGCGCGGCCGGGGTCTCCCGCCGTGCCACCCGTGGCTCGCCAGTGCGCGGACGCACGCAATAATCGTGTTCCAGACGCTCGAAGGCGATGGCCAGGTGGAGTTCGCCCATGCCGGCGAGGAGGCGCTGGCCGCTGTCCGGATCCTCGGAAAGACGCAGGCTGGGATCCTCCTGGAGCAGTTTGTCCAGGGCCTCCAGGAGGCGCTGCCCCTCGGCTTCGGAGGCGGGCTCCAGGGCCAGGGCCAAGACCGGCTCTCGGATCTCGATGGGTTCCAGGTTGAGCAGGTGGTCCGGGTCGCACAGGGTGTCGCCGGTGGCGATGCGGCGCAGTCCGGCGAGGAGCACGATCTCGCCCGCCCGCGCCACGTCGATGCGCCGCCGGCGCTGGGCGTCCACATCGAACAGGCGCGCCACGTGCTCACGCAGGACCTCGCCCCCCGGCCGGGGGGCGGCCACCCTGTCGCCGGGCCTCAGGGTGCCGCGGTAGATGCGCGCGAACACGTGCCGGCGCCCGTCCCACATCTTCACCTTGAAGGCGAGGGCGGCGAGGGGGCCCTTGGGATCCAGGGCGACGGCCTCCTCGCTCCCGCCGGGGCGTTGGGCGATGGGCGGCGGACGCTCTCCCGGCGCGGGCAGGAGATCGACGATGGCGTCCATGAGCGGCTGCACGCCCCAGTTGCGCAACGCCGACCCGGCGAAACAGGGGAGCAATTCGCCGGCGAGGACGCCACGACGCAGGGCCGTGAGCGCCGCCTCCGGCGGCAGGTCCTCGCCGGCCAGGACGAGGTCTTCGAGGGCCGCATCGTATTCCGCCGCGGCCAGGCCCAGGGATTCACGCCAGGGCGCCGCCTGCGCCCAGAGATCCGGTGGGCAGGGTTCGCGGACCGGGTCCTCGCCCGCATCACCCGCGAAACGGACGAGTTGGCCACGCAACAGGTCGATCACCGCCGCCTGTCCGTCCACGGGCAGGGTCAGGGCCACCGGGTCGGCATGGAGGCGCCGACGCAAGGACTCCAGGGCGGCGGTGAAGTCCGCCCCCACGCGATCCAGCTTGTTGACGAAACAGAGGCCCGGCAGACGAAAGCGCTCACGTTGGCGCCATACGGTCTCGGTCTGGGGCTCGACCCCATGCACCCCGTCCAAGACCAGGACGCAACCGTCGAGCACCCGCAGGGTGCGCTCCACCTCCAGGGTGAAATCCACGTGCCCGGGGGTGTCTACGATCTGGATGCGATGATCGCGCCAGGGGGCGCGGGTGACGGCGGCGGTGATGGTGATGCCGTGGGCCTGCTCCTCGGCCATGTAGTCCATGTGCGCGGCGCCGTCGTGGACCTCGCCCAGGCGGTGAGAGACGCCGGCGTAGAACAGGATGCGTTCACTGAGGGTGGTCTTGCCCGCATCCACGTGCGCGGCGATGCCGATCACGCGGTCGCGGGCGAGGGGGGGCTTGGGCATGGGCGCGAGGGGGCGGCCCACGGCCACCCCCGGTCTCTATCTCATTTCATCATCGCCTTGCGGAACATGCGGTCGATCTTCTCGGAATTGGCCTCGCAGCAGGAGCGGGCCTCGTTGGCGGCCTCCATGGCGGCATCGGCGCGGGCCTGGGCGGCGTCGGCCGTGCGCTGGGCCTTGGCAGCGGCGCTGCTCGCCTGTTCGGCCTGGGCGCGCACCTCGGCCAGTTCCTGCTTCAACTGGTCCGTGGCACAGCCCGAGACCAGGCCGGTGGCGGCCAGGACGACAGCGAGGGTGAGGGTTCGGGTCTTGGTCATGTCGGATCTCCTAGGGCTCGTTCAAGATCTCGAGGCCGTGGCCGGCCTCCGAAACTCAGTGCCATGGCACTGAGGACAGGGGGGAATGCGTCCCGGCCGGTCGAAATGCAGGGACTTGCCGCAGCGGACACATTCCAGGGTCCCGGGACCGGCCACCTCGCCGGTGTGCAGATTCTGCGCCTGTTGGGCACGGTCGGCCAGGGCCTTGAGTTGCAGGCTGGTCTGGTCGGCCACCTGGGCGAACAAGTCCAGGGCCCCGTGCTCGATGCGCTCCAGGTCCAGGCGCAGCCAGTCCCGTAACTGCTGGCCGGTGTCGGCGATGAAACCGGCGGCATCCTTCAGGTCGCGTTCCAGGTAGCCGGCCACCCGTTCCGCCTCCTCGCGGGTCAGCTCGCCCAGCTCCACCGCCTTCTCCCGCGCCTGCTCCAGTTGCTGACGCAGGTTGCGGCCCTCGCGCTCGCGTGCATCGAGGCTGGCATGGACCCGCTGGAGCATACGCTCATAGGCCCCGGCGAGGCGGTCCAGGGCACCTTTGTCGGTCGAATTCATGGCAGGACCCCCCAGGGCGGACGACGATGCCCCAAGCATGGGGGCTTTGACCCTGGCTGACAAGGGGTAAGCGTTCAAATCCCCCCTACGAAACGGGAGACCTGCATACGCCGCGCCAGCGGCAGGCAGGGGGCCGGGGTGTGAGGAAAGAGGCGGGGGGGCTGAACGGTTACGGCAAGGGAAATGAGCCTGCCGAAATGGCATTGGATTATGCGCATCTTGTGATAGCCTAGGCACCGCTTTCCGCGCGTGGCCGGTCGTCCCATCGGCCGCAACACTTGGATGAAACGAGAGGACTCGCCTGATGAAGATGATGAAGACCTTCGCCGTGGCCGCCGCTTCCGCCGGCCTGATGCTCGCTGCCGCCACTGCCTCCGCCGACGGTGCCGCCCTGTACACCGCCAAGCTGTGCAACACCTGCCATGGCGCCGACGCCAAGACCCCGGTGATGCCCACCTATCCCAAGCTCGCCGGGCAGAACGCCGACTACCTGCTCCAGCAGATCAAGGACATCCGCGACGGCAAGCGCACCAACGGCATGACCGCGGCCATGAAGGCCATGGTGGCCAACCTGTCCGACGCCGACGCCAAGACCCTCGCCGACTGGATCTCCAAGCAGTGAGTCCGGTCGTCACCCCCTGAGGTGACGGAGATGATCGCAAGGCCCCGCGACCCGGGGCCTTGTTTCGTTGTGGGGGCGGCTTCAGCCGCGACGACGCCTGCATGGCAGGGCCACGCCGGGCCGCGGCCGAGGCCGCTCCTACGCAGCGGCTGGCGTGCCCATCGACTTCCCTGTACCCGCAGGTGTGCCTTCAGCCCCCCATGAAGGCATCGTCCATCGAAAAGGGATTGCGGAAACGAACCCCGCCCAGGGTGCGTCCGTCCTGGAAGTCTTCAGTCAACAAAATGGTGATGCCCGCTGCATTGACCGTCGCCCAGAGCATGGCGTCCCAAAACGAAAGGTTGTGCTCCGTCACCGCGCGGATGGCACACGCCAGGGTATCGACCTGGGGGACGACGACCGGAAACAACAGTTGCCAGTCGGAGACCTGAGCGGCGGCTTGATCCAGCGGCATCTTGCCCTTGCGGGTCACGGTATGAAAGAACTCACCCAACACCTGCAAGGCCAACACGCAATCCCGGTCCACCGCCGCGTCAAGGATCCCCGCCGCCTTTTGGTGGCGGGTACCCGCATCACGATCAACAGCGTAGACGAGTAGATTGGTGTCCAGACTGAAGCGATCAACGGGCATGGGCCGCATCCCGGTCGAAGACGTCTCCACCCAGGGAAAAGCCCTCCGCCATGCGTGCCCGCGCCCTTTCCCGGGCCAGGAGCTGTTCAACAGACAGGGACTTCTCCCGTGCCACGGGCACCAGCCGCGCCACGGGTACGCCACGTCGGGTGATCAGCACCTCGCCTCCGGACTCAACCGCCTTTATGTAGCGTGACAGATGCTGGTTCGCTTCTCGCAAGGTGATCTGTTTTCGCATGGGCCCGGACTCCGATATACGCAACAAATCGTTTGTAGGACATCCTACAATCGTCAAGCAGGAGGGGCAAGGGGATCGCCCGCCGGAGAGGGAAGACGGCCACCGGCAGACCCGTCTCCCCGGGTCATGGACGTTTCGGGGCGGCCCCTTCGCCCATCCCCATGCCTTGATCCAGGTCAAATCGGCGCCCTGGGATTCGGGGTGGCGAAGGCGTAACCTCCCCCTGTCACCCCACGGGCCGGAACCCATGGACGCATTTCTCGCCAGCAAACGGCAGTTCCTGGACTGGCTGCGCCACACCGCCGCCGACACCGAGACCTTCTTCCCCCAACCCCTGGGCGAGGCCAGCTTCCAGTTCGCCCGGGTGCGGCCGGATTCGCCCCTGCGCCTGGAGGACTGGGACAGCGGCACGCCCCGCGAGGCCTTCCGCGCCAGCGCCAACCCGGTCCCCCCGGGCAAGCTGCTGAGCCCGCCCGGGGAGACCCTGTTCCGTTTCCGCCGCGACCCCGACGGGCGCCTGGAGTTCTTCCCGGTGCTCGACGACGCCCCGCGTATCATCGCCGGGATCCGCCCCTGCGACCTCCACGCCATCCATCTGCTCGACGGGATCCAGTCCGCCGGGGTGCCCGACCCCCACTATCTCTCCCGTCGCGGGCACACCACCCTGATCGCCCACGACTGCCTCCAACCCTGCGATGAACACTGCTTCTGCGACGCGGTGGGCGCCCTCCGCCAGCGCCAGGGGGCGGACCTCTTCCTCACCCCCATGGAGGACGGCCTCCTGGTGGAGGTCCTGAGCGAAAAGGGCGCGGCCCTGGTGGAAGGCGCCGGATTCAGCCCCTGCGGTGACCGGGAGGCGCGTCTGGCCTGGGCCGAGGGCCAGCGCGCGCGGCCCTTCGGGCGCCCACTCCCCGCGTCGCCCGAGGCCATCGCCGGGATCCTGGCCGGGAGCGGCGCCTCCCCCGTATGGCGGGAACACAGCGAACGCTGCTTCTCCTGCGGCACCTGCAACCTGGTCTGTCCCACCTGTTACTGCTTCGATGTCAGCGATGACATCGACCTGGCGGCCCCCGCCGAGGGACGCCGCTGCCGCACCTGGGACGGCTGCATGCTGCCCGACTTCGCCCAGGTGGCGGGCGGGCACGACTTCCGCCCGGGGACGGCCGCCCGTCAACATCACCGGGTGGCGCGCAAGTTCCAGTACCTCCCCCGGCAGATGGCCACCGGCAGCCATTGCGTGGGCTGCGGCCGCTGCGGCCACCAGTGCACCGTGGACATCGACATCTACGACATCGTCAAGGACCTGGTGGAGAGGGCCGGGCCATGAGCGCGTCACCCCTGGTCCCCTTCCCCGCCCGCCTGGAGGCGAGCGAACCCCTGAGCGAACGGGAGCGCCTGTTCCGTCTGGCCCTGCCGGCGCCCATGAGCCACCGGCCCGGCCAGTTCGTCATGGTCTCCTTCCCCGGGGTGGGCGAGGCCCCCATCTCCATCGCCTGCGCACCGCGTGACGACGCCCGCCTGGAACTCACCATCCGCCGGGTGGGCAGCGTCACCCAGGCCCTGCACGCCCTGGAGCCGGGGCGGGACCTGGGCCTCCGGGGCCCCTACGGAAACGGCATCGACACGGCCCTCCTGGCCGGCCAGGACCTGGTCCTGGTGGCGGGCGGCCTCGGCCTGGCCCCCATGCGCTCCCTGATCCAGGCCCTGTTGGCGCGGCGCGAGGCCTTTGGCCGTCTGATCCTGCTGGCCGGCTTCCGCACCCCGGCCGAGGCCCTGTTCCGCACGGAATACCCCGACTGGACCGCCGCCGGCATGGAGGTCCACGCCCTCGTGAACCGCACCGAACACCAGCCCTGGGAAGGGCAGGAAGGCCTGGTGACCGAGCCCATCCCCCACCTCGGCCTGGACCCCGGGCGCACCCTGGCGGTGCTGGTGGGGCCGCCGGTGATGTACAAGTTCGTGGTCCTGGAGCTGGCCGCCTGCGGCCTGTCCAGCGAGCACATCTTCGTGGACCTGGAGCGGCGAATGAAGTGCGGCATCGGCAAGTGCGGCCACTGTCAGATCGAAGACCTCTACTGCTGCCGCCAGGGCCCCGTGTTCCGTCTCTCCGACCTGGAGACCCGCCGGGAGGCCCTGGCATGAAACCCCGCATCGCCTTCTTCGACATGGCCAGTTGCGAGGGCTGTCAGCTCGCCCTCCTGGACTGCGAGGACATCTTCCTCGATCTGCTCGAACTGGTGGACATCGTCGAGTTCCGCGAGGCCCTGAGCGAGACCTCGCCACGCATCGACATCGCCTTCATAGAGGGCAGCATCCACCGCGAGATGGACGCCGACCGCCTGCGCGGCATCCGCGCCCGCAGCCGCCTGTTGGTGGCCCTGGGGGCCTGCGCCTGCAACGGCAACGTCCAGGCCCGCTCCAACCTCTACTCGCCGGCCGGAAACCTGGGCGCGGTCTACGGCCCCGGGGACCGCGACCGGGTACAGACCGACCCCGAGTGGTGGCCCCTGTGGGCCCACACCCGGGTGCGGCCGCTGCGCGAACTGGTGAGGGTGGACTACGAACTGCGCGGCTGCCCCATGGTCAAGGAGGAATTCCTGCACCTGCTCAAACGCCTGCTCCTGGGCTCCCTGCCCCATACCGCCGCGCATGCGGTGTGCGTGGAGTGCAAGCAACAGGGCAACGAATGCGTGTTCGAGCGCGGCGAGACCTGCATGGGTCAGATCACCTGGGCCGGCTGTCACGCGATCTGCATCTCCCACGGCTACCGTTGCGACGGCTGCCGTGGCCTGCTCCCGGACGCGAACCTGGCGGCCCATCGCGCCCTGATGCGCGCCCGGGGCCTCTCCGAAGAGACCATCGAGGACCGTTACCGGCTGTTTTGCAGCCATGAGATCGACAGGGGCCGGCCATGAGTGAGCGCACCCTCACCATCCAGGTGGATCACGTCACCCGCATCGAGGGTCACGGTTCCATCCGCGTGCATACCCGCGACGGCCGGGTGGAGGACCTCAAGCTCTCCATCACCGAGGCCGGGCGCTTCTTCGAGCACTTCACCCAGGGGATGCTCCCGCACGAGGTACCCTGGATCACCGGACGCATCTGCGGCATCTGCTGCGTCGGCCACCAACTCGCCGCCACCAAGGCGGTGGAGGACGCCCTGGGCCTGACGGTGAGCGCCCAGACCCTGCGCCTGCGCAAGGCCCTCAACGAGTCCCAGTTCCTGCAGAGCCACATCCTGCACGTCTTCTTCCTGGCCGTGCCCGACTACGTGGGGGTGCCCAGCGTCCTGCCCCTGATCCAGACCCACCCCGATCTGGTGAAACGCGCCCTCGCCCTCAAGCGTCTGGCCAACGACTACACCGCGGTCCTCGGCGGGCGCGCCCTGCACCCCATGGCCAACACCCTGCGCGGCTGGCGCAGGCTGCCCGAGGCCGCGGCCGTCGAGGCCATCCGCGAGCGCCTGGTGGCGGCCCTGCCGGACCTGGAAGAGACCCTGCGGGCGGTCGCCGCCCTGCCCCTGCCCGACTACGAACGCGAGACCGAATACGTCTCCCTCCGGCACCCCGACGAATACGCCCTCTACGACGGCGCCATCTACAGCTCGGACACCGGTACCACCGTGCCGGTGCGGGACTACCGCCAGGTCACCAACGAGTTCACCGTGCCCCACTCCACCGCCAAGTGGGCGCGTTGGCACCGGGAGTCCTACGCCGTGGGCGCCCTGGCACGGGTCAACAACAACTTCGACCAGTTGCACCCCGAGGCCCAGGAGGCGGCCGAGGCCCTGGGCCTGCGGGTGCCCTGCCACAACCCCTACCTGAACAATCTCGCCCAGGTGGTGGAGATCGTCCACTGCGCCCGGCACAGCATCGAACTCCTGGAGGAGATCCTGGAGGCCGGGCTGGAACCCGAGGACATCGCCTACACCCCGGGGCCCGGCCATGGTTATGGCGCCACCGAGGTGCCCCGGGGCACCCTCTTCCACGAGTACCGCTTCGACGACGAAGGCCGCTGCCGGGCCGCCAACGCGGTGATCCCCACCAGCCAGAACATCAACAACATCGAGCGCGACATGGCCGCCTTCGTGCCCCACATGTTGCAGCACATGTCGCGCGAGGAACTGACCCTGCACCTGGAGATGCTGTTGCGCGCCTACGACCCCTGCATCTCCTGTTCGGTCCACATGCTGGACGTGGAGTTCTGCGACTGATGCTGCTGGCGGGCGTGGGCAGCCGCCTGTCCACCGACGACGCCATCGGTCTCGAACTGGTGGCGCGCCTCGCACCGCTGCCGCCTGGCGTCGAGGCGCGTCTGTGGGAGGACGCCGACGCCCTCACCCTGGCCGCCGGGCTGCTCGACCTGGACCGCCCGGCCCTGATCGTGGACTGTGCCGACATGGGGCTCGCGCCCGGCGGCGCGCGCCTGTTCCGGGACAGCGACGCGCGCCTGGGCCGACGCCTGCGGGCCCTCTCCACCCACGGCCTGGGCCTGGCCGAGGCCCTGGACATCGCCCGCCGCCTGGGCCTGGCCTGGCCGGTCCACCTGTTCGGCGTGCAGCCCTTCCACCTGGGGCCGGGGGCCCGGCTCAGCCCCCCCATGCAGACCCGCCTGCCCGCTTTGCTGGACGAACTCGGGGCGGCCCTGCGGGGCCTGACCGGGACCCCCGCATGAAGACCTGGAGACAACGTTTCAGCCTGAACCCGGGGACCTATCACCCCTACGACGATGCCCGGCGCCAACGCGAGCTGACCACCCGGATGCGCTGGTTCCTGATGCTACGCTGGCTCTGGGTGGGGGCGGCCCTGGCCGCCGCCGGCCTCGCCACCACCCCCTGGGCGCCGCCCGGCCTCGACGCCCACCCGCTCCTGGGCATCGGCCTGTGGCTGGCCCTCGCCAACGCCCTGTTCACCCGCCTCGCCCGTCCGCCCCTGGCCCCCGCGCGGGCACGCCTGCTGGTGGTGGCCCAGACCCTCACCGACTACGCCGCCCTGGCGGTGGCCACCCATGTCCTCGGTGGTATCGAGACCCCGGTCCTGATCCTCTATCTCACCGAGATCGCCCTCGCCACCCTGCTCTGTCACCGTGCCACCAGCCTGGCCCTGGCCCTGCTGGGGACGGCCTTCGCGCTGCTGCCCACGGTCCTGGAATACCTCGGCCTGCTCGCGCCGGTGTCCATCTATGGCGCCCCGTTCAACCCCGGTTTCGTCCACGATCCGCGCTTTCTCGCCTTCTACCTGGCCGGCGTGTCCCTGGGCTTCCTGTACTTCTGGTACGTCATCGGCGAGATCACCGCCAGCCTCAGGCGTCACGAGGACCACCTGGCCCAGGCCTGCGATCAACTCAAGACCCTGGACCGGGAGAAGACCCGGGCGATGCTCCACAGCGCCCATGAGCTGAAGTCCCCCCTGGCGGCCATCATGACCCAGGTCTACACCCTCCAGGGGGGATACTGCGGCGACCTGCCACCCAAGGCCCGGGAGGTGATCGGGCGCATCGGAGCGCGCGCCGAGGCCCTCATGGCCAAGGTCCTGGACATCATCCATCTGAGCAACCTGCGCACCCTGGTCCAGCCCGAGGCCGACATGGCCCCCCTGGACCTCGCCGCCCTGCTCAGGCAGGAGGTGGCGGCAGCGCGGGAACTCGCCGGCCACCGTGGCATCCGCCTCGTTTTCGAGGCCGGGGGACAGGGCCCCACCCTCGTCTGCGCCTCCAAACGCCACCTCCACACCCTGTTCGCCAACCTGCTGCGCAACGCCGTGAACTATTCCCGTGACGGCGGCCGGGTCGAGGTGACCCTGGAGGTCCATCACGATCGCGCCACCGTGAAGGTGCGCGATCAGGGCATAGGCATCGCCCCCGAGCACCTGGAGAGCATCTTCGAGGAACACTTCCGCGCCCCCGAGGCCGTGCTCCAGGACCCCCAAGGCACCGGCCTCGGCCTGCCCATGGTGAAGGAGATCGCCCGCATGCACCATGCCGTGCTACGGGTGCAGAGCCGCCCCGGGGAGGGCACCACCTTCAGCGTCACCCTGCATCGCGCCCCCGCCTCGTCCTGATCCATCCCCAAGGAGTCACAGCCATGGCCAGAATCCTCATCATCGACGACGACCCCGACATCGTGGACGGGCTGCGCCTGATCCTGGAGTCGGCGCACCATGAGGTGGTCACCAAGGGAGACACCGCGAACCTCCTCCAGGAGGTGGCGCGGATTGACCCCGACCTCGTCATCCTGGACGTGATCTTCCCCGGCGACCCGCAGGCCGGCTTCAAGGCCGCGCGCGCCCTCGCCCGCGACCCGGCTCTGAGGCACATCCCGGTGCTCATGCTGTCCGCGGTGAACACCCAGAGCGACCTCGCCTTCGGTTTCTCCGAGCGCGACATCAGCGAAGACTTCATGCCGGTGGCCGCCTTTCTCGACAAGCCGGTGACGCCCCAGGCCCTGCTCGCCCAGGTGGAGCGGCTCCTGCGCCCGGCCGCCCGATGAGGCCGACCGGACCCTGTATACCCGTTGCGTATCGGCAGGGGTGTTCCCACGCCCCCGTGGGAACCACGAAACGACACCCGCGGGCGCCCCCCTATGTACCCGTCGCACGCGAATATTTCCGTCCTTCGGTCCGTAGACGGCACCTCCCTGTGCCACTCCTCGCTACTGCGGCTGCCCCTCGCACCCCTGGGCTGTGTGGCGATTGCTCGCCATAGTCCCCCGCTATGACTCGCTTCCGCGCCTTGCCCAGGGGCACGAGGAACACCCTCGAAACACGACATATTCACGTGCGACGGGTAGAATCGGCGTCGTCTGCGTTGCGGGCCCCCGGCGAACAGGCATAGAAGGAAGGGTCACCCTTACCGGGCCGGTCCTTGAACCGCCGGTGCCCCCACAGATACTGTTCGGGCGCGCGCCGGATCCAGCCCTCGAAGAGGGCGTTCATACGGTCGGCATCGGCCTGGGGATCGCCCGAAGGAAAGCCCTCCAGGGCGGGCTCGATATAGAGGTCATAGCCCTTACCGCCCGCCCGGCGCAGGGCCACGAAAGGCACCACCGGGGCCCCGGAGAGGGCGGCGAAGCGGGAGGTGGCGGTGTTGGTGGCGGCGGGAATGCCGAAGAAGGGTGAGAAGCGGCTGCCCTTGTGGCCATAGTTCTGATCCGGCGCGAACCAGACCCCGTGCCCGCGACGCAGGGCGCGCAGCATGGCGCGCACCTGCTCGCGTGGGATCACCCCGCCCTGCACCCGCCGCGCCCGATAGCGGCTGACGAGGTGTTCCACCAGGGGGTTGCGCTGCGGCCGGTAGAGGGCATACATGGGGCCGATCCAATCCAACAGGCGGCCACTCATCTCCATGGAGGTGAAATGGGCGGTGAGGAAGATCACCCCCTTGCCGCGGGCGAAGGCCTCGCGTGCGTGTCCCGCCCCGTGGATGCGGGCCATGGCGGCGAGGCGGGTGTCCTCCGCCCACCAGGCCAGGGCCACGTCCGCCAGGCCCATCCCCATGGACTCGAAATGGGCACGCCTGAGACGGCGGCGCTCACGGGCGGAGAGATCGGGGAAACACAGCCGCAGATTGGTGTCCACGATGCACACCCGACGCGGCGCCAGACGCATCCCCAGCCGCCCCAGGGCGCGCCCCAGCCCCATCGCCAAGGAGAGGGGCAGAACGGAGAAGCCGCGCAACAGGAAGAAGCCCAGATGGATGGGCCAGTTTCGCGGATGACGTGGATCGTGCCTGTCCATGATGCGCCTTTGTATACCCGTCGCACGTGAATGGGTGGGGCTTCGAGGCGTTCCTCACGCCCCTGGACGAGGCACGGAAACGAGTCCCAGAGCGGGGACAGCCGGGGATGCGTGTGGCGACCACGTTTGCCGGGAATCATCTGATATACCCTTGTGGGTGACCGCCAACGCCTCCATACTACAGGGTTTCTCCGGCCTGCCGCATCCCATGCCCCAACTCCCCTTTCCCCCGAAGGCGCTCCTGCCCCTCGTCCCCCAACGCTTCCGTGACCGCGGACACAGATATTACCTGGACGGCCGGGTTCTCAAACTGCAATACGAGCCTTCCAGCAGGGTCCTCCGGGGTGAGGTCATGGGCACCTCGCAACACGCCTATCAGGTCTGGGTACGACTCCAGACCCTGTCCGACGGGCGTCCGGCCATGGACAACTATTGTACCTGTCCGGTGGGCCGGGACTGTAAACACGTGGTGGCCGTACTCCTCCTCGCCCAGGACCGCTGGGGCGGACAGGCCGCACCGGAGGGGCTGCCCGCCGACCTGGCGCGCTGGGTGCAACAGGCCGCCCGGATCACCGAGGCGGGACACAAGACGGACACCCGCTGCCTGCTCTACCTGCTCGATCCGGGCGGAGACGGCCGGCCTCCATCGGTCCATACCGTCACGGTGCGCCGCCTGAAGAAGGGCGGATACGGCAAACCGAGCCTGTTCGATCCCACCACTGTGGTCCTGCCCGCCTACCTGGATGCGGCCGACCTGCGCGCCCTGAGCTGGTTGCGCATGGACGTCTTGCAGACCGGTGAGCAGGGGGTGGCGCTCACCCCGAGGGAGGGGCCGGGGACACTGGAGGCCCTGCTCGACACCGGGCGCCTGCATCTCGAAGACCGGGACGGTCCCGGTCCTCTCCTGGCCCAGGGTGGACCGAGATCCGGGCGCCTGGAATGGACCCGCGGCGGGGACGGCCTGTCGCGCGTGAGGTTGCAGGCCGAGCCTCGGGGGATGCGGGTCCTGGCCCTGGCCCCGCCCTGGTACCTGGACCCCGAGGCCGGTCTATGCGGCCCCCTCGAAACCGGCCTCGACGCCCAGGCGGCCTGTCTGCTGGCGAGCGCCCCCCCGGTACCGCCCGACGCCATCGACCCCCTGCGCAAGATCCTCCATGAACGCGCCCCCGGCGCCGCCCTGCCCCTGCCCCGGGCCTTGAAACGACGGCGCAAGAGCGGCGTGAAACCGGTGCCCGTGCTGCGCCTGCGTTCCGAGGAGGACTCCGCCGGCCCGGGGCTGCCCCCGGCCTGGCTGGAAATGGCGACCCTCTCCTTCGACTACGCAGGTGTCGAGATCCCCCCCCACAACAAGGCGAAAACCGTGCGCCAGGTCCAGGACGATAGACTCCTGGAGATCCGGCGCCAGCCCAAGGACGAGGAGAGCGCCCTGGAGCTGCTCAGGGAGATGGGCTTCGAGGTGGGCTACCAGGCCCGGGAGGACGAGTTCGAGCTGCTCCCGGCAAAGGCCGAAGACTACCTGGAGTTCTGGTTCCAATTCATGGAGGCCGGGGTGCCTGAACTGCGCCGCCGCGGCTGGCGCATCGAGATCGAGGAGGGCTTTCGCTTCCACTTGGTGCATCCCGTGGGCTGGGACGCGCAAGTGGAAGAGAACCCGGGCAACGGCTGGCTCGACCTGTCCCTCGGGGTGGAAGTGGAGACCGCGGCCGGGCGCGAGCGGGTGGAGCTTCTGCCCTTGTTGGTGGAGGCCCTGGAACGACTCCCCACGGACATCACCCAGAGCCAGTTCGAGGCGCTGGCGGGGCAGGATACGCACATGCCCCTGCCGCTGCCGGACGGGCGCCTGTTGATGATGCCCATGCAGCGCCTCGCCCCCATCCTCGGCACCCTGGTGGAACTCTATCAGCCCGGGGCCCTGTCCACGGACGGCCGCCTCCCCCTGGCCCCCACCCAGGGCGGCCAGCTCGCCGAGCTGGAAGAGCGGGCGCCCCAGATCCAGTGGCAGGGCGGCGAGGCGGCACGCGCCTGGGGGCGCCGCCTGCACGACTTCCAGGGCATCCGCGAGACCTCCCCGCCCGCGGGCCTGAACGCCGAGCTGCGCCCCTATCAACGCCGGGGTCTGGACTGGCTTCAGTTCCTGCGCGAATACGCGCTGGGCGGGGTGCTCGCCGACGACATGGGCCTGGGCAAGACCATCCAGACCCTCGCCCATCTGCTGGTGGAGAAGGAGGCGGGCCGCGCCGACCGCCCCAGCCTGGTGGTGGCCCCCACCAGCCTGATGTTCAACTGGCGGCGGGAGGCCGGGCGCTTCACCCCCGGCCTGCGCGTGCTGGTCTCTCACGGCCCCCAGCGCAAGGCCCGGTTCGACCAGATCCCCGGCTACGACCTGGTCCTCACCACCTACCCCCTGCTCTCGCGCGACGCCGAGGCCCTGGGCGCCCATCGCTACCACCTCCTGGTCCTGGACGAGGCGCAGGCGGTGAAGAACCCGCGCAGCAAGGCCGCTCAGGCGGTACGCGCCTTCGACGCCCGGCACCGCCTGGCCCTCACCGGCACCCCCATGGAGAACCACCTGGGCGAACTCTGGTCACTGTTCGACTTCCTCATGCCCGGTCTGCTGGGCGACGAGCGGCGTTTCCGCCAGGTCTTCCGCAACCCCATCGAAAAGGCCGGGGACAGCGGCGTGCAAGAGCAGTTGCGGCGGCGCGTGCGCCCCTTCCTGTTGCGCCGCACCAAAGAGGAAGTGGCCGCGGAACTGCCGCCCAAGACCGAGATCCTGCGCACGGTGGCCCTGACCGGCGACCAGCTCGATCTGTATGAGACCCTGCGCCTGGCCATGCACGAGCGGGTCCGCGCCGAGGTGCAGAAACGCGGCCTCGCCCGCAGTGGCATCGTCATCCTCGACGCCCTGCTCAAGCTGCGCCAGGTCTGTTGCGACCCGCGCCTGGTCAAGCTGGAATCGGCACGTCGGGTCAAGCAGTCGGCCAAGCTGGATCTGCTCATGGAACTCCTGCCCGATCTCATCGAGGACGGGCGGCGGGTCTTGTTGTTCTCCCAGTTCACCTCCATGTTGGGACTCATCGAGGCAGAGGTGAGGAAACGCGCCATCCAGTACGTCAAGCTCACCGGCCAGACCCGCAAGCGCGAGGAAGTGGTGGAACGCTTCCAGACCGGCGAGGTGCCCCTGTTCCTGATCAGCCTCAAGGCCGGCGGCAGCGGCCTCAACCTCACCGCCGCCGACTGCGTGATCCACTACGACCCCTGGTGGAACCCGGCGGCCGAACGCCAGGCCACCGACCGCGCCCACCGCATCGGCCAGGACAAGCCGGTGTTCGCGTACAGGCTCCTCACCGAGGGCACCGTGGAGGAGAAGGTGGCCGAACTCCAGGCACGCAAACAGGCCCTGGCCGATGCCGTCCTCGAAGGCGGCGGGGCCGCCCTCGGCCACCTGGACGAGGCCGACATCGAGACCCTGTTCGCCCCCCTGGAGGCCTGACACCCTCTCTCTCCAGTTGGCGGGACGGCGCGCCCCACCACCATCCCTCCATCACCCAGGAAGACCCGCCATGACGCCCTTCTTCATCTTTCTCCTGCTCATCCTCGGCCTGCCCACCCTCGAACTCTACCTGCTCATCCAGGTGGGTTCTGGCATCGGCGCCCTGCCCACCGTGGGCCTGGTGCTGTTCACCGCCGGCCTCGGCGCCTGGCTGGTCCGCCATCAGGGGCTCTCCACCCTGATGCGGGTGCAGGCCGCCATCCAGCGCGGCGAGGTGCCGGCCCTGGACATGCTCCAGGGCGCCCTGTTGCTGCTCGCCGGGCTGCTGCTCCTGATCCCCGGGTTCCTCACCGACGCCGTCGGCTTCCTCCTGTTGGTGCCGCCGCTGCGCCTGTGGCTGGTCGCCCGCTACCTGAAGCTCAGGGGGCTGCGGCCGGCCCGGCGGGACCTGGAGGGCGAGTATTGGCGGGAGTCACCGCAGCGACTGGACCGCTGGCGGGAGTGAGGAAGGGTTCACCCGGTGGGCGCGGCCTTCACCCCAGGCCGGAAAACGGATCGCGGGTCTGGCGTTCCCGATGCCTACCAACAAGGCGCCAGGGCACTCCCCAGAAAACCAGCCAGGTCCCCCGGGGTCGGGGTGGGCATTCCCCCCCAGGGCCCGCCGCTCTTGACCCGTAGACCGTACTCGGCCCACTGCAAGGGGCGCGGCAGATAGCCGTACCTGGCCGCCAGGGCGCGGAGTTCATGGACGAAGACGTAATCGCAACGGTCATCGCCCAGCGGGCCGCTGCCCGAGGTGCACAGATCGTGACGCATACAGGCGGCATCGAACGCGTCCACCGGGGGCGGGAAGGTGCCCGCCGGCGGATAGCCGACCCCGCACCAGTTGCCGTACAGGGGCATGCACTTGAAGGCCGGGGCGGTGGAGGCCGCGAGCGACAGGGACAGGGCCAGGAGGAGACGGCGGGCGGTGGGCATGGCTTCGACTCACTATAAAGATTGGAAGGCGGCGATTATAACGGCACCTCCACCGTCCCCGCGGAGACCACCCGGGCATCCAGCCTGCGCCCGGAACTGAGATTGACCACCTGGATAGTCTCGCCGATGTGTCCGGGGCCCAGGGCCTTGCCCTTCATCCGCACCTGGACCCGGCCGATCCGCGCGAGGATGTCGATGCGCGCCCCCCGCCGCACCGCCGGGGGGCGGCGCAGATCGCCGGGGCGGATCACCCGGCCGCGGGCGATGCGGTGGCGCGCGCTCTGTCCCAGGGGGGAGTCCGACGCCAACAGATAGCCGCCGTGGAGGGTCCCCAGATCACGCCGTTGCAGGACCAGGTCGGCCCTGACGATACGCCCGCCCCGCCGCAGTTCGCGGCGCGCCACCCAGACCCGGGCGAACAGGGAGACACGGGCCGGCACGTAGAGGACCCAGGGCCGGGCACCGTTGCAGCGCACGCCCACGGTGACCCGCCCGGCCTCGGGGGCGTGGGACGGCAGGAAGGCCTCCAGGGGGCGGTCGCAGGCATCCAGGCGCAGGCGCCGGTCGGGGGGCTGTACCTGGACCTGCAGGGCCTCGCCGCGCCCCTCCAGGCGTTCGCGCAGAAAGGCCTCTACCCGTGCGGAGATGGCCTCGCGGTCCTGGATGCCGGCCGCCTCCATGGACGGGGAAGCCCCCAGCAGGGGCAGGCAAAGGCCAAACGCGAAGAGACGGATCGGCAGACGCATAGCAGGCTCCGGGGTACAGGCTGATCGACATCCTGCCCACACCCTAGCAAGGGCCGTACCTAAAGGCCTGTCGGCAAACCGATGGCCCGACAGGCTGGCGAAAACCGCCTTCCCTGCCCCTTTTCCGCTGCGAGACCGGCAACAGCGACAAACCAAGGAGACGTTTTTTTGACGAAGACGGCGGCTGTATCCGGGCCAAGCCGGAGATCCGCCGCCGGATACGCCTCCGCCACGACGGCCCCGATCATCCCGGCGACGCTGCCAGACGCTTCGATGTGATCTTCTGCCGCGACACCCTCTTCATATCTCCTGCGGCCTGCGCGAGGCGCCGATCCCGTATCGCCTGATCGCCAGCCGCTACCCACAGGGTCAGCCGCTTGCCGCCCGGCAATGGAACCGGCAAGGGCCTACCCCTCCCGCCCCGCCATCGCCCCTCGGGATACGACCACAAACGCCGGACCCAGTGCCATACCCACCACTTGGCATGGTATCTGCATATTTCCCTCTGAGATCCCCTGCCGGAGGAAACGAGATGAACCGACTGGACCAGGCCCTGGGCATCCATCCCCAGGCCCTGCAATTGCGGGCGAGACGCGCCGAGATCCTGGCCGCCAACCTGGCCAACGCCGACACCCCCGCCTACAAGGCGCGCGATTTCGATTTCCAGGCCGTCCTCCGCCGCGAGGCGCCCGGGGTGCGCCTGGCCACCACCCGCCCCGGACACATCCAGCCCGGTACCGGCCCGCTGTCCAGCGCGCAGGTGGCCTACCGAGTGCCCACCCAGCCCGCCAGCGACGGAAACACCGTCGATCCGGATCTGGAATACAACCAATACGCCAGCAATCTCTTGGAGTATCAGGCCTCGTTGCGTTTCCTCAATGACCGCATCAAGACCCTGAAACTCGCCATCAGAGGACAATGAGATGTCCATGTTCAAGATCTTCGACACCGCCGGCAGCGGCATGAGTGCCCAGTCGTTGCGCCTCAACCTGGTGGCCAGCAACCTCGCCAACGTGGACTCCGTCAGCAGCAGCATCGACCAGACCTACCGCGCCCGCGAGCCGGTGTTCCGCGCCCTCGTCGACCGATTCCATCCCGACGCCGCTACGGGCGGGGTACGGGTCGCCGGCGTGGTGGAGAGCCAGGAGCCGCTGCGCAAGGAATACGCCCCCGACCATCCCCTGGCCGACGAGAACGGCTACATCTACCGCCCCAACGTCTCCCTGCCCGAGGAGATGGCCAACATGATCTCCGCCTCCCGCTCCTACCAGAGCAACGTGGAGGTGGTCAACTCCGCCCGCCAGATGCTGCTCGCCACCCTGCGCATGGGCGAATGAAAGAGGACCGGCCATGAACACCCCCACCGTACAAGACCCCACGGCCCTGTTCGACAGCCTCGGCCTCAGCCGCAAGCCGCCCGCCCAGACGGGCCCGGGCAATCAACTGCAACAGCAGGACTTCATCAAGCTCATGGTGACCGAACTCAATCACCAGGACCCCTTCAAGCCCATGGACAACGCCGAGATGGCCGCCCAGTTCGCCAACTTCGCCACCGTCAACGGCATCCAGGGCCTCAACGACACCCTCGGCGGCATGCAAGACGCCTTCACCTCCAGCCAGGCCCTCCAGGCCGCCACCCTGGTGGGCAAGCGGGTGGTGGTGCCGGGCGACACCGGGGTCCTGCCCGCGGGCGGCGCCCTGGAGGGCAAGGCGACACTGGAGCAGTCCTCGGGACAGGTGCAGGTACGGATCAGCGACCCATCGGGGGCCCTGGTGCGGGTCCTCGACCTGGGGGCCCAGAGCGCGGGCGACGTGAGCTTCCAGTGGGACGGGCTGACCGACGACGGCCAAACCGCCCCTCCCGGACCCTATCGCGTCCAGGTCGTCGCCCAATACGACGGCCGGAGCCAGGGCCTGCCGGTGCAGATCGCCGCCCCGGTGGAGAGCGTGGAACTGGCCGGCCCCGGCCACCCCCTCAAGGTCAACGTCGAGGGCCTCGGCCCCATCGACTTCAGCGACATCTCGGCCATCGCCTGAGGCCGACCAACCTCGGAGACCTCCCATGTCATCTTTCAACACCGCCCTCTCCGGCCTCAACGCCGCCCAGACCGATCTGGACGTCACGGGCCACAACATCGCCAACGCCAGCACCGTGGGCTTCAAGCAGTCCCGCGCCGAATTCGCCGACATCTATGCCAACTCCCTCTACGACGTGAGTTCCACCGCCCCCGGCCGCGGCGTGCGCGTCTCTCGCGTCGCCCAACAGTTCAGCCAGGGCACCGTGGACTTCACCGGCAACAACATGGACCTGGCCCTCAACGGCAACGGTTTCTTCATCGTCCAGGACGGCAGCGGCCGCGAGGCCTACACCCGCGCCGGCCAGTTCGGCCTCGACCGTGAAGGGTACATGGTCACCGCCGACGGGGAGTATCTCCAGGCCTTCAAGGTCCAGGGCGACGGCACCAACAACACCAACCCGGTATTCAACACCGGTGCCACCGACAAGGTCCAGGTGCCTCTCACCTCCGGCTCTCCCAAGGCCAGCAGCAAGCTGTTGATGGATCTCAACCTCGACGCCAACGCCGAGGCCGTGGTGGCCGGGACCGATCCCGACTTCGACCCCACCAACGCCGACTCCTATACCAGCGTGACCTCTTCCACCCTGTACGACTCGGTGGGGGCGTCCTATTCCCTCACCAGCTATTTCCGCAAGGAGGACGACGGCACGGGCAACATCACCTGGAAGCTCTACAACGTGCTGAGTGACGCCAACGGCAACCAATTGGACCCCACCGGCAGCCCCCCCACCTACACGGCGCAGGACCTCGGCTTCAAGGCGGATGGCACCTGGGATACCTCCGTGACCCTCTCCGATCTGGACTATTCGAGCCTGACGCTGCCCAGCGGCGGCACCCTCGGCAAGATCAAGCTGGACCTCAGCAACAGCACCCAGTATGGCCAGCCCTTCTCCGTCAACGAACTCACCCAGGACGGTTACACCGCCGGCCAGCTCTCCGGGGTGGACTTCGACCAGAGCGGGGTGATATTCGCCCGCTTCACCAACGGCTCCACCAAGGTCCTGGGTCAGGTCGCCCTGGCCGATTTCCGCAATCCCCAGGGCCTGCGCCAACTGGGTGACACCCAGTGGGGGGCCACCTACGCCGCAGGCGACGTGAAGAAGGCCTCGCCCGGCACCTCCGGCCTCGGCGTCATTCAGGCCGGCGCCAATGAACAGTCCAACGTCGACCTCGCCAAGCAACTGGTGCAGCTCATCATCGCCCAGCGCAACTATCAGGCCAACGCCAAGACCATCGAGACTGCAAACCAGATCACCCAGACCATGGTCAACATCCGCTGACGGAGGGCCTCATGGACCGCATGCTCTACGTGGCCATGAGCGGGGCGCGCGAGACCGCCCTCGCCCAGGCCGCCAACGCCAACAATCTGGCCAACGTGGATACCGCAGGCTTCCGCAGCGACCTGCAACAGGCCCGCGCCATGCCCCTGTTCGGCCCCGGTTATCCCAGCCGGGTCTATGCCCTCAGCGAGCGTCACCAGATAGACTTCAGCCCCGGGCCCATGCAGGCCACCGGCAACGACCTGGACGTGGCCCTGCGCGGCGACGGCTTCATCGCCGTGCAGGCCCCGGATGGCAAGGAGGCCTACAGCCGCCGCGGCGACCTCCGCATCGACGCCAACGGCCTGCTCACCAACGGCGCCGGCCTGCCGGTGCTGGGCGACAACGGCCCCATCGCCATCCCCCCCCACGCCAAGGTCGAGATCGGCGCCGACGGCACCATCGGCATCAAGCCCGAAGGCGCCCAGGCCGACGCCCTCGCCACCCTCGACCGCATCAAGCTCGTCAAGCCCCCCCTGGCACAACTGGTCAAGGGTGAAGACGGCCTCCTGCGCACCAGGGACGGCAAGCCCCAGCCCGCGGATGCCACGGTCACCCTGGTCAAGGGCATGGTGGAGGGCAGCAACGTGGACGCGGTGGGCGCCCTGGTCACCATGATCGATCTCTCGCGCCGCTTCGAACTGCAAGTGAAAATGATGGAGACCGCAAAGAAGGACGACGAGAGCGCGGCGAGCCTGCTCAAGGCAGTGTAATGTGGCGGGAATGGTCAGCACCATCCCCGCGCACCCCGCGACCCTTGACCGACCGGATCCCGGCCCTCCCTCCACGGATCAGGCGGATCCTTCAGGATCCTTGAACCACCTCGCACAACCCCGACCGCGGCGCCCCCACGCGAAATCCCGGCCCCCTGGCGTGGTCCATCCCAACGGGGCCGCCGATCGCAAACGGATGTGACCGCTCGTCACGAGGGAACCCAGACGATGCGGTGGCGTGTGCCGGAAGAATCCACGGGCAGGATGTCGCCGCCCCCCTCACAGTCCTCGCAATCGCGCCCAAGCCAATGGAAATCTGCCCCTCTATCCGGCACGACCGTCACTTTTCACCCGGAGCAGCCGACCCTGCCTGGCCCTAGGAGACATTCAGAAAATCCTGAAGTATTCATGCGCCGGACCGCTAAAATCGCTAAAATCGCTCTCGACACATTGAAGGCCGTCGAGGTCCCAGGCCATGCCCGAAACCACCTATCTCACCCCACGTGAGGTCGCCGAGATCCTGCACGTGGCACCGGTCACCGTACGCCACTGGGCGAGCAAGGGGTGGCTGCAGGCCGAGCGCACCCCCGGTGGACATCGGCGCTTTGCCCGCGGCGAGGTGGAACGCCTCGCACGGGAACACGGGTTCCTCCCGGTACCGGGGGAGTCGGGGGGCCTGCACGTCCTGATCGTGGATGACGACCACCAGTTCGTGCGCCTGCTGCGCGAAATGCTCGAAGGCGAACCAGAGGTGGCCCGGGTCACCCTGGCCCATGACGGCTTCGAGGCCGGGTGGCAGGTCTCTGCGGCCCGCCCCGACTTGGTGTTGCTGGACTTGCGCATGCCAGGGATCGACGGTTTCGCCGTCTGTACGCGCCTCAAGGCCGATCCGCTCACTCGCGGGATCCGGGTGATGGCCATGAGCGGTTGTGCCGACGCAGGGGATCGCCGGCGGATTCTCGAGGCGGGGGCCGAGGACTTTCTGGCCAAACCCTTCGATCAGGCGCGTCTGCGCCAGGCGCTGCGCCTCGCAGGGATGGAGGCCCGACGCCCATGAACGCCGCCACCCTGCCCCGGGACGACACGCCCTACCGCGTCCTGCTGGTGGACGACGAGAACAGCCAACGCCTGCTGCAACGGGAGATTCTCGCTGCGCCCCGCTTCGAGACCGCAGAGGCGGGCGATGGCGCCTCCGCCCTCGACGCCTTGCGCCGGGAACGGTTCGACGTGGTGCTGATGGACAAACGCATGCCCGGGCTCGACGGCGATACCGTCTGCCGGCGTATCCGCGAGGAACTGGACGACCCCCTGCTCCCGGTGATCATGGTCACCGCCCTGGGGGGCAGCGAGGACCTCACCGACAGCTTCGGTGCAGGGGCCAACGACTTCGTCCGCAAGCCCTACGCCCCCGCCGAATTGATGGCCCGGGTCGAGGCCGCCGCGGCTCACAGACGCCTGCTGGACCAGATGGAGCGGATCGAGTCGGTCTATTCCGCCATCGCCCAGGTGGTGGAGGCGCGCGATCCCGAGACCGCGGGACACTGTACCCGTCTGGCCAACAACGGGGTGTTGTTCGGCGAGTATCTGGGCCTGGATGCCGCCGCCCGGGAGACCCTCAGGCGCCTCGGCATCCTCCATGACATCGGCAAGCTGGGCATCCCCGATGCGGTGTTGCTCAAGCCCGGCCCCCTGGATGACGCGGAATGGCGCATCATGGTCAGGCACGCGGAGTTGGGTGAACGCCTCTGTGCCGGCGTGCGCAGCCTGGCCCCGCTGGCCCCCTTGATCCGCCACCATCACGAACACTGGGACGGCAGCGGCTATCCGGATGGTCTGGCCGGCCCGGCCATCCCCTATCTGGTGCGCGTGTTCCAGGTCCTCGATGTCTACGATGCCCTGGCCTCCGCACGGATATACCGGAGCGGGACAGCGCCCACGGAGGCCCTGGCACAGCTCCGGCGTGAGGCGGATCGGGTGCTCGATCCCCATCTGGTCGGGCGTTTCATTCGTTTCCTCGAGACCGCGCCCCCGGGTTTTCTGCATCCGCCGGGCGGTGCGGGCAGCGGCGGCGATGCCCTGCCCCCCCCTGTCCCGGCGAAACCGTCCCGGCCGTCGCTCCCGGTCTTTGGCGAGCCCGCTCCGCACTACCTGCAAGCGATCCTTGACGCCACCACGGTGGGCCTGTTCGGGCTCGACGCCGAGTGTCGGGTCCAGTTCGTGAACCCCGCCGCCGGGCGTATCCTGGGCTACTCCGAGGAGGAACTCCTGGGCCATTCCCACCATGCCCGGGTGCACTACGTCCGTACCGACGGGCGGCCCTATCCCGAGCGGGCCTGCCCCATCTGTCAGGCCCTGCGTGCCGGCGAGGCCGCCGAAGGCGAAGAGGTCTTCATCCACAAGGACGGCCGTGGGATACCGGTGGCCTACAGCGTCTCGCCCCTGCCCAAGGGTGGCGGGGCGGTGGTGAGCTATCTGGACCTGAGCGAGCGCAAGGCGGCCGATCTGCACCAGCGCCTCGCGGCCACGGTCTTCGACCATACCCATGAGGGTATCCTGGTGACGGATGCCGCGGGCCGCATCCTCCAGGTCAATGCCGCCCTGTGCACCATCACAGGCTATCGGCGCGAAGAACTCCTGGACCGTAACCCGCGTCTGTTGCAGTCGGGTGAGCACCCGCCGGCCTTCTATCGCAGCCTCTGGGAGCACCTCCGCCGGCATGGCCATTGGCGCGGCGAGGTGGTGGACCGGCGCCGCGACGGCACCCGCTTCCATGCCTGGTTGAGCATCAACACGGTCAAGGGCGATGACGGTCAGCCCACCCATTACGTGGGCCTCATCTCCGACATCACCCCGCTCAAGCGCAGCCACGAACACATCGCCTTCCTCGCCGAGCACGATCCTCTCACCGGCCTGCCCAACCGCAAGTTGCTTCAGGATCGTGTCAAGGTGGCCCTGCGCCGGGCGCATCGGGGCGATTACCCTCTGGCGTTGCTGTTCTTCGATCTCGACCGCTTCAAGGACATCAACGACAGCCTCGGTCATCAGGTGGGCGATCTCTTACTGGTAGAGGTGGCGCACCGGATCAAGGGCCTGCTGCGCGAGGAGGACACCCTGGCGCGCCTGGGGGGCGACGAGTTCGTGATCCTCCTGCACCAGATCGAGGACCGCGCGGCGGCGGAGACCGTGGCGGCCAAGGTGATCAGCTCCATGGAACGGCCCCTCAGCGTCGAGGGACACGACCTGTTCCTCGACCTGAGCCTGGGGATCGCCTTCTATCCCGAGGACGGCAGCGACTGCGACACCCTGCTCCGTCACGCCGACATCGCCCTGTATCGGGCCAAGGAACGCCCTGGCAGCGCCTTTTGTCTCCACGATCCCGCCAAGAGCACCGCACTGGAGCGCCGCCTGAGCCTGGCGACCGCCCTGCGCCGGGCCCTAGAGAGGCACGAGTTCGAGGTCCACTACCAACCCCAGGCGGCCCTCGCCGACGGTGCCCTGCGCGGGGTCGAGGCCTTACTGCGCTGGCGGCGGCCGGGGATCGGACTGGTTCCCCCGGCCGAGTTCATCTCGGTGGCCGAAGGCAGCGGTCTGATCGATCCCCTGGGCGAGTGGATCCTGCACGAGGCCTGCCGGCAGGCCGTCGCCTGGCGGGATCAAGGCCTGGAGGTCGGCCGGGTCGCGGTCAATGTCTCCGGCATGCAGATCCGCCGCGGCCGGCTGCTGGAGCAGGTACGCGAGGCCCTGGGAGAGAGCGGCCTGGCACCCGGGCGGCTGGAGCTGGAGATCACCGAGTCCATGATGATGGGAAAGGAAAAGGCCGAACTCGAACTCCTGCACGGCCTCAAGGCCCTGGGGGTGCAATTGGCGGTGGACGACTTCGGCACCGGCTATTCCTCCCTGGCCTATCTGCGCCACCTGCCCATCGACCGGCTCAAGCTGGATCTGGCCTTCGTTCGCGATCTCCCGGGCGATGCCAAGGCCGCCGCCATCGCCCGTACCGTGATCGGTCTCGGCCGCGGACTCGGTCTCGAGGTCCTCGCCGAAGGGGTGGAGGCCGCGGCCCAGCGCGACTTCCTCGCCGCCGCCGGTTGTCACGAGGCCCAGGGGTGGCTCTATGGCCATCCATCACCGGCCGACGTACTGGCCCGGGAGTGGGGGGCATGAGCAGGGACGGCGAAGTCGCCCCCGAACACTGCTTCGGGCCCTTGCTCGACGCCCTGGACCAGGGGGCCTGGATCGTGAGCGGGGACGGGCGGCGCACGCTCTACGCCAACCGCGCCCTGGCCGCCATCTATGGACGGACGGTGGCGCAGATCCTCGAACATCCGGATCTATGGCTCGATGTGGTGCACCCCGAGGACCGCCCGCGGATCGCGGCCACCGCCCACACCCTCCGTGCGGAGGGCCGGGTGAGCAGCGAGTACCGGGTCCTGCGCCCGGACGGCGAGGTGCGTTGGGTCCTGGAGCAAAAGGTCCTGCTGCGCGATTCCAGCGGGACCCCGCGCTGCATGGGCGGCACCCTCCTCGACATCAGCGAGCGCAAGCAGACGGAGATCGAACTGGAGCAGACCCGCCGTCGCGCCCAACAATATCTGGATGTGGCCGAGGTGATGCTCCTCGCCCTCGATACCGAAGGCCGGATCGAGATGCTCAATCCCAAGGGCTACCAGGTCCTGGGCCATCCCCTCGGCAGTCTGCAAGGGGCCGACTGGTTCGCCACCTGTCTTCCCGAAGACATGCGCGAGACCGCCCGGAAACGCTTTGCGGCCCTGTTGGCGGGGGAGGTGGAAGTGCATGTCTACGCGGAGAACGAGGTCCTCACCGGTAGTGGGCGGCGGCGCCTGATCGCCTGGCACAACGCCCTGATATATGACCGTCACGGCCACATCTGCGGCACTCTGAGTTCCGGCACCGATATCTCCGAACAGCGCGCGGCCGAGGCCGAGACGCACCATCTCCAGCGACAGCTCGCCCAGGCACAGAAACTGGAGGCCCTGGGCCGCCTGAGCAGCGGCATCGCCCACGACTTCAACAATATCCTCGCCAGCGTCCTCGGTTTTGCCAGCCTGGCCCTGGACCGCTACGCCGGCCAATGTCCGCCCAAGGTGGTGGACTACCTGCGCGAGGTGCGGAGCGCGGGTGAGCGCGCCCGTGACCTGGTGGCCCAACTGCTCCACTTCGGTCGTGGTCAAGGCGGCGAGGCGCAACCCCTGGCGCTGGCGCCCTTGATCAAGGAAGTGGTGAAGATGCTCCATGCGTCTCTCACCCCCGCCATCCAGTTTCAGCTCGACCTGGATCCGGAGGTTCCGCCGGTGGAAATGGCCCCGGTGGAGGTGCACCAGATCCTGGTGAACCTGTGCATGAACGCCAGCGACGCCCTGGGCGGCCAGGGCACCATCGGTATCGGTCTCCGACGGTGGCAAGGCCCTGACGCGGAATGCGCCCTCTGCCACCAGAGGATGAGCGGTGCCTGGGTGGAACTGGTGGTGAGCGATTCGGGTTGCGGTATAGAGCCGGCGACCCTCGGACGGATCTTCGATCCCTTCTTCACCACCAAGGCCCCTGGCAAGGGCTCCGGCATGGGCCTCGCGGTGATCCGAAACATTCTCGAAGACCGTGGCGCCCATCTCCTGGTGGAGAGCCAACCCCGGATCGGCAGCCGGTTCCGCATCCTGTTCCCGCCCGCCCCTGGCGGGTCCCTCCGCCAGGACATGGGATCGCCGCTGCGCTTCCAGGCGGCCCTGAGGGGCCGCATCCTGGTGGTGGACGACGAGGCCGCGGTGGGCTTCTGGCTCGGTGATCTGTTGCGTATGCACGGCTGCCAGGTGGAGGTGGAGCGGGATGCCCGCACCGCCCTGGAGCGCTTCGAGCGTGCCCCCAGGGCCTTCGATCTGGTGATCACCGACCTCACCATGCCCGGGCTCTCCGGCCTCGACCTGGCGGCACGTCTGCGGGCGCTGCGTCCCGATCTGGCGCTGATCCTCTGCTCCGGCCGCCATGACGCCCCGGACCCGGAGCGGGCACGGACCCTGGGGATCCGCCACCTGCTGCCCAAGCCGGTGGCCGCGGGCGATCTCCTGGGCGCCGTGGCCGAGGTCCTGGGTCGGGGCTGACCCTGTCTCAGGTCGCCAATGGGCGCACCAGGCGCTTCCCGTCGAGCCCCCGAAACTCCGTACACATCGAGTGTATAATGGTTGATAGGGATCCCCTATAGCGATGGTCCAGGCCAGGGACGGTCGGCAGACCGGTCCAAGCACACTCATGTCACCGAACCTGCCCAATCTTTCATCCGCCGCCGCAGCGCCGCGCCGCCAGAAGATCGAACCGGAACGCCAGAACCACCAATCTTGGCGCACTGGCAGCGAGTTGCAGGCGAGCCGCGACCGCTATGCCCAACTCTTCGAGCGCGTCCCGGTGGGCTGCCTGGTCCTGGATCCGGAGGCCCGTATCCGCGAGTCGAATCTCCGGGCCGCGGCACTCCTCGGACAGGAACCCGCGCGTCTGCGCGGGCGCCCCCTGGCCGCCCTCCTGGCCGCGGACGAGGGGCCGCGCCTCGCCGCTCATCTGCAGCGGGCGCGGGCCGGCCTGCATGGGGCATCCGCCGAGATGGCCCTGGTCGGCGGCGCCCGGGTGTGCCTGGAGAGCACGCCGCTGGACGGGGCCTGGGATCAGGGTTGCCTGATGAGCGTGCTCCGGAAAACGAACGGGCAGCAGGTCCTGTTCGAGGCCCTGGAGGCACAGGTGGCTGCACGCACCCGGGAACTCACCGCCACCTGCGCCCGCCTGGAACTGGCCGAGGAGCTGGCGGAGCTGGGGCGTTGGGAATGGTGGCCGGGCGGCAACCGGATCGCCTGGTCGGCCCAGGTCCATCGCATCTTCGGGATTTCCCCGGAGGCCTTCGCCGGCACCCCCGAGGCCATGCTCTCCCGGGTACATCCCGACGACCGGGAGCGGGTGGAGGCGGCGGCACGGACCGCGGTCCGCAGGGGGCAGGCCCTGGATATCGAGTACCGTATCCAGCATCCGCGGAAGGGGGTGAGATACCTGCACAGCCGCGGCCGCCCGCTGTTCGACCACCACGACCGAGTCGTGGCCCTCCACGGGGCGGTGCAGGACGTCACCATGCACAAGCGAGCGGAACGACGTCTGGCCACTCTAAGCGAGGAGAACCGCCGCCTGGCGAGGCGCTGCATGCGCATTCAGGAGGAGGAACGCCGGGCCTTGGCGCGGGAACTGCACGACGAACTGGGCCAATACCTCACCGCCATCGGCCTCGAGGCCTCTGCCTTGCGCCACCGCCTGCACGACCCCGTGGCCTCCACGGCCCTGGAGGAGATCGGCGCCATCGCCCAACGGGCCCTGTACCAGGCCCGGCGCATCGGCCGGCGCCTGCACCCGCCCGCCTTGGCCGAACTCGGGCTCCGGGCGGCCATCGGTGAATTGGTGGACGAGTGGCGCCACCATCTTGGTGAGGTGCGCCTGGAGACCTTCATCGGAGAGGATCTTGAAGGACTCGGGCCGCTCGCAAAACTCGCCCTGTATCGGGTGGTCCAGGAGGGGCTCACCAACGTGGCCCGGCACGCCCGGGCACAGCGGGTGTGGCTCTGCCTGGAACGCCGCGGGAGTCGTGTGCTGCTGCGCCTGCGTGACGACGGACAGGTGGATGGATCGCCCCGGGGCGAGGGGCTGGGCCTGGTCGGTCTGCGCGAACGTATCGAGGGCCTGGGTGGCCGCCTGCGAGCGGGTCCTCTGGGTACAGGCGGATTCCTCCTGATCGCGCGTCTGCCCGTGACCGGTCCGCCCTCATGATCAGGCAGGTGGGCCTGTTGCTGGTGGACGACCATCCGGTGGTGCGCGCCGGCCTCTGTCATCTGTTCGAGGCCGACCCGGGGCTGTGCGTCCTTGGGCATGCCGCCAGCGGTGAGGAGGCCTGCCGGCTCTATCCTGAGCGGCGGCCCGAGGTGGTGCTGATGGACCTGTCCCTGCCCGGCATGAGCGGCCTGGAGGCGGCGCGGCGCCTGCTCCAGCACCACCCCGGGGCACGTCTGCTCATCTGTACCATCCACGAGAACCCGGTGCTCGCCGAGCGCGCCCTGGTCCTGGGCATCCTCGGCTACGTGACCAAGTCGAGCGCACCCGATATTTTGATCGAAGCGGTCAAGACGGTGGCCTCGGGGCGCCGCTTTCTTTCTCCCGACATGGCCCAGGCCCTGGCCCTGAGACGCCTGGAAGGGGACGGTTCGCCATTACAGGGACTCTCGCCGCGCGAGTTCGAGGTCTTCCGGCTGGTGGTAGAGGGACGTGGGCGTGGCGAGATCGCCGCCCTCCTGCACCTGAGCCCGAAGACGGTCTCCAATCTGCTCAGCCGTATCCGCGGCCATCTCGGGGTCGGCTCCGACCTGGAACTGCTCCATATCGCCCTGTCTCAGGGCCTGATCGACCACCGTTTCTGAAGCCGCACCCTGCTGCGAAAGGGGCTCGGGAACTCTTCCCTGCCCTGCCGGGGCGGTTCTCCCGGCCCTTCGGGGACCTGCCCCATTCAGAATCAGTGGGTGCTTGCCGATAATCCATGGCAATCACGCCTTTCCGGGGCGTCCAGCGAGCGATCCGATGCCCATCGACGAGCCCCTTCCCCAACCCTTGATCCGCAACCCGTCCTGGGTGAGGCCCGGGCTTTTTCTCCTGGGCCTGGGGCTAGGTATGGTCGCCCTCCCGGCCGCGCTGGCCGCGCTCGCGGGACCGGCCTGGCTCGCCTGGCTGCCCGCCGGCAGCGCCCTCGGCCTGGGTTGCGCGGGTCTCGGTCTGACCGGCCTCGCCGGCGACCGGCCCTGGCTCTATCGCAGCGCCGGCGCCATCCTGGTGTTTCTCGGTCTGGTGGCGGTCCTGAACCTGTTGAATGGATTGATCACCCCCGGCAACGGCCTGCTGCCTCACGCCAACCGGGTACAGGTCTGGTTGCCGGTGAACACCGGCCTGGCCCTGCTCGCCTGCGGTGTCTCTCTGGGCCTCGGGGGGCGCCTGCGGCTCGCCCCCCTGGTGGCCGCCTATCTCGGCCTAGAGACCCTCCTCGGCCATCTCCTCGGTGCCCCGCCGGCCTACGCCTGGTTCGGGCTCGGCGGCATGACCCTGGGTGGGGCTGTGGGCCTCTGCCTGGCGGCGGCCGGCGCTCTCCTCTGGGCCTTCACCCTCGGCGCGCGATCTGTGACCGACGAGGATCCACGACGGCAGCGGGGTCGCATCCTCGGCAGCATCGTCGGCATCATGGTCCTGGCCACCCTACTGGTGGGGTTCAGTGTGGGCCGGGTGCTCTATCAGGCGGAGGTGGCGGTCGAGGCAGACCACCTTGAGCGCCAGGCCGGGCTCCTGGCGGACGTGCCGTCGATGACCCGTGGGCAGGACCTCGCTGTGGGCACGGCACCATCGGGGCCTGCCTCCCTGGTGAGCCTGGTCGCGCGGATGGAGGACGGACGGGTGCGCTGGCTCGGTCCCGTGCCCATCGCCGCCAACCCCCATGGCTGGCCCTACGAGTCCATGAGGCGTGCCCTCTCCGGCCGCCAGGGCCGGCGCGTGGACCCGGACCTCAAGGGCCGCTACTGGTTGTCGGTCTATCGGCCGCTACCGGACAAGGCATTGGGGATGGTGCTCTCCCTGCCGCTGGACCGCATCCGGGTCCAGTTCCTGCAAACCCTGCTCCTCTCCGGGGGGCTTGCGGCCCTGGTGATCGTCCTGGCCGCGCTCTGGGTGCGGATGGGCATCGCCCCCCTGGTGCAGCGCCTGGGGGAGATCTCGGCCCTGCGCGAAAGGGCCCGCTGCCTGGACATGGAGGTACGCGAACGCACCCGCCAGATCGGCGAACGGGAGGCCCAGCAGAGGGTCGTCAACCGCATCCTCGCCATCGGCCTCGAAGAACGGCCCTTGGCGGAGCGCCTGCAGGCCTGTCTCGCCGTCCTGTTCTCCCTGGAGTGGTTGGGCTTCCATCGGCGCGCCGCCCTGTTCGTGCGCCCCGGAACGGCCGGAAAACTGCGCTTCGCCGCCGGTTTCGATCTGGCCCCGGGGTGGCATCCAGGTTGTGACCGGATCCAGCCGGGGGAGTGCCTGTGCGGCCTGGTGGTCAATTCCGGAGAACGCCTGTACGCCGAGGCCGACGATCCGCGCCACACCCGCCCCGGCGCGACGCACCAGCCCCATGCCCACCTGATCCTGCCCCTCAAGGTGGAGGGCCGGATCCTCGGGCTGCTCAACCTCTATCCCAAGGTGGGCCATCGTCCGACCCCGTCCCAGCAGACCCTGTTGGAGGCCCTGGCCAGCGCCTTGGCCGGGGTGGTGGCCAAGGCCGAAGCAGAGGAGGCCCTGAGGCGCAGCGAGGAACGCTTCGCCCTCGCCGTGGAGGGCGCCACCGACGGGATCTGGGACTGGGACCTGAAGGCGGACCGGGTCTGGCTCTCGGCCCGCTGCGCCGCCCTCCTGGGGATGGAGGGGCGTGAGGCGTGGGTGACTCCGGAGGACTGGACCGCACGCATCCATGCGGACGACCGCTATGAGTTCGAGCGCGCCCTGCGCCGCCACCTCGCTGGAGACATGGACTCCTTTCGCTGCGAATACCGCCTGCGCACGGTCGAAGACGGTTTCGCCTGGCGCCTGAGCCGGGGCATGGCCCTGCGTGATCCCGAGGGGCATCCCTATCGCCTGGCCGGCTCCACCAGCGACATCTCCGGACGCAAGGCCATGGAGCAGGATCTGATGCGCAACGCCCTCCACGACAGCCTCACCGGCCTGGCCAACCGGGTCCTCCTCGGCGACCGCCTGCAACACGTGCTCGACCTGGTACAACGCCAGTCGGACCATGGATCCGCGTTGTTGTTCCTGGACCTGGACCGCTTCAAACTCATCAACGACAGCCTCGGCCACCTCCAGGGTGACCGCCTGCTGGAAGAGACCGGGCGACGCCTGAGCCGCCTGGTCCGGGACGGGGATACGGTGGCCCGACTCGGCGGTGACGAGTTCGTGGTCCTGCTCGAAGGCATGGACGACACCCGGAGGGTGGAAGAGGTGGCGCAGCGCATCCTCGCCGAGGTGGCCGCGCCCCTGGTGATCGGAGGCAATACCCTGGTGACCTCGGCCAGCATCGGGGTGGTGCGTATCGACGCCGCCTACACCCGCATGGAAGAGGTGTTGCGCGATGCCGATACCGCCATGTACGCGGCCAAGGCCGAGGGGGGCAACTGTCGGGTCTATTTCCGGCCCGAGATGCGGGTCGGGGTGGAACGGCGTTTCCACCTGGAACACGAGCTGCGCCTGGCCCTGGACGAGGGCCAGTTCGAACTCTTCCTGCAACCCATCGTAACCCTGGCGGATGGCCGCGTGGCCGGTTTCGAGGCCCTGCTGCGTTGGCGCCACCGCGAGCGGGGCCTGGTCCCGCCGGTGGAGTTCATCCCCCTGGCCGAGGAGACCGGGCTCATCCTGCCCCTGGGGCGTTGGGTCCTGACGCGCTCCCTGGAGATCCTGAAGGGCCTGCGTGAGGAATGCATGGGCGGGCGGGCGCCCTACATCAGCCTCAACGTCTCGCCCCGGCAATTGGCCGATCCCGATCTCGGCGGTCTTCTGGCGCGGACCCTGGAGACCACCGGGGTCCCCCCGGAGGCGGTGCGCCTGGAGGTCACCGAGAGCGCCCTCATGGCCAACCCGACACATGCGGAAGAGGTCCTCGGTGCCCTCAAGGACCAGGGGGTGAAACTGAGCATGGACGACTTCGGCACCGGTTATTCGTCGCTCAGCTATCTCCACCGCTTCCCCATGGACGTGCTCAAGATCGACCGCAGCTTCGTGGGTAGGATCCAGACCGACGCCCGCCAGCGTGCCCTGGTGGACACCATGTTGGGCATGGCCACCCATCTGGAGATGGACGTGGTGGCCGAAGGGATCGAGGAGGAATCCCAATGTGACCAGCTCAAGGCCATGGGCTGCATCTATGGCCAGGGTTATCTGTTCTCCCGGCCGCTGCCGGTGGACGAGGCCCTGGCCTTTCTGCAGTCCCAGGCCGAGGCCGTGTAGGCGGGCAGACCCGATGGACCAGGACTGGGCCGGCAGGATGGGCAAAGCGCAGCCTGTCCATCTGATGCATTACGCCCACAGCCGTCCCAGGGCATTGCGAAACCGCTCCTCCAAGGCCGTCACGGCCTTACTTGGGGCGGCGCCGGCCAGATACCAACGGCGTTCCAGATCCAGGGCCTGGTCCTGGGGCGCGGCCTCGGCGCCCTGGCCGAGACGGTCGGCGAGGCGCTCCACCTGAAAGGCCAGGCGGTCCTCGCGACAGGCGGGAGGCGAGTCCACCCCGGCGAGGATCTCCAGGTGCAGGCAGAGCTGTTCCCGTGTCTTGCGCCCCCCTTCCAGGGACTGCAGCCAGGCGTCACGGGCCGGACCGGACCGGGCGGCCTCCAGGGCCGCACGGAAGCGCCCTGAGAGGGCTTGGGCGGCGGCCTCGTCGAGGCCAGCGAAGCGCTCTTCCCAAGGGGCTGGGTCGATGCCGGCGGCGGTCTCCACCCTAGCCTCCAGTTCGCTGCACAGGTCATGGGCCTCGCCGAGGGGGGCGAGTCGCCCGCGGCGCTCGCTCAGGAGGCGCTCTGCGATGCGTCCCTGTACCCGCCGGACACTATCGGCCCAGCATGTGCTCAACCTGGCCGCGGCCTGGCGGGGCAGGTGTCCGGCCCGGGTATCCCGCCAGCGTTCCTCCAGGTCGTGTAGTCGGCGTTCCAGATCGGCGCTGGGCAGGTCCTTTTTCTTCAGGTCTTCGAGTTCCCCGCACAGGGCCTCCAGGGCCTGGATCTGCCGTTCGTCCGCCTCCCGGCGGGCCCTTTCGCGCTCTCCCCGGCGGGCGAAGACCTGGTCGCAGGCGGCGCGGAAGCGTTCCCAGAGGGCGTTCTCCTGCCTACGTTTACCGGCCACGGTGACCTGCCAGGCGCGTTGCAGGCGCTTGATCTCCTCGATCGCGGCTTCGAGGTCCGGCGCCTCCGCCAGGGCCTCGGCCCGGGTGATGAGACTGAGCCGGTACTCGCGGTTGCGGGCGCGTTCCGCGGCCAGGTGTTTGTCGAGCCCGCGCATGGCCTGGTGGAAACTGCGTTCCAGGCGGCGGTGCTCGCGCGGCGCCACCGGGCCGATGCGGGCCCAGCGCTGACGGGTCTCACGTGCCGCCTGGTTCATCTTCTTCCAGCTCACCCGCTCCCAGTCCACCTGGTGGAGGAATTCGTCGAGTTCGTCCAGCAGGGCCTCGCGTTCCTCGAGGTTGGCCTGCCAGATGGCGGCCTGGCGTTCGAGGTAGGGGGCACAGCGGGTGCGGGCTCGGTCGGTGGCGACCTGGAAGCGCTCGCGCAGGGCGGGGTTGATGGGCGAGCCGGCGCGCCCCAGGGAGCGCCATTCCTGCTGGAGTTCCTGCATCCGGCCGTGGATGGCGGCCGGGGGCAGATCGCTCTGTTGCAGGGCCTCCATGGCCTGACACAGGTCCTCGCGATGCTGGTCGGTGCCCCATTTGCGCCAGCGCTGGAGTTCACGTAGTTGCGGGCGGAGCCGGCGCAGGTGGGCCGCGGAATCGCCCCAGTCGGCCTTGGGCAGGCCGGAGGCGCGGATGGTCTCGAGGTCGGCCTCGATGCTCTGGTCCAGGGCCGTGGCCTGCTTGAGGGCGCCGTCCGCCAAGGCCCTTTCCAGCTCCGTCAGGCGCGCGTCCAGGCGCCTCAGTTTGTGTTCGGCACGCTCGCGCTGGTGTTCCAACCGGCCTTTCAGGCGCTCCTCCAGTTCATGGAAGGCACGGGTGGCGGCGTCCTCCTCCAGGCGGGCGAGGCGGCCGCCCTCCTTCCGCCAGGCGCGGACCTCGGCCTCGGGCAGGGGACGCGAGCCGCCCAGCCAGGCCTCGGCCTGGCCTTGCAGGGCGGCCAGGCGCTGCTCGCGGTGAATGCGTTGCCGGAGCTGTTCGAGACGCGCACGGGCCGCCTCCAGGGCCGCCTCGTAACGACGGCTCAGGTCGGCGGGCATCTCACCCAAGGCCGACCAGGCGGCCTGAATGCGTTCGAGTTCGGCGCGCAGGCCGCCACCGTCCTCATGCCGCGCCAGCGGCGTCAGGGCGGCGATCAATTGCTCCGCCTCGGCCCGGCGGCGGGCCGCGGCCTCCTCCTGGGCGATCTGTTCCCGGTGCGCGGCGCGCCAGGCGTCGTAGGCCGAACGGAAGGCCGCGCGGGCGCGGTCGAAACGGGCCTGGAGTCCGGGCGGCGGTTCACCACTGAGGATGCTCCACTGGCGCTCAAGGATCTCCAGGCGGGCGGCGTCCTGGCGCCAGTTTCCAAGGCGGCCCAGCAGCTCCGCCGATTCGCACAGGGATTCGCACTGGGCGCGCAGACGCCGTGGCGCCTCCGCCCGCTCCTGGGCCTCGCGGTGACGCCGCCGGGCCTCGCGGTAGACACGGCTGTCGCGCTTGCCCACGTGCTTGACCACCCAGGCCAGGGCCCCGGCGTCCTCCAGGCGCTGGATCGCCGCCCAGCGCACGTCCGGGCTGGGGTCGGCCACGGCCCGCTCGGCGAGCCGTTGCGGGTCGTCGAGACGGGCGACGGCGGCCTGGCGTAACCGAGGCTCGCGGGCCTCGGCGGCGATCTGCGCAACGAGCACGTCCGGCGCCTGTTCCAACCAGGCCAGGCGGATCGCGAGTGCCGGCGCCTCGGGCAATTCGCCGCTCAACAGCCGGCGCAGACGGGCCAGGGCCAGGTCGCGCACCCCGGCGTCCGTATCGTCGCGGGCGATACGGGCCAATTCATCCAGATCGATGATTTCCTTGCAGGCCCGGCGTCGCTCGGCGGGCCCAGGGGCGACCGGGACCGGTTCCGGAGGGCGGCGGGAGAACAGGCGTTTGAGGATCATGCCGGCGGTATCGGTCTCGGGTGAAGGAAGATAGGGCCTGGAAAGTATAACAGCCGGATGTGGTACGCGGACTGCCAGAACAGCGGCCGCCCGGATTCCCTTGCCTCCCAGGTCGATGATCCGTCGCTCACGGGAAGACGTGGCTATACCCTTCGCATGTGAATATTTCGTTTTTCGAGGGTGTTACTCGTGCTCCTGGGCAAGGCGCGAAAGCGAGTCATCGCAGGGACTATGGCGAGCTTTCGCAACACAGCCCAGGGGTGCGAGGGGCGGCCGCAGTAGCGAGGAGTGGCACAGGGAAGTGCCGTCTACGGACCGAAGGACGGAAATATTCACGTGCGACGGGTATATAATGACTCCCTTTTGTGGAGCCGCCGCCACCCATGACCGACCCCGTGGAGAGCTGCATCGAGGCCCTGTGCCGGAAGGGTTGCCGCCAGGTGAACCAGGACATCGCCGCCTTCGAGGCCGGCCGACCGCCACCCGAGGCGCGGGACCTGGACGCCGCCCAGCGCCGGCGGGTGCTGGCGGAGCTGAAGGCCGTCATGGCGGTATACGGCGAGCGCTGCTGCATCGACCCCTCGGAAACCCGGCCATGACCCCCATCGACCGCCGTGTCGCGCAGGCACTTGGCCCCCGCCCTGCCCAGGTGGCCGTGGTCCTCGATAATGGATGAGATCCGCCTCGGCCTGCGCATAGACCTCCCCCATGGGCGCGCCTACGCAGACCTGCCGGACCTGTTGCGCTTGCTCGACGCCTTCCGGGTGCGGGCGACCTTCTTCGTCGCCCTGGGACCGGACCCCGGGCGGAGACGCCCCTGGGCGCCCCTGGGCCGGCGTCACGCCGGGACCCTGCGCGCCCTCGCCGCGGAGGGCCATGAGCTGGGTGCCACCGCATACGATCCGGCCCGTTGGCGGCGGGAGGTGTTGCGGCGTGACCGCGACTGGGTGAAGGGCCAACTGGGGCGCGCCCTGGCGGCCCATGACAGGCTGTTGGGCGGGCGTCCGCGCGGGGTCGCGGTGCCTGGGGGGCTGTTGAATGCGGCGGTCCCCGAAGTGGAGGCGGCGCTGGGCTTCGACTACGCGGTGGACACCCGCGGCCGCTTTCCCTACCTGCCGGAGGGCGGCGGCTGCGTCCAGCTCCCGCTGAGCCTGCCCACTCCCGAGGAGGCCCTGGCGCGTGGCGAACCCCTGGACGATCTCCACCAATTCGTGTTCATGGAGACCCAGCGTGCGGTGCTCCCGGGGCACCTGTTCGCCTGGACCTGTGGCGGCGGGGCGCCCCTGGAGGTGCTGGGGCGCCTGCTGACCATGTGGCTGGGCTCGCAGCGGCCGGTTGGGCCGGTGGCGGCGCTGTACGCGCAGCTCCAGCGGGAGGGGCTGCCACGGCATCCGATCCTGTTGCGCAGGGACGCCGGCGGTGGGCAATCGGCGGTACAGGGGGGACGGCGGTGACCCGTCGCCATGGGGGCGGCGTGTCAGGCCGCCCCCCAGGTCTCCGTGGCGATCCCCGTCCCCAGGTCCGCCGCCATCAGGCGGGCGCGCACCTCCAGCAGGCGTTCCAGCAAGGCCGGCTCGTGGCAGGCGTAGGCCTCGGCATCGGGGATGCGCCGGACCACCACGCCGAGCAGCTCGGTGATGGCGTTGCCGATGGAGTTCTGGCTGATGGTGACGATCCAGCGGCCGCGGTCGTTGCGATACACGAGCTGCTTGAAACCGGGTTGCCAGCGGATGGCGTTGGCGTACCGGGCATCGCCCATGCAGCGTTCGCGCACCTTGCGCGCGGCGCCCATGAAGGCATTGTCGAACAGCAGCACGGCCTCCACCTGGTCGGGGAAGTAGAGATTGTCCGGCGGCTCGGAATTGCGGGTGGAGACCTGGCCGAAGAAGGTGCGGTAGAAGTCCAGGAAGCCCTTCAGGATGAGATCGTACTCCCGCCAGAAGGCCACTTCCTTGAAGGTCTCCACCCCACCCGGGATCTCCCAGGAGGGCAGGCCCTGGGGGTATCCGGTGAGTTCCATGCGGGCATCCGCGGCGGCGGCGGGACGAAGGATGCGCAGATCCAGGGCCTGATCGAAGAAACGCCGGTAGGTGTCGCCCATGTGCGCCTGGAACAGGCTGTGCTGGCCGCCGTCGGTGAGGTTTGGATTGTCCGGATCGGCCAGGGGCGCGCGCCGCAGGTCGTCCATGGGGAAGACGATGAAGTGGTTGTGCAGCATGCGGATGCTCGGCACCCCGGGCGAGGTCAGGGGCCAGGTGGCGTCCAGGCTGGCCTCGCCGGCGAGGAGCAGATGCGCGGACGGGTCGGGATAGCGTTCCGCCATGTAGTCCAGGATCACCTGGTCCATGCGGTTCCAGATTCGCTTCACCCGCTCCGGCACCTGGGTGCGGCGCACCGGTCGTCCCAGGGGATCGAGGATGGTGCGCGAGGTGTTGTACATGATGGAGGTGTCGAATTCGGTACTGTGGCCCAGGGCCTTGCGGTAGAGCAACAGGCCCTCGGGGTTGTCCAGGAGGCCGTTGTTTTGCGCCAGGTCGTTGAGGTTCTCGGTGCTGTTGAAGAACTCGTTGGGTTTCATTCCCTCGGGGACCTCCAGGGGAATGGGGCGGAACGGGGTCTGGATCTCGCGGGGACCGGACTGCATTGGGAGCCTCCCTTAAGGACAAGAAACGGGGATCGCCCCTAGGACATCCCCACGGATTTCGCGCTCAACGCCGGCTGACGACGACATACCGATCGGCAACCATTCACTCCTCCTCCTGCCCCCTTGAAACAAGGGGGAACAGGATCCGACCTCTCTTTCGTGAAGCGATTCTATACCCGTAGCACTCGGATCCTCGGCCACCGCGACCGGCCATCGCAACCCGGGACCGGGCGGCCACGGTCTCTGCCATGACTCGCACCCGTGCCTTGTCCAGGGGTACGAGACACGCCCTCGAAAACCGATATACCCGCCGCACGTGGATTCTCATCCTTTTGCTCCGTTGGCGGCACATTTCCATGCCACCCCTCGGTCCATCCAACGCGGTACCTCGCATCGCGCGCCCTCGCAAGCCCTGCAACCTCCTGCTAAAGAAATCCCGGAGATGGCCGAAACCGGGGTCAGCCCCCTTCGATCACGAGGCCTACACATGTCCACCAGCTTCATCCAATCCGTCGATGCCCGCACCCGCCTCGCCGGTGCCAACCGTCTCGAGGTCCTCCTGTTCACCCTCGGGAAAGACCAGGGGACCGGGCGTGAGGAGGTCTTTGGGATCAACGTGTTCAAGGTCCGTGAGGTGATGCATGTGCCTGAGATCACCCACGCCCCGGACATGCCGCCCACGGTGGAGGGCATGGTGAGCCTGCGCGGGGTGATGATGCCGGTGATCAACCTGCCGCGTTTCTGCGGGGTAGAACCGGAGCAACCTTGCAAGATCCTCATCGTGACCGAATACAACAAACACATCCAGGGTTTCCTGGTGTATTCGGTGGACACCATCAAGCGCCTGGTCTGGGAAGACGTGAAGGCGCCACCGCCCATGCTCGCCCATCGGCTCGGGGGTCTGGTCACCGCGGTGACCAAGATCGACGACGACCGCCTGGTGATGATCATGGACGTGGAAAAGGTGCTCGCCGAGACCGCCGAGTTCTACCAGGACGACCACTTGTTCGATGCCGTGCAGCCCCTCGATATCCAGGACATGACGGTGCTCTTCGCGGACGATTCCAGCGTCGCCCGCAATCAGATCGAACGCACCCTGGAACGCCTTGGAATCCGCTCCATCGCCGCCAACAACGGGGCCGAGGCCTGGACCAAGCTGCAAGAGCTGGCCCACCGCGCGGCCGCCCTGGGACGCCCGGTGTCCGACCTGATCCAGGCGGTCATCACCGACGTGGAGATGCCGGAGATGGATGGGTACGTCCTCACCCGCAGGATCAAGGAGGACCCGCGCTTCGAAGGCGTCCCCGTCATCATGCATTCGTCTCTCTCCGCCGAGGCCAATCAGGCCATCGGCACCGGGGTGGGCGCGGATGCCTATGTGCCGAAATTTGAGCCGATCGAATTGGCGGCCGCGGTGCACAAGCTGCTCGAGGGGCATCCGAGGGCCGCCTGAGCCGAATGAACGCCCAGAGCGCCCGGGTGGAAAGATGCAGGCCATGGGCGCCCTTGCGTGGAACCATACCCGTCGCACGTGCATATCTCGCTACTGCGGCCGCCCCTCGCACCCCTGGGCGGTGTGGCGACTGCCCGCCATAGTCCCCGCGATGACTCGCTTCCGCGCCTTGCCCAGAGGCACGAGGAACACCCTCGAAGAACCAAATATTCACGTGCGACGGGTATAAAGACCTCTCACCCGTCCGCGGAGAGGCCGGGGTCGGATGGTATCGGCCGCTGTCTTGCACCCCTCAGACCTCCGCCAGATCGCCTTTCTCTTGCAGCCATGCCCGGCGGTCCGGGGAGCGCCGCCTGGCCAGGAGCATGTCCAGCAGTTCGCGGCTGCCGTCGTCTTCGCCGACGGTGAGCTGGACCAGACGGCGCGTGTCGGGATGCATGGTGGTCTCCCGCAACTGGACCGGGTTCATCTCACCCAGGCCTTTGAAACGCTGTACGTTCACCTTGCCCTTGATGCCTTCCGCTTGGATCCGGTCCAACACGCCCTGCTTCTCGCCCTCGTCCAGGGCGTAGAACACCCGTTTGCCCACATCGATGCGATACAGGGGCGGCATGGCCACGTATACGTGCCCCTCCTCCACCAGACGCGGAAAATGCCGCAGAAAAAGGGCGCACAACAGGGTCGCGATGTGCGCCCCGTCGGAGTCGGCGTCGGCCAGGATGCAGATCTTGTCGAATCTGAGCCGCGAGAGATCCGCACTGACCGGATCGACGCCGATGGCCACGGCGATGTCGTGCACCTCCTGGGAGGCCAGGGCCTCGCCGGTCTCCACCTCCCAGGTGTTGAGGATCTTGCCGCGCAGCGGCATCACCGCCTGAAACTCGCGTTCCCGCGCCTGCTTGGCGGAGCCCCCGGCGGAGTCCCCCTCCACCAGGAACAACTCGCTCCGGTGGGGATCGGGACTGGTGCAGTCGGCCAGCTTGCCCGGCAGGGCCGGTCCCTGGGTGACCTTCTTCCGGGTCACCTTGCGGCCCGCGCGCAGGCGGGCCTGGGCCGCGCCGATGGCCAGGGCGGCCAGGGCCTCTCCGCTCTCCACGTGCTGATTGAGCCACAGGCTGAAGGCGTCCTTCACCACCCCCGAGACGAAGGCCGCGCACTCGCGCGAGGACAGCCGTTCCTTGGTCTGGCCGGAGAACTGGGGATCGGCCATCTTCACCGAGAGGACATAGGCGCAGCGCGACCAGACATCGTCCGGGGCCAGCTTGAGACCGCGCGGAAGCAGATTGCGGAACTCGCAGAATTCGCGCATGGCCTCGGTGAGGCCACTGCGCAGGCCGTTCACATGGGTCCCGCCCTGGGGGGTGGGGATCAGGTTCACGTAGCTCTCGGTGAGCCCCTCCCCGCCTTCGGGCAGCCAGGTCAGGGCCCAGTCCACCGCCTCCCGCTCGGCCCCGAAGCGCCCCGTGAAAGGCGGCTCGGGCAGGTGCTCCACGGCCGCCAGGGCCTGCTCCAGATAGTCCTCCAGCCCGGCCTCGTAGCGCCAGTGCTGCTCCGCTCCCGAGGCCTCGTCGGACAGGCTCACCTCCAACCCCGGACAGAGCACCGCCTTGGCGCGCAGCAGGTGACGCAGGGCGGGCAGGGAGAAGCGCGGCGAATCGAAGAAGCGGGGGTCGGGCCAAAAGCGCAGGCGCGTCCCCGTCTGCCGTGGGCGCGCCTTGCCCATGGCGCTCAGGGGCGAGGCCACCGCACCGTCCGCGAAGCCCATGTGGTACTCACGCCCGTCGCGCCGCACCCAGACCTCCAGACGCCCCGACAAGGCATTCACCACCGACACCCCGACCCCGTGCAGGCCGCCGGCGAAGCGGTAGTTGCGGTCGGAGAACTTGCCCCCGGCGTGTAGCCGGGTGAGGATCAGTTCCACCCCCGGGACTCCCTCCTCGGGGTGAAGGTCCACCGGCATCCCGCGGCCATCGTCCTCCACCTCCAGGGAACCGTCCCTGAACACCCGGACCGCGATGCGCCCGGCGTGACCCGCCAGGACCTCGTCCACGGCGTTGTCTATGACCTCCTGGGCGAGGTGGTTCGGGCGGCTGGTGTCGGTGTACATGCCGGGCCGTTTGCGCACCGGCTCCAGGCCGGTGAGGACCTCGATGGCGGCGGCGTCGTAACGGTCGTTCATGCAGGATGGCGGCTGTGGTGGAAACGGGGCAGTATACCCGCTATCGACTACTGCGGCCGCCCCTCGCGCCCCTGGACGGTGGCGATCCTGAGCCGCTGCCCGCCGGGGACATCCTCTCCATCAGATAGCACAGGCAGTCCTGGCGGATCACCTGGGTGTCGAGGGTGAGCATGGAGGGCATGGCCGGGACCCGCAGGCGGATCTCGTCGCCGATCCGTTCGAAGTAACGGGAGGTCACCTCGCGGCCGCGGTCGTCGCGCACCTGCAGAGGCATCCTGGGATCGCGCGCCCAGGCGAACAGGGTGCCGGCCGGGATCTCGCGGAAGTTGAGGCGGTCGAGGTCCGGCGGAAACACCAGGTCGGCCTCGGCGGTGCCGAACCCGAGGCTGGCGCCGGCGTCCACCAGGACCTGGGCCTGGGTGTGGAACAGGTCGAAGTCGTGACGAGACGGGGGGTGGTCGGGGATCTCACTGAGGTTGAGACAGGCATCGAGAAATGCCATGGCGTGGTCCACGCCGCGGCGCTCTCCCACCCGCCCGCACTCCAGGGTGACCGCCGGACAGTAGGCGGCCATGGCCTGGGATTGGACCCCGCGCGGGCGGACGAACCAGACCAGGGTGCGGCTGAACAGGGCGGCGAGGTGCAGGAAGCGGGGCTCCAGCCGGTTGACACAGGCGTAATGGGGGTTGAGGCCGGTGTTGTTGTGCAGATCGACGCTGGCGAACAGGCCGCGCGTGGCCATGCGCTCCACGACCTCGGCCATCAGCCGGTGTTCGGGGGTCTCGGGGCCTTCGCCACCCGGCCAGACGCGGTTGTAGTCAGGCTGGCCGGGGAGCCGGCGCTGACCGTGGGCGGCGGCGGTCACGTTACCGATGAACAGGCTGAGGGCACGAGGCAGATCCAGCGCCTGGCCGTCGTGGTAACGGTTGAGCAGCCGTCGGACCGCCTCCCAGCCCACGGTCTCGTTGCCGTGCAGGAGCACCGAGACGAACAGCGCGGGTCGTCGTTCGCCCGGGAGGTGGATCAGGGTGGGTCCACCGAGCGCCCGGGCGAGTCCGGAGGCCGGGGTCTGGAGCAACTCAGGGGACAACCGGTGGTGTTCGCGCAGTTGCAACATCGGCTCAGACGGGCCACTGATGGACGGGACAACAGCGGTCGAGGCCGCTCAGACCGGCCTCCACCAGGCCGCGCCAGTCGCGTCCGTGACGCGCCACCCAGGCACGCTGCCAGGCCGCGCCGGTGCGCCCACGGTGCAGGCGTCCGCGGAGGATGCCGAGCCAATGCTCGATCTCCGCCGGGTCCAGGGCCAGGCCTTGCAGGCCCTGTTCGGCGAGCCCCAGGAGTTCGTCGCGGATGAGTTCGCGGAGGGGGCCGCGGTGCCCCTCGAACCACGCCACCTCGGCGTCGAGGCCGGAACGCGCCGCGGCATAGAAATTGGCCCGTGCCCGGGCGAAGGGCAGGCGCCGCTCGGGCGGCTCGGGGAGATCGGCCAGGGCGCGCACCAGGCCGAAGTAGAAGGCGGCGTTGGCCAGGGTGTCCGGGATCGAGGGGCCCGCCGGGACCACCCGGTGCTCCAGGCGAAGGTGCGGGCGGCCGCCGTCGAAACCGATCAGGGGACGGTTCCAACGCCAGATGGTGCCGTTGTGCAGGCGCAGGTGGGCGAAACGCTCCGGGGCCTCGTCCATCACCTGGGGCAGCAGCACCGGGTAGCGTTCGAGGTTGGTGCGGAAGCAGTCGAGGATGTCGGTCACGTAGCCGAGCCCGAAGCCCACCCGGCGCACCCCTTCGGGACCGCCCACGTCCACCGCCTGCTCGAACAGGGGGATGCGGGTCTCGTCCCAGAGGTCGCGCCCGAACAGGTAGGGGGAATTGGCGGCCAGGGCCACCATGGGCGCGGACAGGATCTTGGAGGCGTTGTACAGGCGCGCGGCCTCGGCCGGGGCCACCCTGAGGTGGATCTGAAAGGAGGTGCCGGCGGCCTCCAGCATGACGTCGCCCTGCTCCAGGTCGATGTCCTCGCGCCCCTGGATGTGCAGGCGCAGGGGACGCCCTCCGCGCAGTCTCAGGACCTGTTCGTTCAAGGCCCGGTAGCGGGCGCGTGGGGCCATGTGTTCGAGATCGAGATCGGCCGGCCTCAGGGTGGGCAGGATGCCGGTCATGCACACCGAGGCGTCCAGTTCCTCGGCCACCTCGCGACAGTGGATCCAGGTGCACTCCAGTTCCTCCGCCAGGTCGCTCAGGGCGGTACCGCCGAGGATCACGGGGGTGCCGTTGAGTTCGAGGTTGAAGGTCGCCAGCTCCGGCACCACCAGGGGATCGTCCAGGGCCTCGAGGAAAGGGCCGATGATGCCCGCGGGCCGGCCCGCGCGATCCACCAGCCAGGCCTCCAGCTCGAACCCGGCCTGGGCGGGGGCGGTGGCGAAGGCGGCATCCGCCAGCATCTCGCCGAGGAGCCGGGTCTCGGTCTCCAGGCGCTTGCGGAAGGCGGCGAAATCGGCCTCGCCGAAGCGGCTCGTTGCGATCTCCTGACCCATGGTTCCTCCGTTCAAAGGTGTGGCCGGTCAATCCCCGCTTTGGCAGGGGGCCCGGGACCAGGCTCAGGTGGCCTCCGGGGCGGCGGTGCGTGGCTTCGGCGGGCGGCGCCGGTCAGCTCCACCCGGCAGGGGGTGGTCTCGCGCCCGTTCCCGGCCAGTATGAAGAGCCACATGCGCCCTGCCAATACCAGGGCACGAGAGATACAGGCCCGGCCCTCGTGGCGCACGGACTGGCCGGCCGGGGGCTTCACCGCGAGCCCGCAGGCCAGGACGTCTCACCCCCGGACCGGTTCCAGGCGTTCCACGCAGGGGCAATGGATCTCCAGCCTGAGGACGAGCCCCGCGCTCAAGGCCATTGGAACCCCGCCTCGTCGAAGTCGAAATCCGGATGCTCCTGGGGGCGGTGGATCTGGTCGCCCTGGATGAAGTCGGCCCCCATGCGCCAACCCTCGCCGATCCGCCGGGGATCGTCCATGTGAGGCAGAATGACCCGGGCGCCCAGTCCATGCACCCGCTCGCACAGGTGGGACAGGGTGCCGCCATCGGCCTCCACCACCTTGGTCGCCACCTTGACGTATTCCGCCCCCAGGTAGTGCAGGACCTTGTAGGCCGTGTCATTGGGAACGAAGCGCTCCACACAGACCCCGATACCCATGGCCTTCAGATCGAGGAGGACCGCGCGCGCCTGCTTGAGTTCCCGGGCCAGATCGGCAAGGGGGAACTCAAGGATCAGGCCACTGCCCACCAGCAGGCGTCGGCGCAATTCCTCGCGCAACCAGTCGGGATAGTCGTCGCGGCGCAGGCTGTCCAGGGTCTGGGTGATGAGCAGGCGTGTCTGCACGCCGAGCCTGCGGCGTTCGTCCATCACCCCCAGGGCGCGCGCGAGCAGCCAGTGGTCCACCTCGGGGGCCAACCCCAGCTTGCGCGCCACGGGCATGAAACGCGCCGCCGGGATACGGTCCCCTTCATCCCCCACCAGGCGCAGCAGGATCTGGTAGTTCTCGGTCTCCTTGTGGCGCACGTCCACGAAGGGCTGGTACAGAACCTGGAAGGCGTCGTTGTCCAACCCCTCCCGCAGGAGTTCCCCGATGCGCCGGGGGACGCCGGGACCCGGCCTGCCATCGACCGCCGTCGCCGACCGCCGATAACGCACCAGGCCCCCGCCCGCCGCCAAGGCCCGATCGCAGGCCTGTACCGCCCGATTCACCAGCCCCGCGGCATCACCGCCCCCCTCGTCGGCCATACATAGCCCCACGGCCAGTTCGGGGCGTGTCTCCAGGCCTTCCTGCTCGAATCGCGCCCCAGCCACCGCTGCGGCCAGATCCCGGGCGAGCCCTTCCAGGTCCCCATCCAGGGGACGCTCGGCGAACACCGCGAAGCTGTGGTCGCCGAGACGGGCGGCGATGTCCTGGGGCTCCAGCCGCGAGGCCAGCAGGGCGCCCATCTCGGCCAGCAGGGCATCCGTCTGACCGATGCCGATCTCGCTCAGGATCTTGTCCTTGTGTCTCAAAGCGGCGACGATCAACCCGCGCGCCTTGGGTCTCACATGGCCATCAGTGAGGTGGGTGTCGAGACGTTCGAAGAAAAAACGGCGATTGTAGAGGCCGGTGGCGGGATCGCGGGGAGAAGGTTCGAGGGCCTTGCGAGCCAGGGCGCGCGCCCGTTCGATGCGGTTACGCACCGTGGCGATGAGAATCCCAGGACGAATGGGCTTGGCGATGAAGTCGTCACCACCCACGCTGAGAGCGGCCAGTTGCTTATTCGCGTCCTGCTCCCCCGACAGGAACACGATGGGCAGAGTCAGAAACTCGTCTTGCCCGCGGATGACGCGAGTGAGTTCCATGCCGTCGGCGCCCGGCATGTAGAGATCCATGAGCACCAGATCCGGCCGGAACTGATCCAGGGCCTCCAGGATCCGGCAGGGATCGGTCACCTTGTGGGTCTTCATCCCCGCCTTGATCAGGATGGCGGCGGCGAACTCGGCCTGGGAGGCATCGTCGTCCACCACCATGACCCGGAAAGGCGCCTTTTCCTGCCCGCGGACCTGTTCGAATATCCTTGCCGCCACCTCGGGGGCATCCACCGGGGTGACGAAGAAGGCGGCCGCCCCCGCCCTCACGGCCTTGAGCCGCACCTCCAGATCGCTGCTGTTGGAGATCACCACCAAAGGCGGGCAGTCATCCACCTTAGCCTGTTGACAGGGAACCAGCGCCTGTAGCTCGGCCAGGAGTTCGACGTCCACGACGATCACGGCGGGCATCCTGACGGCCATGGCCTCGGCCATGGCCGCCCCCTCCCCGAAGCGTTGTACCCGGCAACCCTTTTCCTCCAGGGCACCCACCAGGCCGGGGGCCAGGGTCTCGCGGTTGCGCAGGTAATAGACCGAACCGCCACGCCGCCCCCCGAGCAGGCCGTCTTCCGTCGTGTCGAGGCCCTCCGCCACCGCCCGCAGATTGGCCATGAGCCCATCGATCTCGCGGACCTGGGCCTCGTCCGGCTCACCGTCACCGCTGATGAAGCGTTCGAAATAGGTCTCCAGGGAGAAGGCGCTCTCGCTCACCTGGATGAGGCCATAGCGGCCGGCCGATCCAGCGAGGTCCTGGAGCCTCTGGAACAGCCGCTCCAGGCGCGACCATTCCCAACCCTCCTGGCGCAACTGGCGCCAGTTGTCCTCGACCGCGGCGATCCGCTCAGGCAGGTGTTTCAGAAAGACCTGCTTGAGTTCTCTGGTTTGTTCGCCTGAGGCGCCGGATATCAACATCCCGCTCTGCTCCCGGACACGAGGACAGGGTCCGATCCCAACCGAGGTCTGTCCGCCCTGCCGATCCGGCTCGAGACACGGCCATTCAGTGCCTGTACGCCTGTAACCGGATTACATGGGGCACTATAAAAAAACCGACAGGAAACGCGATAGCATATGTTTGTCGCAGGTGGGTTCACGCCTCTACGAGGCCGTTTCTCGGGCCGGCGAGGCAAACGTCCAGACGGGCCATAGAACGATGCCGAGTCCGCAACCACCGCACCCGGGGGTGCGAGGAACGACCACCGTGGCCGGATCTCCACAAGCGACGGTTGTAAGCGGTCTTCCCTGTCCCCCAAGCGCCCGTGGACCCACCATGCACCAGGACCCTTCCGGTAACCGTGCCGCCGAACGCGGAGAACGGCCCTCAGATCTCGAGCACACCGCCCACCCTGGAGACGGTGATCCGACCCCGCTGCCCGGGAAGGACCGTCAGGATGCCACCAGGCGCGATCTTCTGGCAACCAACGCCGGCTGGTTCATCCCGGGCCTGATACTGGTCGCGACCGGCCTCCGCGAGCTGGACGCATTGCCCAGGGCACCCCTTGCAATCCCATGGGTGGGCATCCTGGCACTGGCCCTGGCCGGTCTCGGGGCGGTTTGGTGGCCAAGTCACCGCGCCGTTTCCTCCTCTGCCCACCGAGGTCTTGGGTATCCACTCCTGGCCCTGTCCCTCGTACTGGCCGCGGGGGCCCTCGCCCTGCCCGTACCGGATCTGCTGCAGACCACTGACCCCTTCCGCCAATGCACGGGCCTCATGATCCTCGCCACGGGCATCCTCATGGCCTTCCTGTTGTTCGCCCCCGACCCGATCCTGGCGGGCCTGTTCGCCCTCAGCGGCCTCGTCACCCTGGCGGCAGGGATCACCTACAGCCAAGTGCCCGCGCCCGCCGGCGCCCAGGTGTGGCTGTTGGGCGCGCCGGCGCTGGCGGTGGCCATCCTCGTCTGGTGGAGTGGCGCCCGGCAACGGCGTCTGATCGCCGCCGAGGCCGAGGGCTCGCTGCTGCGCGAACAGCATCGCCGACTGCTGGAGGGGGCCGAAGAGTGCGAACAGGCCCTGGAGCGCACCCGTGGCGAACAAGAGGCGGTGCGCCACGAACTCTCCCTGGCCAAGGAGGTGGCGGAGTCGGCGAACATCGCCAAGACCGAGTTCCTGGCCACCATGAGCCACGAGATCCGCACCCCCCTCAACGGCATGATTCCGATCCTGGAGATGCTGCGTGACACCCGCCTGGATGGGGAACAACGCGAGTTCGTGGAGACCGCGTACAAGTCGTCGCTGAACCTGCTCAATATCATCAACGACATCCTGGACTACTCCAAGATCGAGGCCGGTAAGTTGGCGCTGGAGACCATCGACGTGGATATCCATGAGTTGATCGACTCGGTGGTCTCCCTCATGTCGCCGGCGGCCGAACGGCGCGGTCTCCACCTGCAACACCGGATCGCGGACAACGTGCCGCGGAACCTGCGTGGCGATCCCTTCCGCCTGCGTCAGATCCTCACCAACCTGGTGGGCAACGCCATCAAGTTCACCGAGAAGGGAGGGGTCACCATCGAGGCCACCCGGCGGGCCAGATCCTCCAGGGAGGTGGTGTTGATGTTCGCGGTGCGCGACACCGGCATCGGCATGGACGACAAGGCCGTCGCCCTTCTGTTCCGCCAGTTCACCCAGGCCGATGCCTCCACGACCCGCAGGTACGGCGGCACGGGCCTTGGCCTGGTGATCTGCAAGCGCCTGGTGGAGATGATGGGCGGCAAGATCGGGGTCAAGTCGGCGCTCGGCCGGGGCTCGGTGTTCTGGTTTGCGGTGCCCATGCGCCGCTCGCTGCGTGAAGTCCCTTCTGCGCGCAAGAATCTGCAGGGGACGCGCGCCCTGCTGGCCGGGTTCGACGAACTGGAACGCCAGCGGATCGAGGCCTACCTGAAGAAGTGGGGCATGCTCAGCGAACGTGCCATCTCCGCCCACGACGCCTTCAACAAACTCAAGACATCGGCCAAATTGGGGCCGAGTTGGGCCTATAACCTGTTGATCCTCGACGCCCAGACCTTGACCGCCGACATCCCCGGGCTTCTGCACAAGATCCATCAGGTATTCCAGTTCAATGATCTGGTGATCCTGACCGTGGATGCCTTCCCTTCCGTGGAGGGGGTGCTCAAACAGGCCGGCGTGACAGAGATCCTCCCCCGCCCGGTCCACGAGCAGGAACTGCGCAACCGACTACACCGGCTGTTGGACGTGGAGAGTTACAAGTCCCGGAATCAGGAGAGGGAGCAGCGTAAGTTCCTGGCCTCCGACGCCGCCCTGGCCCCGCCGGAACCCGGGGACGAATCCCCCGCCCCGTCCAGGACCACACCCACCATGGAAGACTCGCGCCTCGCCGGGCAGGTACTGGTGGTGGAGGACAACCCGGTAAACCTCCTTGTTATCAGCAAGATCCTGCAACATTTCGGCCTCGGCATCGATACCGCCCAGGACGGGGCCGAGGCCGTGGAACAGGTAAGGCAGCAGGACTACGACGTCATCATCATGGACGTGCAGATGCCCAACATGAACGGTTATGACGCCACCCGTGCCATTCGCGAAAGGGAGCGCCGACTGGGCCTGGCGCGCACCCCCATCATCGCCATGACCGCCAACGCCATGCACGGTGACCGCGAGAAATGCATCGAGGCCGGAATGGACGACTACCTGTCCAAGCCGGTCAAGGCCGATCACCTGAAGAACCTGCTGCGCCAGTGGCTGCCCATGCAAGGGGGGATCGATACCCGGTTACCGGCAGAACCGTCGCCGCCCACCGCCAGCGAAGTACCCGGGGGGCCCGAAGGCCCCGCGCCCGCCGCCAGTGATCGTGATGATGTCCTGGACCAGGAGATCCTGACGGAACTGTCCGAGATCATGGAAGAAGGGTTCGTGGGCCTGATCAGGGAATACCTCGACAACGCCCCCACGCTGATGGACGACATCGCCGCCGCAGTCGCGGCCCGGGACGCCGAGAGCCTGGTGTTGCCCGCCCACTCCCTCAAATCCAGCAGCGCCAACCTCGGCGCCATGCGGGTCTCGGCCCTGGCCAAGGAGCTGGAGTTCATCGGCCGCGAGGAGCGCATGGACGAGGCCGCAACACCCTGGGAGGCACTGCGAACGGCCTATGCCAAGGCAGAGAAGGCCCTGCGAGCCATCGTCGAGCGGGAAGGGTTGAAATGACCTACTGCCCTCCTCGCGGGCAGCCGGTAACCGGCCATCGCCCCGCGTATCAGGCCCTGTCGAACAGGTCGGGAGGCACGCACGAGAGTCAGAGGCTGATCTTCTCTCCTTCTACGGGACCGAAACACTGGGTGTCGGAGCCGAGCCGCCGCAGCCGAGCCTGGGCCCACTCCAGCTTGGCATCGATGTCCTCATCGTTCTGATCGGGATCGTGGTGAAACAGATAGAGCATCCTGACCTGGGCCTGGTGAGCCAGATTCACCACCTCACCCACCGAGGAATGGCCCCAGTGCATATGGGATTCATATTCCTCGTCCGTGTAGGTGGAGTCGGTGATGAGGACGTCGGCGCGGGAGACGAACTCGGTCAGCTTGGTGACATAGGCATCGTCACGCAGGCCGGTATGGGCGGGGTAGATCTCGTTGTCCGTGATGTAGCAGAGGATTCGCGACCCGTACTCCACGCGATAACCCAGGCAATGACCGGGATGATGCAGGTAGAGGGTCTTCACCCGGATCCCGTCTTCCAGATCCAGGATCTCTTCGCCGAGGTGGCGGAAACTCAGACGGGCACTGAATTCCTCGGCCGTGATGGGAAAATAGACGCCGTCCATCTGGTCGCGTAGGAAGTCCTCCACGCACTTCTCGCCCTGACAGGGGCCAAGGATCTCGATCTGGCTGCCCTGCACATAGAGGGGGGCGAAGAACGGCAGGGCATTGATATGGTCCCAATGGGGATGGGAGATGAATATATGGGTGTTCAGGCGCAGCCGCCCGGTATCACGCAGGTGGTCGGAGAGGACCTTGATCCCGGTGCCCGCGTCGAAGACCAGCAGAGCCCCGCGGGCGAATTCCATGCTCACACAGGGAGTGTTTCCGCCATATCTCAGACTCGAAAGTCCGGACACGGGAAGGGTCCCGCGAATACCCCAGAAGGTGAGGTGTACGCGATCCTTGATGATGCGCCGCACCTGGCCGGCGATCCGGTTCACCTCGATCGGTTTGGCGATGAAGGCATCGGCGCCGAGATCCAAGGCCCGCCGGCGGTCCGTGTCATAGACCTTGCTGGACATCACGATGATGCGGGTATCCGTCAGCTCGGAGTAACCGCGCAGGCGCCGGCACACCTCCATGCCGTCCAGGCCGGGCATCATCACGTCCACCATGACACACTGCGGACGGTGTGCCAACACGTGCTCGACGACACCGTCGCCGGAATCCACCGCCACCACTTCGAAGCCGCCTGCCTCCAGACAGTGGCTCAGCAGGGTGAGCGAGACCGGATCGTCGTCCACCAGGAGTACGGAGTAGCGCTGGCGCATGGCCCGCCTTTGTCAGCAAGCCAGAGGCCGGGGATTGGAGACCAGGAGGCCCACATGGTACCCGCATACTCCCCTCCCCCATGCGCCAGGATCAACTGTCCGCTCCATAATGCGCCATCCAAAACGATTGGAATACCATGAGTCTAAGAGTAGAAAGACCATTCGAACAGGGTGTCACACTTGAATGCCCCCCATGCGCTGAGGCAACATGAGATAATCTGATCCGACGGATCTTTATACCCTACATTCGGGAATTCCTCCATGCACCAATCGATCCTGTTTGCCCTGCTCATGACCCTGGTCTCAGTTTTCCCGCTGCCGGTACAGGCAGAGCGGATCGGTTCCGTGGACACCAAATTCAAATGGCTTGGTCCCGACGACAAGATCGTGGTGGAGGCCTTCGAAGACCCAGTGGTCTCCGGAGTGGCCTGTTACCTCAGTCGTGCCAAGACGGGGGGGTTCAAGGGGGCCATCGGGGTGGCCGAGGACAAGTCCAACGCCTCCATCGCCTGCCGCCAGATCGGCCCCATCCACTTGCCGGAAGGGGTGGCCAGTGGCGACGAGGACGGGGAGCGGGTGTTCAGGAAACGCACCTCGTTGTTGTTCAAGACCCTCCAGGTGGTGCGTTTCTACGACCGCAAACGCAAGGTGCTGGTGTACCTCACCTACAGTGACCGGGTCATCGAGGGCTCCCCCAAGAACAGCATCTCGGTGGTGCCGGTGCGTCCTTGGCGCTGAGCCTCCACCACCGGATCGCCGGTGAGGCGGGTCCGTCCCTGGTCCTGGTGCATGGACTGTTGGGGTCTGGATCCAACTGGGGCGGCGTGGTCCGGCGGTTACAGGCCGGTCACCGCCTGTACCTGCCCGACCTGCGCAATCACGGCCGCTCGCCCTGGAGCCCGCGCATGGACTACGATGCCCTGGCCGGGGACTTGGTCGCTCTGGCCTCTGACGAAGGCCTCGATGAGGCCTGGTGGCTGGGTCACAGCATGGGCGGCAAGGCCGTGATGCGCCTGGCCCTGCGTCATCCCGAACGGGTCCGCGGATTGATCGTGGCCGACATTGCGCCGGTCCCCTACAGCGATCGATTCACACCCCTGATCGATGCCCTGGAGGCCCTGCCCCCGGCCCGGATCGAGGACCGCCGCCAGGCCGATGCCCTGCTCGCCCGGTCCATCCACGCACCCGCGGTGCGCGCCTACCTGCTGCAGAATCTGCTGCGCAACGCGGCCGGATGGCGCTGGCGTTGCAACCTGGAGGCCCTGCGCACCCACCTGCCGCAACTCCTCGATTTCCCCACGGCGGGTGGCGTCCCCTTCCCGGGGCCGACCCTGTTCATCCGGGGTGCACGTTCCGACTACGTCCGCGAGCGGGACCGGCCTGTGATCCAGCGGTGGTTCCCCAGGGCCCGTATCCAGACCCTGGAGGCGGCCGGACATTGGCTGTACTCGGAGCGTCCCGATGCCTTCAGCGAGCAAGTGCGGGCATTCGTCCGTGCGTGAAAGGGCCAGGGAGGGATCGTTGCAATCCCGGGGGCGTGAGATGTGATGCGCCGCCTCCCCCTGGCGGACACGGGCCGCCGACAAGGCGGGCCTTTCAAAGGGGATGGACGCCCCCGCCAGGCTATGTCGAGGTGCGAGCCGCATGGTATTTTTACCCCCTTCCCACATCATCGGAGCCCCCATGAACCGTCCTCTTTTCGCCCTTGTACTGACCCTCACCCTGCTGCCCTCGGCCCAGGCCGGTGATGCCACCAAAGGCAGGCAACTGGTGGACAAGCACTGCCAGAGCTGTCATGGCAGCGAGGTCTACACCCGCCCGGACCGGCGGGTGACCTCCCTCGACGGACTGCACAAACAGGTCCGCCGCTGCGAGCTGGCCCTCGGCCTCACCTGGTTCGACAACGAGATCGACGACGTCAGCGCCTACCTCGATCAGCGTTACTACAAGTTCAAGTAGACCGTGGCCCGCCGCCGTCTGTCCGGGCGCCAGATGGCGCGCGTCCAGGCGATCCAGGCGCGCCGCCGGGCCAAGCTGGAGGCCCGGACGGAGCGGGTCCTGGAAGGGGCCGAAGGGGACCTGCGCGAGGGTCGGGTGATCACCCGTCACGGCCGGAATCTCAGCGTGCGCGGGGAGGACGGCCGCCTCTACCACTGCCTCGGCCGCCAACACCTGGGCGATCCGGTGTGTGGCGACCGCGTGGTATGGCAGCCCACGGGCACCGGAGAAGGCGTGGTGGTCGCCCTCCTGGAACGCGCCAACGTCCTCGCCCGACCCGACCACAGTGGCCGGGAACGGCCGCTGGCGGCCAACATCGGCCACTTGGCGGTGGTCCTCGCGGTGGCACCCCCTCCCGTGCTGGGGCTGCTGGACCAATACCTGGTGGCCGCCGAGACCCTGGGGATCGAGGCCCTGGTGGTCCTCAACAAGATCGACCTGGCCCCGGATCCGGCCGCCTTCCGCGACGCTTTCGCCCCTTACCGGCGCATCGGTTATCCCCTGTTCCCGGTGAGCGCCCGCGCGGGGACGGGTCTGGCGGAGCTGCGTGGCCGCTTGCGGCAGGGCCCGGGCATCCTCGTGGGTCAGTCCGGGGTGGGCAAGTCTTCGCTGATCCAGGCCCTGCTGCCGGACATGGAGATCCAGATCCAGCGCATCTCCGCGGCCACCGGCCAGGGGTGCCACACCACCTCCGCGGCCACCTGGTACGACCTGCCCGGCGGCGGCGCCCTGATCGACGCCCCCGGGGTGCGCAGCTTCCGCCTCGGCCGCCTGGGGTTCCGGGAGCTGGAATACGGCTTTCGCGACATCCGCCCCTATGCGGGGCACTGCCGCTTCGGTGACTGCCGCCACCGGGACGAACCCGGCTGCGCGGTCAAGGCCGCGGTGGAGGCCGGCGGGATCGACCGCGGACGCTATCGTTCCTTTCTCCGTCTGCTGAACGAGGCCGAAGAACAGAGATGAACTACTGGCTGATGAAATCCGAACCCGAGGTCTTCGGGATCGACCACCTCGCCGCCGTGGGTGTGGAGCCCTGGGACGGGGTCCGCAACTACCAGGCGCGCAACCTGATGCGTGACCGGATGCGGGTGGGCGACCAGGCCTTTTTCTATCACTCCAACTGCAAGGAACCCGGGATCGTGGGGATCATGGAGATCGTGACGGAAGGCCATCCCGACCCCACCGCCTTCGACCCGGACGAGAAGTACTTCGATCCCAAGAGTGACCCGGCGAACCCCCGTTGGTACCTGGTGGACGTGCGTTACCTTCGCCACCTGCGCCGGCCGATCCCCTTGCGCGAACTGCGCACCCATGCGCACGGGGCCCTGCGCGACCTGCCCTTGCTGCGGCGGGGCAACCGCCTGTCGGTGATGCCGGTCAGCGCCGCCCAATGGGACTTCATCCTGGGGTTGGAATGAGCCGTCGCCGTCTGCTCCTGAACGGCCTGTCGATCCTGGCGGCCTTCGCCGCCGTCCACTGGTGGCAGACCCGCCCGCTGGCCACAGGTGAGGCCCCGCCTCTCAAGGGCCGCACCGTGGACGGTGCGGCGGCGGACCTGAGGGCCGCCCAGGGGCGGCCGGTGCTGGTCCATTTCTGGGCCGAGTGGTGCCCCGTCTGCCGCCTGGAAGAGGACGGCATCGCCGCCATCGCCGGGGATCACCGGGTGATCACCGTGGCCATGCAGTCGGGCGATGCCGCCCGCGTCCGCGCCTACCTGAAGAGACACGGGCTGGGGTTTCCGGTCCTGGCGGATCCCCACGGCGCCATCGCGGGGGACTGGGGGGTCAGGGCGGTGCCCACCAGCTTCGTGATCGGCCCGGGCGGCCGTATCCGCTTCCGGGAGGTGGGGTTCACCAGCGAGGCCGGCCTCCGGGCCCGCCTCTGGGCGGCGGCGCGAATGGCCGGCCACAGGCCGCCGACAGACGCAGCGCAGCCGGCCCAGCAGGTGGGATTCCGCCGCGACCCGGCATCCTATCCGGTGCGGCTGGGGCCCTCGGGCCTGACCAGGTTGCGCACCCGTTCCAGGATCGGTCCGATAGGCTCCGAGGCCACCCCCACCACGGCGATGCTGCCGTAACCGGTGGGCACGATCAGGCCTTCGAGATCCCTGGCCTCCACCGCCTGGGGCCGGCGCACGCGCTCGCCCGGCATCACGAAGATGGTCACCGGACCCGCCTTGCCCTGGACCACCAGATGCACCCCATCCTCATGGCCCATGGGGCAACGGCGGGCGTAGGTCACCCCCTCCAGACGCCCCGAGAGGCGCAGGTGAAACTGCCTGAAGAGGGCCTCCACCCGCGCCTCCGGGACCGCCCGCCGGGCCTTCAGGGCCGCGTGTTCGTGGAGGATGTGGAGCACCACCTGATGGGCCATGGGGACCTCCGGGAGGCCCCCTGGGGTCCCGCCCGGACGGTACAGGAGGACCGCCACCACCAGCAGGGAGGCGGCCAGGGCAAGGCCGCCGAACCACTGCTGGCGACGCTCGCGCTTGCGCTCCACGCTGCGCGCCACCCGCAGGCGGGCCTCCAGGCCCTCGGGCACCGGCACGTCCAAGGCCTCGGCGAGGCGCCGATCGAGGGCCTGCAACCGCTGCCATTCCCGCCGGCAACTGGCACAGGCATCCAGGTGGGCGCGGTATTCGGGGTCTCTGGCATTGGGCTCGGCCAACATCCGGCGGCGGGTGTCCATGCAGTTCATAGCGGCATACCTTCGTTGTCTCTGGCGACCTTCCTGCGGGGGCGCGACGCCTCTCCCCTCTCCATCAACTCACGCAGCTTGCGCCGCGCCCGCGAGACCCGGGTCATCACCGTGGCCGGGGTCAGTCCCAGCATGTCCGCGATGTCGCCACAGGAGAATCCGCCGATCACCTGCAGCAACAACGGTTCGCGGTAATCGTCGGAGATCCGCTCCAGGGCGCAGCGCAAGACGAAGGCCTCGGTGCTGGTGTCGTAGCCCCGGCAGCCAGCGAAGTCGAGATCCGCGGGGTCGCGGGCCTCGGGCCGCTGGCGTTGGAACAGGCGGGCGTATTCCCGGCGGAGGATGGTATAGAGCCAGGCCCGGGCCGCCTTCGCATCCTGCAACTGGTCGATCGCGCGCCAGGCGCGCAGGAAGGTCTCCTGCACCAGATCCTCGCTCTGGGCGCGTTCGCCACAGAGCCCGTAGGCGAAGCGGTACAGTTCCCGGGAGTAGGCGCTCACCAGGCCTTCGTAGAGGCCGTCTTTCGCTTTCATGTCCATGGAGACCCCCTGGTGGCAGAGATGCTGTCAGTTTTCCCGAGCCCCGGAGGTCTATACTCCCGAATGCAACGGGCGCGTCCCGGAACAGGGGCCTGTGTCCGCTGTATTCAGATACGTGGTTCAGAATCAGGAGCAGACATCGTCATGAAGATCGACAAATCCCTTCTCGTCGCCGCCCTCACCTCCCTGGCCCTGGCCGGCGCCGCGGGCACCGCCCTCGCCGCCAAGAAGGGCTTCGAAAAGTGCGGCGGCATCGTCAAGGCCGGCATGAACGACTGTGGTAACAGCAAGCACGCCTGCGGCGGCCAGTCCACCAAGGACGCCCAGGCCGACGACTGGATCTTCGTCCCCAAGGGGACCTGCGCCAAGATCGTGGGCGGGGTCCTGGTGGCGCCCGCCAAGTAGGCGCCCTCGTTCTGCGGCCGGCCCGGGGGCCGGCCTTTCACCCCTCACCGGAGCCGCCCATGTCCCTTCCGACCACCCTCGGCCGTCCCGTCATCGCCTTCGGCCGCGCCATGGATTGGCTGAGCCCCCTGTTCGACTTGGCGGTACGCCTGTGGGTCGCCCATGCCTTCTTCCAGTCGGGCCTCAGCAAGATCCAGAGTTGGGATTCGACCCTGATGCTGTTCGAATACGAATACGACGTGCCCCTACTGTCGCCGGACATCGCCGCCTACCTGGGCACGGCGGCCGAACTCGGGCTGCCGGTGTTCGTCGCCCTGGGCCTGTTGGGACGCCTGTCCTCCCTGGCCCTGTTCCTGTTCAACATCGTGGCCGTGTATTCCTACGCCAGCTTCCTCCTGGGCGAGCACGGCGCCGCCGGCCTCGGCCAGCACATCCTCTGGGGCTTCATGCTCCTGATGGTGGTCTTCCACGGACCGGGCAAGCTGTCCCTGGATCACCTGATCCAGAAGTGGATGGGGCGCTGATCAACTCCAGAGGGAACCGAGGGAGAAGGCCACCGCCTCGAATGGTGGCTGCCTGACCTCGGCATCGCCCTCCAGGATGGCCAGGAGCGACCAATGGCCATCTCCGCGGAGGACATAGACCTCCAAGATGTGCAGATCGGGATCCACCAACCACAGATGGGGGATGCCGGCGCCGGCATAGTGGGGCATCTTCAAGGCCCGGTCGGTACGTGCCGTGGAGGGCGACAGGACCTCGCAGACCCAGTCGGGGGGGATTTCGAACCAGGCGGTCTCCGGCAGGGCCGGCAGGCGTTCCCGCCGCCATCCGGCAAGATCGGGGACCAGCACATCGGCACCGAGATGGAGTTCCGGTTCGTCGAGGATCCACCAGCCACCGGGACCACCCCGGCCCTCAGCGAATGGATCACAAAGCTTGCCCCCCACCATCGAGGCCGCCAAGGCATGCCGGGGCGCTGGCCTTGGATGGGTGTATAACTGCCCGGCAATGATCTCCCCCACCAAGTTCTCCGGCAGGTCCAGGATGTCATCGTAGGTCGCGAAACGCTCGGCAGGCATGGACATGCTCAGATGGCCCCGGTGCGCAACATGTGATCCGCCACGCGAAAGGCGTTGGCATAGATGGTCCAAGTATAGGGCACGCTGCCGCCCGTGGGCATGAAGCTGCCGTCGGTGACATAGAGGTTCTCCACCTCGTGGGCGCGACACCAGGGGTCGAGGACCGAGACGGCCGGATCGGTGCCGAAGCGGCAGCCCCCGGCCTGAAGGTTGGTGGGGGGGGCGCCGGAGGCGAAGACGAGCACGTCGCGCCCACCCAGGGCCTTGAGCAGGCGCCCGGCCTGGGAGGCCAGGTACCAGCCCACCTCCAGATTGCGCACATGGAAACCGGTGCGCACCCGCGCCACCGGCAGGCCCCAGTGGTCTTTCACTCGCGGGTCCAGGGTCACGCGACAGTCGTCCACCGGCAGCCAGTCGCAGAAGGCCTCGATCTTGATCAGCATACCGTCCCGGATCCGGCGTTCCAGGCGGCGCTTCAGGGCCTTGCCCCATACCAGTCCGCGCCCCTTGCGGATCTGCCGCAGGGCGTGGCCGATGACCCCGTGGTGGGCATGGATCAGGTCGATGGTGCCCCCCTTGCGCCGGGGCCCCACCGCGGGATCGTCGATGACGTACCAGTCCTGGAGGGCGCGGTTGATGAAGGGACCGAAGCTCCGCAGATCGGTCTCGAAGGCCGCATAGGGGAGAAAGGCGGAACCCGCCCCGCCCCCGGCGAAGAGCAGGTTGCGTCCCACCTGGCCGCTGCCGTTGGCGAGCCCGTGGGGAAAGCGCGGGCCGCGGGAGAGCAACAGCAGGCGGGCGGTCTCGATGGCCTGACAGGCCACCACGAAGAGCCGCGCCCGGAGCCGATGGCGTTCGCCGGTGGCGTCCAGGTATTCGGCGGCGTAGAGCCGGCCCCGGGCGTCGCTGAGCAGCCGGGTCACGCGGCTGTGTGGCCGGATCTCGCAGTGCCCGGTGGCCAGGGCACGGTCGAGCAGGGCCGCGCGGGCACTGCCCTTGGCCCCGGTGGAGCAGCCGGTGGCGCCGCAAAAGCCGCCGTTGTAGCGGCACCCGGCGCGTTTCCCGAGGGGATGGGGCAGGATGGCGCGGGGGGTGGGAAAGGGGTGCATCCCCAGGCCCTCGGCCGCGGCGTCGATCAGGGCCGAGACAGGATGCTCGGCGGTGGGCGGAAACGGGAAGTCCGGGGTGCTGCGGGGTTCGGCATGGGGATGGGCCACCACTCGCCCGGAGACCCCCACCTCCCGCTCCACCAGGGCATACCAGGGCTCCAGGTCGGCATAGGAGATGGGCCAGTCGGCGACGTTCGCGCCCGCGATGGGGCCGAAGGTCTCGCGCAGATGGAAATCCACCGGCTTCAGACGGTGGAAGAAGCCGCTCATGAAATTGCTGGAGCCGCCCACGCAGTTGCCGTTCCAGAAGCCACCGCCCTGGTCGGTGACCCGCCGTCCCCAGCCGCCGTCGTCCCGCTCCTCCTCCACCACCTGCGGCTCCAGGGCCGGGTCCGGGACATAGGTGGGGCGCTGACAGCAGGCCAGTTCGTCTTTGCGGAAGTCGTCCTCCCGCCACCAGGGGCCCTTCTCCAACACCAGCACCCGGCGTCCGGCCTGGGCCAGGCGCAGGGCCACTGGGGCGGCGCCAGCGCCGCTGCCGACGATGCAACAGTCGTATTCGCCGTTCACAAGAGAAAATAGCGGGTCTCGGCGTCGGGACGGCGGAAGCCGGGCCGCCAGCCCAGCCACTTCCAGGCCCGTCCGCCGGGATTGACGCCATAGACCGGATCACCGAGCAGGGCCTCCAGGGTGAAGCCGAGGATCTCCTGAAGCCAGCGGCGGCCCTCGGGGTCCTCTTCGAAGCTGCGCAGGATCCGCTCCCGCCCGGCCTCGTCCAGGTGGAGGAATTCGGTGCCGCCGTGAGTACGGCTGTGCCTGGCCAAACGGGCGGGGCCGGCCCGCAACAGGGTCTTGAGTTCTGCCGGCACCTTGGGGTCCTCGAGCACGAAGGCCAGCCAGAGCAGGGCATTGGCCTCCCGCGCCCCCGGGGCGTCGGGTTCCGAGGGCAGGAGGTGGGCCTGGACGGCATCGACGATGCGCCAGTCCGTGACGCCGAGACCGGTCCGCGCCGCCAGGGCCTCGGCCAGGGCCGGGCCGCTCAGGGCGAATGCCCCGGCGGCGAGGAAGCGACGCCGGCTCCAGGCCTTCATGGCCGCGCCTCCTCGAGCATGGCCTGGAGCAGCCACAACATCCACCGGGGCTTGAGATAGCCGGCCTTGCGCACCCGTTCCCGGCCCTGGGCATCGAACACCAGGGTCAGGGGACGACGGGCGGGATAACGCGCCACCCACTCGGGAAAGGCCGCCTCGTCCATGCGCACCGGCACATAGCGCGCCCGAATCAGGGCGACCACCTCGGGGTCGGTATAGGTCTCGAGGTCCATCTTCTTGCAGAAGGCGCACCATTGGGCGGTGACGTCCACGAGCACCAGGCGATCCTCTCTCGCCGCCCGGGTGAACATCTCGGGCGACCAGGCCTGCCATTGGATGCCCGCAGCAAGGCCCAGGCCCGGCAGGCAGAAGACGATGACGAAGAGGCGGCGAAGCATGCGCAAATCTCTCTGGACAAGGCCTGCCGGGAGGACCCGGGCAGGCGGCGATTACTGTCAGGGCGCGGCGGTGTACAGGCGCTGGAGGATCTCTCCGGGCCGGTCCCAGGCGCAGTCCGTGGCCATGGCGTTCACCCGCAGGCGCCGGAAATGGTGCGGGTGTTCGTACCACAGGTAGAGGGCGCGTTCCAGGGCCCCGGCGAGGTCTTCGTCGGTATCGAACAGAAAGCCGTTGCGGCGCGCATAGGGGGCCTCGTCGTCATGCACGTCGGTCACCAGATCGGCCCCGGCACCGCTGCGATGGACGATGGGGGCGGCGCCATAGGCCAGGGCGGCGAGGATGGCGAGGCCGCGCGGCTCGGGGCGGGCGGGATGCACCAGGATGTCGGCGGCGGCGAACAGGCCGTGGGCGAGCCCCTCGTCATGACGCTCCAGCAACCGGAACCCCGGGCGCCCCCGCAGGGCCTCCAGGGGGGCCAGGGCGCCCGCCTCCACCGCGACCCCCAGATACACGCACTGCGCCCCGGCATCCAGGGCCTGGGCCAGAGCACGGGCCACCAGGTCGATGCGCTTGCGGGCGATACCGCGGCCGACCCCCACCACCAGGGGCACCCGCGTCTGCTCCAGGTGCAGTTGGCGGCGCAGCCAGGCCTTGTCGTCGGCCTTGCGCGGCAGGGTGTTGGCAGAGAAGGTGCGCCAGACCAGGGGGTCGTGCCCGGGGTCCCAGAGGGGGCGTTCCAAGGCCGGGCGCAGGCCGCCGAAGGCCTCGCCCCGGGCGGTCAGGGCCTGGGCCAGTCGCCGCCCCCCGGCGCCCCGGGCGCAGGCCCCCGCGTAGTGGGCGGAAGAGGTGCTCACCCAGGTGGCGGCCTGCACCGCCGGGACCAGGGCGTCGCCACCCTCGGGCGGGGCTTCGAAGAAGCTGAACAGGCGCGGCGTGGCCGTCCACAGGACCGCCCCCAGGGCCGTCTCCCAGCCGAGGAAATGGACGGCGTCCGGCCATTCCCCCCGCTCCAGCAGCCGCACCGCGGCCCTCGCGAAGAAGTCGAAACGGGCGCGCTCGGCCGCCCCGTCCGGGGTCCGCCCGGCCCGGAACAGGCCGGCGGGGTCCTGAGGCTCGATGAGACGGAAGCGCATCCCCTGGACACGGCCCCGATGTACCCGGCAATGCACGTAGCCGTCGCCCAGGGGCGCCCAGAGATCCTCCTCCCCGTCTCCGCTCCACCCCGAACCGGGCTCCCAGCCGGGATAGAAGGGCATCAGGACCTCCATCTCCAGGCCGCGCAGCAGGGCATCCCGGCAGAGACCGCGGCAATAGTCGGAGAGGCCGCTGTAGGCGCTCACAGGGGCGCATTCGGGGCTGACGACGACGATTCGGGTCATGGCATCTACTCGAACAAGGGCAAGGGGCCGGCCTCCACTTCACCGGTCGAGGCGGCCCACAGGCGGCGTTCCGCCTCTTCCAGGTGGCGGGTCACCCGCATCCTCGCATATTCGGGATAGACCCCGGGGCGCAACATGAAGGGCCAGTCCGAGGCCTGCGCCAAGAGGAGGGCGTGGCGCGCCGGCCCCAGGCGCCCGGGGCTCCCCCCCCGGGCCGCAGCGTCCACCAGGCCCTTCTGAATACGCGCCAGGCGTGGCCAGATCCAGGCCGAGTCCTCATGCAGCCAGACCCGATGATAGCCCCCTTCGCCCCAACTCGACTCGAGCGGTGTCGCCTCCGGCAACAGCGGCCCCCGCGCCAGCCAGTCCATGGGCGTCAGGGTCTCGATGCCATAGTCCGGGGCCGCGCGCAGGACCTCCAGCAGCCAATCGACCCCTTCGTACCACCAGTGGCCGAAGAGTTCGGCATCGTAGGCCGCCAGCTGGGGGGCGGGGCACAACCGCCGCCGCGCGAGGAAGCGATGCGCATCGGCACGCGCCCGCCCGGCCGCCGTGCGCGGGTCGTAAGGCGCCCTGGACCGCCCCCCCGCGCCGATCCGCCAGGGCTTGAGGCCGGTCGGTTCGCCGTCGTCGGCGCGGATCTCGCGATGGAACTCCCGGTAGGCGGGATCCCCGGGGAAACCCCCGCTACGACTCCATACCTCGCGGGTACAGGCGGCATCCCGTGCCAGGCAGACCGGACCCGCCGGACAGCGGGCCACGGCGAGGCCCGGTAGGGCATGGCTGTCCACGCAGAACCAGCGCAGGTCACGGCGCGCCAGGATCCGCTCCAGCCCGGGGAAATACCCCATTTCGGGCAACCAGAAGCCCCCTGGGCGTCGGCCGCTCCAGCGTTCGTGGAACGCCAGGGCCAGATCCAGTTGTGCCTCCACCGCCCCGGGGTGGTGGCGCAACAGGGGCAGATAGCCGTGGGTCAGGGCGGTGGTGATCAGTTCCACCGCACCCCGATCCCGGAGGCGACACCAGGCGGACTCCAGGTCCATGCCCAGATCCTCGCGCCACCATGCCTCCAGGCGCGCATAATCCGCCTCGAAGTCGAGCAGGCGCGTGGCCAGTTCCGAGGGGAGATCCCCGGCCCGCCGCCGGGCGAGCCGCCGGGTACGCCCCACGTAGGCGCGAAAACGCTCCCGCAGGAGGGGGTCCCGCCACATGCCCACCAGGGTGGGAGACAGGGACAGGGTGATGCGGAAGCCATGCCCCGTGCCCCACAGCCGTTGCAGACCCTGCAACAGCCGCAGATGGCTCTCCAACAAGGCCTGGAACAACCAGGCCTCTTCCAGGAAGCGGGGATGCCCGGGGTGACGCACCCAGGGGAGGTGCGCATGCAGGACCAGAAACAGCGGTCCCGGACGGCTCAATCGCCAACCCCTGAAGACCAGGACGAAACCACACCGGCCTCGCCCGGCTCCGGGGTCTCCAGCGGGACCACGAGGGGCAGCGCGGCAGGACCCCGAACCGCCGCCGCGGGCGGAAGTGCCGGCGGCGGGCGTGGAAAAGGCGCCTCGAAGGGCAATTCCCCGCCCGAGGCCAGTGAGGGATCTTCGGGAGGCACACGGACGGGGATCGCGCCCGGCACCGGCACGCGCATCCGCCTGCGACCGGGCCCTCCGGATCCGGGCAGGACGACCACGGGCCCCCGGAGGAGCAGATCCCACCCCCCATCGGGCGCCATACGCCCCAGTTCCACCCCGA
>JALSSC010000005.1 GCA_026984455.1 Chromatiaceae bacterium
CGGCCCGCGAAGTTCGCCGGCCCATTAGTGGGTGTGCCCACAGGCCTCCATGCCGGTCAGACCGGGCGGCAGCTGGGCCAACAGGCGTTCGTGTCCCGTCTGCAAACGGCCTTGTCGATCCGGCTCTTTTCTGCCCTGTCCACACCGTCTGCCTGGGAAACATTCTTTGCCAAATCGATGTTGATACGTTTTACTTTCAGCTGGGCTTCTCGCCGGTCCTGTGAGGGGTTGTTTACATCTCCAATCCGGCACATCGCGATGCCGAATGGGGGGGGAGTCCATCCCATCAGGAAAGGTCCTTCCCTGGACTCTCGAAACCATGGAACCGGGAGATGCGATTTTCCGGTTTCGTGATTTTCAATGGCTTACGACCGAAAAAAGGGGGCAGCACATCCATGCACCGCACGCAGGCCGTCGAAACAGTCCGTTTTTCCGCAGCCTGCCAACGCCCGAGCGGGGGGCGCGACGCGTGCCCTGGTCCCCAATTGGCCGCCGCAGCGCCCGCGGCGACAGGCAGGCGCTGGGCTGCCGGGCTCGGGCTGGGCTTTCGTCCGTCCGGTGGCAAGACCGTCCTCGCCCACCGCAGGCGGTATGGGCCGCTGGCGGTGCAGCGCCCCTTCTATCCCGAGGGCGGGGTGTGCCATGTCTATCTGCTACACCCCCCAGGCGGCCTGGTGGGCGGCGACCTGCTGGAGATCCACACCCACTTGGCCACGCACAGCCATGCCCTGGTCACCACCCCCGGGGCAACCAAGTTCTACCGCAGTGCCGGGGCCATGGCCCAGCAGACGCAACGCCTGGAGGTCGCCGATGGCGCCACCCTTGAATGGCTGCCCCGGGAGAACATCTTCTTCCCGGGCGCCCAGGCGGCACTCTGCACCCGCGTGGAGCTACAGGGCCGGGCCCGTCTGGCCCTATGGGAGACCCATTGTCTCGGTCGTCCGGTGATCGGCGAGGCCTTCGATGCGGGGCGGGTGGATACGCGCCTGGAACTCTACCGGGACGGCGTGCCCCTGCTCCTGGAACGCCTGCGGGTGGATGCCCGCAGCCGCCTGTGGCGGTCCCGGTTGGATGGGCGGGCGGTCACCGCCACCGCGCTCTTCAGCCACGCTGGCGACCATCACCTGCGGCTCGCCCGGGACTGCATTGGCACCCCTGGTAACGGAATCGCCGCCGCCACCCGGGTAGAAGACCTGCTGCTGCTGCGCTACCTCGGTGACTCCGCCGAGGAGGCGCAAGACCTGTTTGCCAAGACCTGGAGCGCCCTGCGCGAACCGCTGCTGAACCGCCCCGCGACCAGTCCACGTATCTGGAACACCTGAGGAAAGAGGCCCCTATGGAACTCACACCCAGAGAGAAAGACAAACTGTTGGTCTTCACCGCGGCCCTGCTGGCCGAACGCCGCCGGGCCAAGAAACTCAAGCTCAACTATCCGGAGGCCGTGGCGCTGATCAGCGCCGGGATCCTGGAAGGCGCGCGCGAAGGCCGCAGCGTGGCCGACCTGATGGACTATGGCCGTACCCTGCTCGGGCGGGACGAGGTGATGGAGGGAGTCGCCGACATGATCAAGGAAGTGCAGGTGGAGGCGACCTTCCCGGACGGTACCAAGCTGGTGACGGTCCATGATCCGATCATCTGATTCACCAAGGCCTGCAAAGACCACAACTGCAGGGTATATGAAGATACAGAAGGGGACATCGATGATTCCAGGCGAGGTGATCGCCGCCGACGGCGAGATCGAATTGAACGCGGGTCGCGAGACCCTGACCCTACGGGTGGCCAATACCGGCGACCGGCCGATCCAGGTGGGCTCCCACTACCATTTCTACGAGACCAATCCTGCCCTGGAGTTCGAACGCGAGAAGGCCCGGGGCTTTCGCCTGAACGTCGCCGCAGGCACCGCGGTACGCTTCGAGCCAGGGCAGACCCGCACAGTGGAGTTGGTCGCCTACAGCGGCAGGCGCCGGGTATTCGGCTTCAATGGCAAGGTCATGGGAGACCTGGACTGATGGTCAGGATCGGCAGACAGGCCTATGCCGAGATGTACGGGCCCACCACCGGCGACCGGGTGCGCCTGGGCGACAGCGAACTCTTCGTCCAGGTCGAGGAAGACAGGACCCGCTATGGCGACGAGGTGAAGTTCGGCGGCGGCAAGGTGATCCGCGACGGCATGGGACAGAGCCAGGCCCCGAGCGCGGAGGTGGTGGACACGGTGATCACCAATGCCCTGATCCTCGACTGGTGGGGCATCGTCAAGGCGGACGTCGGCATCAAGGACGGACGCATCGCCGCCATCGGCAAGGCCGGTAACCCGGACGTCCAGCCGGGGGTGGACATCGTCATCGGCCCGGGCACCGAGGCCATCGCCGGAGAAGGCCAGATCCTCACCGCCGGCGGTATCGACGCCCACATCCACTTCATCTGCCCGCAGCAGGTGGAGGAGGCCCTGATGTCCGGGGTGACCACGATGCTCGGTGGCGGCACAGGACCCGCCACCGGCACCAATGCCACCACCTGCACCCCGGGCCCCTGGCACCTCCGGCGCATGCTGGAGGCGGCCGAGGCCCTGCCGGTCAACCTCGGCTTCCTGGGCAAGGGCAACGCCTCGCGGCCCGGCCCCCTGGCCGAGCAGATACGCGCCGGGGCCATCGGCCTCAAGCTGCACGAGGACTGGGGCACCACGCCCTCGGCCATAGACACCTGCCTGGGGGTCGCGGACGGTTACGACGTACAGGTGTCGATCCACACCGACACCCTGAACGAATCGGGCTTCGTCGAACACAGCCTGAAGGCCATGAAGGGCCGCACCATCCACACCTATCACACCGAGGGCGCCGGCGGCGGCCACGCCCCGGACATCATCAAGGCCGTCGGCCACCCACATGTCCTGCCTTCCTCAACCAACCCGACCCGGCCCTACACCGTGAACACGGTGGACGAGCACCTCGACATGCTGATGGTGTGCCATCACCTCTCGCCCTCCATCGCCGAGGACGTGGCCTTCGCCGAGTCGCGCATCCGCCGCGAGACCATCGCCGCCGAGGACATCCTGCACGACCTCGGCGCCTTTTCCATGATCGCCTCCGACTCCCAGGCCATGGGCCGGGTGGGCGAGGTCATCGTCCGTACGTGGCAGACCGCCCACAAGATGAAGGTGCAGCGCGGCAGCCTGGCCGGTGACCCGCCCGGGCACGACAACGGGCGCGTCAAGCGCTACGTCGCCAAGTACACCATCAACCCGGCCATCGCCCACGGCATCAGCCACGAGGTGGGCTCGGTGGAGGTGGGCAAGCTGGCCGACCTGGTACTGTGGAGGCCGGCCTTCTTCGGCACCAAGCCCAGCCTGATCCTCAAGGGCGGGATGATCGCGGCCGCGCCCATGGGTGACCCCAATGCCTCCATCCCCACCCCGCAACCGGTCCACTACCGCTATATGTTCGGTGCCTTCGGCGGGGCGCGGGCCAGCACCCGCATGACCTTCCTCTCGCAGGCGGCTCACGAAGCCGGGATCCCCGGGCAATTGGGCCTGAAGTCCCTGCTCGGGGTGGTGCGTGACTGCCGCAACCTGCGCAAGGCGCACATGCGCCTGAACGACGCCCTGCCGGAGATCGAGGTGGACCCCCAGACCTACGAGGTGCGGGCGGACGGCGAACTCCTGACCTGCGAGCCGGCCGCCGAGTTGCCCATGGCGCAGCGTTATTTCCTGTTCTGACCATGTTGCGGATACTCGAACGCATCCCCGCTGGCGAACCGACCGCCACCCTGACCCTGCCCCTCGACCAACGTGTCCGGGCGCGCTTGCGGGTGACCCTGGACGACGGTCGTGACGCGGGCCTGTTCCTCGACCGCGGCCCCATCCTGCGCGACGGCGACCTGCTGCGGGCCGAGGACGGCAGCCTGATCCGGGTACGGGCCGCTGCGGAACCCGTATCCGTGGCCAGGACCCAGGACGGTCATCTGCTGGCCCGCGCCTGCTACCATCTGGGCAACCGCCACACCCCCCTACAGATCCTCCCGGGGGAGGTGCGCTACCCACACGACCCGGTGCTCGACGCCATGCTCCAGGGTCTGGGCCTGGAGCCGGAATACGCCGAGCGCCCCTTCGAGCCGGAACCAGGGGCCTATGGCGAGCATGGCAGTGGTCACCAGGCGGGCCATGGGCACGGACACCACCACAGCCACTGAGGCCCGGCCGATCGGCGACGCACTGGCACGACTGCGCCTGCTGCAACTGGTCAGTCCAACCCTGCCCATCGGGGGTTTCACCTGCTCCCAAGGCCTGGAGTATGCCGTCGAGGCAGGCTGGGTGGGCGACATGGAGGACCTGAACGACTGGCTGGTCGGACTGGCCGAGGACAACCTGGCCCACCTGGAGGTGCCCCTGCTCGCGCGCCTCTACCGCGCCTGCCAGAGGGGGGACGTGGCCGCCCTGGGGCGCTGGGGCGACTACCTGCTGGCCACCCGCGAGACCCGCGAACTGCGTCAGGAAGAGCAACGGCGTGCCGCTGCCCTCACCCGCCTGCTCATGGATCTGGGGATCCCCCGGGCCATCCCCTGGCGCCGTGCGCTCGAAACCTGCCAGACCGCACCCTACGCCCTGGCAGCGGCCCATTGGAAAATCCCCCTGACCGACGCCGCCCTGGGTTACGCCTGGAGCTGGCTGGAGAACCGGATGGCGGCCGCAATCAAGTTGATCCCACTGGGGCAGACCGATGGTCAGCGACTGCTGCTCAGGCTGGCGGAGAGGCTCCCCGCGGTACTGGAGACCGGCCTGGCCCTGCCGGACGACCGGATCGGGGCCTCCTCACCCCTCGCTGCACTGGCCAGCAGCCTGCACGAGACCCAGTACACCAGGCTGTTCAGGAATTGACCGCCCGGACACCGCCTCCTACGGAGACGATAACACCATGAACGATTCCAGATTCCCCCTGCGTATCGGTGTCGGCGGGCCCGTGGGCTCCGGCAAGACCGCCCTGTTGGAGGCCCTGTGCAAGGCCCTGCGCGACGACTACGAAATCGCCGTGGTGACCAACGACATCTACACCCGCGAAGACCAGGAGATCCTGATCCGTGCCGGGGCCTTGCCGGCCGAGCGCATCCTCGGGGTGGAGACCGGCGGCTGCCCGCACACTGCGATCCGCGAGGATGCCTCGATGAACCTGGCGGCAGTGGTGGACCTGCAGACACGATTCCCGCAGCTCGACATCCTGTTCATCGAGAGCGGCGGGGACAACCTCGCGGCCACCTTCAGCCCGGAACTGGCGGATCTGACGATCTACGTGATCGACGTATCCGAGGGGGAGAAGATCCCGCGTAAGGGCGGTCCCGGCATCACCAAGTCCGACCTGTTGGTGATCAACAAGATCGATCTCGCGCCCTATGTAGGCGCCTCCCTGGAGGTGATGGAGGCCGATACCCGCAGGATGCGCGGCAGGCGGCCCTACGCGATGAC
>JALSSC010000006.1 GCA_026984455.1 Chromatiaceae bacterium
ACCGACATGTATCCCGGCATGGCCAAGACGGCCCGGGACGAGGGCTTCGACGAGATCGCCGACTGGTTCGAGACCCTCGCCAAGGCCGAGCGTTCCCACGCCAACCGCTTCCAGAAGGCCCTGGACGGCCTGGATAGCTGATCCGACCCGGGATGCGGGTCTCCCGCATCCCTTCTTCACAGTAAGATGAGGTATCCCCATGGCCACCGTCCCCCCTCCCCGCGAAGGCAACCTCGAGGCCCCCACCCGGCATCCCCTGGATTGGCAGGCCCCCGGGTTCTACGACTCGGGCGCCCTGTTCTCCGAACTGGAGCGGGTCTTCGACATCTGCCACGGCTGCCGCCGTTGCGTGAGTCTGTGCCGGGCCTTCCCCACCCTGTTCGACCTGGTGGACGAGTCCGAGACCCTGGAAGTCGACGGGGTCGCCAAGGACGACTACTGGCAGGTGGTGGATCACTGCTACCTGTGCGACCTCTGCTACATGACCAAGTGTCCCTATGTGCCGCCCCACGAATGGAACGTGGATTTCCCCCATCTCATGCTCCGGGCCAAGGCGGTGAAGTTCAAACAGGGCGGGACCCGGATGCGCGACCGCCTCATCACCGGCACCGACCGCCTGGGCCGCCTCGCGGGTATTCCCGTGGTCGCCGGCACGGTGAACGCGGCCAACAAGTCCAAGACCTTGCGCAAGGTTCTCGGGAAGGTACTGGAGATACACCCCGAGGCCCGTCTGCCCGAATACCATAGCGATACCCTGCGCCGGCGCCTGGCCGACCATCGCCGGCGCGAGGCCCGGGGAGAGCCCGCCGGGCGCACCCGGGGCCGGGTCGCGCTGTTTGCCACCTGTTACGGCAACTACAACGAGCCGCATCTGGGCGAGGACCTGACGGCGGTGTTGGAACACAATGGCATCCCCGTCACCATCGCCGGGAAGGAGCGCTGCTGCGGCATGCCCAAACTGGAACTGGGTGACCTGGAGGCGGTACGGGAGGCCAAGGAATACAACATCCCGGTGCTCGCCCGTCTCGTGGACAAGGGCTGGGACCTGATGGCCGTGGTGCCCTCCTGCGTGCTCATGTTCAAGCAGGAACTCCCGCTGATGTTCCCCGACGATCCCGATGTGCGAAAGGTGGGGGAACACATCTTCGATCCCTTCGAGTACCTCGCGCTGCGCCACAAGGCCGGCCTCCTGAACACCGACTTCAAGCAGCCCCTGGGCAAGGTGGCCTACCACGTGGCCTGTCATCAGCGGGTGCAGAACATCGGCATGAAGACGCGGGAGGTCCTGTCTCTGGTCCCGGACACCGAGATCAAGCCCATCGAGCGTTGCTCCGGCCACGACGGCACCTATGCGGTGAAGGCCGAATTCTATCCCTCGGCCATGAAGATCCTCCGGCCCGTGCTGCGCCGGGTGGAACAGGAGTCCCCGGACCACTACGGCAGCGACTGTCCCATGGCCGGGAACTTCATCGCCCACGGGCTGGGCGGGGAGGGCCGTGCCGAACACCCCCTCAGCCTGCTCAGAAAGGCCTATGGGATCTGACATTGGAGAGCGAATATCATGAAAAGACTGAAACCTGAAGACCTCTTGAGCCTGGAGGACTACGCCCGCCAACGGGCGGACTTCCGGGCCCGTGCCATGGCCCACAGGGCGGCCCGAAAGGTGCCCGTGGGCGCCCATGCCACCCTCTGTTTCGAGGATCGGCTCACCATGCAGTACCAGGTCCAGGAGATGCTGCGCGTCGAGCGTCTGTTCGAGCCCCGGGAGATCCAGGACGAGCTGGACACCTACAATCCCCTGATCCCCGACGGAACCAACTGGAAGGCCACCTTCATGTTGGAATACGACGACGTGGACGAACGCCGAGCCGCCCTGGCGCGGATGATCGGCATCGAAGACCGGGTATGGGTACAGGTGGAGGGCTTCGAGCGGGTCTACGCCGTCGCAGACGAGGACCTGGAGCGGGAGAACCAGGAGAAGACCTCCTCGGTGCACTTCCTGCGCTTCCAACTCACGCCGGCTATGTGTGCCGCGGTCAAGGAGGGCAGGGGGGTCACCATGGGCATAGCCCACGAGGCCTATACCCACGAGACCGGGCCCTTGCCGGAGGCGACCCGGGCGGCCCTGGCGTCCGATCTCGATTGACCCGGGACGTGGCGTGATGCCGCTGGCAATCCCGACGGCGAGTGGGGATGTGACAGAGTAGGAGTCATGCGACGTTCGGACTTCCACTTCCACCTGCCCGGGGACCTCGTCGCCCAGCACCCGCTCCCCGAGCGGCGCGCGAGCCGCCTCCTGTGCCTGGAGGGAGACGCCCCGGGACCGACGGACCGCTGGTTCCGGGATCTGCCGGCCCTGTTACAGGCCGGAGATCTCCTGGTGCTCAACGACACCCGGGTCCTGCCGGCGCGCCTGCATGGCCGCAAGGCCTCCGGCGGGCGGGTGGAGATCCTGATCGAGCGCCTGCTGGAGGGGCGCGAGGCCCTCGCCCAGGTGCGGGCGAGCAGGGCGCCGAGGCCCGGCAGCCGCATCCGGGTGGGCGATATCGAGATCGAGGTGCGCGGCCGCGAGGACGACCTCTTCCGCCTCGCCGTTCCCGCGGGGGACTTCGTCGGGCTCATGCGGGAATGGGGCCACATGCCCTTGCCGCCCTACATCCGGCGCGACGATCAGGCCCTGGACCGGGAACGTTATCAGACCGTCTACGGCCGCCGGGAGGGGGCGGTGGCGGCGCCCACGGCCGGCCTGCATTTCGATCGGGCCATGCTCGACGCCCTGGTGGGGGGTGGTATCGAGCTGGCCAGGGTCACCCTCCACGTGGGCGCGGGGACCTTCCAGCCGGTGCGATGCGAACGCCTGGAGGAGCACCGGATGCATGCCGAATGGCTGGAGGTGTCGGCCGGGGTCTGCGCCCAGGTCGCCCGTACCCGGGAGCGGGGCGGGCGGGTGGTGGCGGTGGGCACCACCAGCGTGCGTTGTCTGGAGACGGCCGCGGCGGATGGCGAACTGCGTCCCTACCGCGGGGACACCCGGCTGTTCATCCACCCCCCCTACAGGTTCCGGGTGGTGGATGCCCTGATCACCAACTTCCACCTGCCCGAATCCACCCTGCTGATGCTGGTGGCGGCCTTCGGCGGCCATGAGCGGGTGATGGCCGCCTACCGTCATGCGGTGGCCCGGGGTTACCGCTTCTTCAGCTACGGAGACGCCATGTGGCTGACTCGCAGATAGGAATCATATTCCTATTCAGCGGCAAAAAAAGCGCGGCAAGGGGGTTGCCGCGCCAAGGTTTCCACCAAAGGAGGATGGAGGAGTGTGTACCTCATGACCTCTCGATCAATCAGTACATGATTAGGTTATAAAATACTGATCCATTTGTCAACCCCTGATTGCGCCACTGAACCCCCCGCATGCCTTCCTGCCGAGTGCTCTGTTTCGACCTGGACGACACCCTCTGGCCCTGCCGGCCCACGATTCTGGCCGCCGAGGCCGGCCTCTATGACTGGTTGCGCCGGACCGCCCCCCGTCTCACGGCCCGGTGGGACATCGAGGGTCTGCGGGAACATCGCCGCGCCGTCGCCCGGGAGATGCCGGCCATCGCCCATGATCTGACCCTGCTGCGCCGGCGTTCCCTGGAACAATTGCTGGAGAAGTTCGGCTATGATCCCGGTCTGTCCGGGGAGGGGATGGCCCTCTTCCGGCGCCTGCGCAACCGGGTCGAGCCCTATCCCGAGGTGGCCCGGGTGTTGCGGGCGCTGCGCGGCCGTCACCTCCTGATCGCCCTCACCAACGGCAACGTAGAGATGCAGCACACCCCCCTGGCCGGATGTTTCGATCTGAGCCTGACGGCGGCCGACGTCGGCGAGGCCAAACCCCACCCGGCCCTGTTCGAGGCCGCCCTGGCCTGGGCCGGCGCCACACCGGCTCAGGCCGTGCACCTGGGGGACGACCCGCAGACCGATGTCATGGCGGCGCGCGCGGCGGGTCTCCAGGCGGTGTGGATGAACCGTGCCGGCCGCCGCTGGCCGGGCCCCGATGCCGGCCCGGTGGAGGTGGCCGATCTCGGCGCCTTCCGGGCCTGGCTGCGGCGACGGAGATGAGGTTCGAGATCCTCGCCACCGAAGGTGCGGCCCGGCGCGGCCGGCTTCACTTTTCCCGGGGAATCGTGGACACCCCGGCCTTCATGCCGGTGGGTACCTACGGCACGGTCAAGGGCATGACCCCCGAAGACCTGGAGGCCACGGGCGCCCAGATGGTGCTGGGCAACACCTTCCACCTGGGCCTCCGCCCGGGCAGCGAGGTGATCCGGCACTGCGGCGGCCTCCACCGTTTCATGCACTGGGAGCGGCCCATCCTCACCGACTCGGGCGGTTTCCAGGTGTTCAGCCTGGGGGCCCTGCGCCGGATCACGGAGGAGGGCGTCCACTTCCGCTCGCCGGTGGACGGCCGCCGGGTGTTCATGGGCCCGCGGGAGTCCATGCAGATACAGCGCGAGCTGGGCTCGGACATCGTCATGATCTTCGACGAATGCACCCCCTGGCCGGCCGATCCGGCCACGGCACGCGCCTCCATGGAACTCAGCCTGCGCTGGGCGGCCCGTTCACGCGAGGCCCACGGCGACAACCCCGCGGCCCTGTTCGGGATCGTCCAGGGGGGGATCTACGAGGACCTGCGGGAGGCGTCCCTGGACGGTCTGATGGACATTGGTTTCGATGGTTACGCCGTGGGCGGCCTTTCGGTGGGCGAACCCCCGGAGGACCGCTGGCGGGTGTTGGATTTCCTGGCGCCGCGTCTGCCGGCGGACCGGCCCCACTATCTCATGGGCGTGGGTACGCCCCTGGACATCCTGGAGGCGGTCGCGCGTGGGATCGACATGTTCGATTGTGTGATGCCCACCCGCAACGCCCGTAACGGTCACCTGTTCACCCGCCAGGGGGTGGTGCGCATCCGCAACGCCCGCTACCGGGACGATCCCGGGCCCCTGGACCCGGAATGTACCTGCTACACTTGCCGCCATTACAGCCGCGCCTATCTGCACCACCTGGACCGCTGTAAGGAGATCCTCGGCGCCCATCTCAATACCCTGCACAATCTCCGTTACTATCAATGGCTCATGGCCGGGACGCGCGAGGCGATCGCGGCCGGCCGCTTTGCCGCCTGGCGGGATGCGTTCAGGAACCAAGGCGTGCCGCCAAGATAACGAAATCCACCTGAGGAGTCCCCCGATGTTGATCCCCCACCTGCAAAACCTCCTGCACCGCATATTCGAGCGCCCCAAGGGAGGCCAATGCATCATCGAGGGCATCGACCTCGATCAGGTGGTGCATCTGGTGGCCGAGGAGAGCTACCCGCGGATTCGCGCCCTGCCCGCCTGGAAGCGCCGCCTGCACGAGCCCACCCGCACCGCGCTGCGGCACATCCACCACCTGGTGGAGGCCCTGCCCGCGGGCATCCGCTGCGATCCTGCGGCCTTCACCGGCGACCCGCGGGTGCGTGCCTTCTTCGCCAGTCCCCGGCACATGCGCGAGGTCTTCAGCAACAGTCAGGAGGTGCGCGCCTTCTTCGATGCCGATCCCACCGCGGATTGCGTGTGGGCCCTGCTGTGCATGCGCAAAGACGAACAGACCCGTCTGGGCATGGCCCTGGAGGGGGGCGAGGTGCGCCGCGAGGTCCTGCAACGTACGGTGGGTTTCGTTCACCATCAGGTGATGTCCCCGGGAGGCAGCGAAGACGACGCCCGGCGGGCCCTCAAGTGCTGTATTTTCCGCAGCCTGCTGGCCTATGCACGCAAGGAGATGGAGCGTGCGCACCGGGGCCGGGCCGAGCTGGACGCCCGCCGCCAGGGCCTGCGTCATCGTCTGGCCCAGGCCACGCCCATGGAAAGGCCTGAGCTGGAGGGGCAGCTGGGGGCCTTGGAGCGGAGCATTCGTGATCTCCCCGCCCACCTGGACGATCTGGACGATCACCTGGACTACGTGGCGGACATCCTCTCCCATCCCGAGACCTATGCCAGTGCCCGTGAACAGACCCTCTGCATGGACGGTCTCGGCGTCGTCTCCGGCGATTGCTCCCGGGGGAGCGCGCACGCGGTGACCCTGAGCGAGATCCATGTGGCCGGCCACCGACCGCGCATCTCCGTGCTGGCGGCCTTCCCGCGCGACCAGTTGTTGCCCGAGACAGACTATCTGGAACGGGCCAGCCTGTTTCTGGCAGTGTAGTCTCCCTCCCCGATATGGCATAATTCTCCGCTTGCGTTGCCGGGCGACCGGCCGATGTCCCTTCTTCTTCGAAACGGGTTTTGCTATGAGTTTCTTCATCTCCGACGCCTTCGCCGAGGGCGCCGCCGCGCCCCAGGGCGATCCCATCATGGGGCTGTTGTTTCCCATCGGCCTGGTGGTGTTGTTGTATTTCTTCATGATCCGCCCCCAGGTCAAACGCCAAAAGGAACACAAGAAGATGGTGGAGGCCCTGGCCAAGGGCGACGAGGTCACCACCACGGGCGGCCTGGCGGGCCGCATCACCACCCTGGGCGACGATTTCCTGACCCTGGAGGTGGCCGATGGCGTGCAACTCAAGATACGTCGCCAGGCCGTCGAGGCGGTTCTGCCCAAAGGTACCCTGGACGCCGCCTGATCCGCCCCCTTCCCGCCGGAGTCTCCCCCCGCCATGAACCGCTACCCTCTGTGGAAGAATCTTCTGATCGCCTTCGTGGTCCTGATCGGCCTGTTCTACGCCCTGCCCAACCTCTATCCCCAGGACCCCTCGGTGGAGGTCTCGGCCCTGCGCGGGGCCCGATTGGGGGATGCTCAGAAGGCCGATATCCAGGCCGCCCTGAAACGTGCAGGGGTGCCCTACAAACGGGTGGAGCGGCGTGACAACGGCAGACTCCTAGTACGCTTCAGCGACTCCGAGCAGCAGTTGCGGGGCAAGGACGTGATCGCCTCGACCCTGGGCGACAAGTATGGCGTCGCCCTCACCCTGGCCCCGGACCTGCCTGCCTGGCTGGAGGCCCTGGGGGCGAAGCCCATGTATCTGGGCCTGGATCTGCGCGGCGGTATCCATGTGCTCATCGACGTGGACATGGACGCGGCGGTGGAGAAGGCCCTGGAACGCTACACGGGTGATATCCGCACCCGCCTGCGCAAGGAGAAGATCCGCTACATCACCGTCAGCCACGACTCCCACGGCCTGTCCATCCGTTTCCGCGACGCCGCCAGCCGGGACCGTGCCGAGGAGGTGGTCCACAAGGCCTTCGGCAGTCTGATCCTCGAAACGGCGGAACAGGGCAAGGACTTCTTCCTCAAGGCCCGCCTCAGTCCCAAGGAGATCCGGGAGATCCAGAAGTTCGCCCTGGAACAGAACATCACCACCCTGCGCAACCGGGTGAACGCCCTGGGCGTGTCCGAGCCCCTCATCCAGCAGCAGGGCCGGCGGCGTATCGTGGTGGAACTGCCGGGGGTACAGGATCCCTCGCGCCTGAAGGAGATCCTGGGGGCCACCGCCACCCTGGAATATCGCCTGGTGGATACCGAGCACAGCGTGGAGGATGCCCTGGCGGGACGGGTCCCCGTGGGCGACCGCTTGTACAGGGACCGCAACGGCCGCCCCATGTTGCTCAAGAAACGGGTCATCGTCACCGGCGACCAGATCACCGATGCCTCCTCCGGATTCGACCAACGCACCGGCCAGCCGGCGGTGTTCGTGAGCCTCGACAGCCAGGGTGCCCGGCGGATGCGTAACGTCACCACCGAGAACGTGGGCAAGCCCATGGCGGTGGTCTTCATCGAGAACCGCACCACCACCGTCATGCGGGACGGCAAGCCCGTGAAGGTGAAGAAGCGGGTGGAAGAGGTCATCTCCGTGGCCAACATCCTCGAACCCTTCGGCCGCCGCTTCCAGACCACCGGCCTGGAGAGCAGCGACGAGGCCCGCAACCTCGCCCTGCTGCTGCGCGCGGGGGCCCTGGCCGCGCCCATCGAGATCGTCGAGGAACGTACCATCGGCCCCAGCCTCGGCAAGGACAACATCGATCAGGGCTTCGAGTCGGTGGTCATCGGTTTCCTCCTGGTGGTGGTGTTCATGGCCTGGTACTACAAGGTCTTCGGTCTGGTGGCCGATGTCGTGCTGGTGCTCAACCTGGTCCTCATCGTCGCCATCCTGTCCATGCTCCAGGCCACCCTGACCCTGCCCGGCATCGCCGGCATCGTCCTCACCGTGGGCATGGCGGTGGACGCCAACGTCCTCATCTACGAGCGCATCCGCGAAGAGGTGAACGTGGGCAACACCCCGCAGTCCAGCATCAACGCGGGCTACGAGAAGGCCCTGTCCACCATCGTGGACGCCAATATCACCACCCTGATCGCGGCGGTGGTCCTGTTCAGCTTCGGCACCGGTCCCATCAAGGGCTTTGCGGTGACCCTGTTCATCGGCATCGTCACCTCCATGTTCACCGCCATCATGGGCAGCCGCGCCCTGGTGAACCTGATCTACGGCCGGCGCCGGGTCCAGTCCCTGGCCATCTGAGGATTCCATCATGAAGCTGTTCGCCAAGCCCACCCGCATCGCCTTCATGGCCAAGCGGTACCACGCCGTGATCTTCTCGGGCACCCTGATCCTCGTCAGTCTGGTGTCCTTCTTCGTGCGCGGTCTCGCCCTCGGCATCGACTTCACCGGCGGCACCGTCATCGAGGTGGGCTATGCGCAGCCCGTGGACCTGTCCCAGGTGCGCGCCACTCTGAAAGGGGCCGGCTTCGGCGACGCCACGGTGCAGCACTTCGGCACCCCGCGCGACGTGCTCATCCGCCTCGCCCCACGCGAGGGCGAAGACAGTGCCAAGCTCAGCGATCACGCCTTTGCCGCCCTCAAGGAGGCCGTCGGGGGAAAGGTGGAATTGCGCCGGGTGGAGTTCGTGGGTCCGCAGGTGGGAGACGAACTCACCGAGGACGGCGGCCTGGCGATCCTCTATTCGCTGATAGGTATCCTCATCTACGTGGCCATGCGCTTCGAGTACCGCTTCGCCATGGGCTCGGTGATCGCCCTGATCCACGATGTGATCATCACCGTGGGCTTCTTCTCCCTGTTCCAGATCCAGTTCGACCTCACCGTGTTGGCCGCCGTTCTGGCCGTGATCGGTTATTCCCTCAACGACACCATCGTGGTCTTCGACCGTATTCGCGAGAACTTCCGCAAGGTGCGCAAGGGCACGGTGATCTCCATCATCGACCAGTCCATCAACGAGACCCTGTCCCGTACCCTGGTGACCTCGGGCACCACCCTGCTGGTGCTGATCGCCCTGTTCCTGCTGGGTGGCGAGATCATCCACGGGTTCGCCTTGGCCCTGATCCTGGGCATCGTGGTGGGCACCTATTCCTCGATATACGTGGCCAGTACCGCCGTGGTGATGTTGGGCGTGAGCCGCAGCGACCTGATGCCGGTGAAAAAAGAGAAGGAAGTGGATGGAATGCCCTGACGTTTCTGGTCTCTCTGTCTGAGGGCGACGCCCAGGCAGCGGCAGGTGCGCCGCCCCGGGGCCAGCTCTCTGCTAGACCGCCTCTACAACATCGGTGCCTACCCCTCACAGGAGCCCCATGAAGACCCTTGCCGCCTTTCTCCTCCGCTATTTCGGCTGGCTGGCCCTGAGCGCCGGAGTCACCCTCGGCGGCGCCACCCTGCTCATGGCGGTCAAGGACTGGAGCCTCGACGCCGTGACCACCTCTCTGCTGGCCTGGCCCCTGTTGGGCCTGGCCATGCTCATCGGAATTCCCATCGCCATGCTGGGCCTTGGCCGCATCTACTTCTATTCGGCCATCGGCGGCGGATTGCTCTATAACCTCTATCTGCTCGTTTCCTGAGGCGCGGATAGCCCCGCCAATTGGAGATAGTGTCGATGTAAGCGGTCCACCCGGTGGTACAGGTGCCGCAGGGAACCGCGGTTCTCGATCAGGTCGTCGGCTGCCTTGCGCCGTTGATCGGGGCCGGCCTGGGTGGCGATGATGGCCCTGATCTGCTCCGCATCCATACCATCGCGGTCCATCACCCGGTGGATCCGCAGGGCCTCCGGGGCCTCCACCACCAGGATCCGGTCGACCAGGTCGAGTCGGCCGGTCTCCAACAGCAGGGGGATCACCAGCACCACATAGGGGGCATCGATATCCTTCAGGGCGGCGCCGAGGGCGGCGTGAATGCGTGGATGGAGGATCCTCTCGAGGCGCTTGCGGTCCTCGGGAGCGGCAAACACCCGTTCACGCAACGCGCCACGGTCGAGGTGGCCGTCGGCGGTGAGCAGGGATGGGCCGAAGGCATCGACGATCTCGGCCAGGGCGCTGTGGCCAGGCCTCACCAGCTCGTGGGCGATACGGTCGGCGTCCAGTACGGGCACCCCGAGCACGGCGAAACGGTCGGCCACCGCGCTCTTGCCGCTGCCGATGCCGCCGGTGAGGCCGATTCTCAGTATGGATTCGTTCATGGGCGCCCGCATCGTTCGCCTTCCTGGGCGCTCCGGAGATTCACATATGCGCCCACAGCAGGTAGATACGGTTGATCTCCGGTCCCCAGAGCAGGCCGATCCAGGCAGCCGCCGCGAGATAGGGACCGAAGGGGATGGGGATCTCCCGCCGGTGCCCACGGAACAGGATCAGTGCGAGCCCCACCAGGGCGCCCACAAAGGCCGAAAGAAGGATGACCTGGGGGAGATACTGCCAGCCCAGCCAGGCCCCTACCGCGGCGAGCAGCTTGAAGTCGCCATGGCCCATGCCCCGTTTGCCGGTGGCGAGGCGAAAGCCATGGTAGACCGTCCACAGTGCCAGGTAGCCGGCGGCGGCCCCGGTGATGGCGGAGGCCGGGTCGGTGAAGACCCCCTTCAGACTGAGCAGGAGCCCGGCCCAGACCAGCGGCAGGGTGATGACATCGGGCAGCAATTGGGTGTCGAGGTCGATGAGGGCGAGGGCGATCAGGGCCCAGGTGAAGCCGAGCCCCGCGGCACCCGCCCAGGTGGGCCCGAGGCGCCAGATCACCAGCAGAGAGAGCAGGGCGGTGAGGGCCTCCACCAGGGGATAATGCCAGCCGATGGGGCGGCCACAGGCCGCGCAGCGCCCACGCAGCAGAAGCCAACTCAGGATCGGGATGTTCTCCCAGGCGCGGATTCCGTGGCCGCAGTGAGGACAGCGCGAGCCCGGTCGCCAGAGCCCGGGCGGCGGCGGGTCCTGCTCGGCTTCCAGACCGAGGAGTTCCCGGCACTCGCCGCGCCAACCATACTCCAGGCGCGCGGGCAGGCGGTGGACGACGACGTTGAGAAAGCTCCCCACGGCGAGACCGACGAGGGTGGTGAGGCCATAGAGCAGCCAGGGGTCGGCGATCATAAACGCCTCACACCACTGCCGCCATCTTGAAGATCGGCAGATACATGGCCACCACCAGGCTACCCACCAGGCCACCGATCACGACCATGATGAGCGGTTCCAAGAGGCTGCTCAGGGCGTCCACGGCGTTGTCCACCTCTTCCTCATAGAAGTCGGCAACCTTGCCCAGCATCTCATCGAGACGGCCGGACTCCTCGCCGATGGCGGTCATCTGGATCACCATATGGGGGAACAGGCCCACCTGTTTCATGCTGAGCTGGAGGGATTGGCCGGTGGCCACGTCCTCGCGCATCCGCCGGACGGCCTGGGTGTAGACCACGTTACCGGTTGCCCCGGCCACCGACTCCAGGGCCTCCACCAGGGGGACCCCGGCGGCGAAGATGGTGGAGAGGGTGCGCGCAAACCGGGCCAGGGCGGCCTTGTCCATGATGGGTCCGATGATGGGGATCTTGAGCAGGGCACGGTCCACGGCCTCGCGGAAGCGCGGCGAGCGTTTCCAAGCCCCCATCAGCCCGTAGCTCAGGCCGATGGCGCCCAGGAGTAGGGCCCACCACCAGGCACGCATGAACTCAGAGGCATGGATCACCATCAGGGTGAATGCGGGCAGATCGGCGCCAAAGCTGGCGAACAGGTCCTTGAACTGGGGGATCACGAAGATCATGATGATCGCGGTCACTAGGATGGCGACGATGATGACCGCCGCGGGATAGAACAGGGCCTTCTTGATCTTGCCCTTGAGGGATTCGGTCTTCTCCTTGTAGGTGGCGATCTTGTCCAGGAGGGTGTCGAGCACCCCGGCCGCTTCGCCCGCCTCCACCAGGTTGCAGAACAGGTCGTCGAAATACAGTGGGTGCCGGGACAGGGCCTGGGACATGGAGCTACCGCTCTCGATGTCGTTCTTAAGGGAGAGGATGAGTTCCTGCATGGAAGGATTTTCGTGCCCCTGGCCGACGATCTCCATGGCCTGCACCACGGGCACGCCGGCGGCGAGCATGGTGGCGAGCTGACGCGAGAACACGGCGATGTCGCCCGGGGTGATCTTCTTCTTACGGGCCCCAAGGAGGGAGCCGGCCTTCTTGCGGATCTTGACCGGGGTGATGCCTTGGCGGCGCAGGTCGGCGCGTACCAGGGCCATGCCCGCCGCCAGGCTCTCGCCTTTGACGCGACGGCCCTTCTTGTCCGTGCCTTCCCAGAGGAAGGTATAGGTCTTTTCCGCCTTTGCCGGGCGAGTTGGCTTGGTGGTCTTCCCCGGGCGGGCTCTCTGGGTTGCGGTCAGGGCCATGGACACTCCTTGGAGATGGTTTCTGAGCCCCTCTTATACCTGTTGGCGGGGCGAATGCAAACGCCGGGAGGCGGTCGGGCGCGGTTTCTGCGTGGCATCGAACAGGGTCACGATTCCCCCTTTTCGAACGCCTGGATCAACCCGCTCAGTTCCGGATCGCTCCAACCGGCGCCCCCGGCACGTCCCAGGGCGGTGTCCAGGCGCAGCAGATGGGTCTGCAACAGGGAAGGGCAGCGCGCCGCCAGCAGGCGCAGATTGGAAGGGGGAGAATCGGGCCAACGCATCCGCCCCCATTGCATCAGCGCGGCACGGGTCTCCGTGGGGTCGCCACCGGTGGCGGCCCGGCCGATACGGGCGATCAGGGCGTCCATCTCCCCCGGGGCCGGGGGTTGCGCGCGACCTGGACGCCAGCCACGGCTGCGCAACCACCAGGTGAGGGCGGTGGCGATCCAGCCGGTCAGGGCGAGGGCCGCCATCCAGGGCCACGGGCCGGGGTCATAGCGAATGGTCGTGGAACGGGTACGCAAGGGCGCCGGAGGAGGGGAGGATGCGGCGGGGGCGGGCGCTGGACCGCTGGTGGCGGGCCAGGTGGATTCATCGGGGGGCGGCGGCATCTGCATGGGCATTCCCCCCATGTCGAAGGGATTGGGGTTGCCGGGCCAGGGCATGGCATCGGAACCTTGGGTGTCGTCGGCCACCGGACGGGTGGCGGTCACCCGTATTCGAATCGCGTCGCTGCGCTCGCCACCGAAGTCGAGCGGCGGGATCTCCAGGGTCCCGGCGTGGGTCGGGGTAAGGGTGAGATCCAGTCCCATGAACTCCTCACTGCGGTCGTTGAAGCGGTGGGTGCTGCGACTGACCCGGCGACCGACGATGCGGAAATCCCTTTGCAGGACGCTCAGGTCCGGTTGGCTTAGGTGATTGCCACGGGCGCTGAAACTCACGCGGAAGGGCTCGTCCAGGCGCGGCGTGGAGGTGTCCAGGTCCACCTCCACTTTGGCCGGGACGGACAGGGGCCACAGGGTCAGGAGCAGTATCCAGAGTCGCATGGCGGTACCTCGAACAAGATGCATATACCCGTTGCACATGGGGTTCCTGTCTGCCGCAGAGGGGCCGACGGCTGTGCTCGTTCCCTGCGCTCCTGGGCTTCGGTTGGAAAGACCGAGGGCCTTGCGTACGACGGACATATGAGGGTTTTTCCGGGCTTGGCTTTCCGGATGCGCCGGCTATGATGGCGCGCCATTCCCAATCTCGGCAATTCGGTGATCTCCTATGGTATCCCTGGAAACCCCTGTATGCGACTTTGGCCGTCCGGCCCCCGATTTTGCCCTGCCGGGCGTGGACGGACAGATCTGGACCCGCGACCGCTGCAAAGGCGACAAAGGCCTGCTGGTGATGTTCATCTGCAATCACTGCCCCTATGTGCAGGCGGTTCGCGACCGCATCGTGCGCGATGCCCGTGACCTTCAGGCCCTGGGCATCGGCGTGGCCGCCATCATGTCCAACGACACCACGGACTATCCCGAGGATTCCTTCGGCAACATGCAGCGGGTGGCCGAGGAATACGGGTTCACCTTCCCCTATCTGCTGGACGAGTCGCAAGCGGTGGCCAAGGCCTATGGCGCGGTCTGCACCCCAGATTTCTTCGGTTACAACGCGAACCTTGAGCTGCAATACCGTGGGCGCCTGGACGCAAGCCGGAAACAGGCCGCCCCGGCGGATGTGCGCCGGGATCTGTACGAGGCCATGAAACAGGTGGCGGAGACGGGCCAGGGTCCGGCGGAACAGATTCCCAGCATGGGGTGTTCCATCAAATGGCGGGAATGACCGGAGCGCATGGGCCATCTTCACGCCCGGGCTGTGCTTCTATACCCGTCACGCGCGGATATTCCGCTGCTGCAGCCGCCCCCCGCACCCCTGGGCGGTTGGGCGATTGCTCGCTATAGTCCCCGCTATGACTCGCTTCCGCGCCGTGCCCAGGGGCATGAGGCACGCCGTCTTATCACGATGAATTCACGCCTGACGGGTATACATCGGGGATTATAAGTATTACTTTATGAGTATAAGCCTATCTTCTTTGAGAAAACCTCCTTCCTGGGGGAAGATAAGCGATCTTTTGTGCCCCTTCGCTGCTGCAGGGGGGGTTCACTTCGCGAATACCGGCGTCTTCGCTGTCAGCTCGTGCTGGCGAGGCCGGGTGGAATCCGCTTTGTTCAGATAGAAACCGTCAAGAGGAGGGACCAGATGTCCTCACGCAGAGAACTCGCCAACGCGATCCGTGCCCTGAGCATGGACGCGGTGCAAAAGGCCAATTCGGGGCATCCCGGTGCGCCCATGGGCATGGCCGACATCGCCGAGGTGTTGTGGAACGATTACATGCGCCACAATCCGGCGAACCCCAAGTGGGCCGACCGTGACCGTTTCGTGCTCTCCAACGGCCACGGCTCCATGCTCATCTATTCCCTGCTGCATCTGACCGGTTACGATCTGAGCATAGAGGACCTCAAACAGTTCCGCCAGCTCCACTCCAAGACCCCGGGACACCCCGAATACGGTTACGCCCCCGGGGTGGAGACCACCACCGGGCCCCTGGGACAGGGCATCACCAATGCCGTGGGCATGGCCATCGCCGAGAAGGTCCTGGCCGCCCAGTTCAATCGGCCGGGACACGAGATCGTCGATCACCACACCTATGTCTTCCTGGGGGACGGCTGTCTGATGGAGGGCATCTCGCACGAGGCCTGTTCCCTCGCCGGCACCCTGGGCCTGGGCAAGCTCATCGCCTTCTACGACGACAACAACATCTCCATCGACGGCGAGGTGCGGGGCGAGGGCGATGGCCCCGCCTGGTTCACCGACGACACCCCCAAGCGCTTCGAGGCCTATGGCTGGCACGTGATCCCCAAGGTGGACGGGCACGATGCCGCGGCCGTCGCGGCGGCCATCGAGGAGGCACGCGGGGTCGGCGACCGGCCCACCCTGATCTGCTGCCAGACCATCATCGGCTTCGGCTCCCCCAACAAGCAGGGCAAGGAAGAGTGCCACGGCGCCCCCCTGGGTGACGACGAGATCCAGTTGGCGCGCGAGAATCTGGGCTGGAAATACGGCCCCTTCGAGATCCCCGAAGAGATCTACCGCGGTTGGGACGCCCGCGACAAGGGCGCCGCCGCCGAGGCCGCCTGGAACGAGCGCTTCGCCGCCTATGCCCAGGCCCATCCGGACCTGGCCGCCGAGTTCGAGCGGCGCATGGCCGGCGAGCTGCCGGCGGATTTCTCCGCCAAGGCCTGGGAGAAGGTCATGGAGGTGGACGCCAAGGCCGAGAAGGTGGCCACCCGCAAGGCCTCCCAGAATGCCCTCAATGCCTTCGGTCCTTTGCTGCCGGAGCTGATGGGCGGGTCCGCCGACCTGGCCGGTTCCAACCTGACCTTCTGGTCGGGGAGCCGGGCGATCACCCGCAAGGATGCCTCGGGCAACTACATCCACTACGGGGTGCGCGAATTCGCCCAGGCCGCCATCCAGAACGGCCTGGAACTCCACGGTGGATTCCAGTCCTATGGCGCCACCTTCCTGATGTTTTCCGAATATGCCCGCAACGCCCTGCGCATGGCGGCGCTGATGAAGATCGACCCCATCCACGTCTTCACCCACGACTCCATCGGCCTGGGTGAGGACGGCCCCACCCACCAGCCGGTGGAGCAGACCGCCACCCTGCGCATGATCCCCCGCATGTCGGTGTGGCGTCCGGCGGATCAGGTGGAGACCTTCGTGGCCTGGAAGCTGGCCATCGAGCGTACCGGCGGGCCCACCAGCCTGATCCTGTCCCGCCAGGGCCTGCCCCATATGCAGCGCACCCCGGAGCAGATCGAGGCCATCGCCCGGGGCGGTTACGTCCTGCGTGATTGCGAGGGTGAGCCCGAGGCTATCGTCATTGCCACCGGCTCCGAGGTGGAATTGGCGGTGAAGGCCTTCGATACCCTCTCTGCCAAGGGTCGAAAGGTGCGGGTGGTGTCCATGCCTTCCAGCAATGCCTTCGACAGCCAGGATGCCGCCTACCGTGAATCGGTGCTGCCCAGTTCAGTGACCCGGCGGGTCTCGGTGGAGGCCGGGGTGACCACCTGCTGGGCCCGCTACGTGGGCCTCGGCGGCCGCTCCATCGGTGTCGACACCTTCGGTGAATCGGCCCCTGCCCCCGATGTCTACAAGGCATTCAACGTCACCAGCGAGGCCGTCGTTGAAGCGGTTGAGTCGCTGTTCTGATCCACGGCGAAGATGGGCGCTGGTGGCGCCCGTCTTTGCTGAACATTTCCCTGAAACGCCTCCTGGAGGATAGAAAATGACTATCAAAGTCGGTATCAACGGTTTTGGCCGCATCGGCCGCATGGCCTTCCGTGCCATCAGCAAGGACTTCCCCGGCATCGAAGTGGTGGGCATCAATGACCTGCTCGACCCGGATTACCTGGCCTACATGCTCCAGTATGACTCGGTACACGGCAACTTCCCCGGTGACGTATCCACGGAGGGTGGCAATCTGGTGGTGGACGGCAAGACCATCCGGGTCACCGCTGAGCGCGACCCGTCCGCCCTGAAATGGGGCGACATCGACGTGGACGTGGTGATCGAGTGTACCGGCTTCTTCCTCACCGGAGAGACCTGCCAGAAACACCTCGACGCCGGCGCCCGGAAGGTGGTGCAGAGCGCCCCCTCCAAGGACGCCACACCCATGTTCGTGTACGGCGTGAACCATCATGAGTATGCCGGCCAGGCCATCGTCTCCGCCGCCTCCTGTACCACCAACTGTCTCGCGCCGGTGGCCAAGGTGCTACACGACAACTTCGGCATCAAGCGCGGGCTGATGACCACGGTGCATGCGGCCACCGCCACCCAGAAGACCGTGGACGGCCCCTCCATGAAGGACTGGCGTGGCGGTCGCGGCATCCTGGAGAACATCATTCCGTCTTCCACCGGTGCCGCCAAGGCCGTGGGCAAGGTCCTGCCCGAACTCAACGGCAAGCTCACTGGCATGGCCTTCCGGGTGCCCACCTCGGACGTCTCGGTGGTGGATCTCACCTGTGAGCTGGTGAATGAGGCCAGTTACGACGACATCTGCGCTGCCATGAAGGGCGCCTCAGAGAAGGGCAGCCTGGCCGGCGTGCTGGCCTACACCGAGGACAAGGTGGTCTCCACCGACTTCCGCGGGCGCAGCACCCCGTCCATCTTCGATGCCGGCGCCGGTATCCAGCTCGATCCCACCTTCGTCAAAGTGGTGGCCTGGTACGACAACGAGTACGGCTATACCTGTAACATGTTGCGGATGGTGGAGCACGTGGTCGCCTGACGGGCAGCCTGCGGCCGGGCTTGCCCTGGCCCGGCCGTATTCCCTCCCCAGAGCCATCCGTCAAACCTGCGGTTTGACCGATCGCTTTGCAGAACTCCAAACCTTAGAGGAATCCCACCATGTCCATCCTCAAGATGACCGACTTGGATCTGGCCGGCAAACGGGTACTGATTCGCGAAGACTTGAACGTGCCGGTGAAGGACGGCAAAGTCGCCAGCGACAAGCGTATCCGCGCCAGTCTGCCCACCATCGAACAGGCCATGAAGGCGGGCGCCCGGGTGATGTTGATGTCCCACCTGGGACGGCCAACCGAAGGTGAATACGACCCTCAGTTCTCCATGCAACCGGTGGCCGAGCACCTCTCGGGACTGCTGGGCAAGGAGGTGCGTCTGCTGAAGGACTACCTGGACAACCCGCCCCAGCTCGCCGACGGCGAGGTGGTGATGCTGGAGAACGTGCGTTTCAACAAGGGCGAGAAGAAGAACGACGAGACCCTGGCGCGCAAGTACGCGGCCCTCTGTGATGTCTATGTGATGGATGCTTTCGGTACCGCCCACCGCGCCCAGGCGTCTACCTACGGCGCCGGGCAGTATGCCCCCGTGGCCTGCGCCGGCCCCCTCCTGGCGGCCGAACTGGACGCCCTGGGCAAGGCACTGGACAATCCCGACCGGCCCATGGTGGCCATCGTCGGCGGTTCCAAGGTCTCCACCAAGCTCACCGTCCTCGACAGCCTCTCCAAGGTAGTGGACCAACTCATCCCCGGCGGCGGCATCGCCAATACCTTCATCGCCGCCCAGGGCCACAACGTGGGCAAGTCCCTGTACGAGCCCGACCTGGTGGACGAGGCCAAACGTCTGATGGAGGCCGCCCGGGCCAAGGGCGGGGAGATTCCGGTACCGGTGGACGTGGTGGTGGGCAAGGAATTCTCGGAGAGCACCGAGGCCTTCACCAAACGGGTGGACGAGGTGGCCGACGACGACATGATCTTCGACGTGGGTCCCGAGACCGCGGCGCAATATGCCGACCTACTCAAGAAGGCCGGGACCATCGTCTGGAACGGTCCCGTGGGGGTGTTCGAGTTCGACCAGTTCAGCGCCGGCACCCGTGCCCTGGGAGAGGCCATCGCCGAGTCCAACGGCTTTTCCATCGCCGGGGGGGGTGACACCCTGGCGGCGGTGGACAAATATGGTCTGGCCGAGCGGATCTCCTATATCTCGACCGGTGGCGGTGCCTTTCTGGAGTTCCTGGAGGGCAAGAAGCTGCCGGCCGTGGCGATGCTCGAGGAACGTGCCCGGGGATGAGGCATTTCCCGCGCCCTCTCTGAGGAGGTTGTGCAGGGCCCCCTTCGCTTGATTCCGAGCCGCGCTGAAATGGCAAGACGCACCAAGATAGTCGCGACCCTGGGTCCTTCCACGGACGATCCCCGGGTATTGGATGATCTCATCTGTGCCGGGGTGGACGTGGTACGCCTCAATCTGTCCCACGATAGTCACGAGGCCCACAGACGGCGGGCAGAGAGGGTGCGCGACCGGGCCTGGGCGAGCGGCCGGCAAGTGGGCCTGCTCGCCGATCTCCAGGGGCCGAAGATCCGCATCGGGGCCTTCAGGACCGGTTCGGTGCTGCTGGAGGACGCGGCGCCTTTCTGCCTCGACATCGACTGGGACCTGACGGCGGGTACGCTTGAACGGGTGGGCGTCACCTATCGCGACTTGATCAAAGACGTGGCCCGGGGCGATATCCTCCTGCTCGACGACGGGGCGATCCAGTTGCGGGTGCGTGAGGTGGTGGGGTCCGAGGTGCGTTGTAAGGTGCTGGCCGGGGGCACCCTTTCGGATCACAAGGGCCTCAATCGTTTGGGTGGGGGCCTCTCGGCACCGGCCCTTACAGACAAGGACAGGGCGGATCTGCGTTTTTGTGCCGAGATCGACGCCGATTATCTGGCGGTGTCCTTCGTGCGCAATGCCGAGGACGTGCGGCTCGCTCGTGATCTGTTCCGGGCCGCCGGTGGCAAGGGTGGGATCGTCGCCAAGATCGAGCGTGCCGAGGCCGTGACCAACATCAAGGAGATCATCGAGGTCTCGGACGCGGTCATGATCGCTCGCGGCGACCTGGGGGTGGAGATCGGTGACGCCAAGCTCCCGGCCGAGCAGAAACGCATCATCAAGCTGGCCCGGAGCCTCAATTCCGTGGTCATCACCGCCACCCAGATGATGCAGTCTATGATCGCTCATCCGGTCCCGACCCGCGCCGAGGTGTTCGACGTGGCGAACGCCGTCCTGGACGGGACCGACGCGGTGATGCTCTCGGCAGAGACCTCCATCGGCAAATATCCCGCGCGGGCCGTGGAAGCCATGGGCGGTATCTGTCACGAGGCCGAGAAGGACCGTTTAGCCACCACCTCCACGCATCGGCTGGACTCGGTCTTCGGGCGGGTGGACGAGGCCATCGCCATGGCCGCCATGTACACCGCCAACCACTTGGGGGTGAAGGCCATCGCCGCCCTCACCGAGACCGGATCGACCGTCAAATGGATGTCGCGCATCAGTTCCGGTATTCCCATCTATGCCCTCACCCGACACGTGGCCACGCGGCGCAAGGTGACCCTGTACCGCGGCGTGTATCCGGTCAGCTTCGATGTGGTGAGCACCGACTATCGCAAGGTCAACGAAGAGGTCATCGAAGAACTGTTTCGCCGCGGCGCAGTCCGTGAAGACGATCTGGTCATCATCTCCAAGGGAGATCAATCGGGGGTGGAGGGCCAGACCAACCTCATGAAGATCATGCGCGTCGGCGAACACCTGATTCCCCGGGACGACGGGGATTGATCCCATACCCAAACGCTTCAACCAACCGAGGAGAAACCCCAAATGGCACTGATTTCACTGCGTCAGCTGCTCGATCACGCCGCCGAAAACGGCTACGGCGTGCCCGCCTTCAACGTCAACAACATGGAGCAGATGCGCGCCATCATGGAGGCCGCCGCCGAGACCGACTCTCCGGTCATCGTCCAGGCCTCGGCCGGAGCCCGCAAATACGCCGGCGCCCCCTTCCTGCGTCACCTCATCATCGCCGCCATCGAGGAATGGCCCGATATCCCGGTCTGCATGCACCAGGACCATGGTACCTCGCCCGCCATCTGCCAGCGGTCCATTCAGCTCGGTTTCTCCTCGGTGATGATGGACGGTTCCCTGCAGGAAGACGGCAAGACCCCGTCCACCTACGAGTACAACGTGGAGGTGACCCGCAAGACGGTGGAGATGGCCCATGCCTGCGGTGTCTCCGTGGAGGGCGAGCTGGGGTGCCTGGGTTCCCTGGAGACCGGCATGGCCGGTGAAGAGGACGGTGTGGGCGCGGAGGGCACGCTGGACCACAGCCAGCTCCTGACCGATCCCGAGGAGGCCGCCGAGTTCGTCAAGGCCACCGGCGTGGACGCCCTGGCCATCGCCATCGGCACCTCCCACGGGGCCTACAAGTTCACCCGTCCGCCCACCGGCGACATCCTCGCCATCGAGCGGGTCAAGGAGATCCATGCCCGCATCCCCGACACCCACTTGGTGATGCACGGTTCCTCCTCGGTGCCCCAGGATTGGCTCAAGATCATCAACGAATACGGGGGCGACATGGGCGAGACCTATGGCGTGCCGGTGGAAGAGATCGCCGAGGGCATCCGCCACGGGGTGCGCAAGGTCAACATCGACACCGACCTGCGCATGGCCTCCACTGGCGCCATTCGCCGCCACCTTACGGAAAACCCAAAGAACTTCGATCCCCGCAAGTACCTTCAGGCCGCCACCGACGCCATGAAAGGCATCTGCAGGGATCGCTACGAGGCCTTCGGCACCGCCGGCAATGCCTCCAAGATCAAGCCGGTCAATCTGGAGGTGATGTACAAGCGGTACGAGACCGGCGAGCTGGATCCGAAGATCAAGTAAAGTAAGGCTCGAGGCGTCTGCGCCACTTCGGAAGATGAAGGTCGCGGACGCCTGGGCCTCGCCAGCCCCTTCCTGGGTGCGGGGGGGGCGGTTGTTCCCGATGTCTGCGGGGTCGATATTTTTTTGAGCCTTTTGCGCTGTACGTAAGTGATTGATCCGAGGGATCGTGTGAAGGGAGTGAAATTTCTTTTACCCCAAGCACGAACCAAGGATCAAAGGGTTACGCTGGGGGTAACG
>JALSSC010000007.1 GCA_026984455.1 Chromatiaceae bacterium
CCACGGAATTCCTGGCTTTCCCCTCGTTCATGGGGGAGGTTATACCGTGATCGGAAGACAAAGTCCAGCGCTCGAATAGGAACCTCAGCCTCTCAGAAGCTTGGGGTGTTAGATGACGTGGCCCTGCTTCACTTGCGTCTCCCCATTTTTTCGGAAGGGATTCCTTAAGAGGTTGAAAATCAAGGGAAAGAGGGCTGAAAGTAAAGAATCGGATTTTTCGATGGGGTAAAATGGAAGTTCACCAAGCCATTGAACCCCAAGGAAAACTCCGCTGAATCAAGATGCCAGAGAACGCACCACAAGGAAGTGCCGTTTGGTATTACCCGGGTGGCCTTGCGCGGGTACCCGAACAAGCCGCTGTGGAGGGTCGTGGTGCGCCACGGCAAGCGGGAACCGTTGGTGCGGGTGACGACCCGGCCGGTGCGCGGGCGCCGCCAAGGTGATGGCGGCAGGCTGCTGGAGAAAGCCCAACGTCAGAAATCCAGAAGCTCCCGGAGCTTCCCGTTCTACAGCCTGTTGGCCGGGTGGCACGCCTGTTCAGCATGGCCCGGGGATCTTCCATCCCTGGTTGCGCCGCCGGCAGTATTCGGCAGCCTCCGCGCCACCACGACCTGACCTATTTGCCCATGCCCCTGGACTACTCGGAGCAGTCAGCTGAACAAATGGGAAGACGCCAAGCGTTTCAGATCCTTGCTGATCCCGGTAAGGGTGTGAAGCACACACCACGATTTTCACGCAAGCGCTCCCTGGACCTTCGCCCGGCACCTCGGCTTCCAGCCCAGCGACCACGATCACTGGGGGCTCACAGCAAGCACCCGGCCGCTGGGCCAGACCGCCCCTTCCCTACCTGACCCCGCCTGTCGGTAGAGCGCCAGAATCCTCTTTACGTAACCCTGGGTCTCGGAAAAGGGCGGTATGCCATGATACCTCCATACGGCCTTCTCTCCGGCATTGTAGGCTGCGAGCACCAAGTGGATATCACCCTTGAAGACACTGCTCAGCCAACGCAGGTAGGCCATACCCCCCTTGAGGTTCTGTAGCGGCTGCCAGATGTCTGCCACGCCAAAACGCCGGGCAGTCTCTGGCAGAAGCTGCATGAGACCGCATGCACCCTTCGACGAGCGTGCCTTGGGGTCGAAACGCGATTCTACTTCGATCAGACTGATCACCATCTCGGGATCCAGGCCGTATCTCGGGGCCAGGGCCCGCACCCAGGACTCGATGCGCTCGCGCGTGGGCGGCAGGGCCAGGTCGACCCATTCCCGACCGTCCGGAAGGATGCAGCGGCGGCGGCTCGGGGGTTGGTGCCCCAGGCGTTTGAGCACGCGCCGGCTGGCGCGGTCCCCGGCCGCCGCGGCGGGGCGCAACCAAGCTGCGGCGAGGCCGTCGTCGCGGGGTAGCAGGCCACCCCCGGCATAGAGCCAGCCGAGACGGAAACGGGCCGGATTGGAGCCCAGTTCCGCAGCGTGGCAGTAATATTGTACCGCCCGGACGACGTCCCTGGGCACCCCTTCCCCATGTTCATAGCGTTGCCCCAAGGCGAACCAGTCCATGGTGGCGGCCGGGATCGGGTTCATGTACCAGAACAGGCACAAGACCATGGCTTTGTTCCGCACAGTCGAAACCGCTAACATAAGACTAAGCCCGTCGCGCTTGGGTGTTACGGATCTTGCTCCAAAGCCGGCACCTTCCTGCGCCACGCGTTGGTTTTTCGGGGACATTCCCCGTATCCCTGGGCAAGGTGCGGAAGCGAGCCATTGCGGGAATCATGGCGGGCAGACGCTACACGCCCAGAGCTGTGGGCGGCGGCCGCGGTGGTCGACCTCTCCGCCACAGGCAGGAGATCCATGTGCGATGGGCATGGGGGCTGCCTTTGCGATGGAAACCAATCTATGAACACAGCGGCGAATGGACGCATGGTCTTCACCCCAAGGAACCCGGAGGCTACCGTGGAGACTAAAAAGGTGGAGGTTGCCTTGAAGATGGCAGGATTCATCGGTCCACCCCTGCCCAAGGACCTCGGTGGGTGGCGCAACTATCAGGCGGGCGAGGGCTTTCTCCAACACCTGACCTTTCTGGGTTGTTCCCCACACCTGCGCTTGGCCCCTGAAGGGGACCTCCAGGGGTTCTGTTTCCTCCGGCTGGCCGATCTCGGTCCGCAGCCCCGGCTGATTCGTGGAAGGGAAACCCGTCCACCGCGCTGCCCCGTATGCGGCAAGGCCTACCGGGCCACCCAGGAGGAATACACCGCGTGGCAAGGGGGGGGCACTGAATCGCGCATCCACTGTCCGACATGTGCCGCCGTGCTCTCTCCATTGGATCTGCGCTGGCGACAGACGGCGGGATTCGGCCGCTGTGTGTTGGTGGTGGAGGATGTATTCCCAGGCGAGGCCGTGCCTACCCCGGGATTCGAACGCACGCTCCAAGACCTCGGCACCGGGGAGTGGCAGTATTTCTACACCCAAGGGCTGCAACTGGACCTTCTCACCATGCCGCGCGAATCCCCTTCCCCCGGGGCAGGGCCACTTCCATGCTGACAGGGAGGTGATCGGACAGGGAATAGTTGAGCGCCTGTGCGACGCCTATGGTGAGACCAGGCGAGGCGAGGATGTGGTCGAGATTGCGCATCGGTCGCCAGCTGGGAAAGGTCTTGATCTCGCACGACGGCCCACGCAGACCGGTGCGTGCCATCAGACCACGCAGTTCGCGGGAATCGCAACCGCAATTGAAGTCGCCCATGAGCACCAGGAAGGGATAGGCCGCCACCAGATCGGCCACATAGTCGAGCTGGCGGCCGCGCGCCCGCCGTCCCAGGGCAAGGTGCAACACGCATACGCCAAACAGACCACCGTCATCGAGCGGCAGTTCCACCACTAATGCACCGCGCCCGGGCAGACCAGGCAACTTGTGCTCACGCACCCGCAGCGGACGAATCCGGGTAAGAATGCCATTGCTGTGCTGGGCCAGCTTGCCCATGTTTCTATTGACCTGCTTGAACCAAAAGGGAAAGCCTGCGCGTCGGGCAAGATATTCGGTCTGGTCTATAAAACCGCTCCGAAGGCTGCCGGCATCCACTTCCTGAAGGCCCACGAGGTCGTAATGTCCCAGCAACTGGGCGATGCGCTCGAGATTGCGCATCCGCTCACGATGGGGTAGCAAGTGTTTCCAGCCCTGGGTGAGATAATCCCGATAGTGGCGGGTATCTATGCCGGCCTGGATGTTGTAACTCAGCACCCGTAGACGATTCAGACTCCGGTGCTCCGGCAGCACCCGCTTTCCCCCAGGCTCGTCCCCCATGACTATCCTCGACATCGAATCCGCGTCGTACTCCGGGTACAGGGTACGCGCAAGCAAATGCAAGAACATGTCTCCGCCTCTGTTCTCCAGGACCTCATGGTCTTAGCGGTCGGCATAGGGGTTCCTTGACACAAACGAAAAGGGCGGCACCCTGGCCGCCCCATGGAGCATCACACCCAAACGCTGCCTCAGGGATGCAGTCCCTGAAGGTACTGGGCGACAGCATCGATTTCCTCGTCGCTCATGTGGGCAGCTACACCACGCATCATCGCGTTAGGATCCCCGGTCCGGGCCCCGCTGCGGAAATCCTTGAGTGCCTTGGTGACGTACTGGGCCTTCTGGCCAGAGATACGGGGGAATTTCGCCAGGGGATTGCCCATGCCTGCAGGACCATGGCAGCCGTTGCAGGCAGGGATGCCCATTTCCTTGTCCCCGGCCCGGAAAACCTTCTGCCCGAGGGCGACCTTGGCGGGATCAGCAGCCCCGCCCTTGACACTCTGGGCACTGAAGTAGGCGGCGATATCCGGCAGATCCGCATCCTTGATGGCAGCGGCCTGAGCGGACATCACCGGATCCTTGCGAATACCGGCCTTGAAGTCGGCGATCTGTTTCTCAATATAGGACCCGTGCTGGCCGGCCAAATTCGGAAACTGAGGCGCAACGCTATTGCCATCCATCCCGTGGCAGGCCCCACAGGCCACCGCCTTCTGCTTACCTGCCGCGGCATCTCCGGCCGCATGAGCCACGCCACCCGCCAACGCCAATGCTATGGAAACGCCGATAAGCCAGTTTTTCATGCCCAAATCCTGTGTATCTAGGGTGAGTCGGATGGGAGTCAGGCCCCCTGCCCGGATGAAGTCCGCAATGTATATCAGAAAGGAACGATGTGGGTCAATCTTCCGCCCTGCCACAGGAGCCGCCGGGCCTGTCCACGGCCCTGGGAATCTTGCCGGACGCAGTCTTCCTCCGTGTTGCATACCCGTCGCACGTGAATATCTAGTCTTTCGAGGGTCTTCCGCGTGCCCCCGGGCAAGGCGCGGAGGCAGATCATAGCGGGGACTGTGGCGAGCGATCGTCACACCGCCGCCGCTCTCCGGAGGGGCGTGAGGCCTTTCCCAAGGCAGAGGCGACCAACCTCTTGCGGGGCCACGGGGCCCTTTGGGTATCGCTGCCGTTGGACCCTGTTGCTACAGGGCCTCGACGCGCTCCATGACCTGTTTCGGCAAATCCGGCTCGCCCCTTCGCCAGAGATCCACCAGCCGCCGGCCCATCTCTGCCCAGTGCTTCCGTCCCTGCTCGGCCACTCGTGCCAGAACGGTGGCGTCACCCTGCTTCCGCCATTCTTCATAAGCCCGGCTAAGCGCCGGAAAGAGCCGCTGCCGCATGGGCGACAGGTTCCCGACGAAGAAGTGAATGGGCGGTGCATCCCCTTGTCCAGCCAGCGCGGGCAGGGTGCTCAGACAATCCGCCAAGTGATCACGTACCGCCCGGGCCTTGAACTCGGCAGGGGTCGCAACCAGGGCCAGCAAGAGGGCATTCCAGTCTTCTCCAAGGATCTCCCCGGCGCGGACTTCACCCAGCTCGTGGCGCAATACCGCCTCCACTTCCACCGCGGTCATCGCCTCCAGAGCACCATCGAGATCATGTTCGAAATCGTAGCAGGCGAACGCGCACCCGAGGGCGTTGTCCGGACGATTCCAGCGCCAACCTTCGAGCCGCTCCCAGAGCAACTGGCGCAGGGCCTCGCGCCTGACGAAGACCCACTCGCCCTGGGTCATGGCCGGCGGAGCACTCAGGTCCCGCGCGTATTCCCGTCCCGCCACCCGCACCAGACAACCACCGAAACGCTCCCGACCTTCGAGCCGGGCGAGAAAGAAATGCGGTTTGCCGTTGCGACCAATACCTGCGCTGTAGACCAGATCTGCGGCCTCGAGTCGGGCGTTCAGGCGCTCGGCATCGAAGGGATCGAAAGACTCTCCCGACCATTCCAGGGGACGGTAGGCCTCGTCCTCCAAGGTCTCCCAAAGGGCCTCACGGTCGGCCAACCACTGGCCCACCTCATCTTTACCCAGTCGCTCCCCGGGGGAACGGCCCTGTTCCCAACGGTAGTATTCGCGCATCTTCATGAGAAAGGTACAGATGGCATAATCAGCACCGTGACGGGCATCGGATATATGGCAATTGTGCTGGACCTGAGCGGCCAGCTCGTTGATGGAGAGAAGGTCTGTCATGGTGGCTCCTACCCGCCTAGAAAGGAGGTGATACGGGCATCACCCGAGTAATATACTAGGTTTTTACCCCATACGGCGCCCGACGGCAAACCCCCTCCCTGGAGGGGCCTGACTCCAACGGGGAGAGACGCGGCGCCCCCACCCATTGCTCAAGCGCGGCGTACGGCGGGAAGATGCCGGGAAATCCCCGCTCCGGACAGAGACGGGGATCTTTGTTCAGACGCTGCACTCCTTACCAACGGAGCACGACATGGCACTGAGACTGAAGAGCCACTGGCACGACGACCAGGCCGGGCGTTCACTGGAGGAGATCGCCCGGGCAGTCGCCTTCAATATCTGGCGCATCGCCAAGGATAAGGCCTGGGCCCTGCATGGCCAGGATTTCGTCTTCAGGGACGATCGGCAATACCTGGAGGTCATCGCCGAATACGTCTTTTATATGGTGCAGATAACGGATCGCCTCACCTTTCCCCGCCTGGACGAGGATCAGCGGCGCACCTTCTTGACCCGTCTCGCTCTGGCGCTCGCCCACCAGGTACAGGACAACAGCCAAGATCTCCTGGAACCGGGGGACTACGGACGCCCGTTCATCGACCGCCTGAACCAGCGCAGCGCGGAATACGCGGAGTTCGGCTTCGATCCCGAAGAGGGGCCCAGCTACCCCTTCATCCGCCATCTCGGCTTCGAGATCCAACGGCTGATGGGCGAGGGTCGGGAAAACCGGTGGGTCATCGACCAAGTGATGGACAAGGACGCCTGGGAGGCCTACAGGCAAGTGCACCAAGTGGTGGAAAATCTGCTGGAATGAAAAAGGCCCGATCCGCTGCCGCAACGCACCGGACCGGGCCTTTTCTACGCCCAGGGTTCAGCGCCCGGGTGTTACTTCTTTGCCCACTTGGCGAAATTGTCGGTATTCTTCTGTTCGCCATCCGCATAGCCGGCCTCGTAGGCCTCGGTGATCCGTTGCTCTTCGCGCTTGGGATTCTGCAGGAAACCCGCCTGCCAGCCCTGGATATACTCGTCGTCAACCGCCATCTCTTCCATCTTGGTGACGGCATCGTAGTAGGTCTGATTCATAATCCGATCTCCGATCTTAGGCAAAAAACTACGCGATCAGCCGGGTATTCTGTCACAGTCCGGCAAGGGATCACAAGGCGAATGTCCGAGCCGCCGGGCGCTGGGAGGAGGCGGCACATTGGCTTTTTAGAATACTTCAGTTCGCTGATCTACGCCAGTATTTTCCGAGGAAATCGCCGCCACGCAGTCGGCCATCACGCCTCAGGCGGGTTGCTCCGGCCAGTCGGCCAAGACACCCTCCTCCCGCTCCAGCCGGGTGAGATCGGCCCGCGCCAGATCCACCCCCATGGCCCACCCCCCGGCCTCCAGGGGTTTGTCATAGAGCACTCGTCCCTCCCGGTACAGACGGGCACGGAGGCGGCCTTGGTGCGGATCCAGACACAGGTCGCGACGCACCCGTCCCTGATCCAGGCGTTCGGCCACTGCCGCCAGGAACAGATCGATCCCCTGCCCGTCCCGGGCCGAGAGCCACACCCTCAGGGGGCGGCCCTGATCGTCCCGCTCTATACGTGGCCGCTGATCCGGCACCAGATCCAGCTTGTTGAAGACCTCCAGGCGCGGCACCCCGGAGGCGCCGATCTCTTGCAATACCGCCTCCACCTGACCGATACGCCGCCGGCGCTCCGGGGCAGCGGCGTCCACCACGTGCAGGATCAAGGCGGCCTGCACCGTCTCCTCCAGGGTGGAGCGGAAGGCCGCCACCAGATCGTGGGGCAGGCGCTGGATGAAACCCACGGTGTCGGCCAGGACCGCATGACCGCCGTCGGGCAGATCCAGGCGGCGCAGAGTGGGGTCGAGGGTGGCGAACAACTGATCCGCAGTGTAGATGCCGGCCGCGGTGAGGCGGTTGAACAGGCTGGACTTGCCGGCGTTGGTGTAGCCCACCAGGGAGACCGTGGGGACGCCATTGCGCGCCCGCGCCCGGCGGCCCTGGCCACGCTGCCCCGTGACCTTCTCCAGACGGCGTTTCAGCAAGGCGATACGCTTGCCGATCAGGCGCCGGTCGGTCTCCAGCTGGGTCTCGCCCGGGCCCCGCAGGCCGATACCGCCCTTCTGCCGTTCCAGATGGGTCCAGCCCCGCACCAAGCGGGTGGAGAGGTGACGCAGCTGGGCCAGCTCCACCTGGAGCTTGCCCTCGTGGGAACGGGCGCGCTGGGCGAAGATGTCCAGAATGAGGCCGCTACGGTCGATCACCCGGCACTCGAATAGGCGTTCCAGATTGCGTTCCTGACTGGGGGTGAGGTCCCGATCGAACAACACCAGGCCCACGTCCTCCGCCACCACCCGGGCGGCGATCTCCTCTGCCTTGCCAGCGCCAATGAACCAGCGCGGCTCCGGTACCCGGCGAGCGGCCTGCACCACCCCCACCACCTCGGCCCCCGCGGAACGGGCGAGGAGCATGAATTCTTCCAGATCATCGACACCCGCATCGCCGAGATCCACCCGGACCAACAGGGTGCGCTCGCCGGCGCGCGGGCGTTCGAACATGGAATCAGACGTTGCCGGGCTCAGGACCGCCGAAGACCTCCGGGGCCTGGGGCTGGAGAGGTGGAATCTTCACATGGCGTTGGGGCACCACGGTGGAGATGGCGTGCTTGTAGATCATCTGGCTGACGCTGTTCTTGAGCAAGACCACGAACTGATCGAATGACTCGATCTGTCCCTGCAACTTGATTCCGTTCACGAGGAAGATGGCGACCGGCACCCGCTCCTTACGCAGGGTGTTGAGAAAGGGGTCTTGCAGGCTCTGCCCTTTGGACATGATGTTCTCCTTGTTGTGAATTGGTCGTTATATACCCGTCGCACGTGAATATCCCGCTACCGCGACGGCCCCTCGCACCCCCGGACGGTGTGGCGATCGTTCGCCATAGTACCTGCGATGACTCGCTTCCATGCCTTCCCAGGGACACAAGGGACACCTTCGAAACACGGCATATTCACGTGCGACGAGTATAATCTCTGGCTGAAGGTCCCCTCCATGGAATTCTCCGCCATCGGAAGGAGAAGACGCAGCCCCCTTCCTCTCATTTTTCAACCGCTTCTGGTGACAAAAAGACGCCGGGGCCTCGCTGCCCCGGACTGTGCCTGGACGAAGATGGGAATCTTCGCCCAGGCACTGGATTGCCCGGACAAGATTATCATAACTGTCGGTTTCTTCATCCAAGGAAGCGTTTCACCAGCGGCAGGGCGCGGCCCAGGGGGTCCCGGTCGTCGAGCCAGTGGGCGCCAGCCTCGGCGCGGAACCAGGTGAGCTGGCGGCGGGCCAGACGGCGGGTGGCCACCACGGCCCGATGGACAAGGGTTTCGCGGTCGTATTCGCCCTGGATGAAGGCCACCATCTGCCGGTAGCCCACGGCGCGCAGGGCCGCACTGGCGGGGGTCAGGCCGGGGCGCGCCAGGAGGCGGCGTACCTCGGCCTCGAAGCCCCGGGCGAGCATGGTCTCGAAACGGCGCTCGATGCGGGCGTGGAGGCGCGCCCGTTCGGCCGGGGCGCGCACCAGTTTGAGCACCCGGTAAGGCAGGGCCGGTTGCGCCGCCTCGGCCTGGAGGCGGCTCAGGGGGCGGCCGGTGAGGCGCCACACCTCCAGGGCGCGCTGTATGCGTTGGGGATCGTTGGGGTGGATACGCGCCGCCGCCGCGGGGTCCACCCGGGCGAGTTCGGCGTGGAGGGCCGCCCAACCCCGTTCGCGGGCCTCGGCCACCAAGGCCGCGCGCACCCCGGGATCGGCATCGGGCAGGGGCGCCAGGCCGCGTTCGAGGGCGCGGAAATAGAGCCCGGTCCCCCCCACCAACAGGGGCACCCGCCCGGCCGCCCGGATCTCCGCCATGGCCGCCAGGGCGTCGGCCCGGAAATCCGCCGCCGAATAGGTGTCCTCCGGGTCGCGGATGTCGATGAGGCGGTGGGGGGCGCGGGCCAGGATATGCGGCCCCGGCTTGGCGCTGCCGATGTCCAGCCCGCGGTAGACCTGGCCGGAATCCACGCTGACGATCTCCAGGGGCAGGCGCTCCACCAGGGCCACCGCCAGGTCGGTCTTGCCCGAGGCGGTGGGCCCCATGAGGAAGATGGCCGGGGGGCGGCCGGTCATCTTCCGCGCAGGAACAGACCATCCAGGGCCTGCATGTCCAGGCGCACCCAGGTGGGGCGGCCATGATTGCACTGGTCGGCGCGCTCGGTGGCCTCCATGCGCCGCAACAGGGCGTTCATCTCGTCCAGGGTGAGACGGCGGTGGGCGCGCACCGAACCGTGGCAGGCCAGGGTCGCGAGGACCCGGTGAAGCTCGTGGCGGACACGCTCGGCCGAGCCCAGGGCCACCAGGTCGGCGAGTACGTCCCTGAGCAGTCGGGCGGCGTCGGCGCCCTGCAACAGGGCGGGGATGGCCCGCACCACCAGGCCCTCGGGGCCGGAGCGGTCCACCTCCAGGCCCAGTCCGACCAGCGTCTCGCGCATCTCCTCGGCCAGATCCGCCTCCCGCCGGCTCACCGCCACCGCCACCGGCAGCAACAGCGGCTGGGCGACGATGCCCTCCTCCGCCTGGCGCGTCTTCAGGGCCTCGTAGGTGATGCGTTCGTGGGCCGCGTGCATGTCCACCAGGACCAGGCCGTCGGCGGCCTCGGCGAGGATGTAGATACCGTGCAACTGGGCCAGGGCATAACCCAGCGGGGGGACCTCGGGGGAAGGCTCCTGCCGGCCGGCGCCCACGGCCGGGGGCCCGGAGGGCGCGGCCGGCGCAGTGGGGGCGGCCGGTGGGGGCTGTTGGATATGCAGGCTCGCCTGATAACCACCCGTGCGCTCGCCCACCCGTGGCGGCGGCCGGGACGGCGGGGGCGGCGACGGTGCGGGCCGTTGCGCCGCCCCGGGGCGGGTCGCGGCGAGCACCTCGTGGAGGACGCGGAAGATGAAATCGTGGACCAGGCGGCCGTCACGGAAACGGACCTCGTGCTTGCTGGGATGGACGTTCACGTCCACCCGCCGGGGATCCAGCTCCAGGTAGAGGACATAGGCGGGATGACGGCCGTGGAAGAGGACGTCCTGGAAGGCCTGACGCACGGCGTGGGCCACCAGGCGGTCGCGGACCATGCGCCGGTTGACGAAGAAGTGCTGCATGTCGGCCTGGGCGCGGGAGAAGGCGGGCCGGGCCACCCAGCCCCAGAGGCGCAGGCCCCCGGTCTCCTGCTCCAGATAGAGGGCATGGGCCAGGAAGTCACCCGCCAGCAGGCGGTGGAGACGGCGCTCCTGGGCCTCGCGTCCCTCGGCGGCGGCCACCCGGAAGAGTTCGCGCCCGTTGTGGCTGAAGTCGAAGGCCACCTCCGGCCGGGCCAGGGCGAGACGCCGTACCAGGGTCTCCAGGTGGCCCAGCTCGGTGCGTTCGGTACGCAGGAACTTGCGCCGCGCCGGGACGTTGTAGAAGAGGTCGCGGACCTCTACCGCGGTGCCCGGGGGGTGGGCGGCGGGCTCCGGGCGCTGCGCGCCGGGGGCGATCCGCCAGGCGTGATCGGCCTGGCGCAGGCGGGAGATCAACTCCAGACGCGAGACCGAGGCGATGCTGGGCAGGGCCTCGCCCCGGAAGCCGAGGCTGCTCACCCCCTCCAGGTCCTCCAGCGAGGCCACCTTGCTGGTGGCGTGGCGGCGCAGGGCCAGGAGCAGATCGTCCGCGCCCATGCCCTCGCCGTCGTCGCGCACACGCAGGCGCTTGACCCCGCCGGCCTCGGCCTCCACCCGGATGTGCGCCGCCCCCGCGTCCAGGGCGTTCTCGATCAGTTCCTTGGCCACGGAGGCCGGGCGCTCCACCACCTCGCCGGCGGCGATCTGGTTCACCAGGGGATCGGGAAGGAGTTGGATACGGCTCAAGGGCGGGGCATCGGCAGGGGCCAAAGGGGTATCTTGCCGGAGACCGGGGGAAGGGGGAAGGGGTTTGAGACAAGGCCCAGGGCTCCGTCATCTAACCGCCCCTCTGCCAGTGGCCTTCCCTGAAAAACGCCGTGAATACCTCCCTGTAGGCTTGACTGCGGCATCCCTGCCGCAGACATTTTCAGGGAAGGCCACTGGCGCGGTTTTCAATGACTTGAGTGGTTGGATGACGTGGTCCTGAGACAAGGCCGCCATCCCTTGCGCGAGCGGCCCACCGGAAGCGGAGGCCCCGGGCACCCATGTCCCCTTCGCCTCTGACCTCGACCTCCCTACAAGGCATCCGGCCAACGCCGGGCCATATGCAGTACCGGGAGAATGGCGACGGTCCGGTCCTCGACCCGGTAAGGCACGATATAGGGTAGATCCGACAAGAGCAGCTCACGGGTTCCCGCTATCCGGCCGGGGCGCCCAATATGGGGGTGATCCTTCAGCACAGGAATCGCGTTACGGATCTGTGCCGCCACGCTAGCCTTCCGGGATGGTGAGCACCTGCCCCACCCGCACCAGATCGGTGGACAGGCGGTTGACGTGACGCAGGGCGTTCAGGCTCACGCGGTATTGTCGGGCGATGGTGGACAGGGTCTCGCCGCGGGCGATGACATGGCGCCGGGGGCTGTGCTGGGCCATCCAGGTACCCGCGGGGGGGTGTTCACGAAAATAGGCGCGCACCCCGCGAAACAGGGCCCGGGCCAGACGTTGTTGAAAATGGGCCTCGGTGAGGCGGGACTCCTCCCGCGGATTGGAGATGAAGGCGGTCTCCACCAGGACCGAAGGGATGTCCGGGGCCTTGAGGACCACGAACCCGGCGTGCTGGATGCGGCGCTTGTGGACCTTGCACACCCGGCGCAGATTCCGCAACAGATAACCCGCGACGCGGCGGCTGGATTCCATGGTGGCGCCCTGGGAGAGGTCCAGGAGGACGGAGGCGAGGACGTCGTCCTTGGAGTCCAGGTCCACCCCCCCCACCAGATCGGCGTCGTTCTCGGTCTGCGCCAGCCAGCGGGCGGCCTCGCTGGAGGCCCCGCGGTGGGAGAGGACATACACCGCCGCCCCCTCCACCCGGCGATCCCTGGGGTAGGAGTTGGCGTGGATGGAGACGAACAGGTCGGCCCCGGCCTTACGCGCCCGGGCGATGCGCTGTCGCAGCCCCAGATAATAGTCGCCCTTGCGGGTCAGGACCGCCCTCATTCCCGGCGCGGCGTCCACCAGGCGCGCCATGCGCCGGGTGATGGCCAGGGTCACGTCCTTCTCCATCACCCCATGCGGGCCCTTGGCCCCGGCGTCGCGCCCGCCATGGCCCGCGTCGATGACGATCACCAGATCACGCCCGCGCCGGGTGGGGACCTGCTTCACCGGCGTAGGGCGCGGGTGAGCCCTGCCCGCCGCCTTCAGCGGTACCGCTTCGACGATCAGACGCTGCGTCCCGGCCCCCTTGCGCCAATAGCTCTTGACCTTGACCCGAGTCTTCAGGTCGAGGACCAGCCGCCAGTCCCGCTCGCCGCGCAGGCCGTCGCGGATCCGCCGCACCAGGGGCACGTCCGGGCGCGGCAGGCGCCCGCGCAGGCGCGCCCCGCTGAGGTCTACCACCAGGCGCTCGGGGGCGCTGAGACGGAACACCCGGTGTTCGACCCGCCGCCCCAGCTCGAATGTCACCCGCACGCCGGGCTGCATCCGGGTCAGGGAGACCCCCTGCACCAGGACCTGGCCCGCCCCGGCGAGGCCGGAGCAGAGCCACAGGAGGGCAAGGAACAAGGATCGGAAGGCGGCGTTCATGGTCTCTGGGCGGAGTCTGAAGGCCCTTGCAAAGTTAGCACAGACACCGGACCTTTGCCAGATTTTTCCGTCGATTAGAGCCGAAATCGAGAATCGCCCGCAAGTATCTCCCGCAGTTTCCGGAGGACCGCGCCCGCACGGGGACCGGCACAGGCAATGCGCCGCCCGCCGGGGAGGTGCTCCAGCCCCAGATCCAGGTCGGCCGGCGGTAGCAGGTCGCCGCCGCGCTCCGGCCATTCCACCAGGACCAGGGCGCGGGGCGTCAGCAGATCGCGCAGGCCCAGGTATTCCAGCTCCTCCGGATCGCCGAGCCGGTACAGATCGAGATGCAGGACATCCACCTCGGCCAGCCGATAGGGCTCCAGCAGGGTATAGCTGGGGCTCTTCACCGTCCCCTCGTAACCGAGGGCGCGCACCAGGCCGCGCACCAGGGTGGTCTTGCCCGCCCCCAGGTCACCGCGCAGCCAGACCACCGCCGGCGGCCTCAGGATCCGCGCCAGGGCCACCCCGAGGCGCTCCTGGGCGTCGCCGCCCGCGATCTCCAGGGTCATGCCCCGGGCGCCGGGCCGGCGCCGTTCCGCATCGTCCCCCCCGCCGGGGAGAGGGCCGGGCCGGGGCGCCATTCAGGATACCCGCGTCTCTTCGTCGTCCGCGCGGCCCTGGGCGTCCCGCCCGTTCACCAGGGCCCGCAGCCCGCCCAGGAGATCGGAGGCCAGGAGACCGCGCTCGCCCCCCTCCGCCGCGCGGTCGCCGGCGGCGCCATGCAGGCAGACCCCCAGCTCCGCCGCGTCGCGCGCCTCCAGGCCCTGGGCCAGGAGCCCGGCGATGATCCCGGAGAGCACATCGCCCATGCCGCCACTGGCCATCCCCGGGTTGCCCTGGGTGCATACGCCCACGGGCGGCTGGCCACCGGCGTGGATCAGGGTCCCCGCCCCCTTGAGCACCACCACCCCACCGAAGCGCCGCCACAGGGCCTCGGCGGCGGCGAAGCGGTCCGCCTGCACCTCGGCGGCGGCGATGCCGAGCAGGCGCGCCGCCTCCCCGGGATGGGGGGTAAGCACCGCCCCCTCCAGGCGCCGCGGCTGTACCGCCAGGAGGTTCAGGGCGTCCGCGTCCACCACCAGGGGCAGGCCGGCCGCCGACACCTCCCGCCACAGCCCCCGCGCCCAGCCCCCGCGCCCCAGGCCGGGGCCCACTACCACCTGGGTGGCGCGCTCCAGGAGGGGTTCGAGATCCGCCGGACGGGCGACCTCGTGGACCATGAGTTCGGGCCTGCCGGCGACGATCCCGGCAGCCTGCCCCGGATGCACCGCCAGGCTCACCAGGCCCGCCCCCGCGCGCAGGGCGCCCTCGCCGGCGAGGCGTGCGGCCCCGCTGTAGCCGGGGCATCCGCCTACCACCAGCACGTGCCCGAAGCGCCCCTTGTGCGCGCTCCGCGGCCGCGGTGACAGGAGTTGCCGGCAGCGGCCCCAGTCCAGGCGCCGGGCCGACAGCAGTTGCCTGGCATAGAGGGCCGCCGGGACCTCCAGGCCATCGAACAGGACCTCGCCGCAATAGTCGGGACCGGCCCCGGTGAACAGGCCCCGCTTGAGGCCGATGAAGCTGAGCGTCGCCGCGCAGGGGACAGCCACCCCCAGGACCCGGCCGCTGTCGGCGTGCAAGCCCGAGGGGATGTCCAGCCCCAGCACGGGCGCCGGGTGCGCCGCCATGGCCGCGAGGGACTGGGCCCAGGGCCCGGACACCTCCCGTTCCAGGCCGGTGCCGAAGACCCCGTCCACCAGCACCCGGGTATCCCGTCCCAGGTGCCCCCCGCCCAGGGCGCCGCCCATCTCCAGGTAGCGCCGGCGCATCAGCTCGGCGTCACCGCGCAGACGTCCCGCGTCACCCAACTGATGCACCCGCACCCAGAGGCCCGCGGCCTGGGCCAGGCGCGCCAGCACATAGCCGTCACCGCCGTTGTTGCCGGGACCGCACAGGACCTCGATCCGGCGCGCCTCCGGCCAGCGCTCCCGCAACAGGCGGAAGGCGGCGGAACCGGCCCGCTCCATCAACACCTCGCCGGGAATGCCGAAGTCCTCGATGGCGCAGCGGTCGAGGGCGCGCACCTGCTCCGCCCGGTACAGGGCATAGGGCAGACGCGCCTTATGGGGTAAGGTTCGTATGGTCATGAAACCGGATTATACGCCCAACGGGCCGACCGCCCCGAACGCCCTGCGTCAGGCCCTGCGCCGGGCCCGCCGCGCCCTGGACGCCCCCGTCCGGCGGCGTCATGCGCGCGCCCTGTCCCGGCGGCTGGGGCGCGACCTGCGCTTTCTACGCGCCCGGCGCATCGGCGCCTACCTGGCCACCGACGGTGAGATGGACCCGGCCCCCCTCCTCGCCCGCGCCGGCGCCCGGCACATCTATCTGCCGGTGCTGCGCCCCCACCCCGAGCGCACCCTGTGGTTCATACGCCACCGCCCGGGCGACCGCCTGCTCCCCAACCGCTACGGGATCCCGGAGCCGACCCTGCGCGGCCGTCATATCCTGCCCCCCTGGCACCTGGACCTGTTGCTGGTGCCGCTGGTGGGCTTCGACCCCCGGGGGCACCGCCTGGGCATGGGCGGCGGCTTCTACGACCGCAGCCTCGCCTACCTGCGCCACCGCCGCCACTGGCGGCGGCCGCTGCTGGTGGGCCTGGCCCACGAATGCCAGCGCGTCCCGGAACTGCCGCTCCAGGCCTGGGACATCCCCCTCGACCTCGTCGCCACCGAAGAGAGGATCTATTCGCGATGAACGCCTACCGCGCCTTGCGCGTCCACGCCCCCGGGCCCCAGGCCGCGGCCGTCGAACGCCTGCCCCTGGAGCCCCCCGACGACGGCGAGGTCCTGGTCCGGGTGCAGTGGTCCAGCGTCAACTACAAGGACGCCCTCGCCGGCACCGGCCGCGCCCCCGTGGTGCGCCGCTTCCCCCTGACCCTGGGCATCGACCTCGCCGGAGAGGTGGCCGACAGCCGCCACCCCGGCTTCAGGCCCGGGCAGGCGGTCCTGGCCACGGGCTTCGGCCTGGGGGTGGACCGGGACGGGGGCCTGGCCGAATACGCCCGGGTGCCGGGCGACTGGCTGCTGGCCGTACCCGCGGGCCTGGACGCCTCTCGCGCCATGACCCTGGGCACCGCCGGCTTCACCGCCGCCCTGGCCGTCTCCAGGCTGCAAGGCAACGGCCAGCGGCCGGACCAGGGGCCGGTCCTGGTCACCGGGGCCACCGGTGGGGTGGGCGCTTGGTCCGTGGCCCTGCTCTCCCACCTTGGCTATGAGGTGGTCGCCCTCACCGGCAAGACCGATCAGGCGGATTGGCTGCGTGCCCTGGGGGCATCGGAGGTCCTGCCCCGCGAGGCCCTGCCGGAGCCCGGCCGGCCCCTGACGCGGGCACGCTGGGCCGGAGCGGTGGACAGCCTGGGCGGCGCGGCCCTGGCCCGCCTGCTCAGCGCCATCCAGCCCTGGGGCAACGTCGCGGCCATCGGCCTGGCCGCCGGGAGCGACCTCGAGACCACCGTCATGCCCTTCATCCTGCGCGCGGTCAGCCTGTTGGGGGTGGATTCGGTGAGTTGCCCCCGCCCCCTCCGGGAAGACCTGTGGCAACGCCTCGCCCGCGACTGGAGACCCCCGCGGACGGAGTCCCTGGTGGCCGGCATCCTGGCTCTCGAAGACCTGCCCCGGGCCTTCGAGGAGGTCTTGGCGGGGCGCATCTGGGGACGCCTGCTGGTGCGGCCCTGAGGGCCGCCGCGGACAGCGCCCTCGCACCTGCAAACGAAACCGCCTCGCCGGAGGGAGGGGGCCCGGGGTGTCAGCCCCGGCCCTTGCGCCGCCAGGCCGCCCCCGCCCAGAGGCCGAGGGCGAGCCCCCAGGCGGGCCAAGGGCCGGTCACTGCATAGGGGGTGAGGCCCTGACGGGGCTGCACCCGTCCCCGCACCACCCGGTCCTCGAACAGGCCGGCCGAGGCCAGGATCCGGCCATGATGTCCGATCAGCGCCGAGATCCCGCTGTTGGTGGCGCGCAGCAGGGGGCGGCCCGTCTCCAGGGCGCGCAGGCGGGCGATCTGGAGATGCTGGGGGGGCGCCAGGGAGTCGCCGAACCAGGCGTCGTTGCTCAGATTCACCAGCACCTCGGCCCGGGGCAGGGCCTGGAGGACCTCGCGGCTGAAGGCGTCCTCGTAACAGATGGAGACCCCGAGCACCCGGCCCGCGGCATGGAGCAGGGGCGGCTCCCGGGAGTCGCCGGCGGCGAATTCGCCCATGGGGACGTGCAGGAAGGCGAACAGGCCGCCCAGCCATGGCTCCAGGGGCAGATATTCGCCGAAAGGGACCAGATGACGTTTCGCATAGACCTCGCCGGGGCCCTCGGGCGTGGGCACCAGGGCGGCGTTGTAGTAGCGCAGATGTTCGGGGTCGAGGATGGGGATGCCAATCACCAGGGCGCTGCCCCGGGCCCGCGCCCGTGCGGCCAGGGGACCGAGGAAACGGCGCTGCACCCGGTAGCGGAAGCGCGGTACGGCGGTCTCGGGCCAGATCACCAGGTCGGCATCCAGGTTGGCGAGGGTGCGCTCGCGGTATTTCGCGAGGGTCGGCGCGAGCTGTTCCGGCTTCCACTTGAGGACCTGGGGGATGCTGGGCTGGACCAGGGCCACCTCCAGGGGCGGGCCGGCGGGCCGGGTCCACTCCAGGCGCTGCAAGGGCAGACCGGCCGCCAGGAGCGCCCCGGCCGGGACCAGGGGCCATACGCGGCGGCGGGCCCAGGCATGGGCCAGGAGACCGCCGACGACCGCCAGCAGCCAGCCGATCCCGGCCACCCCCAGCACCGGGGCGAGCCCCGCCAGGGGCCCGTCGCTCTGGGAATAGCCCAGGCTGAGCCACGGAAAGCCGGTCAACACCCCGCCGCGCAGGGCCTCGCCGAGGGTCCAGGCGGCGGGCGCCCCCAGGGGCATCCGCAGGCGCGGGGGCACCACCGCGGCGAGCGCCCCACTCAGGGCCGGGAACAGGGCCAGCAGGGCGACGAAGCCCAGGGTGGCGATGGCCGCCAGGACCGGCCCCACGCCGCCGAACTGGGCGATGGAGACCAGCACCCAGCTCACGCCGGCGCCCATGAAGCCGAGGCCGTAGAGGAAGCCGATCCAGGCGGCGCGGCGCGCCCTGGCCTCGCGCCACAGCAGGAACAGCCCGGCCAGGGACAACGGGGCCAGGGGCCAGAGTCCGAAGGGAGCGAAGGCCGCCACGGCGAGGACGCCGAGGCCCACGGCCGCCCAGGCGGCGCCCATCAGCCGTCGGCGCTGGGATCGGGCAGCAGACGCAGGCCGAGCAGACGCACCCGGCGGCTGTCCGCGCGCAGGACCTTGAAGCGGAAGCGGCCCAGGGTCACTTCCTCGCCGCGCTTGGGCATGTGACCGAGGGCCTTGGTGACCAGTCCGCCCACGGTGTCGAACTCGTCGTCGGACAGATCGGCGTGGAAGTATTCGTTGAAGTCCTCCACTGGGGTCTGCGCCTTGAGGGTGTAATCACCCTCGTCACGCCGGTAGATGGTGTCCTCCTCGTCCAGGTCGTGCTCGTCCTCGATCTCGCCCACGATCTGCTCCAACACGTCCTCGATGGTCACCAGGCCGGCGGCGTTGCCGTATTCGTCCACCACGATGGCCATGTGGTTGCGGCCGGAGCGGAACTCATTGAGCAACACGTTGAGGCGCTTGCTCTCGGGCACGAACACGGCACTGCGGAGGATGTCACGCACGTTGAAGCGCCGGCGCCGCGCGGAATCGGCGCAATAGGCCAGCAGATCCTTGGCCAGGAGGATCCCCACCACCTCGCTGCGGTCCTCGGCGATCACCGGGAAGCGGGAGTGGGCGGACTCCACCACCACCGGCAGGAGTTCGTCGAGGTCGGCCTCGCGCCGGATCACCACCATATGGGCGCGCGGGATCATGATGTCGCGCACACGCAGATCGGAGACCCCCAGGACCCCCTCCATCATGGTCAGGGCATCGCCGTCCATGAGCCCGCGCCGGCACGCCTCGCGCAGGATCCGCAACAGCTCCTCGCGGCTCTCGGGCATGCCCTCGAACACCGCCGACAGGCGTTTGAGCCAGGCGCGCGGGCCAGAATCTCCGCTCATCAGTTCTCGTCTCCGTAGGGATCGGGATAGCCCAGGCCGGCGAGCAGGCGACGCTCCTCCGCCTCCATGGCCGCGGCGTCCTCCGCAGTCTGGTGATCGCGGCCGAGCAGATGTAGCAGGCCGTGGATCACCATATGCGCCCAGTGCGCCTCCGGGGCCTTGCCCTGGGCCTCGGCCTCGGCGGCCACCACCGGGGCGCAGATCACCAGATCGCCCAGATGGGGGTCCTGTACCGGCGGCGGGGCCTCGAAGGGGAAGGAGAGCACATTGGTGGGACGGTCCTTGCCGCGATAGGCGCGATCGAGGGCCCGGCTCTCGGCGGCGTCCACGATGCGGATCACCAGCGAGGCCGGATCGGGCAGGGGCACCGCCTCCGCCCAGCGGCGCAGGGCGGCGTCGTCCGGCGCCTCGCCCGTCCAGGGCCGTTGCACTTCCAGTTCCAGGGTCATGGCGCGTGTTCGTGGCGTTCGTAGGCGCCCACGATACGCTGCACCAGGGCATGGCGCACCACGTCACGGGCGTTGAAGAAGGTGAAGCTGATCCCCTCCACCCCGGCCAACACCTCCAGGGCGTGGCGCAGGCCCGAGGCCTGTCCCCGCGGCAGGTCCACCTGGGTGACGTCGCCGGTGACCACCACGGTGGAGCCGAAGCCGATGCGGGTGAGGAACATCTTCATCTGCTCCGGAGTGGTGTTCTGGGCCTCGTCGAGGATGACGAAGGCCTCGTTCAGGGTGCGCCCACGCATGTAGGCCAGGGGCGCCAGTTCGATCACGTGGCGCTCCATCAACTTGTTGACCCGCTCGAAGCCCAGCATCTCGTAGAGGGCGTCGTACAGGGGACGCAGATAGGGATCGATCTTCTGCGCCAGGTCGCCCGGCAGGAACCCCAGGCGCTCCCCCGCCTCCACCGCCGGGCGCACCAGCACCAGGCGGCGCACGGCGTCGCGCTCCAGGGCGTCCACCGCGCAGGCCACCGCCAGATAGGTCTTGCCGGTGCCGGCCGGCCCCACCCCGAAGTTGAGGTCATGGGTGAGCACGGCATGGACGTAGCCGGCCTGATTGGGCCCGCGCGGCCGGATCACCCCCCGGCGGGTCTTGATGCGGGTCTCGGGCACCTGCTCCGGGGCCTTCTCCAGGAGGGCCTCCACCCCCGACTCCTGCAAGGCCAGATGCACCCGCCCCGGATCCAGGGCCTGATGGGTGGTGGCCGCATAGAGTTCGCGCAGGATACGCTCACCGGCGGCCACCCCACGCGCCTCGCCGATGAGGCGGAAGCGGTGGCCGCGATTGTTGATCTCGATCCCCAGACGGGCCTCGATCTGCCGCAGGTGCTGGTCGAACTGGCCACAGAGGTTGGCCAGCCGTTCGTTGTCGGGGGGCTCCAGATCGAGGTCGAGGGTCAGGGGGGAGGTGGTCAAGGGGCAGGCCGCATCAAGCGAGGTTCAGCCATTCACCGCGCAGCGAGTTGGGCAGGGCCTCGTCGATGCGCACCTCGGCGAAGCCCCCGATCAAGTCCGCGGGGCCGGCGAAGTTCACCACCCGGTTGTTCTCCGTGCGCCCCGCCAGTTGCGCCGGATCCTTGCGCGACGGGCCCTCCACCAACACCCGTTGCACCGTGCCCAGCATCCGCCGGGAGATGGACTGGGCCTGGGTGTTCAGCAGGCGTTGCAGGCGCTCCAAGCGCGCCTGTTTCACCGCATGGGGCACATCGTCGGGAAGGTCGGCCGCCGGGGTGCCGGGGCGGCGGCTGTAGATGAAGCTGAAGGACTGGTCGAACCCCACCGCGTCGATCAGGGCCAGGGTGGCCTCGAAGTCCGCCTCGGTCTCGCCGGGGAAACCGACGATGAAGTCCGAGGAGATGGAGATCTCCGGGCGCGCCCGGCGCAGCCGGCGGATGCGGGAACGGTACTCCAGGGCGGTATGGCCGCGCTTCATGGCCGCGAGGATGCGGTCCGAGCCGCTCTGTACCGGCAGATGGACATGGCTCACCAGTTCCGGCACCTCGGCGAAGGCCTGGATCAGGTCGTCGGAGAACTCCAGCGGGTGCGAGGTGGTGAAGCGGATGCGCTCGATCCCGTCCACCGCCGCCACATAACGGATGAGCAGGGCCAGATCCGCCACCGCCCCATCGTGCATGGCGCCGCGATAGGCGTTGACGTTCTGGCCCAGGAGGTTCACCTCGCGCACCCCCTGCTCCGCCAGCGTCGCCACCTCGGCGAGGACATCGTCGAAAGGCCGGCTGATCTCCTCGCCGCGGGTATAGGGGACCACGCAGTAGGTGCAATACTTGGAACAGCCCTCCATCACCGAGACGAAGGCCGTGGGGCCGTCCACCCGCGGCTCGGGCAGGTGATCGAACTTCTCGATCTCCGGGAAGGAGACATCCACCACCGGGCGCCGCTCGCGCCACGCCTGTTCCAGCATCTGCGGCAGGCGGTGCAAGGTCTGGGGGCCGAACACCAGGTCCACATAGGGCGCCCGCTCGCGGATCACCTCCCCCTCCTGACTGGCCACGCAACCGCCCACCCCGATCACCAGATCCGGACGGCGCGCCTTCCACGGCCGCCACCGGCCCAGTTGGGAGAACACCTTCTCCTGGGCCTTCTCGCGGATGGAGCAGGTGTTGAGCAGGAGCACATCCGCCTCCTCCGGCCGGTCGGTGAGTTCCAGGCCGTGGGCCGCGCGCCGGCCC
>JALSSC010000008.1 GCA_026984455.1 Chromatiaceae bacterium
GATCTTGAAGTAACCGGACATACCGGCCATTCCGCTCATGCCACTCATGCCGGACATGCCGGACATGCCGGACATGCCGCCCATGCCGGACATGCCGCCCATGCCGGACATGCCCGTCATCGCGCAGGCCGCACCGGCGCCGGTCAGGCCCAGGCTGACGGCGGCGGCGATGGCGGCCTTCTTAAACACTTTCATAGTCGCTTTCATTGCGTTTCCTCCAAATGGCAGTGTGTCAGGACGACTTACTGCATCAGTTGTGATACCAACCACGGATGTCATACGGGCCATGTAGCCCCGGGTGATTGAAAGGCGTGTACCAAGCCCCTTGGTTCTCAAGAAAATGCAGACTTGCGGGATAGGGTTGACTGATCCCATGCAAGGCCCGAACGAACCACGCATGGTCCTTATGAAATTCCCGGATGACCGGCGCCCCCGCCGGCCGGTGCCAAGGCTCGACACCCGCGATAGGGTAGGCGGCTGCCGGAGCGATCTGGATCGCGCTCAACAAGGCCCCACAGGCGCAGGCCTTGAGCAGAGTCTCGATGGATTGCATGAATGCCTCCTGGAGAGTGACTGGTCTTGCCGTGGCGCGACGCAACTCGCGCGCAGCCGCCCTGCCCTCAGCATTTATCGTGCCGCATTCGATAACATACTGTTTCATAAGCCACCTCCCCCCCATCCCCACACCGGCTCAAGGCTGCTGCAAATGCAAACCCTGCCTTCGTGTCAGGACCCTTCGGGGGAAAGGGTGAAATGGCTTCCAAACTAAGGGGGCCAAGGCCATTGGCCTGCGCTGTGCACCACGCCATGGAACACGTGAATTCAGTGGGTTGGGATCTGACGTTGTGGCATCCCCACGGAAATTGAAAAGGGTTTCTTGTAATCCTGCCAAGGTGGCAGACAGAGGGGCAGGAAGCAAAGGTCGCCCGAGCAAGCACACCCGCCATACGCAGAGTGAAGCGGCTGCAAGCGATGCTCAATCCACCAGGAACACCCTGCCGTCCCGACGCCGGACCACGATCTGATGACGCAGCCGATGGGGCCGCCGCTTCTCCACGATACTGATGAGATAGACGCGCAGCACATGGCGGATACGCCCCACGATGACGCCTCTTTCGCCCCGCCGGTCGATCCAGGCCACCGCCACCCGATGGGCCTTGGCCCAGGTATCCACCGGCGGGACGACCCCCGCATCCACCACCGTACCCGGACAGGAAGACGCGCCACTGGCGCCCCCGCCCCCCGCCGTCCTGACAGACTCGGCCACCTCTTTGGCCGCCCCGGGCGGGTACAGGCTGACCGAACCATCGGCGGCCTCGACCACCCGCCAGCCCTTCGCCCGTAACGCCGCCCAACGACTCGACGCGGCCGGCGGGGCGGTCGCGGCCCGGCGCCTGAAGACGACACCACCATCGGCGGTGCGCCTCGCCTTCCAGCCAGTGCTGCGCATCGCGTCGATCAAGGCATCGGTATCGAACGCGATCCCGGAAGAAGACGGTCCGGTGCCCTTTTTGGCGACGGACCCGGCCGGTCGCGAATGACCCCCTTCGTCCCCCACGGTCGAAGTCGTCTCCTGGACGGCGGCGGGGGGATAGAGGGACACCGTGCCATCCGCCGATTCCACCACCCGCCAGCCGCGGGCGCGCAGCGGAGCCCAGCGATCCACGGCGGTCGCCTTTGGCGCCGACGGCCCTGAAGCGGTGACAGGCGAGTCCTGGCGACGCAGCAGCAGGCCGCCGTCCGCCTCATGAGTCACCTTCCATCCAGCGGCCCGCAGGGCGTCGTCGAGGGCCGGAGTCCCGGCCAGGGATTGCCCGAAAAACAGGAAGGTTCCGATGAGGTAACCCGTCAGGTATCGATGTTTCATTCCACGCATCCTCTCCAGCGATCATTGGGTAGTCGTTTGGCGCATGGATGCCTAGCAATAACGACGCCAAACACCAAGCCTCCCGGAATCGCCCGCGTGCCGCCCGGAAAACTCCTGTGAATCCAGGTGGTTCCAGAATAAGGCAAGCCATATCATGCACTTCGCATCCCCTTCCTCCGCCCCCGGCTCGCACGGGTATCTGCCAATATGGCAGAGATTTGCAACCTCAACTCTCTATACTGAGACCCGTGTCAGAGGCCGGCAAAGCACTTTCCCCTCAGGGATCGACCCCACGGGGGAACAGATACCGACCGACGTGGCATCGGAGACCCCCTATGCACTGGTTCCAATCCAGTCTCAATCGCAAGTTCGCCCTGGGTACCGCCTCGGGGCTGGTGGCCAGTTCCCTGGTATTCCTGGTGCTGTTCATCGGCTTCTACCGCCACGAACTCGCCCAGCAGCGCACCGAAGCGGCGTCCCAGGTCACCCGCCTGCTGCGTACCTCGCTAGAGAACGCCATGCTCAAGCGCGACCTAGACGGCCTGCGCACGATCCTCATCCGCCTGGGCGAACAACCGGGGATCGACTCGGTGATGATCGTCAACCCCAAGCGCGAGGTGCGTTTCGCCAGCGACCCCATCCTCCTCGGGCGGCGTCTGGACGATCTGGTGTTCGGCGACCGGCCCGAGACCCTGTTCCTCACCCGTGCCAGCGGCGCTGAGACCCTGCGCAGCGTCCACCCGGTGCACAACCGCCGCCCCTGTCAACCTTGTCATGGCCCCATAGCGAAGCATCCCATCAACGGTGTCCTCCTGGTGGACTTCGATGCCGCCCCGATCCGTGCCCGGGCCCGGCACACCACCCTCCTGTTGATGGGTGCGGGTGCCCTCATCGTGCTGATCAATCTGGCCGGCGGCTGGTGGTTCATCCACCGGTACGTGGTCCGGCCGGTGGAACGGCTGGGCGAGACCGCGGCCCGCTTCGCGGAGGGTGATCTGGAGGCCCGCGCGCGGCTGCCGGGCAACGACGAACTCGCCACCCTGGGCCGGACCTTCGACACCATGGCGAAACGAGTGCAGTGGCAGATGCGCATCCTGGAAGAGAAAGAGCATTTCCTCCAGGCCCTGGTGGACGCGATCCCCGACGGCATCCGCATCATCGCCCCGGACCACCGGGTTCTGTTGGCCAACCGCACCTATCGGGAGCAACTCGGGGTGGATACTGCGCAGGCCCTGACGACCCCCTGCCATACGCTCACCCACGGCCTGGACAGCCCCTGCCCCACCACACTGGTGACCTGTCCCCTGGAACAGGTCCTGAAGAATGGCACCTCCCTGCGCACGATACACCGCCACCGACGCACCGACGGTCGTCCCCTGGATGTGGAGATCTACGCCGCCCCCATGCACGTGACCCAGGAGGGAAGGGAACGCCGCTTGGTGGTAGAGGCCATCCGCGACCTGGAACAAGAGATCCGTTTCTCCCACGAACAAAAGCTGTCCGAACTCGGCCGCCTGGCCGCCGGCGTCGCCCACGAGATCCACAATCCCCTGGCCTCGGTACGGCTCGCCCTGCACGGCTGCCAACAACGCCTGGCCCAAGGCGAGACCGAGGCCGTCCTGGAGCACCTCGAACTCGTGGACCGTGAGGTGGACGCCTGCATCGAGGTGACCCAGCGCCTGCTCAAGCTCAGCCTGTCGCCATCGGAGCGACAGGAACTGGTGGACGTCGGGGCCTGTCTCGACGACACCTTGAAGCTGCTGCAATGGGAGGCCGACCAACAGGCGGTACGTATCCGCCTGGATCTGAAGGATCGCCCCTTGCGCATCCTCGCGCACGACAACGACCTGCGCATGATCGCCCTGAACCTGATCCAAAACGCCCTGCATGCCATGCCTGAAGGCGGTACGCTGAAGGTGCGGGCCTACAGCGACCATGGGTGGGTGCGGATCGAGTTCGCCGACACCGGCCATGGCATCCCCGAGGACGACCTGCCCCACATCTTCGCCCCCTTCTTCAGCCGCCGGGCCGATGGGGTCCGCGGGACCGGGCTGGGCCTCGCCATCACCCGCTCCCTGGTGGAGGCCCACGATGGCCGTATCGAGGTAGAGAGCCTGGTGGATCAGGGGGCCTGCTTCCGAATTCAATTTCCCGACCCCGACCGGAGCGCGTCATGAAACGTCGAATCCTGCTGATCGAAGACGACCGCACCCTGAACCGCCTGTTGGCCACGGAACTCCGGCGCGAGGGCTTCGCAGTCACCTCTGTCGATACCTGGGCCGCGGCGGATGCCTGGTTGGCAGATCACGAACCCCACCTCCTGATCACCGACGTCCGCCTGCCTGATGCCGACACCCTCGAGCGCCTCCGCGCGGAACCCTTCGACTATCCGGTGGTGGTGCTGACCGCCTACGGATCCATCCGTGACGCCGTGGAGGCCATGAAGGCCGGGGCGGTGGAATACCTGGTCAAACCGGTGAACACCGACGCCCTGCTCATGGTGATACGCAAGGCATTGGATCAGGCCGACCTGAGGCGCGAACACCAATTCTGTTTGCGCCGCCTCGAGGCCAAGGAGGGAAACCAGCGTTTCATGGTGGGGATCAGCCCGGCCCTGGACCGAGTCAAGGAGCTGATCGAGGCGGTGGCACCCAGCGACATGAGCGTCCTGATTCAGGGGGAGAGCGGCAGCGGCAAGGAACTGGTGGCCCGGGCCATCCATGACCAGAGCCCGCGGGCCAAGCGCGCCTTCGTCGCGGTGGATTGCTGCACCCTACAGGAAAAGTTGTTCGAATCGGAACTCTTCGGCCACGAGCGAGGTGCCTTCACCGGCGCCGAGCGGCAAAAGAAGGGCCTCATCGAGGGTGCCGAGGGTGGCACCCTCTTTCTTGACGAGATCGGCGAGATCGACCCTTCGATCCAGGCCAAACTATTGCGGGTGCTGGAGACCGGTACCTTTCGCCGGGTGGGTGGCACCCGCGACCTGGAGGCCCACGTGCGCGTGGTGGCGGCCACCAACCGCGACCTCGAGGCCATGAGCCACGCAGGAAGCTTTCGCGCCGATCTCTATTTCCGCCTCAGCGGCTTCATCATCGAGACCCCACCCCTGCGCGAGCGGCGTGAGGACATCCCCTATCTGGTGGAACATTTCCTGCGCCACCACAATTTCTCCCGCCGGGTGAACAAGACCTTCTCCAATGCCGCCATCCGCGAACTGGTGGCCTACGACTGGCCGGGCAACGTCCGCGAACTCAAAAACGTGGTGGAACGGGCCGTGATCCTCTCCCGCGACAAGAAGACCGTGCGCCCCGAGCACCTCACCTTCGGCCGCGGCGGCAGGCAGCAGGCGAAGGTCGTCCTCCGTTTCGACCACGATCCCACATTGGAGGAACTGGAGGCCGCCTATCTGCGCCTACAACTGGAGAAGCAATCCGGACGGCGCGCACGCGTCGCCGAGGTCTTGGACGTGAGCGAGCGCAACATCTACCGGCTCATCAAGCGCTACGACCTGGCCAATGCCTGAGGTCTTCCGACCGGCGCCCGTATCCACCACCCAGGCATCCCGTGAGGATCCGCTACGATCTCTGGTTGCTGAGGTGCCTGCGGCTTTGGACTGGCCTGCGTGGGAGGTCACCTCCGCGCAGACAAAAAAGGGGGCCGAAGCCCCCCGTCTGCGCGATCGATGCATACCCGCCCTTACTGATAATAGATGCTCTCGCCGGGGTTGTCCTGGTCTGGATCGTATTCCTCGGGCAGCTGATGGGCAATGCCCTTATGACAGTCGATACAGGTGTAGCCCTTGTCCCCAGCCTCTTCGTGCATTTCCTGGGCACGCGGTTCTTGGCGCTCGAAGTCCATGGATTCATAGTCGTGGCAGTTGCGGCACTCCCGCGAGTCTGTGCGCTTCATAGTCTTCCAGACATGTTTGGCCAACTCGAACTTCTTGGCCTCGAACTTCTCCGGGGTGTCCACCGTCCCCTTGAGGTGGTGATACAGCTCGTTGGACGCCTGGATCTTGCGAATGACCTTGTAGATCCAGGGCCGCGGCACATGGCAATCCGGGCAGGTGGCCCGTACGCCCGTACGGTTGGTGAAATGGATGGTGTCCTGGAGGTCGGGATAGGGGTTGTCGCGCATCTCGTGGCAGGAGATACAGAACTGCTCGGTATTGGTAAGGGCCAATGCCCAGTTGAATCCACCCCAAAGGATGACGCCCAGAACGATACCGATGAGGAGGATCCCGAAGATACCCTTCTTTTGATTCGTGGTCATGGCCACTCCCTAAATTTGTGAATAAGACCTGATTCTAATGCGCTAGGTCCGACAGGACAACGCGGCGCCACTTCTCAGCCGGAATACCCCACCACACGCGCGCCCCGAGCTGAAGGCGGGCCGATCTCCCGGATCCCGCAAGATCCATGCGCGTGTGCGATTGTGGAGCGGCGACCGGATCTGCCCCCAGGGCGTGCCCCGGAGACAGATCCAAATCTCAGGCACACTCCCCGGCCCGGCTCCGCCTACTTGGCCCCCACGAATTGATTCTCCACCAGCGGCTTCGCATCCAGCTGAGGGATATGGCACTGGTTACAGAAATAGCGGCGTGAGGACACCTTCGTCAGACGTTTGCCATCACGATCCAGGAAATGACTGTCGCCCACCTTCGGGGCCTTCTCCTTCTTGTAGGTCTTGGGGCTGTGGCACTTCAGACAGCCGTTGTTCTTGCGCGTGATCCTGTATTTGTCGATCTTGTGGGGAATAATCGGCGGCTGGATCTTGTAGTTGCGCTCGATCCCGCCCTGCACCACCACTGGTTTGGCCTTGGCCGGCTTGGCGGATTCCTTGGCCACGGCATCGCCTCGAAGGGATTCCACATCCACCGCCGCAGAGACGCTCATGGAAAGCCCCATGGCCGCTGCCGCAATAATCACGAGGGTCTTCTGTCTCATCACTGTATCCACCTCTCAAATGTCTCGCCTATTCGTTACGGCCGCCCCTCCCAGGGCGCCCCATACCCCAAGGGCCGGTATCGTCTCCTCTCCCGAGGCCGAGGCCTCAAGACGACGATGCCTTTCCCCCCTCCGTCACCGGATCCCCGGCGGACTCGATTCGGTTCTTGAACCGGGTCGAAAATTCGAATACATCCTGGTCGCAGACGTCGATACAACGTCCGCAATTGGTGCAGTTGATATCCAGGATCACCGGGCCGAACCCCTTCCCCTCACCCTTGAGGGCGGGACGGATCACGTGGGGTTCGGGGCAGACGTTGAAGCAATCCATGCAGTCGTCGCACTGTTGGCGCCGGCGCGCCGAGACACGCCACACACTCTTCCAGGCCAGGAGGCTGTAGAAGGCGCCGACGGGACAGAGGCGCCCGCACCAGCCCCGCTTGCTGACCAGAAGGTCGAACAGGAACACCGCCAGGATCACCGTCCAGGCCAGCCCCATACCGAAGATGATGCCCCGATGGAACAGGGAGACGGGGTTGATCAGTTCCCAGGCGATGGTACCGGTGACCGGCGGCAGAACCAGGGTCAGCCCGAGCATCCAGTAGCGGGTGTTGCGGGAGAGATTGGCGCTCTGCCGGATCCCCAGGCGCCGCCGCAGCCAGGCCGCGAGGTCCGTGACCAGATTGACCGGGCAGACCCAGGAGCAGAACAGGCGGCCGCCGACAAGGAGATAGAAGAGCAACACGATCCCGGCCCCGATCCAGCCGCTCCACTCGGGGATCTGGCCCGAGGCCAGCACCTGCAGGAGCAGGTGAGGATCGGTGAGCGGCAGGGTATCGAGGGTCAGGCTGGAGGACAAGTTGCCCTTGACGATCCAGATGCCGGCCAGGGGGCCGAGCAGGAAGAGGCCAAGGATACCCACCTGGCTGAGGCGTCGCAGCAACAGCCACCTGTTGGCTGCCAGCCAGCCCCTGGACTCCCGCTTCTTCCGCCCCGGTTGGGTGTTGGCCGCCATCAGGGCCTCCCCAGGGAACTGTTGTTGAGGGTGTCCAGCGGATTACTGGAGAAGGGCGTCTCAGGGACTCCGCCCTTTGCCTTCCCCGCCTGATCCTCGATGATGAGGCCTTTACCCTGGAGGTCGTATTCGACCCCCTTGGGAAGGTTGTAGTGATGTTCCACGTCCGGGGTGACCAGGGCGCCGCCGTGCTTGGCCTTCTCCTTCCAACCCAGACGATAGTGCTTACCCAATTCGCCCTTCGCCAGCTTGAGGGGGAAGACCTTGATGGCCGCCTCGTCGAGAATGCAGGCGTGCTCGCACAGGCCGCATCCTGTACAGGCGTCCGAATGGACGATGGGCAGGAACAGGGCGTGCTTGCCCGAGCGCGGATTGTGGCGGTATTCCAGGGTGATGGCCTCGCCGCGGATCGGGCAGATGTTGAAGCAGACCTCGCAACGCAGACCCAGGTAGGCGATGCAGGTCTCCTGGTCCACCAGCACGGCCAGGCCCATGCGCGACTCGTTGATGTCATCGAGCCCTCGATCCAGGGCCGGGGTCGGACAGTGCTGGATGCAGGGGATGTCTTCGCACATCTGGCAGGGATCGGTGCGGGCGATGAAATAGGGGGTCCCCGTGGCCAGGTCCTGATCGGCCACATCCGCCAGATGCAGGATGTCGTAGGGACAGTCCCGCACACAGAGCCCGCAACGGATGCAGGCGGCCTCGAACTCCCCCTCGGGCAGGGCGCCCGGGGGACGCAGCCGCATGGCGGGCAGAGAGGAAGCGCGACCTGAGAACAACCCGAGACCGAGTCCGAACAGGCCCACACCACAGGCGCTTCTGAGGGTGTCCACCAGGAACTGCCGGCGACCGGCATCTCTCGGGGGTCGGTCTGTCTGGGTCGTCATCGGAATCGGAGCCTCGAATTCCTGGGCGCGGAAGTCCCTGGGGACTCCCGCGCCCGGTTCAGGCCATCAGGCCTTGGTGATGCGCACGGCGCACTTCTTGTAGTCCGTCTCCTTGGACAAGGGATCGGTGGCATCCAGGGTGAGTTTGTTCACCAGACGGCCGGCATCGAACCAGGGGATGAACACCAAGCCCTCCGGAGGGCGATTGCGCCCACGGGTCTCCACCCGGCAGATGATCTCGCCACGGCGGGACTGGATCTTGGCCAGGGAGCCATTCCGCAAACGGCGCTTGCGGGCGTCCTTGCGGTTCATGAACACCGGGGCATAGGGCACCGCCCGGAAAAGTTCCGGCACCCGCCGGGTCATGGAACCCGAGTGCCAGTGCTCCAGGACCCGACCGGTACACAGCCAGAGGTCGAACTCGTGATCCGGACTCTCGGCTGGTGGCTCGTAGGGGGCGGTGATGATGTTGGCGCGCCCGTCCTTCTTGCCATAGAAGTAGACATCGCCCGCGGCCACCTGGGGATTCTTGACCTTCACATAGGGGTCATAACCCTCGCGGTAACGCCACAGGGTCTCCTTGCCGTCCACCACCGGCCAGCGCAGGCCGCGGGCCTTGTGGTACATGTCGAAGGGCGCCAGGTCGTGGCCCTTCTTGGGGGCCTCGGGGGCGGCATTGAACAGCCGGTATTCCTCGAACAGGCCCTTCTGGACGTAGTAACCGAAATGGGCCGATTCGTGATTGTCATAGGCGTTGCCCCGCTCGTCCATGATCTTGCCCTCGAAGGGGAATCTATTCACCTGGCCGTTCTCGAACAGGATGTCGTACAGGGTCTTGCCCTGGTACTCGGGCTTCTTGGCCAGCAGGTCCGCCGGCCAGACCTCCTCCACCTTGAAGCGCTTGGCGAACTCCAGGATCTGCCACAGGTCAGACCTGGACTCGCCGGGCCCCTTGACCTGCTCGCGCCAGAACTGGGTGCGCCGCTCGGCGTTGCCGTAGGCGCCCTCCTTCTCGATCCACATGGCGGTGGGCAGGATGAGGTCGGCGGCCTGGGCCGAGACCGTGGGATAGGGATCGGAGACGGTGATGAAGTTTTCGGGCCGGCGGAATCCAGGGTAGGACTCGTTGTTGAGATTGGCCGCCGCCTGGAGGTTGTTGTTGCACATCTGCCAGTAGCAGTTCATCACCCCGTCGTGGAGCTTGCGCATCATGAGCACGGCATGGAAACCGGGCTTGGGGTTGATGGTCCCCTCGGGGAGCTTCCACACCTTCTCCGCATAGTCGCGGTGGGCCTTCTTCTTCACCACCAGGTCGGACGGCAGGCGATGGGCGAAGGTGCCCACCTCGCGCGCGGTGCCACAGGCCGAAGGCTGACCGGTGAGGGAGAAGGGACTGTTGCCCGGCTCGGAGATCTTGCCCATCAACAGATGCACGTTGTACAGGAGTCCGTTCACCCAGACGCCACGGGTGTGCTGGTTGAAGCCCATGGTCCAGTAGGACGACACCTTCCGTTTGGGATCGGCGTAGGCCTTGGCCAGACGTTCCAACTTGTGCTTGGAGACCCCCGAGAGCTTGGCGACATAGTCCAGGGTATAGGGCTCCACCGACTTGGCGTACTCCTCGAAACTGATCTTGGTGAGCTTGCCCTTGGCGCGGTTCTTGGCCTTCTTTTCGCGTGGATCCTCGGGCCGCAGGCCGTAACCGATATCGGTGGGGGTCTTGGTGAAGTTGACGTGCTTCTCGATGAATTCCTTGTTGTAGGCCTTGTGCTGGATGATGTAGTTGGCGATGTAGTTGAGGATCGCCAGATCGGTCTGGGGCACGAACACCATGCCGTTGTCGGCCAGTTCGAAGCAGCGATGTTTGTAGGTGGAGAGGACGTGCACCTCGCACCCGGGCTTGGTGAGGCGGGTATCGGTGAGGCGCGACCAGAGGATGGGGTGCATCTCGGCCATGTTGGACCCCCAGAGGACGAAGGTGTCGGCCATCTCCAGGTCGTCGTAGCAGCCCATGGGCTCGTCGGCCCCGAAACCGCGCATGAAGGCCCCCACCGCCGAGGCCATGCAGTGGCGGGCGTTGGGATCGAGGTTGTTGGAGCGAAGGCCCCCCTTTATGAACTTGGAGGCGGCGTAGCCTTCCCACAGGGTCCATTGACCGGAGCCGAACATGCCCACGGCGGTGGGCCCCTTCTTCTTCAGGGCCTGTTTCCACTGATCGGCCATGACGTCGAAGGCCTCGTCCCAGGAGACGGGTTCGAACTTGCCGTCCTTGGCGTACTTGCCGTCCTTCTTGCGCAGCAGGGGCTGGGTGAGGCGGTCCTTACCGTAGAGGATCTTGGGCAGGAAGTAGCCCTTGATACAGTTGAGGCCCTTGTTCACCGGGGCGTCGGGATCACCCTGGCTGGCCACCACGCGCCCATCCCGGACACCCACGAGCACCGAGCAACCGGTGCCGCAATAGCGGCAGGCAGCCTTGTCCCAGCGGATCCCCTTCTCCCATTCGTCATCGGCCGCCAGGGCGGTCTTGGACGCCGGCAGGGTCACACCGGCCACGGTCGCGGCGGCCACCGCGGCCTGGGTCTTCACGAATTCACGTCGAGTAACTTTCACGGTTCCCCTCCTCTTCAGAATCGCCTTCACCGTAGTGATAGATGAGCACGGCGTTGATGACGCCCTCGATATCCTGGACCTTGTGCACCGTGTCGGCGGCCGCGACCTCGGGCGCATCCTCCACGGTGACGATCAGCTTGCCCTCGGCCTGGCCTCCATGTACCTCCACCCCGGGCAGGGCCTCCAGCCCGGAGACGACCTCGGCCACCCGTTCCGGGCGGGCGTTGACCACCAGACTACAAATCTCCATCGTTTGCCTCCGGCGTGCATGCCGCGGCCATGCGGCAGGATGGATCCAAACGAACGGCCTGTACCGGACAGGCGGGAATACAGGCCCCGCAGCCGGTACAGGCGTCTGGGGAATATTCGGGCCGCGCCGCACCACCCACCCGCAGACGGAATTCGATGGCCTCGAAATCGCAGGCATCGCCGCAACTCCGACAGACCACGCCGCGCTCGGCGATGCAACCACCGCCCAGGGCGATCCCATGGGACCAAGCCCCGGCCTCGTCTTCCGGGTCACCCACCAGGGCGCGCCCCCGGCACGCCCCCAGACAGGCGCCGCAGAAGTCACACCCGCCCCGTGCGAAGGCCATGCCGGGGAAGCCGCCGTTGGCACGCACGATGAGGCCGTCCGGACAGGCCTCGATGCAGTCGTCACAGCGCTGGCAACGTTCGGTGAATTCGTCTTCGGGCAGCGCCCAGGGCGGTCGGATCGCGCCGGCGCCCCCGGGCGACAGGGCCCGGCGAAGGAATGCGCGACGTTCGTTGGCGAGCTGCATGGAGCATTGCGATCGGGTGGCAAAACTGGGGGGAACCATAGGTCGAGAGCACTCGCGGGTTCTTGAGCAAGATCAAGCCCAAATCCTAATCCCATCCAGACTTGATCTGAGTCAATATCATCTCCTCGATCTCAAGGCCCCCAGGTCGTCGATCCAGATACAGCGCCGCTCCACCCGGATGACGCTCGCCTCCACCAGGCGGTGCAGTTCCCGGGAGAAGGTCTCGGGGGTGAGATTCAGGCTGGAGGCCACTACCGCCTTGCTCGCGGGAAGGTCCAGGCGGCCGCGGTTGTAGTCCACGGGTATCGCCATGGCGAGCAGGTAGTTCCTCACCCGCTGCTGGGCGCTCTCCAGACAGCAGGCCTCCACGTCCCGCACCAGGGACTGGAGACGTATGGACATGCCACCGAGCAGGGCCAGGGCGAGATCGGGGAAACGCACCAGGGCGGCCTCGATGTGTTCCCGGCCGATACGCATCAGACGACTGTCTTCCAGGGTCTGGGCCAGCAGCGGGCAGGGTTGGTCGAGGAACATGAGGGCGGCGCCGAACATGCCCCCCACCTGGACGATCTCCAACACCCGCTCGTTGCCTTCGGCAGAGAGGACCGCGAGCTTGACCTTTCCCGACAACACACAGAACAGGCCGGGCGCGGGCTCTCCCTTGTGGCAGAGGATCTCGCCCTTGGGCGCATGGATCTGTTCGCAACCCTGGCCGAGAAAGCCCAGGGCCGCCTCCGATACCTTGCGGAACAGAGGCTGTCCCCTGAGGATGAATCGGGTCGTCTCGTCTATGGCGGCATGATTCACCGGATGAAGGACCTCGACTGGGATGGTGGCCTGAGCCCGGGAGCGGATCAGGCCCGTGGAAACAGATCCGCCTCGGCCGGAGGGCGCGTGCCGAATTCCCGGGTCAGTCCGTCCAGGACCTGTAACGCACGGCGCCAACGGGGATCGCCCATCAGTCCCGCCCGATCGTCGGCGGGCGGGGGGCGGCCATGCATCCGCAGATAGCGGAGATGGGCCGCCGGATCGCGATGATCCACCAGTGCCTCCAGCACCTGCACGGCGGCCTTCCGGTCATTGCAGACCAGGACCATGTCGCAACCGGCCTCCAGGGCCTGGTGGGCACGCTCGGGCGGATCGCCGGCGGCGCCCGCGGCGGCCATGCTGAGATCGTCGCTGAAGATCATCCCCTGGAACCCGAGGCGGCCACGCAGGACATCGCGCAGCCAGAAGGAGGAAAAGCCCGCGGGGTGCGGATCGGCGGCGGGATAGAGCACATGGGCCGGCATCACGGCCTCCATGCCCGCATCCACCAGGCGCTCGAAGGGCACCAGGTCATCCATGAGCAGATCGCGCAGGGGCCGCGGGTCCACCGGCAGCTCCTCATGAGAGTCGGCGCTCACCCCGCCGTGCCCGGGAAAGTGCTTGCCCACGCCCGCCATACCGGCCCCATGCATACCCCGGTACCAGGCGCGGGCCAGGTCGGCCACCACCAGGGGGCGGTGCTCGAAGGCACGGTCGCCGATCACCTGGTTGAGGCCCCGGTCCAGATCGAGCACTGGGGCGAAGCTGAAGTCCAGGCCGCAGACACGCAGTTCCGCCGCCATCAGCCAGCCACCCAATTCCGCCGCCTCGCGGGCGCGCTGGGCATCCCGGGCATAGAGCCGGCCATAGGCCGCGGCCGGCGGCAGGGCGGTGAACCCCTCCCGGAAGCGTTGTACCCGGCCGCCTTCCTGATCGACGGCGAGCAAAAGTTTCGGCTCGCGCAGCCGATGAATCTCCCGAGCCAGTCGCCCAAGGGGTTCCGGCGCAAGGTAGTTGCGGCTGAACAGGATCACCCCGCCCACCGCCGGATGGACCAGGAGTTCACGTTCCTCAGCACTGAGTTCGGTGCCTTCGATATCCAACATCACCGGGCCGAGGGTCTGAGGCTTCTCGTGCATCCACGGACCTTAGCCGTGAACCGCCCCGGTGGCAACCCGCCAGCCAATCTGTTAAGGAGTCCATCATGCGCATTCCTGTTGTGTTCCTCGCCCTGTGCCTCGTCCTGGGCCCCCTCACCGGCATCCAGGCCGGGGAAGGCGCCACCCCTCCCCAGCCCAGCTATTTCGAACTCAAACCCTCGCTCATCACTAATCTCGCCAAGGGAGGCAAATACGTCCGCGCCGACATCCAACTCATGACCCTGGACCCCGAACTGCTGCCCGACATCGAACTCCATGCCCCGGCGGTGCGCGACGCACTCCTGATGCTTCTCAGCGAGCAGGACGGCAAGGTCCTGCGCACGCCCAAGGGGAAAGAGGAACTGCGTCAACGGATGATGGAGCAGGCCCGCAAGGTGATGCGCGACATCACCGGCAAGAGCAGTATCGACGAACTGCTGTTTACGGCGTTCTTCGTGCAGTGAAATCGGCCGGGCAGGGAGGAGGCCGCCGCCACCAGCGCCACCGGTCACTCGGACGATAGCACCAGCGCCGCCCGTTACAGGGGTAGAGATACAACCGCCCCCAAGGGGGCATCCTGGCCACCGTCACATCCAGGTCGAGCACGGCCTGCCGCCAGGCCTCGGTGTCGGCCCGCACCGAGGACTGCCAGAGTGCATCCAGGTAACACAGGGCATCACCCCGATCCGGCCCCGCCCCAGGCGCCCCCGAGGCCGCCTCCGAGCCACTCGCCCGCAGCAGCCCCGCGAGCAGATCACCCGCGCCCCAGACGGCTTCGAACCGCCGCCATGAGACCCTGGTGGGCAGCCGCCCTCCGCCCCACAGCCAGAGACCGTTCACCGTCGGCCGGCCCCGGGCCTCACGGGCCGCGTTCTCGGGGGCGTCGTGGAGCGCCATCTGCGCCTCGTTGAGCAGGGCGCGCCAGGGGCGGCCCTCGGGACCCGACGGCAGGAATGGATGCACCGCCCTCCCCTGCACCCGATCCAGCGGGTGGGTCTCTACCCGAGGCGCCTGGGACAATCCCAGCCACCCGCGGCCCCCCCTACCCGGTTCCCACACCCAGCCCCGTTCGGCAAAGTGTCCCGCGAAACGCGCGAACAGGGCCCGGGCCTCTTCCGGCGACACCTCCAAGCCCTCGCCCACCAGGATCAGACGGTCCATGTCCACATAGAGATGGACCAGATCGGCGTGGAACCAGTAGCGCTCCCCAGTGGGCAGATCCGCCCCCAGCCGGCTGAGGGCGGCATGGGGGAGCGGCCCCTGTTCGATACCGAACAGACGGCCCAGGACCTCGGGACCGCTCCCTCCCGGGAAGGCCACGGCGCGCCCCCGGAACAGGCGCCGCAGATGCCTCGGCAAAGGACACCCCGGCCCATCGTCCGTTGCCTCCAAGAGGCCCGGGACGACCAGATGAAGCGCGCTCACGCCTCCATGTTGGCCAGGATGGTGTCCTTCACTGCGGCCAATTCCGCGGGGATCTTGATGGGCTCGGCCGAGGCCTGACGGATGGCGGTGTCGGGGTCCTTGAGGCCGTGCCCGGTGAGGGTGCACACCACCTTGCTGCCCTCCGGAATGCGTCCGCCGGCGATGTCCTTGAGCGCCCCGGCCAGAGAGGTGGCGGAGGCGGGTTCGCAGAACACGCCCTCCTTCTCGGCGAGGAGCCTCTGGGCGGCAAGGATCTCGGCATCGCTGCACTCGTCGAACCAGCCGCCCGAACGCTCCTGCACCCGCCAGGCCTTGTCCCAGGACTGGGGGTGACCGATGCGGATGGCGGTGGCCACGGTCTCGGGGTCGTCCACCATGCGTCCGCGGATGAAGGGCGCGGCGCCGCTGGCCTGATAGCCGAGCATCTTGGGGGCGCGGTTGACGATCCCGTGATCGCGGTATTCGGTGTAACCCATCCAGTGGGCGGTGATGTTGCCGGCATTGCCCACCGGCAGGCAATGGAAGTCGGGCGCCCCCTCCAACTCCTCGATGATCTCGAAGGCGGCGGTCTTCTGGCCCTGGATACGATAGGGATTGATGGAGTTGACGATGGTCACCGGGGCCTCTTCCGCCACCTCCTTGACCAGTTGCATCCCGGCATCGAAGTTGCCCTGGATCTGGATCACCACCGAACCATGCATCATGGCCTGGGCCAGCTTGCCCATGGCGATCTTGCCGTCGGGGATGAGCACGAAGGCGGTGATCCCGGCGCGCGCGGCATAGGCCGCGGCGGAGGCGGAGGTGTTGCCGGTGGAGGCGCAGATGATGGCCCGGCTGCCGGCCTCCACCGCCTTGGTGACGGCCATGGTCATGCCCCGGTCCTTGAAGGAACCAGTGGGGTTCAGGCCCTCGTATTTCACGTACAGGTCCACCTCGCGGCCAAGTTCGCGGGGGATGTTGTTGAGCCGGATCAGGGGGGTGTTTCCCTCCCCCAGGCTGATGAGCCGGGTGTCGTCACGGACCGGAAGGCGGTCGCGGTATTTGGCGATGAGGCCGGTGTAACGGGGTCGGAACGGCATGGCGGGACCTCTGAGTTGAAATGGGGAGGGGGTGCGGATCAGCCGCCCAGGCCTTCCACCCGGATACGGACGATGGGGGCGGTGACTGCGTCCAAGGCCTCCATCTCGGCCAGGGCGGTGTTCATGAGGCCCTCGCGCACCTGGTGGGTGAGCAGCACCAGGGTCACCTCGGCGCCGTCCTCGTGGGGCTCCTTCTGCTGAATGGCCTCGATGCTGATGCCCGCCTCGGCGAGGATCCCGGCGATGCGTGCCACCACCCCGGGACGGTCCTGGACCTGAAGACGCAGATAACAGGCGGTCTCCACCGCCTCCATGGGCAGAATGGGCAGATCGGCCAGTTCCCCGGGCTGGAAGGCCAGATGCGGCACGCGGTTGCCCGGGTCGGCGGTGAGGGCCCGGGTCACGTCCACCAGATCGGCCACCACCGCCGAGGCGGTGGGTTCGGCGCCGGCGCCGGCGCCATAGTACAGAGTGGGTCCCACCGCATCGGCCTGGACCAGGACGGCGTTCATCACCCCGTCCACATTGGCGATCAGGCGGCGCTCGGGGATCAGGGTCGGGTGCACCCGCAGCTCCACCCCCTCGCCGCTGCGGCGGGTGATGCCCAGGTGTTTGATGCGGTAGCCGAGGGCCTCGGCATAGGCCACGTCGCGGGCCTCGATGCGGGCGATGCCCTCGGTGTAGACCTGCTCGAAGCGGAGGGGTATGCCAAAGGCGATGGCGGCCAGGATGGTGAGCTTGTGGGCGGCGTCGATGCCTTCTACGTCGAAGGTGGGATCGGCCTCGGCATAACCCAGGGCCTGGGCCTCGGCGAGGACCTCGGCGAAGGCCCGGCCCTTGTCGCGCATCTCGCTGAGGATGAAGTTGCCGGTGCCGTTGATGATCCCGGCGATCCACTGGATACGGTTGGCGGCGAGGCCCTCGCGGACCGCCTTGATGATGGGGATCCCCCCGGCCACTGCCGCCTCGAAGGCCACGGTCACGCCCTGGGCCTGGGCCGCGGCGAAGATCTCGTTGCCGTGGAGGGCGATCAGGGCCTTGTTGGCGGTGACCACGTGCTTGCCGTTGGCGATGGCCTGGAGGACCAGTTCCCGCGCCGGGGAATAGCCGCCGATCAGCTCCACCACGATGTCCACTTCGGGATCGTTCACCACCGCGAAGGCGTCGTCGCTGATGCGGCCCACCCGATCCAGGCCCGGCAGATCGGGCAGGTACTCGCGCGCCGCGGCGTGGGAGATGCGGATGCCGCGACCGGCCCGACGGGCGATCTCGTGGGCATTGCGGGCGAGCACGCTGACGGTGCCGCCGCCGACGGTGCCCATCCCAAGAAGTCCGACGTTCACTGGATCCACGGCTCTACTCCCAAGACATTGTAAAGATCAGGCCCCCGCCCGGGCATCGCGGCGGAACATCTCACGGATGCCGCGGATGGCCTGGCGGGTGCGGTGTTCGTTCTCGATCAGCCCGAAGCGGACGTGGTCGTCGCCGTAGTCGCCGAAGCCGATGCCCGGGGAGACCGCCACCCGGGCCTCGCGCAGCAGGCGCTTGGAGAATTCCAGGGAGCCGAGCGCGCGGTAGGGTTCCGGGATGGGCGCCCACACGAACATGGTGGCCCGGGGCCTGTTCACGTGCCAGCCCAGGTGATCCAAGCCGTCGCAGAGGACATTGCGGCGACGCTGATACATGTCGCGGATGGCGGCGACGCACCCCTGGTCCCCCTCCAGGGCGGCGATGGAGGCCACCTGGATAGGGGTGAAGGTCCCGTAGTCCAGGTAGGACTTGATCCGCGCCAGGGCGCCGATGAGGGTGCGGTTGCCACACATGAAGCCCACCCGCCAGCCCGGCATGTTGTAGCTCTTGGACAGGGAGAAGGACTCCACCGCGACCTCCTCCGCCCCCGCCACCTGGAGGATCGACGGGGCGCGATAGCCGTCGAAGACGATGTCCGCGTAGGCCAGGTCGTGGATCACCCAGATGCCGTATTCCCGCGCGATGGCCACCACCTTCTCGAAGAACTCCAGTTCCACGCACTGGGTGGTGGGGTTGCCGGGAAAGTTGAGCACCAACATCTTGGGCCGCGGCCAGGTCTCGCGGATCGCCCGTTGCAGCTCGTCGAAGAAATCCACCCCGGGCACCAGCGGGACATGGCGCACATCGGCCCCGGCGATGATGAAACCATAGGGATGGATGGGATAGGCCGGATTGGGCACCAGCACCGTATCGCCCGGGCCCATGGTGGCCAGGGCCAGATGGGCCAGCCCCTCCTTGGAACCGATGGTGACGATGGCCTGGGTCTCCGAATCCATCTCCACCTGGTAGCGCTCCCGGTACCAGTTGCAGATCGCCCGGCGCAGACGGGGGATGCCCTTGGACTGGGAGTATCTGTGGGTATCCTTGCGCCGGGCCACCTCCACCAGCTTCTCCACCACGTGGGACGGGGTTGGCTGATCGGGATTGCCCATGCCGAAATCGATGATGTCCTCGCCACGCGCGCGCGCCGCCGCCTTGAGTTCATTGACGATGGCGAACACATAGGGCGGCAGGCGCTCGATACGCGGAAACTCTTCGATCCGGGGTGCGGCCACTGGAACTCCTGGCGGACGGAGGGCAAAAACGCTAAGTTTACCGGGCGAAGGGAAAGATTCAATCGCGCCGGGACGGCGCCTTCACCCTCACGAAGCGAGCGCCATGAGATTCACCGAGGCCGATGCCACCGACGGCCCCTTGATCCGCGCCTACGGGCCGGGCTGGATCCGGGTGGACGACACCGAATACCGCCACTCCCTGGCCCTCGGGCCCGACCGGATCCGTCCCTGGAGACCGGAGGCCGTCACGGACCTGGAGACCGCCGATCTCGACTACCTGCTCGACGACGGCCCGGAGATCCTCATCCTGGGCACCGGGGCCCGTCAGTGTTTCCCCCCGCCCGCCCTCCTCGCCCGGCCCGCGCGGCGGGGTATCGGCATCGAGGTCATGGACACCCCCGCCGCCTGCCGCACCTACAACATCCTGGCGGGCGAGGGCCGGCGGGTGGCCGCCGGACTGATGACCATCAGCGCGGAGGACGCCCGATGAACAGGCCGAAGTGCCGCCTGCTGGTGATCACCCAGCTCTTCCTGCCCACCAAGGGGGGCACGACGGTGTGGTTCTCGGAGGTCTACCCCTACCTGGGCGGCAAGGAGATCCATATCGTCACCCAGTCGGTCCCGGGAGGGGATGAGATCGACCGCAGTCATCCCAACCGGATCCACCGGCTGCGCCTGGAGCGGCGTCCCTGGCTCCGCCCTGAGTCGCTGGTGATCTACCTCAAACTCCTGGCGAAGTCCCTGGCCGTCGCCTTCTCCCACCGCTTCCAGGCGGTCCACGCCGCCCGCGCCCTGCCCGAGGGCCTGGTCGCCTGGGCAGTGGCCCGTCTGCGCGGCCTGCCGGTGCTGATCTACGGTCACGGCGAGGAATTCACCACCTGGGGCCGGGGTCTCAAGTACAAGGTCATGTGCTGGACCCTGCGCCACGCCGACGTGCTCATCGCCAACAGCGACTACAGCCGCGACCTGATGCTGGCCATGGGCGTGCCGGCGGAACGGCTGCACCTGGTCTATCCAGGCGTGAACCTGGAGCGCTTCCGCCCCGGCCTGCCTTGCGCCGATCTGCGCGAAGGCCTGGGCCTCGGCCCCGGTGCCCGTCTGATCCTCTCGGTGGGGCGCTTGCAGAGACGCAAGGGCTTCGACCAGGTGATCCGCAGCCTCCCCCATCTCGTGGACAAGGGCCTGGACGCACACCTGGCCCTCATCGGCATCGGCGAGGACGAGGCCTACCTGCGCGGCCTGAGCGAAGAACTCGGGGTGAGCGGACGGGTCCACTTCCTCGGCCACGTGGACAGCGCCGACCTGCCCCGCTGGTACAACGCCTGCGACTGCTTCGCCATGCCCAACCGCGAGGTGGACGGCGATACCGAGGGCTTCGGCATGGTCTTCGTGGAGGCCGCGGCCTGCGCCAAACCGGTGGTGGCGGGCGAGGCCGGGGGTACTGCCGCGGCGGTGATCGACGGCGAGACCGGCCTGCGCGTGGCGGGTGAGGACCGGGCCGCGGTGAGCGCCGCCCTGGAGCGTATCCTGAGCGACCGGGACCTCGCCCGCGCCCTGGGGGAAGGGGGCCTGACACGGGCCCGGCGCGAACTGGGCTGGGAACGGGTGGCGCGCCAGACCCGCGCCCTGCATCCCGGGTGCGGCTGACTCAGGGACGCCTTTCCAGGTCCTTCGCCTTCGCCGCCTGGTTACGCGAGTACAGGTAGACGACGAGGTTCTTGGAGAGGAACATCACGGCGAAGAAACCGAAGCCGATGAGGATGCCCCACCAGGGCTCGTCGCGCAGGATATGAATGAACCAGGAGGTATCGGTCATGAGTGGGCTCCAAAGGCAAGGATTGACAAGAAGGGTAGGTCAAGGCACCGTCCCCCGCCCATGACAATCCGCAACCCCGGAGCCCCCCATGGAACGCAAACTGGTCCTGTGGATCCTCGGCCTGACCCTGATGGCCCTAGGGGTGGGCATCTTCCTGATCCCCGGGCGCGCCCCCGACCCGGACCTCAAGCTCCCCTGGCGGATCGAACCCACCCCCGGTGGCGGCTCCCGGGTCTTCGGCCTGACCCTCGGTGAAAGCACCCTGAGCGACGCCCGGCACATCTTCCAGGATCAGGGCACGCTGGACCTGCTGGAGGACCGCTCGGGCCGGCGGGTGGTGGAGGCCTATTTCGAGCGGGTCATCCTCAATGGCCTGCGGGCGGATTTCGTGCTCAGTCTGGCGGTCCCCAGGACGGAGGTGGACGCCATGTACGACCAGGGCCTGCGGGTCAGCACCCTGGCCAGCGGGGTGCGCAAGGTCGAACTGCGCCCCGAGGACGCCGCCGGCCTGGCCTCCGCCCCGGTGGAGCACATCACCTACCTGCCCAAGGCCGATCTCGACGCCGACCTGTTGCGCAAACGTTTCGGCAGTCCGCGCCAGCGCATCCGCGAGCCCGACCAAGAAATCGAGCACTGGCTCTATCCGCACAGGGGGCTGGACATCGCCTACGCGCCCGAGGGCCAGGAGGTGTTCCAGTACGTGCGTCCGGCCGACTTCGAGCGCCTGATCCTCCGGCCCTTGCAGGCAGCGCGACGGACACTCACTCCAGATTCTGGATCTGCTCGCGCATCTGTTCGATCAATACCTTCATCTCCACCGCATGGCGGGTGACCTCCACGTCGGAGGTCTTGGAAGTGAGGGTGTTGGCCTCGCGGTTGAGTTCCTGCATGAGAAAGTCCAGACGTCGGCCCACCGCCCCCCCCTGATCCAGGACCCGCTCCAACTCGTCCAGGTGGGCGGCCAGGCGTTCCATCTCCTCGTCCACGTCCAGGCGCTGGGCGAGGATCACCATCTCCTGCTCCAGGCGGCCGGGGTCCAGGGGCGTGGAGAGTTCGGCGAGGCGCCGCTCCAGGCGCTCGCGCACCTCGGCCAACACCTGGGGCAGGCGTCGCTGCACCATCCGCACCCGCTCGCGCATCGCCCGACAGCGATCGCGGATCACCTCCGCCATGCGCGCCCCCTCCCGTTCCCGGGTCGCCACCAGTTCGTCCAGGGCGGCCTCCAGCAGCGCCATGGCCCGTGTCTGCGTCGGGCTCAGGTCCCGGGGCACCTCTTCCAGGACCCCGGGCCAGACCATCAGATCCATCGGTGGCGGAATCTCCACCCCACCGGTCATGCGCCCCAGCTCGGTGACCGCGGCCAGCAGGGCCTCCACCAAGGGCCGGTTCAGGCGCAGCTCCCGCGCCGCCCCGGACCCCGGGCGATAACGCAACTGACAGTCCAATTTGCCCCGGGCGAGGCGTGCGCCCAGGCGCTCGCGCACCCGCGGCTCGAGGGCGCGCAGGTCTTCGGGCAGGCGCACGAACACCTCCAGGTAACGGTGGTTGACCGAACGGAGTTCCCAGATCAGTTCCCCTTCGTCGCCCCGGTATTCGCTCCGTGCGAAGGCGGTCATGCTCCGAATCATCGTCTCTGCCCGTTGTTGCAATGGGTAGGGTATGATAGCCCGCGACGCCTGCCTCCGCACCGCCATCTCATGTCCAAATCCAGGCACTCACTGCCGGCTGGTACCCGTATCGACTGCTACCGGATCCGCAAGCTCATCGGCCGCGGCGGATTCAGCCTGATCTACCTCGCCGATGACGAGGACACGGGCGCCGAGGTGGTGATCAAGGAGTTCATGCCCAAAAAGCTCGCCCGCCGCGACAGCCACCTGCGGGTCGAACCCCAGAAATCGCGGATGACGGCCAACCTCAATCGCAGCTTGCGCCTATTCTTCCAGGAGGTGAAGGTCCTGGCCGCCCTGAGGCACCCCAACGTGGTCGAGATCCAGGGCGTGGTGCGCGAGAACGGCACCGCCTACATCGTCATGACCTATTATCGGGGCAAGAACCTCGCCTACTACATCAAGAAGCACGGCGGCGGACTCAGCAGCCGGTTCCTGTTGCGGGTATTCGTGCCGCTGCTCGAGGCCCTGGACATGATCCACCGGCGCGGATACCTCCACCTCGACATCAAACCCAGCAACATCCACCTGCGCGCAGGTCAGGAGCCGGTCCTGCTCGACTTCGGTGCGGTGCACCAGATGAACGCGCACAGAGGCCGCCATGGCGGCCAGGTCGTCACCGCCGGCTATTCCCCTGTGGAACAGTATTACAAGGGGGGATTCATCGGGCCCTGGAGCGATATCTATGCGGTCGGCGCCAGTCTCCGCGCCTGTATCGATGGCCGCACGCCCCCCACCTCCATCGAACACCATGCCGAGGACAAGTTCAGGCCTGCCGTCGAGATCCACGCCCATCGCTATCCGCGCTTTCTCCTGGAACTGATCGACTGGTGCATGGAACTCGATCCCCTGAATCGCCCACAGAATGCCGGTGAACTGCTAAACCATCTGCGCGCCCGGACCGGACGTCCCCTCCCCGCCGTCGAGACAGACCCATGAGCACCGAGACCGCGAGTATCAGCCTGCGCGGCAACCGCAAGAAGAACCAGGATCGCTGCCTGGTCCTGAGCGACAAGGATACCCACCTGCTACTGCTGGCGGACGGCATGGGCGGACACCCGCGGGGCGAGGACGCCGCCCAGATCCTGATCGACTGTGGACGGCAGTTGTTTCGGCAAACCCCCCGTCCCATCCTCTACCCCGAGACCTTCCTGGCCACCCTGCTCGAGACCGCCAATACCGAGATCACGGCCTATGGCCAGCGCCAACACCCCCCTATCGATCCTCGTTGCACCGCCGTCGTGGCCCTGGTGCAAGACGGCCACGCATGGTGGGCGCATGTCGGTGACAGCCGTCTGTACCTGTTTCGCGAATACCAGATCCTGGTCCGCACCCAGGATCACTCCTTCGTCGAGGAGATGCACCAGCTCGGCCTGATGGAGGCCGCCCAGACCCACACCAGCCGGTACCGCAACCTGGTCACCCGTTGTCTGGGTGGAAAAGGGGAGCAATTCGCCTTCGCCCAGGACGGCCCCCGGCGGCTCGAACCCAGAGACATCCTCCTGCTCTGCACCGACGGCCTCTGGAGCCAGATGCAGGACGAACAACTGCGCGGACTCCTGCGCCACCATGGCTCCCTCACCCGCATGGTGCGTGAACTGGCCCTGCTGGCCGAACGCAACGGCCACCCAAGGAGTGACAACATCACCGCCCTGGCCATGCGTTGGGATCCGGAGGAAAAGAAGCCGCTCCCCCTCCAAGGATCCCCTGGGACAGATGCTTCCGACCCCCTCGACGCGGCCATCGCCGATCTACGCGCGGCCATCGCCCATTTCGACGACTCCGATTGATGCTCACCCAGAGAGGTACCCCCATGCCCCGACCTTCCGGCAGGGCGCCCGACCAGCTGCGCCCCATCGACATCCTCCCGGGCTTCACCGACCAGGCCGAAGGCTCGGTGCTCATCTCCTGCGGCCGTACCCGGGTGATCTGCACCGCCAGCGTGGAAGAGCGCGTCCCCCCCTTCCTGCGCGACGGCGACCAAGGCTGGATCACCGCCGAGTACGGCATGCTCCCGCGAAGCACCGGCGAACGCACACCGCGCGAGGCCGTCCGCGGCAGACAAGGGGGACGGACCCTGGAGATCCAACGCCTCATCGGCCGTTCCCTGCGCGCCGCCGTGGACCTCCAGGCCCTCGGCAGACGCACCCTGACCCTGGACTGCGACGTGATCCAGGCCGACGGGGGCACCCGCACCGCGGCCATCACCGGTGCCTGGGTGGCCCTGCGCCTGGCCGTGAACGTCCTGCTCGAAGAAGGCAGGCTCAATGCCGACCCCATCCGCAGGGGCGTGGCCGCGATCTCCGTGGGCATCCACCAGGGCCGGCCGGTGCTCGACCTGGACTACCCCGAGGACTGCGCCGCCGACACCGACATGAACGTGGTGATGGACGACACCGGCGGACTCATCGAGATCCAGGGCACTGCGGAGGGGGCCAGTTTCAGCCGCAAGGAAGTGGACAGCCTCCTCGACATGGCGGCCAAGGGCATCGGCGAACTCTTCGCCGCCCAGCGCCGGGCGCTCGCCGGGGGCCCGTCATGAGCCGCCCCGGGCGTATGGTGCTGGCCACCAACAACCCCGGCAAGATCCGCGAACTGGGCGGACTCCTTGCCGGCAGCGGCTGGGAGATCCTGCCCCAAGGGCGTTTCGAGGTACCCGAGATCGAGGAGACCGGCCTCAGCTTCGTCGAGAACGCCCTCCTCAAGGCACGCAATGCCGCCGCCCACTCCGGCCTGCCAGCCATCGCCGACGACTCCGGGCTCGAAGTGGACGCCCTGAACGGCGCCCCCGGGATCCGCTCGGCCCGCTATGCTGGCGACGACGCCGACGACCAAGCCAACTGGCGCAAGCTCCTGACCGACCTCGAAGGCATCCCCGAACGGGATCGCACGGCCCGTTTCCAGTGCCTCATGGTCTATTTGCGCCATCCCCGGGATCCCGTGCCCCTGATCGTCCAGGGCACCTGGGAGGGGCGTATCCTGGAGGCCCCGCGGGGGGCCAACGGTTTCGGCTACGACCCGGTATTCTGGGTCCCGGACGAGGGTTGCAGTGCCGCCGAACTGCCCGCCGAGCGCAAGAACACCCTCAGCCACAGGGGACAGGCATTGCGGGCGCTGGTGACCGCTTTGCGATCCCACTGACGAACGGTCCGGAAACGCGATACGACCTGTCGTCTGGCACGAAGGCCTTGCCTGGCGCACCGTTCCGCGCCCATGGACACTGTTACGGCCCTACCTACACCGCGCACATCCACGAGATCCGCCTGCCCCTGGTGCCTTTGCCGCAGGGGTGACCACCCGGCACCGCCCCAGACAGGCCGCGGGCCTCCCCCCATGGCCGAGGCCCGCGGCACGTCATGGAAAACGTCCGGCGGGTGGGCAACCGCGCCTCGAACCCTCACAGCAGCTCCCGCAACAGGGCCGAGGCATAGGCCCCGCGCGGCAACTCGAAGCGGACGAGCAGATCACGGCCCTCCCAGGCCCATTCCAGGTGGCGCACCACCACCCGTAAGGCCCGCCGCTCCTGTTCCAGGCCCGCCGCCGCCAGACCTTCGGCAAAGGCCACGCGGTCTGCGGCAAGGGTCTGTTCCAGGGCCGCCACCCCATCCCGACATGCGGGGTCCCCGGCCCCCCACAGGGGCCCAGTGGGGTGGATGTCGAGGGCCGCAGCACGCCTTGCCGTCTCCGTATCGGCCCGCTCCACCAGGAAACCCGAGCGGCTTCCCTCCAGCTGCACCCAATCGCCATCGCCCACCCGGTTCCAGTCGCCCCGCCCCAGGCGCAGCCCCAGGACCTCGTTGAACAGTTGCGCCCGGGCCGCCGACAGGTACAGGCCACGCAGATGGCGGCGAGGGCGGATCTCCCCCCGAAACAGGCGCAGGGCGGCCTGGAGATTGCCGTACCCGCGACCGAAACGCTGTTCTCCGAAGTAATGGGGCATCCCCCCTTCGGCCAGGGCGACGAGGATCCGCGCGGCCTGTTCCCTGTCCCCCTCCACCTTCCGCACACGAATACAGAAACGATTGCCCCGATGCACTCCAGGGCGCAACTTGCGGCGCCCACGGACCCGCGCCACCACCTCTACCCCGGGAGCGTCCAGGTTCAGCGTCGGCGGTGCCTCGCGCCCCGCCAGATGGAGGGAGAACCACTGTTCCGTGACGGCCCGACGGTCCTTGAGGCCCGCCCAGCTCACCCGTTCGAGCGGTACCGAGGCCCAGGCCGCCAGGCGGCGCGCCACCCATTCGGTGTTGGCGCCGGTCTTGCGCACCCGCAGCCAGAGGTGTTCCCCCTCGCCCTCGGGAGCGAAGCCGAGGATCTCCTCCACCCGAAAGTCTGCGAGTGAGTCGCGCAGGACGCCTTCGAGGCAGGGTCCACCCCAGGCACGGGGCAGGGCCGCCAGGGGGCGCCAGGGTTGCGTATCCGTCATCCACGGGCCTCTGGGTACGTCTCCGGCTGCGATCCGGGGACTATACCCGTCGCACCTGAGTATTTCGCTACTGCGGTCGCCCCTCGCACCCCTGGGCTGTATGGCGAGTGCTCGCCATAGTCCCCGCGATGACTCGCTTCTGCGCCTTGCCCAGGGGCACGAGGGACACCCTCGAAAAACGGAATATTCACGTGCGACGGGTATATTTAAAGACTGGCGCTGACGATGCGCACCGCCCCTGTTGGAGAGCGGATGCGAAATCTGAGCCTTTTATCCCATTTAGGAAGGGGAATGCATCGGGAAGGGGGATGGGACCTCTGAATCGTGTCTGACTGGAGCCAACACCACCCCAAAATAAGCCACGATTTAGACGCGATGGGCAGCTAAGCCATTGATTATATGGCGGAGAGGGAGGGATTCGAACCCTCGATGGGCTATTAACCCATACACACTTTCCAGGCGTGCTCCTTCAACCACTCGGACACCTCTCCCGGGACGGGATTCGATGGCGCCACCATCGAAGGTCGGGAAGGATAGCCAATCCGTAAGCGGCGTGCAAATCGGTATACTTCCCCTCCGCTGAGGCCCCCTGGACGACCGCATGAATCCACCCGATCGCCACCGTCTCTATGAACTCTCGGTGCAATGCGCCGAAGCCGAGATCGATTTCGTGGACGAGACCTTCACAACCCTGCGTAGCCGCCGCGCCCGGTTGTTGCGTGAGGACTTCTGCGGCACCGCGACGGTGTGCTGCGAATGGGTCGCGCGGAGACCGCACAACCGCGCCATCGGGGTCGATCTCGACCCGGAGGTCCTGGCCTGGGGGCGCCGCCACAATCTCGCCGGGCTGGCGCCGCACCTCGCCCGACGGGTGGAGCTGATCCAGGGGGACGTGCTCGCCACGGAGACGGAACCGCCCGACCTGATCCTGGCCATGAACTTCAGCTACTGGCTGCTGAGCGAGCGCGCCCTGCTGCTGGACTACTTCCGCCGGGTGCACCGGCGGCTGGCGGCGGACGGGGTGTTCTTCCTGGACGCCTACGGCGGTTACGACGCCTTCCGCGCAATCGAAGAGGAGCGCGCGGTGGAGGCCGGGGGGCTGCGTTTCACCTATGTCTGGGAACAGGAACGCTACGACCCAATCAGCGGCCGCCTGATCTGTCACATCCATTTCCGCTTTGCCGACGGTTCGGCCCTGGAGCGTGCCTTCAGTTACGACTGGCGGCTCTGGACCCTGCCGGAGATCCGCGACCTCCTGGCCGAGGCGGGATTCTCCCGGATCCAGGTGTACTGGCAGGGCTGGGACGAGGACGGCGAGCCGGACGGGATCTTCGTGCCGGTGCAGCAGGGCGAGGCCGAGGCGGGCTGGATCTGCTACCTCACGGCCGAGAAATAGCCGTTCGGGTCCCGATCGGGCGGCAGCCCCTGCCCGGCGGACGGCCCGTAAGTTTCCCGGGAACAGGACAGAGCAAAGGGGTTAGACTTGACCCCATGCACTGGCCCACCCTGCTCTCACGTAAACGCCTCGGCGCCGAGACGCCGCCCCGGTCGTCCACCGCGCGCACGGATTTCCAGCGCGATCTGGACCGCATCGTGTTCTGCTCGGCCTTCCGCCGGATGCAGGACAAGACCCAGATCTTCCCCCTGTCGAAGATCGACTACGTCCGCACCCGCCTCACCCATAGCCTGGAGACCTCCAGTGTGGGGCGCTCGCTGGGCACCCTGGTCGGTGAGGTGGTGATCGCCCGCCATGGCCTGAAGGGCTACGAGGCCTCCGACTTCGGCGACATCTGCGCCGCCGCCTGCCTCGCCCACGATATCGGCAACCCCCCCTTCAGCCACGCGGGGGAGGACGCCATCCGTCAATGGGCGGCGCAGGCCCCGTACGGGCGCCAGCGGGTGGCGATGCTGCGCAACAGCGAGCAGGAAGACTTTCTCGCCTTCGAAGGCAATGCCCAGGGCTTCCGCACCCTCACCCGCCTGCAGAACCGGGACAATCCCGGCGGCCTCCAGCTCACCTGCGCCACCCTCGCGGCCTTCACCAAGTACCCACGCGAATCCTGGCTGGGCGGCAACGGCTGGGAGGGGGTGAGCACCCGCAAACACGGCTTCTTCGCCGAGGACCGGGAGGCCTTCGAGACGGTGGCTGCGGCCACCGGCCTGCAACGGCGCAACGAACGCTTCGCCATCTGGCGACGCCACCCCCTGGCCTTTCTGGTGGAGGCGGCGGACGATATCTGCTATCGGGTGATCGACATCGAGGACGGCTACCGCCTGGGCCACATCGGCTTCAGCGATGCCCTGGAACTCTACCTGGACACCCTCCAAGACCCCGACCGCCAACGCCGGCGCATGGCCGGCATCGCCGGGGAGAAGGAACGGGTGGAATTCCTGCGCGCCAAGGTCATCAACCAGGCCATCCTCCAGACCCGTGACTGTTTTCTGGAGGTGGAGGACGATCTCCTCGCCGGGCGCTTCGACGCCCCCCTCCTCGCCCACATCCCCAAGGCGGCGGAGCTGCGGCGGCTGTTGGAGCGGGCCGAGGAGCGCATCTACACCGCCCCCGAGGTGGTGGAGATCGAGACCGCGGGCTTCGAGGTCATCGGCGAACTGCTGGAACGCTTCGCCCGGGTGGTGGACGATGTCGCCGAACACGGTGACGCCGCCCCGCCGCGCAGCCGCATGACCTACCTGTTGATCCCGGAGCAGTTCACCGGTTCCGGAAGGAGGCCCGCCGCGAACCCCTACACCCGCCTGCTGCGACTCACCGATTTCGTGGCCGGCATGACGGACTCCTACGCCGTCGCCCTCTACAAGAAGCTCAAGGGCATCTCCCTGCCCGGGGGGTGAGGCCCCGGACGGCCTCACTCCTCGTCCAGGAACCCCTCCCGGAACAGATAGAGCAGGATATCCTGGGCGGCCTCGGCGGGTTCCAGGGTGCTGGTGTCGATGCGCAGCTCGGGCCTCTTGGGGACCTCGTAGGGATCGCTGATACCGGTGAATTCCTTGATGATGCCCTTGCGCGCCTTGGCGTACAGGCCCTTGCGATCACGCGCCTCGCACACATCGAGGGGCGTGGAGACATGGATCTCGATGAAGGCCCCGCCCTGTTCGATCAGTTCCCGTACCGCCCGCCGGGTCTCCTCGTAGGGGGCGATGGGGGCACAGATGGCCACCCCCCCGTTCCTGGTGATCTCGCTGGCCACGAAGCCGATGCGGCGGATGTTGATGTCGCGGTCGCGTTTGGAGAACCCCAACTCGCTGGAGAGGTTCTGGCGCACGATATCTCCGTCGAGCAGCGAGACCGGCCGGCTGCCGTGCTCCACCAGCTTGGCGAAGAGGATGTTGGCGAGGGTGGACTTGCCCGACCCCGACAGGCCGGTGAAGAACAGGGTGAATCCCTGGCGGCGGCGCGGCGGATAGGCCAGACACAGTTCGTCCAGGACCTCGGGAAAGCTGAACCAGTCGGGGATCTCCCGGTCACGGGTGAGGCGTTCCTTGAGTTCCTGGTGGCTCAAGGTCTCGGACTCCAGGCCCTCGGCCTCGATCCGGTCCACCGGCAGGAAACGTCGCCGGGCGGGGACGTAGCGGCGCTCCTTCGGGGTGAGGATCTCCATTCCGAGTTCCTCCGCGAAACCGGCGACGTATTCCTGAGCGGCATAGGGCGCATAGCAGCGGCCGCCGTCGGCCATGCGCGGCGGCGAGGCGTGATCCGGTCCCACCAGGAAGTGGCTGCAACCGAAGTTGCGGTTGACCAGGGCGTGCCACAGGGCCTCGCGCGGCCCGGCCATGCGCATGGCCAGGGGCAACAGGGAGAGCATGGCGAGGTCATGGGGGAAGTGCCTGCGAATGGCCTTGTAGCAGCGCACCCGGGCATAGTAGTGGAGATCGCCGGGCTTGGTGGGGCCCACGGCCGGATGGAGGAGGATATGGGTCCCGGCCTCACGCGCCTGTTCGAGGATGAGTTCGCGCTCCAGGCGGTGCATGGGGCGGCTGCTGTGGCAGGCCAGCACCCGCCGCCAGCCGCGCTTGCGGAACAGGTGGCGCAACTCCGCGGGGGTGTCCCAGAGGCTCTCGAAGTCGTGGTGTGCGGGCAACTGGACCCCCAGCACCCGGCCCCCCAGACGCACCGGGCGGGTCCCGTCGAGCAGGCGCATCACCCCCGGATGGTCAGGAGAATCGGTCCCGTAGACGGCCTCGGCCTCGGCCTTCGGGTCCGGTTCCCACACCGCCGTCAGTTCCAGCACCGCGGGCATGAAGCCCTCGGCGTCGCGCAGGGCCACCCGGTCGCCGGGTGAGAGCCCCTCGGCGAAGGTCCGCTCCACGTCCAGGGTGATGGGGATGGGCCAGAGACGGCCGTCGGGGAGACGGGCCTGGCTCAACACCGAGGCATAGGCCTCGGGCCCCATGAAGCCATCGAGGGGGGCGAAGCCCCCGTTGAGCAGGAGTTCCAGATCGCAGAGCTGGCGCCGGTCGAGGGTCAGGGAGGGGTAGCCCAGAGAGGCCTTCCGCAGGGTCTCGGCGGTCTCCGCGTCCACCAACAGGTCTTCTTTCTCCACGTTCGTCTCCTTCAGCTTGCCCGGGGTGGACCGGGGTCGGGTCCCACGGATGACGGCTGTCAGTACCCCTCTGGATTGGCTGACTGCCAGCGCCAGGTGTCGCGCACCATGTCTTCGATGCCGTGGGTGGCGCGCCAGCCCAGTTCACGCCGGGCCAGACCGGGATCGGCATAGCATTGGGCCACGTCTCCGGGGCGCCGCCCGACGATCCGATAGGGCACCTCGACACCGTTCACCTCGGCGAAGGCGCGCACCATCTCCAGCACCGAGTAGCCCTGCCCCGTGCCCAGGTTGTACACCACCCGGCCGGGATGGCCCTGGAGGCGCTCCAGGGCGGCCAGGTGGCCGCGCGCCAGATCCACCACGTGGATGTAGTCGCGCACCCCGGTGCCGTCGGGGGTGGGATAGTCGTCGCCGAAGACCTGGAGCCGTTCCAGCCGCCCCACCGCCACCTGGGCGATATAGGGCATCAGGTTGTTGGGGATGCCGTTGGGGTCCTCGCCGATGCGCCCGCTGGGATGGGCCCCCACGGGATTGAAATAGCGCAGCAGGGCGATGTCCCAATCCGGCTCGGCGGCGTGCAGGTCGCTCAGGATCTCCTCGATCATGAGCTTGGTGCGGCCGTAGGGGTTGGTGGCGGTGGTGGGGAAGTCCTCGCGGATGGGTACCCTGGCGGGGTCGCCGTAGACCGTGGCGGAGGAACTGAACACCAATCGGCGGACACCGGCCTCCCCCATGGCCCGACACAGGTTGAGGGTGCCGCCGACGTTGTTTTCGTAGTAGTCCAGCGGGATCTCGCTGGATTCGCCCACCGCCTTGAGGCCGGCGAAGTGGATCACCGCCGCGCAGGGATGGGCGCGGAAGACGGCGCGCAAGGCCGGCAGATCGCGCAGATCGGCCTGCACGAACGTCAACTCGCGCCCGGCGAGGTCCTGGACCCGCGCCAGGGCCTCCGGTTTGCTGTTGCTGAGATTGTCCACCACTACCAGGTCGTGACCGGCCTGGAGGAGTTCGACGCAGGTATGGCTGCCGATGTAGCCGGCGCCGCCGGTGACCAGGACACGCATGCTGCTCTACCTCAGTCGGCGAAGGGATGCCGGCGGATGATGGTCTCGTCGCGGTCGGGACCGGTGGAGACGATGTGGATGGGCCGGCCGGCCAGTTCTTCCACCCGCTCCAGATAGCGGCGGGCATTCTCCGGCAAGGCGTCGTAGTCGGTCAGGCCCCGGCTGGACTCGCTCCAGCCCGGCATCTCCTCGAACACGGGTTCGCATTGGGCGAGGCGGTCCGCGCCCACCGGCGGGGTCTCCAGGCGCCGGCCGTCGAGCCGGTAGGCGACACAGATACGCACCCTGTCCAGGCCGTCGAGCACGTCCAGCTTGGTGATGCACAGGCCGCTGACGCTGTTGATGTCCAGGGAGCGGCGCAGGGCCACCAGGTCCAGCCAGCCACAACGGCGCGGGCGTCCGGTGGTGGCGCCGAACTCGTGGCCCTTGTCCCCCAGGTGGGTGCCGTCGTTGTCGAACAGCTCGGTGGGAAAGGGCCCCGCCCCCACCCGGGTGGTATAGGCCTTGACGATCCCCAGGATGTAGTCCAGATCGCGCGGCCCCACCCCGCTGCCGCTGGCGGCGCCGCCGGCGGTGGTGGTGGACGAGGTGACATAGGGATAGGTGCCGTGGTCGATATCCAGCAAGGCCCCCTGGGCGCCTTCGAACAGACAGCTGCGGCCGGCGGCGCGCATCCGGTGCAAGACCCCGGGGATGTCCTCCACCAGGGCGAGCAGGGCCTCGCGCTGGCCCAGGAGTTCGTCCAGGACCGCCTGCTCATCCACCCGCCCGGCCTCGAAATAGTGCTCCAGGGCGAAGTTGTGGTAGGCCATCACCTCGCCCAGGCGGTCCTTCAGGCGGCCCTCGTCCACCAATTCGCCCAGGCGGATACCGCGGCGGGAGACCTTGTCCTCGTAGGCGGGGCCGATGCCACGGCCGGTGGTGCCGATGGCCTGCTTGCCGCGGGCGCGCTCCCGGGCATGGTCCAGGGCGATGTGGTAGGGCAGGATCAGGGGGCAGGATTCGCTCAGGGCGATGCGCTCGCGCGCCGGCACCCCGGCCCGTTCCAACATCTCGATCTCTTCCAGGAGGGCGGCGGGCGAGAGCACCACGCCGTTGCCGATCAGGCAACGCACACCCTCGCGGAGGATGCCCGAGGGCACCAGGTGGAGCACGGTCTTGTGGCCGTCGATCACCAGGGTGTGGCCGGCGTTGTGGCCGCCCTGGAAGCGCACCACCGCCTGGGCCCTGTCGGTGAGCAGATCCACCACCTTGCCCTTGCCTTCATCCCCCCACTGGGTCCCGATGACGACGACGTTCTTGCCCATGGAAACTTACCTCCCGTACTGCCCGGACCCCTGGTCCGGTATGAATCTATTCGCCCCGTCGGCGAGGGCGGCCGCTTCCCCCCGGGGCGCGGCCCCTCGATCACTGAATCCGCCAGTCGCCATCCACCGACGCCAACACCTCGACCGCCCCTTCCGGGGCAGTCTGGCCCGGCAGGCCCTGGATCACCCGCCGGCCCGCGGCCCTCAGGGCGGCCACCCGCTCGCGCAGGGCCGCATCGTCCAGCGCCGGGGCCCACACCGCGGGCGCCTGGGGGTAGCGCGCCTCCAGGCCCGCGCCCGCGGCCACCAGGGTCTTGAGGTCGCTGCTGAAGCCCACCGCGGGCCGGGCACGACCGAAGACCTCGCCCACCGCGTCGTAGCGGCCGCCCCGGGCGATCTCCTGGCCGGAACCGGGGACGAAGGCGGCGAACACCACTCCGGTCTTGTAACCGTAGCCACGCAACTCCGCCAGGTCGTAATGCACCGGCACCCCGGGCAGGACCCGGCCCAGGTGTTCGGCCAGGCGTTCGAGGTGGTCGATGGCCTCCATCACCTCCCCGCCGGCGCCGGCCAGGACCCGGCGGCCACGCTCCAGGGCATCGCTGCCGTTGAGTTCCGCCAGGCGCCACAGGCGCTCGCCCTGGGGCCCGGCCACACCGAAGGAACTCACCAGATCCTCCAACTCGGGAATGGCCTTGCGTTGCAGGGCCTCGAACAAGGTCTGCTCCTGACCTCCATCGAGCCCCGCCTCGCGGGCCAGGCGGCGGAAGATGCCCACATGGCCCAGGTCCAGGTAACAGTCACCGACCCCGGCCAGGGCCAGGGCCTCCAGCATGAGTTGCAGTATCTCCGCGTCGCTCTCCACGCCCTGGTGACCGAAGATCTCGGCACCGATCTGCAAGGGCGCCCGGGTGCCGGCATAACCACGGGAACGGGCATGGAGCACGGTACCCAGGTAACACAGGCGCGCCGCCCCCTCGAGCCCGAGTTCATGGGCATCGATACGGGCCACCTGGGGTGTGATGTCGGCGCGCACCCCCAGTTGGCGGCCGCTGGCCGGATCGGTAAAGCGGAAGGTATCCAGATCCAGATCACGCCCGGTACCGGTGAGCAAGGACTCCGGATATTCCACGAAGGGGGGGATGACCAGGTCGTAACCCCAGGCATGAAACAGGTCTAGGATATCGCGCCGAAGCCGCTCCATGAGCCAGGCGCGCGGCGGCAGTACCTCTTCCATCCCTTCCGGGAGCAACCAGCGTTCGCTTTGCATCGGTTTACCGTGAAAGATTGGAGCAGCCGCCTTCAGCCGTTCCCTGGCCGGTGGGAAGCCCAGGCTCCCGGCAGGCCGCGGCCGATCAGCCGGCCTCAATTCACCAGATAGAGCAACGCCACCCCCGCGAGCATGCTCACCAGGCCCATGATGCGCAGTACCCGGTTCTCCTGCTTGGCGATGGCAAGCATCGCCCGGCGCATGCTCAGAGGGTTGAGAAAGGGCCAGATGCCCTCGATGACCATGACCAGGGCCAGGGCGACCCAGAGGTCGTGCCATATCATAGCGGCTCACTCTGTGGGGAACTTACCCGTCTGGCTCTTGAAGTAACGGAAGAACTCCGAGTCCGGACTCAGCAACATCAGGTTGTCACCCTTGCCGAACACCGCCCGATAGGCGTTCAGACTGCGATAGAAGGCGAAGAAACCGGGATCGCGGGTATAGGCATTGGCATAGACGTCGGTGGCCTTGGCGTCGCCGTCGCCGCGCAGTTCCTCGGAGGTCCGGCGGGCATCGGCGAGAATCACGATACGCTTGCGGTCGGCCTCGGCGCGGATCCGTTCGGCCGCCTCCGCGCCCTTGGCGCGCAGGTCCTTGGCCACCCGCTCGCGCTCGGCACGCATGCGCTCGAACACCGAGCCGCTCACCTCGGGGGGCAGGTCGATGCGCTTGATGCGCACATCGATGACCTCCACCCCCAGTTCGTTGGCCTGGGTGTCCGCCTCCTTTGTAAGGCGCTGCATGATCTCGGAACGCTCCCCGGAGACCACGTCGCGGATGGTGCGGCGGCCGAACTCGTCACGCAAACGGGCGTTGATGCGCTCCGCCAGGAGGCGCCCGGTCTTGACCAGGGAACCCCCCGTGGAACGGTAGTACTGGGCCCCATCCGAGAGGCGCCACTTGGCGAACCAGTCCACGATCACGTCCTTCTTCTCGCTGGTGAGAAAACGCTCGGGACGGGCATCCAAGGTCTGGATACGGCCATCGAACTTCTTGATCTGGTGCAGTCCCGGCACCCGGAAGTGTAGGCCCGGCGCATAGTCCGCAGTGACGATCTCGCCGAGACGCAGCTTGAGGGCCACCTCCCACTGATAGACCACGAAGGTGAAGGCGTAACCGCCCACCAGGAGGGCGGCCAGGGCCGCGCCGATCAGGATCTTGCCACGACTCATCGACGTACCCTCCGGCCGCGATCGACCTCACGTAGGGGGACCTGGGGTCCATGAGAGACCGGCTCGTCCCTGCCGAGCGAGGCAGAAGGGCCGGGCGTCCCCATATCCCCGGAGACTTTCAGTAGTTTGTCCAAGGGCAGATACATCAGGTTGTTGCCTCCAGGGATGTCCACCAGGACCTTGCCGGTACGTGTCAGAACGCGCTCCATGGTATCCAGATAGAGCCGCCGGCGGGTGACCTCCGGGGCCTTTTTGTACTCGTCGAGCACCTTGATGAAGCGTGACGCGATGCCCTCCGCCTCGGCGATGGTCTTGTCCCGGTAGGCCTTGGCGTCGGCCAGGATACGTGCCGCCTCGCCCCGTGCCTGGGGGATGATCTGATTGGCGTAGGCCTCGGCCTTGTTCTCCAGGCGTTCCTTGTCCTCGCGCGCCTTGATGGCATCATCGAAGGCGGTCTTGACCTGCTCCGGTGGCTTGGCCGGTTGCATGTTCACGCTGGTGATGACCAGTCCGGTCTTGTAGGTGTCCACCAGGGCCTGGGCACGTTCCTTGATCTCCGCGGCCACCCGCCCGCGACCCTGAGTGAGGATGAAGTCCAGGTCATTCTTCCCCACCGCCTCGCGCACCGCCGTCTCGGTGGCGTCACGCAGGGTCTTTTCGGGATTCCAATCCTGGAACAGGTAGTTCACGGGATCCTGGATGCGGGACTGGACAGTGAGTTCCACATCCACGATGTTCTCGTCCTTGGTGAGCATCTCGGCCTTGTGGCTGAAGGTGGAGACCTGATCCACGTTGACCTTGATCACCCGTTCGATGGGGAAGGGGATATGCCAGTGGGGTCCGGGCGCGGTCACGTCCTGATAGGCGCCGAAACGCAGAACCACCCCCCGCTCGGCCGGCTCCACGATGTAGATGCCCGAGGCGAGCCAGATCGCCGCCACCACCCCGACGATCCACCACAGGCCCTTGCCCATGGGGCGCGGCAGGCTCGATCTGCCACCACCACCGCCGCGACCGAAGAGACCGCCGAAACGCTCTTGGAGCTTCCGCACCACCTCATCCAGATCCGGCGGCCCCTGGTCGGGGCGTCCACCGCTCCAGGGGTCCTTGTCGCCGTTGCCTCCCGGCTCGTTCCAGGCCATGGAATACCTCATTATTTATAGTCTGTTGAATGCCTTGTAGACATAGGCAAAAATCGCGCCGTGGGCGCACTACATCCCTCTCTCCGTCGGAGTCGGCTCAGGCACAGAGGAAGGATCCGGAGCAAGGTGGGGGATTCTAGGGACGCCTGGCCATGGGGGCAAGTGGAAAGACGCACATTCGTGTTGCGCCGACCACGCCCCGGCACACATGGAGTTCCCGTCTGTGACAGACGGGTCGGCCACTACGGCCACCCCTCGCGCCCCCGGGACGTGCAGGCACTGCTCGCGATGGTCCCCGCTCTGACCCGCTTGCGCCCCGCCTGCCACCGCCTGGGCCTTTTCCGGGGGCATGAGGAAAGCCCCAGAAAGACGAGGAGTAACGTAGGAAGGTGCCGTTCACGGACCGAACGACGGACAAAATCAGGCACGACAGGTATACTCGGCCTCCGTCCCTCAGGATCCCGCCATGCAGGACCACCCCTTCGACCTCCACCGACCCGAGGCCTACGCGCGCTGGCGCGAAGCCAGGCTCGCCGCCCACCCCCGCAGCCTGGACGAACTCACCGTCGAGATCCGCGACCCCTACGACCTGCGCGCCTCCGAGCGCGAGGCCCTGCTGACCCAGTGCCGGCGCTGCAATTTCGTCGTCTATGTACTCGCGCAGCGCTACGCCGCGGACCGCGGCGCCGTCCGCGCCCTCGCCCGGCAAATGGGCCTGAAGCGCCTGGACCACAACGAGGGCGCGGACGCCGACGACATCACCCGCCTGACGGTCCAGGATGACCCCTACCACCGCCATTACATCCCCTACACCGACCGCCCCATCGCCTGGCATACCGACGGCTACTACAACGCCATGGAGCGTCAGATCCACGGCATGGTACTCCACTGCGCGCGGCCCGCCCGCCAGGGGGGCGAGAACCGGATCCTGGACCACGAGATGCTCTACATCGCCCTGCGCGACCGGGATCCGGAGACCATCCGCGCCCTGATGCGCGCGGACGCCATGACCATCCCCCCCAACGTGGTGAACGGAGTGGAGACCCGGCCGGCGCGCTCCGGCCCGGTGTTCTGGACCGCCGCCGACGGCCACCTGCACATGCGATACACCGACCGCAAACGCAACGTGATCTGGTCCGACGCCCCCGGCATGGCCGCGGCGGTGGCGGCCCTCAAGGAACTCCTGCACCGCCCCGTGCCCTGGGCGTTCCGCGCCCGTCTGGAGAGCGGTCAGGGGCTGCTCTGCAACAACGTGCTCCATACCCGCGCCGCCTTCGAGAACGGTGAACCCGGTCGACTGCTGTTCCGGGCGCGCTCTCTCGACCGCATCCAGGGGACCTGACGGGCCCTCAACCCGACGGGGTGATGGACGCAAAGTCCTCGATCGCGGGAAACTCCCTCGCCTCCTTCGGTGGCGCCTGGGAATCCGGCCGCCGTACGGCCAGCAGCCAGCGGATCCCGTAGGCCCGCGCCGCGCGCAGCACGGCCGGGCTGTCGTCCACGAACAGGGTGCGGTCCGGATCGAAGGGCGCGATCTCCTGCAAGGATGGCCAGAATCCCGGATCTTCCTTGGGCCGGCCCAAGTCGTGGGCACAGATCACGGCGTCCAGCAGCCCCGCCAGGCGGGTGCGCTCCAGCTTCAAGGCGAGGGACTTCTGGTGGGCGTTGGTCACCAGCACCCGGCGCCTGCCCGAGCGCCCGAGGGCCCGCAGAAACCCCCGCACGTGGGGATGGACGGCGATCAGGTGATCCACCTCGGTCTTGAGCAGGGCGATATCCAGATCGAGTTCCCGGCTCCAGTGGTCCACGCAGTACCACGCCAGGGTGCCTTCGCAGGCCCGGTAGCGGTCCGCCAGTTCCCGCCGTGCCTGCTCCAGGGGCAGGCCATGGGCCTCGGCGTAGCGCCGGGGGACGTGTTCCAGCCAGAAATGGTTGTCGAAGTGGAGGTCGAGGAGGGTACCGTCCATGTCCAGGAGGACGGTGTCTATGAGGTTCCATGGGATCATCGCACTTGCGCCCGAAGGGAATGAAGGCCGATGATACGGGCAGTCGAGCCCCCAGGCGAGAACCCCGTCCATGCCCGAAAAGCCCCGCATCCTGAAGCGTGAACTGGTCGCCCGCACCCGGGTCTTCCGGGTGGAGGGCCTGGACCTCGAGTTCGCCAACGGTGAGCGACGCCGCTACGAGCGCCTGCTCGGGGGGCCCGACGGTGCGGTCCTGGTGGTGGCCCTGGACGCGCAGGAGCGGGTCCTGATGATCCGCGAGTATTCGGCCGGCAGCGAGCGCTATGAACTGGCCCTGCCCAAGGGCCGGGTGGAGCCGGGCGAGGCGCTGGAGGCGGCCGCCGGACGCGAGTTGCAGGAGGAGGTGGGCCGGGGAGCGCGTGACCTGCGCCTGTTGCGCAGCGTGAGCCTGGCACCCGGTTACATCCAGCACGTCACCCACATCGTACTGGCCCGCGACCTCTACCCCGCGCGCCTGCCCGGTGACGAGCCCGAGCCCATCCTGGTGGAGCCCTGGCCCCTGGCCCGCCTGGATGAACTCCTGACCCACCCCGACCTGACCGAGGGCCGTTCCCTGCTCGCCCTGTTGTTGGCCCGGCGTCACCTCGACCGTGAGACCGCGGGGGGCGTCGCCTGATGAGCGCCCGCACCCCCTGGGCGGTCCTGGGCGCGGTCCTGATCCTCATCGGCCTGGTGGTGTCCGCGCGGGCCACCGACGACCCCCATCGCTTCGACGACTTCCCGCTCAAGGAGCCCCTGCACCACCCCGACTGGTTCAAGCGGAGTTTCATGGAACTCCAGGACGACCTCGCCGAGGCCGTGGCGGCGGGCAAAGACGGCATCATCGTCTATTTCGGCCAGAAGCGCTGCGCCTACTGCCGCATGTTGCTGGAGGTCAACTGGCGCCTGCCCGACATCGTCGCCTACACCCGCCGGCACTTCGATGTGATCGCCGTCGATATCTGGAGCCCCGAGGAGGTCACCGACGTCCATGGAGAGACCCTCAGCCAGCGCCAGTACGCCCTGCGCGAGAAGACCAACTTCACCCCCTCGCTGATCTTCTACGACGCCCAGGGCAGAGAGGCCCTGCGCCTGCGTGGCTACTATCCCCCCTATCAGTTCCGCGCCGCCCTGGAATACGTGGTGGACGGCTACTATCGCAAAGAACCCTTCGCCGACTACCTGGCCCGCGGCGACAACGCCCCCAAGTTCGAGCCGGGCGATCTCAACGAAGAGGACTTCTACACCCCGCCCCCCTTCGACCTGGATCGCAGCCGCCTGCCCGGGGAACGCCCGCTGGTGGTGTTCTTCGAGCAGGGGGAGTGCCACGCCTGCGACATCCTCCACGGCGAAGTGCTCAGGGACCCGGAGATCCACCGCCAGTTCGAACGCTTCGACGACGTCCAGCTCGATATCCGGGCGGACACGCCGGTCGTCACCCCGGACGGCAAGCGGACCAGCGCACGCGCCTGGGCCCACGACCTGGGGCTGTTCTACGCCCCCGCGCTGTTGTTCTTCGACGAACACGGGCGGGAGATCATCCGGGTGGATTCGGTGGTACGCTTCTATCGTCTGCGCAACGTGCTCGAATATGTCACCAGCCGCGCCTATCTCACCCAGCCCGACTATCAGCGCTGGCGGGTGAGCCGCTGACGTTCAGGGCCTCCGCGGCGCCCTCCCGGCGGGCAAGGGCGATACGGCCGGTGGACAGCACATCCTCACAATAACCGACAATCGACGCCCCCTGGAGGACGCTCATGTTCGAAGCCACCAAACTGGGACGCAGGATCCCCAAGGACGCCTTCAAGGCCGAGGTGCCGGAGCTGCGCACCCGCCTGCTCGCCGCCCAACGCGCCATCCGCGAGGCGCGGGTGCCGGTGATCGTCGTCGTGTCCGGGGTCGAGGCCGCCGGCAAGGGGGAACTGGTGAACCGCCTCAACGAATGGCTGGATGCCCGCGGGGTACAGACCTTCGCCTTCTGGGACGCCACCGACGAAGAACGCCAGCGCCCCCGTTACTGGCGCTTCTGGCGCAGCCTGCCGCCGCGCGGCGAGATCTGCAACCTGTTCGGTGGCTGGTACCAGGCCCCCATCGAACGGCGCTTCCGCGAACTCTGCAACGATGCGGAACTGGACGCCGAACTCAATCGCATCGTGGACTTCGAACGCATGTTGAGCCAGGACGGGGCGCTCATCGTCAAGTTCTGGTACCACCTGCCCCAGAAGGAACAGAAGCGGCGCCTCAAGGAACTCGCCCGGGACGACCGCAGCCGCTGGAAGATGCTGCCCGACAAGAGCAAGTTCGCCGAACAATACCGCAAGTTCGAACAGGTGGCCGAACGGGTCATCCGCATCACCGACCGCGGCATCGCCCCCTGGCACCTGATCGAGGCGACCGACCGCCGCTACCGCGATCTCACCACCGGTCGCACCCTGCTCGCCGTACTCGAGGCGCGTCTGGCCGAGATCGCCGCCACCCGGGAGTCCCCCGCGGCGGCCGTACCGGCCCCCGAACCGGTGGCCGCCGAGCCCGAGGCCCAGATCACCATCCTCGACCGCATCGACCTGTCCCAACGCTTGGAGCGGAATCTCTACAAGGTACGCCTGAAGAGGCTCCAGGCCGAGGCCAACGAACTCGCCTGGCAGGCCTACAAGGCCAAACGCTCCACCGTGCTGGTGTTCGAGGGGGTGGACGCCGGCGGCAAGGGCGGCGCGATCCGGCGCATCACCAACGCCGTCGACGCCCGCCTCTACCGGGCCATTCCCATCGCCGCCCCCAGCGACGAGGAGAAGGCCCACCACTACCTGTGGCGTTTCTGGCGGCAGATCCCCAGGGCCGGTTACATGACCATCTACGACCGCTCCTGGTACGGACGGGTCCTGGTGGAGCGGGTCGAGGGTTTCGCCTCGCCCCACGAGTGGCAACGGGCCTATGCCGAGATCAACGAATTCGAGGATCAACTGGTGGAAAGCGGCACCGTGCTCATGAAGTTTTGGATGCACGTCAGCGAGGACGAGCAACTCCGCCGCTTCAAGGAACGCGAGGACACCCCCTACAAACGCCACAAGATCACCGACGAAGACTGGCGCAACCGCGAACGCTGGGACGACTACAAACTGGCGGCCAACGAGATGGTGGCCCGCACCAGCACCGAGATGGCGCCCTGGACCCTGGTGGCGGGCAACGACAAGCCCTTCGCCCGCATCCAGGTGCTGGACACCTTCTGCCGGCAGATCCGGCGGGCCTTGGAGGCAGGCCCCCGCGGCGACGGCTATCTGACCTGCGAGACCACGGGCTGACGCCGCCTCAGCCCCAGCAGGCCGAGGCCGACCAACAGCCAGGTGCCGGGCAGGGGGACGCTCTCGGTGTGAGTCACCGCCCCGCCGCGGATCCGCAGATGCCCCCAATCGTTGGCACAGGCCATGGTCCAGTGTAGATCGATGGCCTCGGGCCGCACGGCCAGGCCCAGGAGGTCCAGCGGGACCCGCGTCTCGATCACATAATGTCGGCCGTAACCGCTGGAATAGGCGCCCAACTGGGTGGGGACGGCGCCGCCGTAGGTGGCCTCGGTATAGGTCAGACTGGTGTGGCCGACGGGACTGCCGGCGGTGACCACCGTGGGATGGGCCGCCTGGTAGGCCGTCCCGGCCCCGGCCAGGGACTGGGGGGGGTGGTGCCAGTCGGCGATGTGCTCGCCGGGTTGGGTCCAGAGTCCCAAGGCCCAGTCGTCCGCGCGATAGACGTCACCCGCCACGCCCAGCCCCAGGCCGCCGGCGAAGGTGACGATGGCGTAGTCGTAGAGGCCGTCGCCGTCCAGGTCGAGGCCGATGTCCCCCGGCTCCCAGCTGCCACTCGCAGGGGCCTTGCCGGTGACGATGGCCAGATAGAGGTCGCTTCCCACATAGGTGGCGTAGAAGGCCTCCATGTCATAGTGCTGACCGCCGTACCCCGGGCCGAGATAGGAGTGAATCTGATCTTCCTCGCTCCAGGCGATCCCCGGCCGGGGTGTCCAGTCGGCGACCGTACCCGCGGGTGCGGCGGCGAGCCAGTCCGAGAGGTCGCCGTCGATCGTCATGGCCGCCGCGGGCAAGGCCAGGCCGAACCAGGCCAGGAAGGCAAGCACCACCGTCACGGCGCCTGCCCCGGCCCGGATGTCCACAGGGCGCGGGTGCTTGGAATCCCCCCTCACCCCCAGACCCGGATGGGGTGGGTGTGTGCACGGCGCCGCGCTCTCGGCAACGAATGGAAATCGCATGAAACAGGCCTCCAATCACGGGTTGTGTGACCTGCTTCGCAGTTTTCATGCCATGTGCCGCATCCACGGTATACACTGGGCAAAGGACACCGAGCCGTCGGCCGGTGGCAGCCTCCAGCCTGTCATCCACTGCCATCCGCGACAGAGAATGTCATGAATCCCAAGCCCCGCCGCCCAGCCAGAGAAAAGCCGCGACCGTCGGGAACGCCCTTCATCCGTTTCCGTCAACGCCGCGGGGACCGGGGGCGACCCGGCGACCCCGGGCCGAGACAGGGACCGGAGCACAGACCCTGGGCCTTGCCCAGTAAGGACCGCCCATGAGCCGGGTATTCACCTTGCAGACCCTGTTGGAGAGCCAACCCCATCCCCTGCTGATCGTGGATGTGGGGTTGCATCTCGCCGCGGCCAACAAGGCACTGGAGACCGCGCTGGGCCATCCCGCCGCGAAACTCGTGGGGCAGGCGTGCTGCGCCCTGGACGCCGAACCCCAACCCCACTGCCGCCACCGGCGCTTCTTCCAGGACCTGGAACCCTACACCACCACGGTACCCCTGGCGGGCGGCCTCGCGGCCGTGGCCCAGGTCCAGGGATTCCCCCTGCTCGACACCGACGGCCGCCTCTTCCTCGCCGAGGCAGTGCGTCCCATCGGGCGGACAGTGACGGACGACCTCATGCTGGGCCGCTCCCCGGGCTTCCAAAAGATACGCGAGGAACTCTTGCGCCTGGCCGCGAGTGACGTACCCATCCTGCTGCGTGGCGAGACCGGGGTCGGCAAGGAGGTGGCGGCCGAGTTCGTGCACCGGCATTCGCCGCGCAAGCGGGGCCCTTTCGTGGTGGTGGACTGCACCGCCATCGCCGAAGACCTGTTCGAGAGTGAACTCTTCGGCCACCAAAAGGGGGCATTCACCGGTGCCCTGAACGACAAGACCGGCCTGTTCGAAATGGCCGATGGCGGCACCCTGTTCCTCGATGAGATCGGCGAACTGCCTCTGTCCCAGCAGCCCAAGCTGTTGCGCGCCCTGGAGACCGGACGTTTCCGGCCCGTGGGTGGTACCCGCCAACACCAGGCGCAGGTGCGGGTGGTGAGCGCCACCCACCGCGATCTGCGCGCCCTGATCGCCGAGGGCGGTTTTCGTCAGGACCTCTACTACCGCCTCGCCGTGGCCCCGGTGGAGATCCCGCCCCTGCGCGAGCGGCGCGAGGACATCCCTGTCATCGCCGACCATCTCCTCGCGGCGATCGCCCATGGCCTGGGGAGGCCCTTGCGCATCGACGCCGAGGCGGCACGTAAGTTGCTGAATTACTCCTACCCAGGCAACGTCCGGGAGCTGCGCAACCTGCTTCACCTCGCAGCCAGCCTCAGCACCGACGGGATCGTCCGCGCCGACCTGATCCGCCTGCCCGAGGCCACAGGGGGCGGTGCCGGCCCGGTATTGGAGCAACTGCGCACCCTGCCCGGCCTGTCACCCCTGGAAGCGGCCGAGGCCGGGCAGATCCTGGAACTGATGCAGTCCCTGGGCGGCAACCGCCGGCGCGTGGCCGCTGCCCTCGGGGTGAGCGAACGTACCCTCTACCGCAAACTCAAACGCTACGGACTCAACCGGACCGCCTATGCCGACCCAACCACCACCTGATGCGGCACCCCAGGGACTGCTGCGCTGGAACCTGGGCGCCCTCACCCTGTACCCCGGGGAACTGCCACCTCCCAGTGACATCCGCACCCTGATCCGTTCCACGGAGCAACTGCCGCCCCTGCCCGAGATCGCCCTGCGCCTGCTGCGCCTGCTCGACGACCCCGACGCCGATGCCGTGCGCCTGGCCGGGATCCTGGAACTCGATCCCCTGATCACTGCCCAGGTCCTGCGCCGGGCCAACTCGGCCTACTATGTCTCGAGGGATCCGGTGACATCGGTACGCGACGCCGTAGGCCGGGTGCTGGGATTCGAGACCGCCCTCAGCCTGGCCCTCGGCCTGGCCATGACCGAACCCCTGCGTGTCCCCCCGGGAGGCCCCCTGGGACGCGAGGAGGTCTGGCGGCACGGTCTACTCTGCGGCCAGCTCACCCAGACCCTGGCGGCCGCCCTGCCCCCCGCCCGCCGGCCCGCCTCCGGCCAGGCCCAGCTCGCCGGGATACTCCAGAACATCGGCTACCTGCTCCTCGGCCACCTATTGCCCGACCCCTACCGCTTCCTCAACCGCATGGTCCTGGCCAACCCGGCCCTGCCCCTGCCCGCCCTGGAACGCTTCAGCCTGGGGCTGGAGCACGGCCAGCTCGGGGCCTGGCTGCTGGAGGCCTGGGGGCTCCCCGCACCCCTGTGTGCCGCCGTCCGTCACCACCACACTCCCGGATACACGGGGGCCGGCGCCGACCTGGTGCGTCTGAGCGGATTGGCCGACGCCCTGCTCACCGCACGGGGGCTGGGCATCGGCCCGGTCCCGGACGACGAGGCCATGACCCGCTGGCACCAGGCTCTGGGCCTGAGCCCGGAAACCACCGAGGCGCGCCTGGCCGGGTTGCTGGAGCGGGTGATGCCGCAGTGAAGGGATGCCCCGCCGCCGCGATTCTCTCTGTATTGGTATACCCGTCGCACATGAATATTTCCCGACTGCGGCCGCCCCTCGCACCCCTGGGCTGTGTGGCGATTGCTCGCCATAGTCCCTGCGATGACTCGCTTCCGCGCCTTGCCCAGGGGCACGAGGAACACCCTCGAAACACGAAATATTCACGTGCGACGGGTATATTTTCGACCACTGTGGCCGCCCCTCGCCCCCCTGGACCGGGTTGCGGACGCCCTCCATAGTCCCAACCATGACTCGCGCCGTGCCTTGCCCAGGGGCACGAGGAACACCCTCGAAAAACGAAGCTGTTGGCGTGCGACGGGTTTGACCCGAATATTGCACCATCGCGATCGAGGCGTTCGTGAAAAAGAGGACAAGATTGGCCGGGAGCGGGAAAGACATCCCTGAGGAACCTTCATGTGCCGTCTCTCCCCTGGACACGCCGATCCTCCAGGCCATAGAATGGTCCTTTAACGCTCACTACCACGGCAAATGCCCGCAATCCTCGCCCCGATCCTGGCCCTGCTCTCCGCCGCCGGCGCCCTGGCGGGGGCGCGGGGACTGCGCCTGCTGGGCTTTCCCCTGTTCGGCCTGGCGGGCCTGGCGGCGATCCTCTCTGGCCTCGGCCATCTCCTCGACCCCACTCCCTGGTCCCTGGTCCTGCCCATGGGCCTGCCCTGGCTGCACTGGCACCTGCGCCTGGACACCCTGGGCGGGGTGCTGTTCCTGCTGATCGGCCTGGTCACCCTGGCCGTCGCCCTGTACGGTCCCGGTTACGTGCGCGAGTTCGAACACGGCCGCAGCCGGCCCGAGGCCCTGGCCCTGTTCGGGGGGCTGTTCCTGGCGGGGATGCTGCTGGTGGTCCTGGCGGACGATGCCTTCGCCTTCATGGTCGCCTGGGAGTTGATGTCCCTGTCCTCCTATTTCCTGGTGACCTACCGCCACGACCAGGCCGCCAACAGGCGCGCCGGCTTCCTCTATCTGCTCATGGCCCACATCGGCGGGCTCTCCATCCTGCTTGGTTTCGCGGTCCTCGCGGCCTTCGCCGGGGGCTTCGATTTCGCCGCCATGCGCGCCGCGGAGGTACCCCTGGCATGGCGCACCATCGCCTTCTCCCTGGCCTTCCTCGGCTTCGGCATGAAGGCCGGCCTGGTGCCCCTCCATGCCTGGCTTCCGGAGGCCCACCCGGTGGCCCCCTCCCATGTCTCGGCGCTGATGTCCGGGGTGATGCTCAAGGTGGCGGTGTACGGCTTCGTGCGCATGACCTTCGACCTGGTGGGCGGGGTCCACTGGGGCTGGGGGGTGGCGGTGCTGATCACGGGCAGCGTCTCGGCCCTGCTGGGGGTGCTCTACGCCCTGATGCAGCACGACCTCAAGCGTCTCCTGGCCTATCACTCGGTGGAGAACATCGGCATCGTCTTCATCGGCCTGGGCCTGGCCCTGGTGTTCTTCGGCACGGGCCATCCGGTACTCGGCGCCCTCGGCCTGGTGGCGGCCCTCTACCACACCCTCAACCACGCCCTTTTCAAGGCCTTGCTGTTCCTGGGCGCCGGGGCGGTGCTGCACGCCACCCACGAAAGGGACATGGAACACATGGGCGGCCTGCTCAAGGCCATGCCCTGGACCGGAGGGTTCTTCCTCGTCGGCTGCATCGCCATCGCCGCCCTGCCCCCCTTCAACGGCTTCGTCTCCGAGTGGCTCACCTTCCAGGCCGCCCTCCAGGCCTGGGTCCTGGATTCCGGGGTCCTGCGGGTGCTGCTGCCGGTGAGCGCCGCCATGCTGGCCCTCACCGGGGCCCTGGCCGCGGCCTGCTTCGTCAAGGTCTACGGGGTCGCCTTCCTGGGCCTGCCGCGCGGCCGCCACGTGCGCAAGGCGCGCGAGGTGGGCCTGGGCATGCGCCTGGGCCAGGGCCTGCTCGCCCTGGCCTGCCTGGCCTTCGGGATCCTGCCCACGGTGGTCGCCGGCCTCCTCGCCGGGGTCCCCCGGCAACTCATGGGCACCGGCCTGCCCGAGGCGGGCGCCCAGGGCTGGCTCTGGCTGACCCCCATCTCCCCGGCCACCGCCAGCTATGCCGCGCCCCTGGTGGTGCTGGGGCTGGCCCTGGCCTGGGCCATCGCCGCCCTCTGGCTGCGTCGCGGCGAGGTGCGCGAGGTGAGCCGTTGCGAACCCTGGGACTGCGGCTTCTCGCGCCCCGGCCCCGGCATGCAGTACACCGCCACGGCCTTCGCCCAGCCCATCCGCCGGGTCTTCGGGATGCTGTTCCAGATCGACGAGGGGATGCGTGGGGAACAGGGCCGGCAGCGCTTCCACCTCCAGGTGGGCGACCGCTTCTGGGGCTGGCTGTACCTGCCCGTGGAGCGCCTGGTCAACGCCGCCGCCCGCCGCGTCACCTTCCTCCAGGCCGGCCGCCTGCGCGCCTATCTGGGCTGGTCCCTGGGGACCCTGCTGGTGCTCCTGTGGGTGGCGGCGTGAGCGCCTGGTGGGCGGCTGCCATGCAGCTCGCGCTGGTCGTCGCGGGCGCGCCCCTGCTCGCCGGCTGGGTGAAGTCGGTCAAGGCGCGCCTGCAGAATCGCCGCGGGCCGGGGCCGTTGCAGCCCTACCGTGACCTGCGCAAGCTGTTCATGAAACAGGTCCTGGTGGCCGACAGCGCCTCCATCGTCTTTCGCGCCGCCCCTTACGTGGTCTTCACCTCCACCCTGCTCGCCACCGCCGCGGTGCCCCTGGCGGTCCGCGACCTGCCCACGGCGCCCGTGGCGGATATCATGGTGGTGGTGGGCCTGCTCGCCCTGGGACGCTTCTTCCTCGCCCTGGCGGGCATGGACGTGGGCACCGCCTTCGGCGGCATGGGTGCCTCCCGGGAGATGCTCATCTCGGCCCTGGCGGAACCCGCCACCCTGATGGCCATATTCACCCTCACCATGAGTGCCCACAGCACCAACCTGTCCACGGTGGTGGGCTTCCAATTGACCCAGGGGCTGGTGTTGCATCCCTCCTATCTGTTCGCCCTCATGGGCCTGGTCCTGGTGGCGGTGGCCGAGACCGGGCGCATCCCGGTGGACAACCCGGCCACTCACCTGGAACTCACCATGGTCCACGAGGCCATGATCCTGGAGTACTCGGGCCGCCACCTGGCCCTCATGGAATGGGCGGCATGGCTCAAGCTCACCCTCTACGGCGTGCTCATCGCCAACGTCTTCTTCCCCTGGGGGATCGGCGAGACGACGGACCCGGGCGCCTTCGGCATCGGCCTGGCCGTGATCGTGGCCAAGCTCGCCCTGCTCGGGCTGGCCCTGGCGGTCTCGGAGACGGTCCTGGCCAAGATGCGCCTGTTCCGGGTGCCCCAGTACCTGAACCTGGCCTTCCTGTTCGCCCTGCTGGGGATGTTGTCGTTCCTGATCCTGGAGGTGGCGGCATGAACCTCACCCAGCTCTCCCTGCCGGAACAGGCCATCTTCGTGCTCGCCGCCCTGGTGTTGCTGGTCTCCTTCATCCTCCTGTCCCAGACCCGTCTCACCGCGGCCATCCACGCCTTCGCCTGGCAGGGCGCCCTGGTGGCGGTGGTGGCCGCCCTGGTGGGTTGGGTGGGCGCCGATGCCCATCTCTATCTGTCGGCGGGCCTGACCCTGGCCCTCAAGGCCCTGCTCATCCCCTGGATGCTGCACCGCCTGGTGCGCCGCCTGGACATGGACGCCGAACGCGAGGCCCTGGTGCATCCGGCCCTGGTGGCCCTGACCGGGACCCTGCTGGTGGTGTTCGCCTACTGGCTGGTGCTGCCCCTGGAGCGCCTGGCGGTGACCGATACCCGCAACCTCCTGGCCATCTCCCTGGCCACGGTCCTGATGGGCTTCTGGATGCTGGTGGTGCGCGCCCAGGCGGTGGCCCAGGTGCTGGGCTTCATGTCCATCGAGAACGGCCTCTTCCTGGGGGCGGTGGCGGCCACCCGGGGGATGCCCCTGGTGGTGGAACTGGGGGTGGCCTTCGACGTCCTGGTGGCCATGATCCTGTTCGGGGTGTTCTTCTTCCAGATCCGGGAGAGCATCGACAGCCTGGACACCGACCGCCTCGACCGCCTGGCGGAGACGGAGGAAGAGGCATGACCTGGCTCTGGCTGTGTGTCTTCACTCCGGCGCTGGGCGGCCTGGCGCTCGCCCTGGTGCGCTCCCTGCGCTGGGCCGGCTGGATCAACCTGGGGGTCTCCACCCTCAGTTTCAGCGCCGCCCTGGCGTTGGCCGTGCAGGTGGCCGCCGACGGCGGTTTCACCCGCGGCGGTTTCGTGGTGGATGCCTTCAACGTCTATCTGGTGGTGCTCACCAGCTTCGTGGCCCTCACCACCGGCATATTCTCGCGCCCCTACATGGCCCACCTCTGTCACGAGGGGCGGCTCACCCGCAGGCGTATGCGCCTCTACCATGCCATGTACCAGGGTTTCATGTTCACCATGCTGCTGGCCCTGACCACCGACAACCTGGGCATCCTCTGGATCGCCGTGGAAGGGGCGACCCTGTCCACGGTGCTGCTGGTCTCCCTGTACCGCACCCCGGGGGCGGTGGAGGCGGCCTGGAAGTATTTCATCCTCTGCGGGGTGGGCATCGCCATGGCCCTGTTCGGCACCCTGCTGGTCTATTTCGCCGCCCAGCGGGTGATCCCCGACCCCGAGGCGGGGCTGAGCTGGACCCACCTGCACGCCCTCGCCCACCAGTTGCAGCCCGGGGTGATGGGGGTGGCCTTCGTCTTCCTGCTGGTGGGCTACGGCACCAAGGTGGGCCTGGTGCCCCTGCACAACTGGCTGCCGGACGCCCATTCGGAAGGCCCCACGCCGGTCTCGGCGGTGCTCTCGGGGCTCCTCCTCAACGTCGCCCTCTATGCCGTGGTGCGCCTGAAGATGCTCACCGACGCCTCCCTCGCCGGGGCCGGGGGGGCGCAACTGACGGGCCATCTGATGATGGGCTTCGGCCTGGCCTCCTTCCTGGTGGCGGGGCTGTTCCTGCACCGTCAGCGGGACATCAAGCGCCTGTTCAGCTATTCCTCCATCGAACACATGGGCCTGATGACCTTCGCCTTCGGCATCGGCGGGCCCCTGGCCACCTTCGGCGCCCTCCTGCACATGCTGGTGCATTCGCTCACCAAATCGGCCATCTTCGTCACCGTGGGCCACGCCGCCCACATCGCCGGCACCCAATCGCTGGCCCGTATCCGCGGCCTCATCCACACCCAACCCGGGGTCGGTTGGGGCCTGCTCCTGGGGGTGGCGGCCATCGCCGGGTTTCCACCCTTCGGGCTGTTCACCAGCGAATTCCTGCTCCTCTCGGCGACCATGGATACCTGGCCCTGGCTCGCCCCCACCCTGCTGATGGGCCTGGCGGTGGCCTTCGCCGGCCTGTTCCGGCAGATCCACCCGGTGGTCTACGGCCACGCCCCCGAGGGCCAGAGGGCGGTGACCGCCAACATGATCCCGGTGGGGCTCCACCTGCTCCTGGTCCTGGTCCTCGGGCTGTACATCCCCGCCCTGCTCACCCAGTGGCTGGACCAGGCCACCCGCCTGATCGCCGGAACGGGGGTGCTGTGATGACCAACTTCGCCTGGTTGCCGGCCTTCAAGGCCCACCTGGAACGCGAGCATCTCCTCATCCGGGGCGAGTCGGGCACCTGCCTGGCGCCCGCCCGCTGCCTGGAGATCGACCCCGAGGACTGGGCCAAGGGCGGGGCCGAGGCGGCCCGTTTCGGCCTGCGCTGGGCCGGCCTGTGGGCCGACAGGGACGCCCTGGGTGAGCGCTGTACCTGCGTCCTGGAGAACGCCGGCGACTACCTGATCCTCAGCACCCGGCCGGATGGGGAGGCCCTGGCCTCGCACAGCCCCTGGTATCCGGCCGCCGGGCGCCTGGAACGCCATGCCCGGGATCTCTTCGGCCTGCGCTTCGAGGGACTGGACGAACGCCGCTGGACCCGCCACCAGGCCTGGCCGGAGGACCGCCATCCCCTGGTGGACGCCCTGCCCGCCCCGGGGGAGACGCCGCCGGACGGCGACTACCCCTTCGCCCATATCCCGGGCGAGGGGGTCTACGAGATCCCGGTCGGGCCGGTCCACGCGGGGATCATCGAGCCCGGTCATTTCCGTTTCAATGCGGTGGGCGAGACCATCCTCGGCCTGGAGGAACGCCTGGGCTACGTCCACAAGGGGATCGAACACCTGGCCCGGGGGCGCGACCCCGCGGGTCTCGCCCGCCTCGCCGGACGGGTCTCCGGGGACAGCACGGTGGCCCACGCCTGGGCGGCCTGCCAGGCCATGGAACGCGCCGCGGGCCTGACCCCGCCAGCGCGGGCGGTCTGGTTGCGCGCCCTGTTCGCGGAACGCGAGCGGGTGGCGAACCACCTGGGCGACATCGGCGCCATCTGCAACGACGTGGGTTTCGCCTTCGCCCAGTACCAGTTCCAGCGCCTGCGCGAGGTCTGGACGCGCCGCAACGCCGACCTCTGCGGCCACCGCCTGCTCATGGACCAGATCGTCCCCGGTGGCGTGGCCTGCGAACCCGAGGCCCTGGCCGCCCTGGAATATGACCACCGCCACCTGCGCAAGGCCCTCGCGGGCCTCTTCGATATCCTCGAAGACCACCCCTCCCTGCGCGACCGCCTCCAGGGGACGGGCCGACTCAGCCCCCTGACGGCGGCCGAACTGGGGGTCACCGGTTACGTGGGCAAGGCCTCGGACCAGGCCTTCGACCTGCGCCGGGACGATCCCTATCCCCCCTACGACCGCTATCCTCCCGATGTGCCCCGCTATCAGGCGGGGGACGTGGCCGCGCGGATGCGGGTACGGATGGACGAGATCGGGATCTCTCTCGACCTCATGGACCGCCTGCTGGGCGATCTCCCCAAGGGCGACCTGGCGGTACCCTTCACCACCCCGGAAGAGGGCGAGGGCCTGGGCTGCATCGAGGGCTGGCGCGGCGAGATCCTCAGCCACGTGCGCTTCGCCCATGGCCGGGTGGCGCGCTTCTTCCCCCGCGACCCCTCCTGGTTCACCTGGCCGGCCCTGGAGCACATCGTCCAGGACAACATCGTCCCCGACTTTCCGGTGTGCAACAAGTCGGTGAACGCCTCCTATTCGGGGGTAGACCTCTGATGTTGCGCATCCTCGCCCGCGTCGCCCGCACCGGCAACCTGGCCGAGCCCCTGGAGGCGGATCTGGAGGCCCTGGGGGCGCAGATGAAGACCCTGGCGGAGCGCCGCTTCGCCGGCAGCCTGGCCCTCCGCGCCGTGGACGCCGGCTCCTGCAACGGCTGCGAGTTGGAGATCCATGCCCTCAACAACCCCTACCATGACATCGAACGCTTCGGCGTCCACTTCGTGGCCTCGCCCCGCCACGCCGACGCCCTCCTGGTGACCGGCCCGGTGAGCCGCCACATGGAGGCCGCCCTCAAACGCACCTGGGCCGCCACCCCGGCCCCCCGCCTGGTGATCGCCGCCGGGGACTGTGCCTGCACCGGGGGGGAATTCGGTGTCTCCTATGCCAGTTGCGGGCCGGTGGCGGGGGTGATACCGGTGGACGCGCGCATCCCCGGCTGCCCGCCCACCCCCAAGGCCCTGCTCGCGGGCATCCTGGCGGCGGCGCGGGGGCGGCGGGACTGAGGTCCGCCAGGGCTCCAGCCACCTCGTGCCCGCGCCGCACCGAGAACGGCCCCTCAGGCCTCGAAATACGCCCGGTACCAGTCCACGAAGCGGCCCACCCCGTCCTCGACGCTGGTGTCGGGCCTGTAACCGGTGTCGCGCACCAGGTCGCTCACGTCGGCATAGGTGTCGGGCACGTCCCCCGGCTGCAGGGGCAGCAGGACCTTCTCCGCTTCGCGGCCGAGGCAGCGCTCCAGCACCTCGATGTAGTGCATCAGCTCCACCGGCCGCTGGTTGCCGATGTTGTACAGGCGGTAGGGGGCGGTGCTGCTGGCGGAGTCGGGATGGGCGCCGTCCCAGTCCGGGTTCGGCTCGGGGATGCGGTCGAGGACCCGCACGACCCCCTCCACGATGTCATCGATGTAGGTGAAGTCGCGGCGGTGCTTGCCGTAGTTGAAGACCTCGATGGGCTCCCCGGCGAGGATCGCGCGGGTGAACTTGAACAGGGCCATGTCGGGCCGCCCCCAGGGACCGTAGACGGTGAAGAAGCGCAGACCGGTGCTGGGCACCCCGTAGAGGTGGCTGTAGGTGTGGGCCATGAGTTCGTTGGCCTTCTTGCTGGCCGCGTACAGGCTCACCGGATGGTCCACGTTGTGGTGCACCGAGAAGGGCATGTTGGTGTTGGAGCCGTAGACCGAACTGCTGGAGGCGTAGACCAGGTGCTCCACCCCCTGGTGGCGGCAGCCTTCGAGGATGTTGGCGAACCCCACCAGATTGGTCTGCACGTAGGCCATGGGGTTTTCGATGGAATAGCGCACCCCGGCCTGGGCGGCCAGGTTCACCACCCGCTCGGGGCGGTGCCGGCGGAAGGCCTCGGCCACGCCGGCGGCGTCCTCGATATTCAGGCGCAGGTCGGTGTAGCCGGAAAAGGCACGGGTGCGCTCCAGGCGCGCCTCCTTGAGGGCGACGTCGTAGTAGTCGTTGAGATTGTCGACACCGATGACCTCGTCACCCCTTTCGAGCAGACGCAGGGAGAGGGCCGAACCGATGAAACCGGCGCTGCCGGTGATCAGAACCTTCATGGGAATTCCTCAGGAACGTTGCACGGGTGTCAGAGGCGGCCGTCCACCTGGGCGGCGGGCAACAACTGCTTGACGTCGTAGAGGATGGCGCCCGGCTTGCCGAAGCGGCGGATGCCCTCCGCCCCCAGCGCCGCGAACTGGCGGTGGGCCACCGCCAGGATCAGGGCGTCGTAATGCCCCTCGGGCGGCTCGGCCACCGGATCGATGGCATATTCGCGCCGCGCCTCGGCCGGATCCACCCAGGGATCGTGCACGTCCACCTCGATGCCGTAGTCACGGAACTCGGCCACCATGTCCACCACCCGCGTGTTGCGCAGATCCGGGCAGTTCTCCTTGAAGGTCAGGCCGAGGATCAGCACCCGGCTGCTCCCGTCCAGCCTGTGACTCTGGAGCATGAGCTTGATGACCCGCCCCACCACATAGGCGCCCATGCCATCGTTGAGGCGGCGGCCGGCGAGGATGATCTCCGGGTTGTAGCCGATCTCCTGGGCCTTGTGGGTCAGATAGTAGGGATCGACGCCGATGCAGTGGCCACCCACCAGGCCGGGACGGAAGGGGAGGAAGTTCCATTTGCTGCCGGCGGCCTCCAGGACCTCCTGGGTGTCGATGCCCAGTTTGTTGAAGATGATGGCGAGTTCGTTGATGAGGGCGATGTTGAGGTCGCGCTGAGTGTTCTCGATCACCTTGGCGGCCTCGGCCACGCGGATGCTGCTGGCCCGGTGGGTGCCGGCGGTGATCACCCTGCCATAGAGGGCGTCCACCAGGTCGGCCACCTCCCGGGTGGAGCCCGAGGTGACCTTCTTGATGGTGGTGACCCGGTGCTCCTTGTCCCCGGGGTTGATGCGCTCGGGGCTGTAGCCGGCGTAGAAGTCCTGATTGTAGGTCAGCCCCGAGACCGACTCGATGAGGGGGATGCAGACCTCCTCGGTGGCCCCCGGATAGACCGTGGACTCGAACACCACCACGTTCCCGGGCCGCACCCAGCGGCCCAGCATCCGGCTGGCCGATTCCAACGGACTGAGATCGGGACGCTTGTGCTCGTCGATGGGGGTGGGCACGGTGACCACATAGAAGTTGCAGCCCGCCAGGTCGCGCTCGTCGTCACTGTAGGTGAGATGCTCCGCCCTGGCGAGTTCCTCCGGCTCCACCTCCAGGGAGCGGTCCCGGCCGGCACGCAGTTCGGCCACCCGTTCGCTGTCGATGTCGAGACCGAGGGTGGGGAAGTGCCTGCCGAACTCCACCGCCAGGGGCAGACCCACATAGCCCAGGCCGAGCACGCCGATATGGATGGATTCGAGGTCTGGGATCTTGCTGTTCATGAGTGATCGGATTCCCTCTCGGCGGGGGGTTGCCCCCAGAATTGAAAAGGTGGAATGATAGCCCCTAGTCCCGCTCCAACGCGAGCGCTGGAGGGCCTCCGCGATGAAATGGGCAATCCTGTTCTTGTTCTTCGGCCTGTGCCCGGCCCTGGCGGATGAGGTACGACCGCCCGCGGTGGCCGGCTCCTGGTACCCCGGCGATGCCGAGACCCTGGCCGATTACGTCGACGGCCTGCTCGACGCCGCCCCGGCGGCTGCGCGCGGGGCGCGCCCGCCGCGCGCCCTGATCCTGCCCCACGCCGGCTATCCCTTCAGCGGCGCCACCGCCGCCGCCGGCGTCGCCCGGGTGCGCGGCGCCGCCTTCGAGCGGGTGATCCTCCTGGGCCCCGCCCACAGAGTGGGCTTCCACGGGCTGTCCATCGCCCGGGTGAAGGCCTACGCCACCCCGTTGGGCCAGATCCCGCTCGATCTGCAGGCGGTGGCGCGCCTGCGCCGGGACCCGCTGGTCACCCGCGTGCCCGAGGCCCACGCCCGCGAGCACAGCCTGGAGATGGAACTGCCCCTGCTGCAACGGGCCCTGAAACCGGGCTGGCGGCTGGTCCCCATCCTGGTGGGCCGCTTAGAAGGCGGCGAATACGCACAGGCCGCCGACCTCCTGCGCCCCCTGTGGGACGCACACACCCTGGTGGTGGTCTCCAGCGACTTCACCCATTTCGGCTGGCGTTACCGCTACCAGCCCTTCCCATACGACGCCACCCGCCTGAAGGCCCTGGACACGGGCGCCTTCGCCGCCATCGAGGCCGGTGACGCTCAGGCCTTTCTCGACTACCAGGCGCGCACCGGCGACACCATCTGCGGCTACCGGCCCATCGCCATCCTGCTGCATCTGCTCCCCCCCGGGAGCCGGATCGAACGCCTGGCCTATACCACCTCGGCCGAGGTCACCGGCGAGACCGGCAACAGCGTCAGCTACGCGGCCTTCGCGCTCTGGCCGGCGGCGAAGGCGGACCCGCACGGCACGCCTCCACGCCTCGGCGAGGCCGATCTGCGACGCCTGCATCGCCTGGCCGAACTGGCCGTCACCCTCGCCGTGCATCCCGGCGACGAGGGCCTGAAACGGCGCCTGGAGGCCGAGCGGGCGGCCCTGCCGGAACGCCTGAAGCAGTCGGCCGGGGCCTTCGTCACCCTGAAGCGTCAGGGGCGCCTGCGCGGTTGTATCGGCACCATCCGGCCGATACTGCCCCTCGACGAGGCCGTGGTGGAGAACGCCCGCCATGCGGCCCTGCACGACCCCCGTTTCCTGCCCCTGGACGGGCGCGAACTCCAGGGCCTCGACCTGGAGGTGAGCGTCCTCACCCCCCCGCGCCCCATCCCCTCGTGGCAGGCATTCCGTCCCGGGAAGGACGGCATCGTCCTGGAGCTGGACGGCCGGCGGGCGGTCTTCCTGCCGGAGGTGGCCAGCGAGCAGGGCTGGAACCGCCGACAGACCCTCACCCACCTGGCGCGCAAGGCCGGCCTGCCGGGCGATGCCTGGCGCTCGCCCCGGGCGCGCTTCTGGGTCTTCCAGACCCAGATCTATGCGGCCCCCTACCAGCGGCCCGCACCCTGAGCCGGGGCGCTCCGCTCAGTCTGCAACGGCGGCGTCCGGCCCGATCAGCTCCATCCGCCACAGATGCCCGCCGTAGCGGCGCTCGATCCGCACCGGCAGCCAGCCCCGCGCCGGGGAGAACCACAGGCGGTAATCGGTCCCGCCGGCATCCTTCGAACGACGCACCCGCACGCGCCGCTCCGTGCCCTCGCCCTCGACGGCGTCGATCTCATAGGCATAGGTCTTGATGCGCCCGCCATCGGCCACCGGGTAACTCACCAGCGGCCCGCCGACCGGCAGGGGCCGGGTCCGCGCCAGGTCCAGGCTCAGCGCCCATTGCTGAACCAGCTTGTCGAGGGTGCCCGGGGGCAGGCGCGCCGACCAGCCGCCTCCGTCGCCGCTCACCCGCAGGCGCCCCTCTTCCCAGTCGAAGCGGATCTCCAGGGCGCGCGGGGCCCCGCCGTGGCGGTGGTAGCTGTAGTACCGGGGCCGCGGCCGCCCCTCCACCAGGTCACCCTCGCTGACCTCTTCGACGAGGTCGTCCCGCCACAGGCCGGTGAGGGCGTTGGGCCGGGTGAAGGCGCTGTAACGGTAGCCATCCTGGGGCAGGCGTTCCAGGCGCACCCGGGTCTCGCCCACCGGCAGGCCGTCACGGCTGAGGCGGTAATGGGCCTCGAAGGGCCGCAAAGCGGCGCCCGGGGCGCCGCACCAGAGGAGCCATGCCAGGAGGACGCAACACCACCGCCGCCCCGCCCCCATGGTCTCACGCCCGCGGCGCGCCGGGCCGCCAGACCACGGGTTCGGCGAGGAGGCCGCCGTCCAGACGCACCCCTTCGGTCTCCAGGGAGAGGCGGCGTTCGGCGAACCAGCGCACCACCTGGGGATAGATGCGGTGTTCCTCGGTCAACACCCGTGCGGCGAGGGTCTCGGCATCGTCGTCCGCCCGCACCGGGACCCGTACCTGGAGGATCAGGGGGCCGCCGTCCAACTCCTCGGTGACGAAGTGGACGCTGGCCCCGTGCACGGTATCGCCCGCCGCCAGCACCCGGGCATGGGTGTGCAGGCCACGGTAGCGCGGCAGCAGGGAGGGGTGGATGTTGAGCAGGCGCCCCTGGTAATGGGCGACGAACGCCGGCGTGAGGATGCGCATGAACCCGGCCAGGGCCACCAGGCCCGGACGGTGGCGGTCGATCCGTTCCATCAGCGCCCGGTCATAGGCCGCGCGATCGCTGAAGGCGGAGTGCTCCAGGACCTCGGCGGGGATGCCGGCGGCGCGCGCCCGCTCCAGGCCGAAGGCCCCGGCCTCGTTGGAGATCACCGCCACCACCTCGGCCGGAAGGCCTTGGGCGCAGGCATCCATCAGGGCCTGGAGGTTGCTGCCGCCCCCGGAAATCAGCACCACCAGGCGCAGAGGGGGTCTCATGCGCCCCCCGCGCCGACGAAGCGCACCCCGGGCCCGCCCTCCGCGGCCACCACGCGGCCCAGGCGCCAGGCCGTCTCACCGGCGGCCTCCAGGCGTTGCAAGGCCTGCCCCACGCGCGCCTCGGGCAACAGCGCCACCATCCCCACACCGCAATTGAAGGTGCGCAGCATCTCCTCCCGCGGGACCCGCCCCTGGTCCTGCAACCAGCGGAACACCGCGGGCCAGGTCCAGGAGGCCAGGTCCACCTCGGCCATGGTCCCTGCGGGGAGCACCCGCGGCAGGTTGTCGGTGAGGCCACCGCCGGTGATGTGGGCCAGGGCATGGATCTCCAGGGCGGGGATCAGCGGTTGCAGGGACCGGCAATAGATACGGGTGGGGGCGAGCAGGGCCTCGCCCAGGGTGGCGCCCTCCAGGTCCAGGTCCAGGGGCTCGCCCGCGCGTTCGAGGATCTTGCGGATCAGGGAATAGCCGTTGGAATGGGGGCCGGAAGAGGCGATACCGATCAGGGCGTCCCCGGCCCGCACCCGCTCGGGACCGAGCAGGGCCGAGCGCTCCGCGATGCCCACCGCGAACCCGGCGAGGTCGTATTCCCCCTCGGCATACATCCCCGGCATCTCCGCCGTCTCGCCCCCGGTGAGGGCGCAGCCGGCCCGGCGGCAGCCCTCGGCGATGCCCCTCACCACCGCCTCCCCCACCTCCAGTTGCAAGCGTCCGGTGGCGAAGTAGTCGAGGAAGAACAGGGGCTCGGCGCCGGTCACGAGGATGTCGTTGACACACATGGCCACCAGATCGATGCCCAGGGTGTCGTGGCGCTGGAGGCGCCAGGCCAGTTTGAGCTTGGTGCCCACGCCGTCGGTCCCCGACACCAGCACGGGCTCCCGGTAACGGTCCAGGGGCACTTCGAACAGGGCGCCGAAACCGCCCAGGCCGGTGAGCACCCCCGGGCGGAAGGTGCTGCGGGCCAAAGGCGCGATGCGCTCCACCAGAGAGACCCCGGCATCGATATCGACACCGGCGTCACGATAGCTCAGGGGGCGTTCGGATGAGGTCAATGCACAGGCTCCGAGGCAGTGGGGAAGGATCAATCTTACCAAACCGGAGATGCCATACCCGCCGCATGTGGTTTTTCCATCCTTCGGTCCGCCAACGGCTGCGGCGCCGCCTCCGATCCAGGCGACCAGGTTGCCGAAAAGCCCAGCGCACCGGGTGTATCGCATTGGACAGAAAAGCCCACCCCTGGGTTTTTCCGCCGCTATATACTCTGTCACCTTTCATCCCTGGAAACGCCATGCCCCCCAGCGCCACCCGCCCCCGCCACCCCTGGCGTGAGATCCTGCGCATCCTGGTGAGCGCGCGCATGTGGATCACCCTGGCCCTGGGCTTCTCCAGCGGTCTGCCCCTGTTGCTCACGGGCTCGGTGCTCCAGGCCTGGATGCAGCAGGAACGCCTGGATCTCGGGACCATCGGCCTGTTCGCCCTGGTGGGGCTGCCCTACACCCTCAAGTTCCTGTGGGCGCCGATCCTGGACCGCTACACCTGGCCGGTGCTGGGGCGCCGCCGCGGCTGGCTGCTGGCGGCCCAGGGCGGGCTGATCCTGGCCCTCACGACCCTGGCCTTCTCCCGGCCCGCACAGGCACCGATGGGCCTGGCCCTGGCCGCCCTGGCGGTGTCCTTCTTCTCCGCCAGCCAGGACATCGTGGTGGACGCCTACCGGCGCGAGGCCCTGGCCGACGACGAGCTAGGGCTGGGGGCCTCCCTGTACGTGAACGGCTACCGCGTGGGGATGCTCCTGGCCTCGGGCGGCGGCCTGATCCTGGCCGACTTCATCCCCTTCCGCGGGGTCTATCTGCTGATGGCCGGGTTCATGCTCATGGGTGTGCTCACCACCCTGGCCGCGCCCGAACCGAAACCCTCGGCCGGCCGCCCGCAGACCCTGCTGGAGGCGGTGTGGCACCCCTTCGTGGACTACTTCCGCCGCCGCGACGCCCTCGCCATCCTGGCCTTCATCCTCCTCTACAAGATCGGCGACACCATGGCCAGTCACCTGAGCACGGTCTTCTATCTGGACCTGGGCTTCAGCAAGACGGAGATCGGCACGGTGGTGAAGCTGTTCGGCTTCTGGGCGGTGCTCGGGGGCGGCTTCCTCGGCGGCCTGTGGATATTGCGTCTGGGGATCCAGCGGGCCCTGCTCTGGTTCGGGGTCTTGCAGGGGGTGTCCACCGCCGGCTTCGCCGTCCTCGCCCTGCTCGGCGACAACCTGCCCGGACTGGCCGCGGTGGTGGCCTTCGAGAACCTCACCGGGGGCATGGGCACGGCGGCCTTCGTGGCCTTCATGGCGGCCCTCACCAACAGACGCTTCACCGCCACCCAGTATGCCCTGCTGTCCAGTTTCATGGGGGTGCCGCGGGTGATCCTGGCGGCCCCCACCGGCTACCTGGCCGAGGCCAGCGGCTGGCCCGGCTTCTTTCTGATCTGCGCGCTGCTGGCCTTGCCCGGCCTGGTCCTGTTACGCTGGTTGCAGGGCCGCGGGCTCACTGACGGGGAATCGATACCATGATGGAGATCCAATGGGCCGCGGCCCTGGTGGTGGGACTGCTCGGCGGGGTGCACTGCGTGGGCATGTGCGGTGGCATCGTCAGCGCCCTGACCTTCGGACTGCCCGCGGAACGGCGCGCCAGCCTGGCGCGCATGTTGCCCCTGGTCCTGGCCTACAACCTGGGGCGTATCCTCAGCTACGGCCTGGCCGGGGCCGTCGCCGGCGGCTTCGGCTACCTCCTGGCCGAATCGCTGCCGTTGTGGCAGGCGCAACGGGTGCTCTACGGGTTGGCGGGCCTGTTCATGGTCCTCATGGGGCTCTACCTGGGCGGCTGGTGGGCCCTGCTGGGCCGCCTGGAGCGCCTCGGCGGACGCCTCTGGTCGCGCCTGGAGCCCCTGGGCCGACGCCTGCTGCCGGTGAGTTCGCCCCCCCGCGCCCTGGTGCTGGGCCTGGTGTGGGGTTGGATACCCTGCGGCCTGGTCTACAGCACCCTGGTCTGGGCGTTGTCCTCGGGCGGGGCCTGGCAGGGGGCGGCCCTGATGCTGGCCTTCGGCCTCGGCACCCTCCCCAATCTGCTGGGGATGAGCTTCCTGGTGGGCGGCCTGGCGCGCTGGTCACGGCAGCCCTGGGTCCGCCGCCTCGCCGGCGGCCTGGTGACCGCCTTCGGGCTCTGGACCCTGTGGCAGGCCCTGGCGCCCGCCTGAGCCCGTGGGCACCCCGGAATCGTGGAGATCCCGCCGCCTCACCGGCGTCATCCTGGCGGGCGGCAGGGGACGGCGCATGGGCGGCCGGGACAAGGGCCTGCTGGAGGTCGGCCAGCGCCCTCTGGTGGCCCGGGTGATCGACCGCGTGCGCCCACAGGTGGGGGACCTGCTGATCAGCGCCAACCGCCACCTGGAACGTTACCGGGCCCTGGGCTTCCCGGTGGTGGAGGATCGCGTGGGCGCATTCCTCGGCCCCCTGGCCGGGCTGGCCGCTGCCCTGCAGGCCGTCCGCACCCCGTTCCTGCTCAGCGTGCCCTGCGACTCACCCTGTCTCCCCCTGGACCTGGCCTCCAGGCTCTTGCAGGCCCTCAACGCGGCCGATGCGGAGGTGGCCGCGGCCCACGACGGCGAGCGGACGCATCCCGTCTTCGCCCTGCTCAGGCGCGACCTGCGGCCCGACCTACTGGACTATATCGAGCATGGCGGTCGCGGTCTGGGTGCCTGGTACCGGCAGCGGCGCCTGGCCCTGGCGGACTTCTCCGACCGGCCCGAGGCCTTTCTCAACCTCAACACGCCGCAGGACTGGGCCGCCTGGCAAGGGGGCCTCAGACCGGATTCGGGATGTCGATGAACCGCCACTCCAGGCCGAAGCGCACGGCCAGGTGCGCCCCCAGGGCCTCGACCCCGCCGCGTTCGGTGGCGTGATGTCCCGCGGCCAGGTAGTGGATGCCCAACTCCCGCGCCAGATGGGTGGTCTGCTCGGAGACCTCGCCACTGAGGAAGGCATCGACCCCCAGGGCCGCCGCCTGTTCGATGTAGCCCTGGGCGGCGCCGCTGCACCAGGCGATGCGGGTCAGCGGCCGCCCGTGCCCCGGGATGACCAATGGCTCGTGCCCGAGCCGTTGCGCCACCTGCTCCGCAAAGGCATCCAATGGCAGGGGCCGGGGCAGGCGCCCCTGCCAGACGAGGCCCTCGCCGGCCTCGCTGGGAGAGGCGTCGAGCAACCCCAGGGCCTCGCCCAGACGGCGGTTGTTGCCCAGTTCCGGATGGGCGTCCAGGGGCAGGTGGTAGGCCAGCAGGCCGATGCCGTTGCCCATCAGGGCGGCGGCGCGCCGCCCCTTGAGGCCGCGCAGGGGGGCTGGCTCCCCCTTCCAGAACCAGCCGTGGTGCACCAGCAGGAGATCGGCCCCGGCCTCCACCGCGGCATCCACCAGGGCCTGGCAGGCGGTCACCCCGCCCACCAGCCGGGACACCTCGGCGCGGCCTTCCACCTGGATGCCATTGGGGCAATAATCACTGAAGCGGGAGGCCTCCAGGAGGCTGTCGCAGTAGGCCTCGATCTCGAACAGGTCCGCCATGGCTCCTCTCTCCGTACCGGGGGAAGGTTCAGGATGACAAATCGGAGGGGGAAAGAGAAGGTGCGAGGGATATGTCCAAGCCGCTGATCCAAGCCCAGCATCCCAGACAAAGCTGAACCCGAATATGCGGTCCTCCCCCTTCCGGCTCGCGCTCCCGGCCCTCGCCGGCGTGGCCCTCGGCCTCGTGCTGGGCGGGTGGTGGCGCCCCCCCGCCCCCGCACCGGCGCCCCGTTCAGGGCCCGACCGGCCCGCCGTCTCCTACGCCGATGCGGTGGCACGCGCCTCGCCCGCGGTGATCAACATCTATTCACGCAAGGTCAGCACGGAGAAGGCCCGCCTCCGCTTCCGCGACCCCTGGTTGCAGCGCCTCTTCGGCGACCGGCTCCCCGAACGCACCCGGAAACGCCTGGAGACCAGTCTCGGCTCCGGAGTGATCGTCTCTACCCAGGGGTACGCCCTGACCAACCGCCACGTGATCGCGGGCGCGGACGAGATCCTCGCCGCCCTGCCCAACGGCGACCAGGTGAGTGTGCAGGTGGTCGGCGAGGACCCGGAGACCGACCTGGCGGTGCTGCGCCTGAAGGCAGGCCCGACCCCGGCCGTCCCCCTCGGCGACGATCGGCGCCTGCGCGTCGGCGACGTGGTCCTGGCCATAGGCAACCCCTTCGGCGTGGGCCAGACCGTGACCCAGGGCATCGTCAGCGCCCTGGGCCGCGCTCACCTGGGGATCGCCGGCTACGAGGACTTCATCCAGACCGACGCCGCCATCAATCCCGGCAACTCCGGCGGCGCCTTGATCGACGCCCGCGGCCGCCTGATCGGCATCAACACCGCCATCTTCTCGCGCGACCGCGGCGCCCAGGGGATCGGCTTCGCCGTCCCCGTACATCTGGCCATGGAGGTGATGAAGCAACTACTGGAACACGGGCGGGTGGTGCGCGGCTGGATCGGCATCAGCGGCCAGGACGTCACCCCCGCCCGGGTACGCGCCTTCGCCCTCCAGGCCCCCACGGGGGTCCTGGTGACCTCGGTGCGGCCCGGAGGGCCGGCGGCCGCGGCCGACATCCGCAGCGGCGACCTGATCCTGGGAGTGGACGGGCAGGAGGTCCGCGGGATCCACGAGCTGGTGGACCGGATCGCCGGACTGGGGGCCGGTCGGCGGGTACACATCCAGGTGTTGCGCGGCAAGCGGCGGCTCGAATTCGAACTGACCACGGGCGCTCGCCCGACGCAGCGTCCGGACTGAGATCCAGGCCTTCAGGCCCTCCCGAGCAGGCGTGCGATCTCGCCGCGCAACGGCCCGATGGCCGGTTCCAGCTTGCGGCGCATGAGGCTGCCGATGGCCGTGGAGTCGCGCAGAAGGGGACGCAGGATGCCGTAACCCACCCCGGAGAGGATGCGCAGGCCGCGCAGTTCCGCGCGCGCCTCGGGGGTCTCCCCGAGCCCGTCCGTCGTCAGAGAGGCCACCCAGGCATCGGCCTCCGCCGCCAGGTCCGGGTAGGCCAGATCCGGATCGCCCTCGGGCCGCAAGGACGAGAAGCGCTCCCGGGTACACTCCAGGGCCGCGAAGACCACGTCCTGGGTGGGGGGCTTGGCGAGGATGGCGTCGAGACAGGACAACCAATTCTGCCCCGCCGCCGAACGTGTCCGCGCCCACGCCCGGGCAACCGGGTCGTCCCGGCCACCCAGGTCGATGGGCCGCCCCGCCCGGCCGGCGGGAATGGCATCGGGACGCCCGGCGAGAAACCCCACCAGGTAGGCCGGCTTGCGTCCCGCCTTCTTCCATAGGGCAACGACCTCCTCATCGGACAGCAGGCCCGGTTGGAGCATCGCCCGGACCGATTCCATCATGGCCTCGGTCTCGGCCTCGAAGGGCAGGTAGTCCAGCAGATAACGGGCCAACACCGGCCCCATCGTGCCCCGGGCGACCCGGGGATTGGCCAGCATGTGGCGGGCATTGGCGGGGTCCTCCATCGCCCACCAGGCCCGCCGCGCCGTCTCGTCGTCGAGCCCCGGGGCGCACACCGCGGCCACCACGGCCTCGGGCTCGCCCAGGAGCAGGAGCTGTTGCAGGCTCTGGTCGCGCATCTGGCCCATGCGTGTCCAGCGCCGGATATAGACCGGGTATCCACCGGGGGAACCCAGGACCTGACCGGAGATCAGCTCGCGCACCAAGCGCAGGTAACGCTCGGGCGAACCCTGGGGGTGCAGATCCAGTGAGGCCTCGCCCCGGTCCGACAGGGCGTGGACGCGCATCCGGGATTCGTCGATACGGATGGCGAGGGGCTTGCTCGCAAGCAGGACGTTGAGGCGCAGGCGGTCTTCGGGCGTGAGTTCCATGGGCTCACGGCCTCCATACCAGACCGCGGCATGGCAAGGACAGAGAAGCGCCCCCCGGGAAGCGAAGGATGAGGATCTTCACACGCAACGGGATCTATCCGCGTCCGGCGCTCAGGCCGAAGGGGGGCGGTAGTTGGCGTCCTTGGGGTTCTGAAAGACGAACTGCCGATCCCCCTCGTCCAACTGCACGAAATCCATGACGGTCTCGTCCAGCAGGGGCACATATTCGGGCAGCATGACGATGGTCACGCCCTCGGACTGAATATCGATATCGTCTTCCTTCTTCTCGTCGAAACCCATCTTGTATTCGAAGGTGCCGTCGGGCAGCCGGCGCGCCGCCAGACGCAGGGCCATGCCCTCGGCACCGCTCTGGGCGGCCGCCTTACGCACCTGATCGGCCGCGGCCTCGGTAAGTCTGAACATAGGTCTGAGTCCCGATAGTGGTTTGGGTCGGTGATGGATCCCTGGGGCGGATCCGGGGCAGCCCGTCGTCCCCGACAGGAAAGGGGGGAGTATACCCGCCCCACAGGAAATTTCCGATCACTCCCCGGGATCGCCGGCCCGATCCCGGCCTCAGTCCTTCGCCTTGTGGTACCAATAGCCGTCGATATCCAAGAACCAAAAGGAGCACGCATAGCGGTCCACCTTGTACAGTCCCTTGAGGGCGTCCGTCAGCCAGGTCTCCTTGCCGCGATCGACGATGGCGTTGATCAGATAGTTGATATTACGCTCCTGCTTGAACAGGCCGGCGATGGAGGCAATGACGCTGGGCTCCAGGGCATCCCCCAGATGGTGGCTGACCACCGACTCCACCTCCCGCACCACACAGTCGCTCACCCCGGCCTGGGCGAGGATCTTCAAGGTCTCTTCCAGAAACTCCACCTCGTGCAGATTGACCATGAGCATACGTTTCATCGGGAATCCCCCTGAGTGTCACTGTCCATCCCCCCGGCCTCGCCCGCACGCAACAGCGCGCGGCGGGTGAGGATCGGCCCCACCACCTCGGTCACCACGGTGGTGGCCAGGAGCACGTTGATGACGGTGAGGGCCAGATTACGCCCTTCGGCACCGAACTGGGCGAACTCGTTGGCCACCACCAGCGACAGGCCGATGGCTATGCCCACCTGGGACAGCAGGCCGTAACCGATATTGCGCCTCACCACCTGGGGGGCACGCGACAGCCAGGCCCCCAGGCTTGCCCCCATGACCTTGCCGAAGATGCGCGCGAAGAGGTAGACGACCCCCAGGACCCCGAGTGAAGGGAGCAGGTCCAGGCGCAGGTGGGCGCCGGCGAGAACGAAGAAACCGATGAGGATGGGCGCGCCCAGGGTGGAGACCTGTTCCACCAGGGCCTTGGTGGAAATGGGCGACACGTTCACCAGCACGGCACCGAAGGCCATGTTGGCGAGCAACGGCGAGATCCCCGTCTGTTCCGCCACCCCGGCGATGCCCACCAGGGCGCCGATGGCCACCGAGAGCGAGGCCTCGCGGCCGGGCAGGCGCGCCAGCAGCGGCCCCACCGCCAGGGCGACGGCGCCACCGAGGAGCAGGGACCCCCCGATCTCCAACCCCGCCACCCCGGCCACGGCCTCCAGGGACCAGACCGCCCCGCCCGACAGCATGGCCTTGGCCAGGGCCGCTGCCAGGGCATAGAGCACCAGGGCGATGGCATCGTCGATGCCCACCACCGCCATCAGGGTACGGGTGAGGATGCCGGAAGCGCGTAGTTCGCGGATCACCATCACCGTGGCCGCCGGCGCCGTGGCCGCCGAGATGGCCCCCAAGACCAGGGCCAGGGGCAGATCCGCGGTCCAGGCCCAGACCCCCAGGGTCACCGCCAGCATGGCCCCCAGGGCCTCCAGGAGGACAATGGGAAACAGTGCGCGGGCGAGGCGCCGCAGGGTGCGCCCCTCCAGTTCGCCACCGATGGAGAAGGCGATCACCCCCAGGGCGAGATCGCCCACCACCCCCATGTGGCCGAGGTCCGCATGGGAGAAGACGCCCGTCGCCGAGCCCCCCAGGAGCACCCCGACGATGACATAACCCGCCACCGAGGGCACCTTGAGCAGCTCCATCGCCTTACCCCCGGCGAACCCGGCGAGAATGGCGATGCCCATGATTTCCAGGCCGTTGAACATGAGGCGGCGCAATGAACAAGCAAACGAACAGAATAGGCGGCAAGGGAGGGCGCGTCCAGCGATACCGCGGACCGAAGGTGCTGTGGGAGCGGCTTCAGCCGCGACGACTCCCGCGCGGAGTGGCCACGCCGGATCGCGGCTGAAACCGCTCCCACACCGCGCCCTTCCCCGGGAAGGTGCCTTCCGGGATAGCGAACGGGCGGCATCGCGGTGCCAGGAGAGAAGATCTTTGCGACCCTTTCGGCGCCTTACCCCGAGGGTGCACTCCGACGAAACACCAGGCCGTCCCGCTGGTCTTACAGTGTTGGGCGGCCAAGTATATACTCGATTCCATGTTGGCTTTCGACACCCATTACAGCTTCAAGAAGCTCACCCAGGCGGGCTTCGACGAGACCCAGGCCGAGGCCCAGATCGAGGTCTTGCGGACCGCCATAGAACAGAACGTCGTCACCAAGGCGGACCTGGACAGCCGCCATCGGGAGACAAAGGCCGACCTGGAGCGGCTATCTGTCCATGTCCACAACCTGGATGCCAAGGTAGAGGCCCTGGAGCACAAGGTCGATGCCTTGGGACAACGGCTCGAGGACCTGAGCCACGAGGTGGGGGAACTGCAGCGGGAGATGGAGGCGCTGCGCCTGCGGATCGACGTGCTCGAACAGCGAATGGAGGAGCGTTTCAGGCAGGTGGACGAGCGCTTCAAGCAGGTGGACGCTCGGTTCGACCAAATAGACGACCGTTTCAGACAGGTGGACGACCGCTTCAGGCAGGTGGACGCTCGGTTCGACCAAATAGACGACCGTTTCAGACAGGTAGACGACCGCTTCAGGCAGGTGGACGCTCGGTTCGACCAAATAGACGACCGTTTCAGACAGGTGGACCAGCGTTTCGATCGCATTGAGGCAGGCATGGCCACCAAGAAAGACATCGAGGCCGCCGTGGAGCGCATGGGCCGGACCTTCGCCATGTGGATGGTGGGCCTGTTCTTCACCACCCTTGCGGTCGCCATCACGGGGTTCTTCACCCTGTATCAGATCCTACGGCCCTGATTGGGGAGCGGCGTCCAGGCAGATCCCGCCGCCAGGGAGCCCGATCTGCTTTTCGGGAAGCTGCAGATTGGAAACCAGAAGCAAAAGGGGCCGGCACCCCTCGGGGTGCCGGCCCCTTTCACCCCACCGGCCCCAAGGCCGGTGGCTGCTTCCAGTCCGGCGAACGCCAGATCAGAAGTTGTGGTCCAACTGCAGAGAGAAGGCGGATTCGTCCTGACCACCACCGCTGGCGACGCCCTTGTCGAAGTCCTTCTTGCGGTACATCAACTGGACATCGGTGCGCTTGCTGAAGTTGTACTGGTAGCCCAGGGCCCAGCCATCGAAATCCATATTGGACAAACCCTTGTCACCGTCGTACTGGCCGTACATGCCCTTGACCCGGTTGTTGCCGAAGTCATAGGCGGCGGAGAGCTGCCAGGACTTGTAGTCGTTGTCCTTGACGGCGTTGACGCTGGAGTGGTCCTCGTACAGGCCGGTGACGGTGATGTTGTTGAAGTTCATCATCCCGAGGCCGACCGCCCACTTGGTGTCGTCGTCGTTACCGGCGAAGGCCACCTTGTCGATGTTCTCGTAGGACAGGCTGGCGAACCAGGGGCCGTTGGAGTACATGCCGGTCAGGGAGTAGGCGTCCTGGAAGTCGTTGGTCAGCTGGTTGGTCTGAACCACGGCGCCCGCCAGGGTGAAACCGGCGAAGGAGGGCGAGACATAGGCGATGGCGCCGTCCACGCGCTTCTGGTCGAAGAAGCCCACGTGGGTACGGCGACCACTCCCCGTGGCACCGGCAGTACCGTCACCATCCGCGATGGTGTCGCCGAACAGGTCCACCTTGGAGGTGCCGATCTTGTAGGGGGTGTCGTGACGGCCGGCCAAGAGGGTGCCCCAGCCGCCGGCCAGGCCGACATAGGAATTACGCTGAGACCAGAAGCCACCCTTGCCAAAACCGTCGCCGACGTTGACCCCGAACTCCATCTTGTAGATGGCCTTGAGGCCATTGCCCAGGTCCTCGGAGCCCTTGATGCCCAGACGCGAGGACTCGTCGCCCATCGCCCAGGCGTCCTGCAGAGGACCGACGTTCTCGTCGTCACGATCCCACTTGGTGGTGTTGACCCGGACCTTGCCATAGATGGTGGCATCGGCGGCGGCGGTCATGGAGACCGGGGCGGCGATGGCGGCGGCGATGGCCGCGACCAGCAGTTGCTTTTTCATGATTCAATCTCCCGTCTTGAATGGTTGAGGAAGAAAAACGCTGTGCGGCAAGAATAATATCCAAAGCGGGGACTATATGCAACAGGTTATTTGAAAAAAACCACAAACCCATTTTTGTCGCCTCTTCGCAACAACCCCTCAAAGCCCGGGCACTTATAACCGACAATCAATGAGTTACACGACCAAACCTGGGAAATACCCTAGGCTTCCCTAGAAACTGTATCAGGTTTCCAACAGGTGATGGAGCCAAGTACCGGCCCGTATCGCCCCGGCCACAGGTCGGAGGAGCGCCACCGGGGCGGTCAGGCCCGCTGTGCGCCTGCCTGCGGAAGGGTGTGGCGTGGAGCGGCTTCAGCCGCGTCCGGCGTGGCCAGTACGCGCAGGAGTCGCCGCGGCTGAAGCCGCTCCTGCGTCGATGCCTATGGGGAGATGGGAGTGATGGCTGGGGGACTAGGATTCGAACCTAGGTTAGCGGAGTCAGAGTCCGCCGTCCTGCCGCTAGACGATCCCCCAGGGGAGATGGAAATCTATCTCGGTGGGTGGGAAAACGCAAGGGTCCGGGTCGAGTAAATGCCGAGTGCAGCCGAGCGATCACAGATCCGAGGGCACGCCGAGAACGACCCGGCGCCCTCGGGGGTCCGCTTGGCGATTCCGGTAGGGATCAGCGCTTGGAGTACTGCGGGCGCTTGCGCGCCTTGTGCAACCCCACCTTCTTGCGCTCCACCTCACGGGCGTCGCGGGTCAGGTAGCCGGCCTTGCGCAGGGTACCGTGCAGGCCTTCGTCGAAGGCGTCGAGGGCGCGGGCGAGGCCGTGACGGATGGCCCCCGCCTGACCGGAGGTGCCTCCCCCACGCACCGTCACCTTCACGTCCACGCGCTCCTGCATGCCCGTGGCCTCCAGGGGCTGGCGCACCACCATACGGTCCGTCTCGCGCCCGAAGAATTCGTCGAGCGGGCGGCCATTGACGATGATCCGGCCCCTGCCCAGGCTGAGGAAGACGCGCGCGGTGGAACTCTTGCGGCGGCCGGTGGCGATGTTGGTCTGCGACATGTTGCTGATCCGATTCTGGTAGGAGATTTCAGATGTCCAGCGGCTGCGGCTGCTGGGCGCTATGGGGGTGCTCGGGACCGGCATAGGCCTTGAGCTTCTTGAACATGGCCCGGCCGAGGGGCCCCTTGGGCAGCATGCCCTTGACCGCCGTCTCGATGACACGCTCCGGGGCCTTCTGCAGCAGCTTCTCCAGCGAGATGGACTTGAGGTGACCGACGTAGCCGGTATGCCGGTGGTACATCTTCGCCTTGAGCTTGTTGCCACTGACCCGGATACGCTCGGCATTGACCACCACGATGTAATCGCCGGTATCCACGTGGGGGGTGTAGATGGGCTTGTGCTTGCCGCGCAGCCGGCGTGCGATCTCGCTGGCGAGGCGGCCCAGGGTCTTGTCCGTGGCATCCACCAGGTACCATTCGCGGCGCACCTCGGCGGGCTTTGCGCTTTCAGTCGTCATTGCCGAAACTCCAAACCTTGTGTTGTTCGCATCCGCGGATGGACCCGCTGGAAAAGACGCGGAATACTACAGAAAAACAGCCATCCTGGCAAGCGCGTGCGCCCCCTGCCCCGGCTCTCTCTACGGGAGCGGCCCGGGGACAGGCGAGAGGAAGCGGACCCACCCGCGATGACGTTCGCACGGAGCCGGCCCAGGGCGCGATTCGTCGTGCCTGCAGCCAGTCCCGCGGATGGCCGCCGCCTCCACCTGTCACCTGTCCTCCGTATTCAGGGCCTGCTTGAGGGCCTCCTCCACACGCTCGGCCACCATCTCCTGTTGGCCGGTCCCCAGGGCCTCGACCTCGCGCATCTCGTGGCGGCGACGTTTGCGCTCGTTGTGGTAGGAGAGCCCCGTGCCCGCCGGGATCAGGCGCCCGACGATCACATTCTCCTTGAGTCCGATCAGATGGTCGGCGGCACCGCGCACAGCGGCCTCGGTGAGGACTCTCGTGGTCTCCTGGAAGGAGGCCGCGGAGATGAAGGAATCCGTCGCCAGGGAGGCCTTGGTGATCCCCAACAGCAGGGGCTCGTAGAGGGCCGGCTGCCTGCCTTCTGCTTGCAGGCGCTCGTTCTCCGCGGCCAGGGTCGCCCGCTCCACCTGTTCGCCACGCAGATACCGCGAGTCGCCCGGGTTGACGACTTCCACCTTGCGCAGCATCTGGCGGATGATCACCTCGATGTGCTTGTCGTTGATCTTCACGCCCTGAAGGCGGTACACGTCCTGAATCTCCTTGACGAGGTATTCCGCCAGGGCGGTGACGCCTTTCAGACGCAGGATGTCGTGGGGGGTGAGTTCACCCTCCGAGATCACCTCGCCCCGCTCCACGTGTTCGCCCTCGAACACGCTGACGTGGCGCCACTTGTGGATCAGCAGCTCCACCGGTTCGCCTTCGGCCGGGGTGATGATCAGGCGCTGCTTGCCCTTGGTCTCCTTGCCGAAACTGACGGTTCCGCTGGCCTCGGCCAGGATGGCCGGGTCCTTGGGCTTGCGTGCCTCGAACAGGTCGGCCACCCGCGGAAGACCACCGGTGATGTCGCGGGTCTTGGAGGACTCCTGGGGAATGCGTGCCACCACGTCGCCGATCCCCACTTCGGCCCCGTCGCTCGCGCTGACCACGGCCCCCGCCGGCAGGTAGTAGTGGGCGGGGATGTCGGTGCCGGCGATATTGAGGTCCTCGCCGTTCTCGTCCACCAGGCGGATCATGGGGCGCAAGTCGCGGCCCGAGGGCGGGCGTTGCTTGGGATCCATGACCACCAGGGAGCTGAGGCCAGTGATCTCATCGGTCTCGCTCTGCACGGTGACACCGTCCACGAAGTTCTCGAAGTGCAGACGCCCGGCCACCTCGGTGATGACCGGATGGGTATGGGGATCCCAGTTGGCCACCACCTGGCCTCCGCTCACCGCCTCGCCGTCGGCGACCTTGAGGGTGGCCCCGTAGGGGACCTTGTAACGCTCCCGCTCACGGCCGACTTCGTCCACCACGACCAATTCACCGGAACGGGACACGGCCACCAGATCCCCGCTCGCATGCTGCACGGTCTTGATGTTGTGCAGACGCACGGTGCCTGGATTCTTCACCTCGATACTGTTGGCCGCGGCGGCCCGCGAGGCGGCCCCACCGATGTGGAAGGTGCGCATGGTGAGCTGGGTGCCCGGCTCACCGATGGATTGGGCCGCGATCACCCCCACCGCCTCGCCGATATTGACCCGGTGACCACGCGCCAGATCCCGCCCATAGCACTTGGAGCAGACACCCACGCGCGACTCGCAGGTGATCGCCGAACGCACCCGCACCTGGTCCACCCCGGCCGCCTCGATGGTCTCCACCCAGGACTCGTCGATCAGGGTGCCCGCGGGACAGAGGACCTCGTCGCTGCCCGGGCGGTAGAGGTCCACCGCGGTGACCCGGCCGAGGATGCGTTCGCCCAGGGGCTCCACCACGTCCCCACCCTCGATCAAGGGCATCATGACGAGACCGTTCTCGGTGCCGCAATCCTCCTCCTGGACCACCAGATCCTGGGCGACGTCCACCAGCCGGCGGGTGAGATAACCCGAGTTGGCGGTCTTGAGGGCGGTGTCGGCCAGTCCCTTGCGCGCGCCGTGGGTGGAGATGAAGTACTGGATGACGTTCAACCCCTCGCGAAAGTTTGCGGTGATGGGGGTCTCGATGATGGAGCCGTCCGGCTTGGCCATGAGACCGCGCATACCGGCCAATTGACGTATCTGGGCGGCGGAACCACGCGCCCCGGAATCGGCCATCATGAAGATGGAATTGAAGGAGCCCTGCTCCACCACCTTACCCTCGGCGTCTTTCACCGTCTCTTTGCCGAGCTTGGCCATCATCGCCTTGGCCACCTGATCGTTGGTGTGGGACCAGATGTCCACCACCTTGTTGTAGCGCTCGCCGTTGGTGACCAGGCCAGAGGCGTACTGATGCTCGATCTCCTTCACCTCCTGCTCGGCGGCGGCGAGGATCGCGGCCTTCTCGGGCGGTACCTCCATGTCGTTGATGCCAATGGACACCCCGGCCTTGGCCGCATAGCGGAACCCCATGTACATGAGCTGGTCGGCGAAGACCACGGTGTCCTTGAGACCGAGCTGGCGGTAACAACTGTTCACCAGGCGGGCAATGGCCTTCTTGTTCATGGCCTGATTGACCAGATCGAAGCTCAGGCCCTCGGGCATGATCTCTTTGATGAGGGCGCGGCCGATGGTGGTCTCGACGATTCGCCGCACCGGGGTACGCTGGCCGTCGGCGCCGGTCTCCACCTCGTCGATACGCACCCGCACCCGGGCGTGGATGTCCGCCGCACCGGTCTCGTAGGCCCGCCGGGCCTCGGCGACGTTGGCGAAGACCATGCCGTTGCCACGCACGTCCACCCGCTCGCGGGTGATGTAGTAGAGACCCAGGACCACGTCCTGGGTGGGGACGATGATGGGCTCACCGTTGGCCGGCGAGAGGATGTTGTTGGAGGCCATGATCAGGGCCCGGGCCTCCAACTGGGCCTCCAGCGACAGGGGTACGTGGACCGCCATCTGATCGCCGTCGAAGTCGGCGTTGAAGGCCGTGCAGACCAGGGGATGGAGTTGGATCGCCTTGCCCTCGATGAGGACCGGTTCGAAGGCCTGGATGCCGAGGCGATGCAGGGTGGGGGCGCGGTTGAGCATCACCGGGTGCTCGCGGATCACCCCTTCGAGGATGTCCCAGACCGCGGGCTCCCCGCGCTCCACCATCTTCTTGGCCGCCTTGATGGTGGTGGCCAGCCCCTGGAACTGGAGCTTGGAGAAGATGAAGGGCTTGAACAGTTCCAGGGCCATCTTCTTGGGCAGGCCGCATTGATGCAGCTTCAGGGTCGGGCCCACCACGATGACGGAGCGCCCGGAGTAGTCCACCCGCTTGCCCAGAAGGTTCTGCCGGAAGCGGCCCTGCTTGCCCTTGATCATGTCCGCCAGGGATTTCAAGGGGCGCTTGTTGGTGCCGGTGATGGCGCGCCCGCGCCGGCCATTGTCCAGGAGGGCGTCCACCGACTCCTGCAACATGCGTTTCTCGTTGCGCACGATGATGTCGGGGGCGTTGAGATCCAGCAAGCGCTTGAGGCGGTTGTTGCGGTTGATGACCCGCCGGTAGAGGTCGTTCAGGTCCGAGGTGGCGAAGCGCCCGCCGTCCAGGGGCACCAGGGGACGCAGTTCCGGTGGCAACACCGGCAGGACGGTGAGGATCATCCACTCGGGGCGGTTGCCGGAGGCGTTCAGGGATTCCAGCAACTTGAGGCGCTTGTTGATCTTCTTGAGCTTGGTCTCGGAGTGGGTGCTCTCCATCTCCTCGCGCAGGCGTTTGATCTCGCCCTCGAGGTCGAGGGTGCGCAGGAGTTCGTAGACCCCCTCGGCGCCCATGCGCGCATCGAATTCGTCGCCGTTCTCCTCGATGGCCTCCAGATATTGCTCATCGGTGAGCAACTGCCCACGCTCCAGGGTGGTGGTCATGCCCGGGTCCACCACCACGAAGGACTCGAAGTAGAGCACCCGCTCGATGTCGCGCAGGGTCATGTCCAGCAACAGGCCGATCCGCGAAGGCAGGGACTTGAGGAACCAGATGTGGGCCACCGGGCTGGCCAGTTCGATATGCGCCATGCGCTCGCGGCGAACCTTGGAGAGGGTCACCTCGACGCCACATTTCTCACATACCACGCCACGGTGCTTGAGGCGCTTGTACTTGCCGCACAGGCATTCGTAGTCGTTCACCGGGCCGAAGATCTTGGCGCAGAACAGGCCGTCCCGCTCCGGTTTGAAGGTGCGATAGTTGATGGTCTCGGGCTTCTTGACCTCGCCGAAGGACCAGGAGCGGATCATCTCCGGAGAGGCGAGCCCGATGCGGATCAGGTCGAAGTCCCGGGTCTGCTCCTGCTGCTTGATGATGTTCATTAGGTCTTTCAAGAGGCGTCTCCTGCTGGGTGGCCGTCAACCCCGGAGCGGGGGGCGGCGGCGGCACACGGGCCGCCGGTACGTTGGGACCTGCCGGTCATTCCTGTTCGAGTTCGATGTTGATACCGAGGGAGCGGATCTCCTTGACCAGGACGTTGAAGGACTCGGGCATCCCCGCATCCATTTCGTGATTGCCATCGACGATGTTCTTGTACATGCGGGTGCGCCCGTTGACGTCGTCGGACTTCACCGTGAGCATCTCCTGAAGGGTATAGGAGGCACCGTAGGCCTCCAGCGCCCACACCTCCATCTCCCCGAAACGCTGGCCGCCGAACTGGGCCTTGCCCCCCAGGGGCTGCTGGGTGACCAGGCTGTAGGGCCCGGTGGAGCGGGCGTGCATCTTGTCGTCCACCAGATGATTGAGTTTGAGCATGTACATATAGCCCACCGTCACCGGGCGTTCGAAGGCATCGCCGGTTCGCCCGTCATAGAGCACGGTCTGGCCGCTCTCGGGCAACCCCCCGAGACGCAGCATGGCCTTGATCTCGTCTTCGTTGGCGCCGTCGAACACCGGCGTCGCCATGGGCACACCGTCGCGCAGATTGGCCGCCAGTTCGAGGATCTCCTCGTCGCTCAGGCTGTCGAGGTCCTCCTCGTGCCCGCTGGTGTTGTACACCTGGTCGAGGAAGGCGCGCAATTCGGCCACCTCCGCCCGCGCCTGGAGCATGTCCCCGATACGCCGGCCGACGCCCTTGGCCGCCCACCCCAGGTGGGTCTCGAGGACCTGGCCGATGTTCATGCGCGAGGGCACCCCCAAGGGATTGAGGACGATGTCCACCGGCTCGCCGTCCTCGGAGAAGGGCATGTCCTCCACCGGCACGATCATGGAGATGACGCCCTTGTTGCCGTGCCGGCCGGCCATCTTGTCACCGGGCTGGATGCGGCGCTTGACCGCCACGTAGACCTTGACCATCTTCAACACCCCGGGGGCCAGATCGTCACCCGCGGTGAGCTTGCGTTTCTTTTCTTCGTAACGGTTGCGGAAGGCCTCACGCTGCTGCGTGATCTGCTCGGCAATGGCCTCCAGCTGGCGGGCGGTGGCCTCGTTGCGCAGGCGGATCTCCAGCCACTGGTCGCGATTCAGGCCCTTCAGGTAGGTCTTGGTGATCTTGGCGCCCGCCTTGAGCCCCTGCGGCCCTCCGTCGGCGAGCTTGCCCAGGAGCATCTTCTCCACCCGGTCGAAGGTATCGTCCTCCATGATCCGTAATTGATCGTTCAAGTCCTTGCGTACCCGCTCCAGTTCCTCCTCCTCGATCTCCAGGGCGCGGGCATCCTTCTCCACCCCGTCGCGGGTGAACACCTGCACGTCGATGACGGTGCCCGCCATGCCCGACGGCACCCGCAGCGAAGTGTCCTTCACGTCCGAGGCCTTCTCGCCGAAGATCGCGCGCAAGAGCTTTTCCTCTGGGGTGAGCTGGCTCTCGCCCTTGGGAGTGACCTTACCCACCAGGATGTCGCCTTCGCGCACCTCGGCACCCACGTAGACGATGCCGGACTCGTCCAGCTTGGCCAGGGCGGCCTCGCCCACGTTGGGGATATCACCGGTGATCTCCTCGGAGCCCAGCTTGGTGTCCCGAGCCATGCAGGTGAGTTCTTCGATGTGGATGGTGGTGAAGCGGTCCTCCTGCACCACCCGCTCGGAGATCAGGATGGAGTCCTCGAAGTTGTAGCCGTTCCAGGGCATGAAGGCGACACGCAGGTTCTGCCCCAGGGCCAGTTCACCCATGTCTGTGGAAGGCCCGTCGGCGAGCACGTCGCCGCGCGCGATCCCGTCACCGACGTCCACCAACGGGCGCTGGTTGATACAGGTGTTCTGATTCGACCGCGTATATTTGGTGAGGTTGTAGATGTCCACCCCGGGCTCGCCGGCCTCGGTCTCGTCGTCGTTCACCCGCACCACGATCCGCGCCGCATCCACCGATTCCACCCGGCCGCCGCGCCGGGCCACCACGGTCACCCCGGAATCCACCGCCACCACCCGCTCCATACCGGTACCCACCAGGGGCTTGTCGGTACGCAGGGTGGGCACGGCCTGGCGCTGCATGTTGGAGCCCATGAGGGCGCGGTTGGCATCATCGTGTTCCAGGAAAGGGATCATCGAGGCCGCCACGGAGACGATCTGTTTGGGCGAGACGTCCATGTAGTTCACCTCCCCGGGGGCCTTGAGGGTGAACTCGTTTTCGTGCCGGCAGGAGACCAGGGCGTCGCTGAGGCGGCCCTCCTCGTCCAGCGCGGCATTGGCCTGGGCGATGACGTATTTGCCCTCCTCGATCGCCGACAGATAGTCGATCCGGTCGGTGACCCGGCCGTCTTCCACCTTGCGGTAGGGGGTCTCCAGGAAACCATAGCGGTTGGTGCGGGCATACACCGCCAGAGAATTGATGAGGCCGATGTTGGGACCTTCCGGGGTCTCGATGGGACAGACCCGCCCGTAGTGGGTAGGGTGTACATCGCGCACCTCGAAACCGGCCCGTTCCCGGGCCAGGCCGCCCGGACCGAGGGCCGATACCCGGCGCTTGTGGGTGACCTCCGACAGGGGGTTGTTCTGGTCCATGAATTGGGAGAGCTGACTGGAACCGAAGAACTCCTTGACCGCGGCCGAGACCGGCTTGGCGTTGATGAGTTCCTGGGGCATCAGGCCCTCCGACTCGGCGATGGAGAGGCGCTCCTTGACCGCCCGTTCCACCCGCACCAGCCCGACCCGGAACTGGTTCTCCGCCATCTCGCCCACGGAGCGGATGCGGCGGTTACCGAGGTGGTCGATGTCGTCCACGGTACCGCGGCCGTTGCCGATCTCCACCAGGGTACGGAGCACATCCACGATGTCCGAGGTCGTTCCCTGCTCCGCCACCAGGCGCTTGGACAATTCGTCGCCGCGTTGGGCGAAGTACTTGTGGTCGTAGAGGATCCCGGGGCCGGTCTCGGCCTCCCGGCCCAGGCGGCGGTTGAACTTCATCCGCCCCACGGCCGACAGGTCGTAGCGGTCGGCGGTGAAGAACAGGTTGTGAAACAGGTTCTGTGCCGCTTCCTTGGTGGGGGGCTCCCCCGGTCGCATCATCCGGTAGATCTCCACCTGGGCCTCCAGGGCGTTATTGGTGGGATCCAGGGAGAGGGTCTTGGAGATGAAGGGCCTGTGATCGAGGTCATTGGCAAACAGGGTGTGGATCTGCTTGATCCCGCGCTCACGCATGAGTTCGAGCAGTTCCTCGGTCACCTCGCTGTTGGCCTCCGCGAGGAGTTCGCCCGTCTCCTTGTCCACCAGGTCGCGGGCCAGGACGCGACCGATCAGAAAGCTCTCGGGGACATCCAGGCGGGTCACCCCCGCCTTGTCGAGCTGGCGGATGTGACGGGCGGTGATGCGCCGGCCGGCCTCCACCAGGACCTCGCCGTTCAGTTCCAGATCGAAGTCCACGGTCTCGCCGCGCAGGCGCTCCGGCACCAGGTCCATCTTCAGGGTCTTCTTGGTGATGTGAAAACGGTCGGTCTCGAAGAAGTCGGCGAGGATCTCCTCGGTGTCGTAGCCCAGGGCGCGCAGGAGCACGGTGGCCGGGAGCTTGCGCCGGCGGTCGATACGCACGTAGACGTTGTCCTTGGGGTCGAACTCGAAGTCCAGCCAGGAACCGCGGTAGGGGATCACCCGGGCGTTGAACAGGAGCTTGCCCGAGGAATGGGTCTTGCCCTTGTCGTGATCGAAGAACACCCCGGGCGAGCGGTGCAACTGGGACACGATCACCCGCTCGGTGCCATTGATGACGAAGGTGCCGGTGTCGGTCATCAGGGGCAGCTCACCCATGTAGACCTCCTGTTCCTTGACGTCCTTCACCACCTTGGTGCCCGCGGGCGCGTCCTTGTCGTAGATCACCAGGCGCACCAGCACGCGCAGCGGGGCGGCATAGGTGCTGCCGCGCAACTGGCACTCGCGCACGTCGAAGGTGGGCTCGCCGAGGCGGTAGCTCACGTATTCGAGGGCGGCGTTGCCGGAATAGGATTCGATGGGGAACACCGATTTGAAGGCCGCTTCGAGGCCTTTGAGCTCACGCTCGCCGGGTTTCTGGTCCTGTTGCAGGAAATTCCTGTAGGAGTCGATCTGGGTGGCGAGCAGAAAGGGCACATCCAGGATGCTGGGCCGTTTGCCGAAATCCTTGCGGATGCGCTTCTTCTCAGTGAACGTATAGGCCATACTGCCTTCCCTCGGGTGCTGGGGTGGGGGGAATCTCTGCATGCCTGCGTGGTGCCTGTACCTGTGGACGGCCTCGCGCGCAGACGGATCGGCGCCAACTCATCCGGGCATTTCCCGGAACGGTCCCCGCCGACGGGACCGGAAAATCCACGTGCCGCGCGCTATGCAGGCGCAAGCGGCGACAGGCCGGCGGCCCGAAGGCCGCCAGCCCATTTCGGGATGCCGCCGGGCGGCCTCCCAGGAGGGGCTTACTTGATCTCGACAGTGGCGCCGGCCTCCTCCAACTGCTTCTTGGCCTCTTCGGCCTCTTCCTTGGAGACGCCTTCCTTGATGGTTGTGGGCACGCCCTCCACGGCATCCTTGGCCTCCTTGAGGCCCAGACCTGTCAGGGCGCGCACTGCCTTGATGACGCCCACCTTCTTCTCCCCAAAGCCGGTGAGAACCACGTCGAATTCGGTCTTCTCCTCGGCGGCGGCGGCCTCGCCACCCGCGCCGCCCGCCGGAGCGGCGGCCACGGCCGCCGCCGCGGTCACGCCGAACTTCTCTTCCATCGCCTCGACCAGATCGACCACCTCCATCACGGTCATGTTGGCGATGGCTTCGAGGATCTCTTCTTTACTAACGGACATCGTATTGCTCCAGAATCATGTTGGGTTTTCAGCGCCGGGCATCGCCAGGACAGCAGAACAGGCCCGGCCCATAAGGCTCACGCGGCCTCTTTGGCCTCTTTGACCGCCGCCACGGTGCGCACCAGCTTCCCGGGGATCTCGTTCAAGGTCCGCGCCAGCTTGGCCACCGGGGCCTGCATCACCGCCATCAACAGGCTGATGGCCTCGTCGTAGGTGGGCAGCTTCGCCAGGGTCTCGATGTCGCCCGGCTCCAGCAGCCGGCCCCCGAGGGCCACCAGGCGGACCACCAATTGCTCGTGGTCCTTGGCATAGTCCTTGATCACCCGCGCCGCGGAGCCGGGGTCCTCCTGGGAGAAGGCCAGCACCAACGGCCCGGTGAGGCCCTCGGACATGCAGGCGAAATCGGTCTCCGCCAAGGCCCTTCGGGCGAGGGTGTTCTTCACCACCCGCAGATAGACATTCGCCTTGCGGGCCTCGGCCCGCAAGGCGGTCATCTCCTCCACCGTCAGCCCCCGGTATTCCGCGGCAATGGCGGAGAAGGCCTCGCCGGCGACCGCTGAGACCTCGGCGACGACGGCCTTCTTCTGTTCCAGATTGAGCGCCATGAACGCCACCTCCTGATTACGGAGGGACGGCTGCGCCGCCCCGTTTTCCGAATCCGGGATCGCTCCCGGAACTCCGTGCACCGTCGTCAGGAACGGGCCTGATTCCGGAGCACCGTCTGCGCAGGCGGTTTAAACCCCGGTCCGAGACCGGGATACCTGCGGTCTTTGACGGCAGGCCCAAGCATCGCCGGGCCGCCCCAAAGTCTTCGATGGGGTCCTGTAACGGGCCCCATATGCAAAATACGCCAAAGGGCCGATCAGAACGTCAGGGAACTCTGATCCAGCGCCAGGCCCGCCCCCATGGTGGTGGAGACCGAGACCTTCTTCATATAGACACCCTTGGCCGCGCTCGGCTTGCCCTTCTGTAGGGCCGCCAGCAACGCCTCGAGATTCTGCTTGAGTGCGGCCGGCTCGAAATCCACCTTACCTATGGAGCAGTGGATGATCCCGGCCTTGTCGGTGCGGTAGCGGACCTGTCCTGCCTTGGCGTTCTTCACCGCCTCGGCGACATTCGGGGTCACCGTGCCCACCTTGGGGTTCGGCATCAGCCCGCGCGGCCCCAGGATGGGGCCAAGTTTGCCCACCACACGCATCGCATCGGGGGCCGCGACCACCACGTCGAAGTCCAGATTGCCGGCCTTTACCTCCTCTGCCAGATCATCCATACCCACCACGTCGGCCCCGGCCTCGCGCGCCGCATCGGCGGCGGGACCCTGGGCGAAGACTGCCACCCGGACCGACTTGCCGGTGCCATTGGGCAGGACGGTGGCGCCGCGCACCACTTGGTCCGACTTGCGCGGGTCGACGCCAAGATTCACGGCCACATCCACCGATTCGGGAAATTTCACCGAGGAGAGTTCCTTGAGAAGGGCGAAGGCCTCCTCCGCGGGATATTGACGGGTGCGGTCCAGACGCTCCCGGATGGCACGCATACGCTTGGAAATTCTGGCCACGTCAAAGTCCCTCCACGTCGATACCCATGGAACGGGCGCTGCCCGCAATGGTGCGCACCGCTGCGTCCAGGTCGGCCGCGTTCAGGTCCGGCATCTTGGTCCGGGCGATCTCCTCGAGCTGTGCCCGGTTCACCGTGGCCACCTTGTCCATGTTGGGTACGGCCGAGCCCTTGTCGATGCCTGCCGCCTTCTTGAGCAGCACCGATGCCGGCGGCGTCTTGGTGATGAAGGTGAAGCTGCGGTCGGCATAGACCGTGATCACCACCGGGATGGGCAGACCCTTCTCGATATTCTGCGTCTGGGCGTTGAAGGCCTTGCAGAACTCCATGATGTTGACGCCGTGCTGGCCCAGGGCCGGGCCCACCGGTGGCGAGGGATTGGCCTCGCCGGCCTTTACCTGTAGCTTGATATAGGCCTGAATCTTCTTTGCCATTGTGTCACCTCGTTGCGGGTGCGAACGCCTGGATCCGGACGGGCTGTCCGGCCACGGCTCCCCGTAAGACACCCCATTCCTGCCCCCCAGGGCGAGGGCCAGCGGGCGGGCGTGTCCCCGTCAGCCTTTTTCGACCTGGGAGAACTCCAGATCGACCGGTGTGGAGCGGCCAAAGATGCTCACCGAGACCTTGAGACGGCTCTTCTCGTAATCCACCTCTTCCACCACACCGTTGAAATCGTTGAACGGACCTTCGACGACCCGCACCACCTCGCCTGGCTCGAACAGGACCTTGGGGCGCGGCTTCTCCACCCCCTCCTGGACCCGGTGGAGGATCGCCTCGGCCTCTTTGTCAGAAATGGGCGAAGGCTTGCCCTCGGTGCCGCCGATGAATCCCATGACCCGGGGGACGTCCTTGACCAGATGCCAGGTATCCTCGTCCATCTCCATCTGCACCAGGACATAACCCGGAAAGAACTTGCGCTCACTCTTGCGTTGCTGTCCGCCCTTGACCTCCACCACCTCCTCGGTGGGCACCAGGATCTGGCCAAACTTGTCTTCCATCCCGTAACGACGGATACGCTCCGTTAGAGAGCGCTTGACCTGGGCCTCGAAACCGGAAAAGGCATGGACCACGTACCAATGCATGGCCATGCGCTCAGGCTCCATGGCCGGTGAGTGCGCGCACGATGGTCATGAGCATGAGATCGAACAGCCAGAGCATGATGCCCATCACCAACACCATGACGAACACCACCAGGGTGGTCTGTACGGTCTCCTGGCGGGTTGGCCAGACCACCTTCCGCACCTCGGCGCGGGAGGCCTGTACGAACCCCCAGGCCAGGCGGCCGACGCGGGTCTGGTAGGCGATGCCGAGCGCCGCACTGCCGACCACCAGCAGGCCGAGCACGCGCAACAGGATGGAATAGCCCTCGAATTGATAGAAGGCCCCTATGCCCGCGAGAAGCAGGACGATAGCGACGGTCAGCTTGGCCGTATCCAGGCCGGAGCCTTCGACCTCTGTCTTGGCGTTCATCGACACCCACGAAATCAAGGGAGAAACAGGAAATATGGCAGGCCAGGAGGGACTCGAACCCCCAACCTGCGGTTTTGGAGACCGCTGCTCTACCAATTGAGCTACTGGCCTGTGAGATTGGGGCGGGCCATGCCCGCCCCTCAACACACGCTATCGGATCACTCGATGATCTTGGACACCACACCGGCGCCCACGGTACGGCCACCCTCACGGATGGCGAAACGCAAACCCTCTTCCATGGCGATGGGCGCGATCAGCTTGACGGTCATCTTGACGTTGTCACCCGGCA
>JALSSC010000009.1 GCA_026984455.1 Chromatiaceae bacterium
GGCGAAGTTGTAAATCTCGCCGTTGTAGACCACCACCACCGACTCGTCCTCGTTGTAGAGGGGCTGACGCCCCCCCGAGAGGTCGATGATGGACAGCCGCCGGTGGCCCAATCCCACGCCCGGTTCCAGATGCAATCCGCCCTGATCGGGGCCGCGATGGTGCTGGGACTCGTTCATGCGGTCGAGCAGGTCCCGGGCGATGGGGCGCCGGCCGTTCAGGTCGAAGATCCCGACGATTCCACACATCTTCAGCCCCCTGCCGACGCGCGGCCATACAAGAGTTCGTCGTACACCCCCAGATAGCCCTCCACACAGCGGTCCCAGTGGAAGCGACTGCGCACCCGGGCCAGGCCGGCGGCGCCATGTCGCCGCACCAGGGCAGGATTCTCCAGATAGCGTTCCAGGGCCTCTGCCAGGGCCTCCGGATCGGCCGGGGGCACCAGGAAGCCGTTGTGGCCGTCCTCCACCAATTCCGGATTGCCGCCCACCGCGGTGGCCACCACCGGCAGGCCGGTCGCCTGGGCCTCCAGGAGGGTGTTGGAGACCCCCTCCGCCAGCGAGGGCAGCACGAAGACATCCATGAGGCGCAACAGTTCGGGGATGTCGTCACGCTCTCCGGCGAGCCAGGTACGCCCGCCGATGCCGGTCTCCCGCACCAGATCACGGATTCGCCCCGCCTCGGGGCCGTCGCCCACAATCACCAGGAACAGGCGCGAGGCCTGGCGCGGACGCCGCCGCACCAGGGCGGCGAAGGCGCGCACCAGGGTCGCCTGATCCTTGACGCCCGCCAGACGACCCACGGTCCCCAAGACCTGGGCGTCGGCCGGCAGGGTGAAGGGCATGTCCAAGGTCCGGCGGGGCCCCTGACGCGGATGGAAGCGTTCCTGGTCCACCCCGTTGTAAATCTGCCGCACCCGGACCGGCGGCACCCCCACCGCCTCCACCAGCCAGTTGGCGAGATCCCGGCTCACCGCGGTATAGCGCTCCACCAGGGGGCGGATCGCCCGGCGCAGGAGCAGGTACTTGCGGTTGCGTCCGTCCAAGTCGAAGAGGTCGCGGCCATGGATGCCATGCACCCGTCTCGCCCCGGACAGGAGACGGGCGGGGATCTGCATCTCCAGGGCCGAGAGGTTACGGGTGTGCACCAGGGCCGGACGCAACCTGCGCAGCGCCCGCCAGGCCCGGCCATAGAGGCCGAAGCTGTGCCCCGCGGTCCGCTCCAGGGTGAGGATGGGGACCTCCCGCTGCAACCGGCCGGCGAACCACCCGTCCACCCCCTCCAGACAGAGGATGGCGTGGTCATAACGATCCGGTGGGGTACGGTTGATGAGGTTCACCAAGCCGTTCTCCAACCCCCCGGTACCCAGGCGGTGGATGACATGGCAGATCAACGGTGCCCGCCTCATGAGCGGCCCGCGGCCCGGTCCAGGGCCTGCTCCAGGGCCGGGAGCATGGCCTTCAGGAAGGCGCGCAACGCCGGTTTCGCCTCGCGCGGATCCTCGTCGTAGGGGGCGGCCACCACCAGCAGGGCACCGTCCTTGCGCAGGCCGAAGAGACGCGCGGCCGCCTCCATCACCTTGGCCCAGTAGGGGTTGATGGTGTAGCGATCGCCCACCCGATACCAGTACCAGGCCGCCAGATTGAGCCCCGCGGACTCCAGCTTGGCCCGCACCACCTCGATCCGGCGTCCCCCCAGGTCCACGCTGAAATGGCGTTCCCCCTTGTTGGACCAGACCGGATGCTTCTGGCGCACCATGATGTTCTGGGAATTGATCAATTCCGCCCCCTGGCGCTGGCTGAGATAGAACCCGGCATACAGGCCCACCGTCCGGCCATCGCGTCCGTAGGCCTGAGCGAGACGGGCGTCGGGGTTGAGGATCTGCGGCCGCCAGTCCCAGGGTGGGTCCTTCAGGACCCGCCACCCCGCCTGCCCCGCCGGGGCCTTCAAGACCGCCTGGACGGCCCCCGCCGGGGCCTTGCGCTCCAGGGTGAGGCCCAGGCCGGGCCACAGGGCGGCCACCGCGAGGACCGCGGCCAGGGCCGGCCACGGGCTCGCCGGCCGGACCTTTCCAGAGGCCTCGGGTACCGGCAGCGGGGCCGGAGGGTCACGCCAGAAGGCGCCGATGGCGAACATGATGAAGATGACGATGCCGAAGAACACCCAGCCATAGATGTAGTGATCGATGCCCAGGGCCAGGCGCATGTCGCTGAGGTGGGCGATCATCACGATCATGTAGGCACGCAGGCCGTTGGCGATCACCGGCACCACGATGGAGAGCAACGCGAACAACAGCCGTTTCCAGGTACGGGTATAGGTGAGATAGGCGTAGAGCACCCCCAGGGTCACCGAGGCGATGAGGTAGCGCACCCCGCTGCACCCTTCCACCACCGACCAGTTGCCGCTGGGGATGGAGAAGAAGGTCCCCTCGCGATACACGGGGATGCCGGTGAGGCGCAACAGGTTAACGGTGAAGTCCGCGGTGAAGTCCATCAACGGCGGGATCAGGGCCTCGCCCATGGGCACCGCGAAGAACAGGAACCCGAGCGGGAACATCAGATATCGGGCCACGCGGTTGCCGAGCAGGGCCCAGACCACCAGGATAAGCATGGCCACATAGGCCAGTTGCTGCACCACCAGCACGTCCACCAGCCAGGCCAGCAACCACAGGAAACCCAGGGGAATCATCAACCACAGGACCCGGTACTCCGGGCGCGGAGTCAGGCGCAACAGGCCATGCCTTCGTTCCCACACCAGCCACAGGCTGATGGGCAGGATCAGAAAGCCGTGGGTAAAGGTCTCCGAGCGCATCCATATATCCACCATCGAGGCCAGGGTGGGATAGAACAGCATCGACACCGCCATCAACGCCACCAGGGTGGCGAGCCCGGCCGCGGGCCAGTTGGAGGCCATGGCGGTCTGCGAATCAGTCTCGGAACTCATGCGTGGTCTCTCTCGGGCATAGGAATCCATTTTCTTGATGGCAGGAATCAATTCTGCCGTGTCCCCGGGGCCAACCATCCGCCGGCGGCATGGCACTCCCGGGGATCTGCGTCAAGCATCCCACAGGCACCGTGTGGCGGTGCTCTCGATGCGGTCCAGGGTCGCCCGATGGGCGGCCAGTTCCTCCTCGGTTGCCGCCACCACCCGCAATCTGGGCCGGTCGGCGGGCAGACGCCTCACACCCTCGGGGCCTGCCGCGCCGACCCCACGCTCCTCCTGGTCCAGTCCCAGGCTGGCCTGGCCACCGGTCATGGCCAGATAGACCTTCGCCAGGATCTCGGCGTCCAGGAGGGCACCATGCAGATCCCGCCGGCCGTTGTCGATGCCGTAGCGTTTGCACAGGGCATCGAGGCTGTTGCGCTGACCTGGGTGCTTGCGCCGTGCCATGACCAGCGTATCGGTCACCGGGCACAAATCTTCAATACGAGATCGAGGTGGATCAAGGCGGGCCAATTCCGCGTTCAGAAAGCCGACGTCGAAGGGGGCATTGTGGATGATGAGTTCGGCCCCCTTCAGATACTGCACCAGCTCGGAGGCGATTTCCGCAAACCGCGGCTTGTCTGCCAGGAATTCATTGGTGATGCCATGCACCTCCACCGCCCCGGCGTCGATCTCCCGATCGGGCTGAAGGTACCTGTGGAAGTCATTACCGGTCAAACGGCGATCCACCAGTTCCACCCCCCCCACCTCGATGATGCGATGGCCCTGTTCCGGTTCGAGGCCGGTCGTCTCGGTGTCCAGTACGATCTGCCTCATCGGCCCTGCCCCACCCCTTCGACCCCCCGGTTGGCGAGGGCATCGGCGCGTTCGTTCTCCGTATGACCCGTGTGTCCCCGCACCCAGCGCCACTCCACTTCGTGGTCCTGAAGCAGGGCATCCAGCCGTTCCCAGAGGTCGCGGTTCTTCACCGGCTGTCTGGAGGCAGTCCGCCAACCGTTGCGCTTCCAGCCGGCGATCCACTGGGTGATGCCGTTCTTCACGTACTGGGAATCGGTGACGATGCGTACCCGCACGGGTCGCTGGAGGGCCTCCAGGCCCTTGATCACCGCCATCAGTTCCATGCGGTTGTTGGTGGTATCGGGTTCGCCGCCATACAGTTCCTTCTCCCTGTCCTTGTAGCGCAGCAACGCACCCCAGCCGCCCGGCCCCGGATTGCCCTTGCAGGCGCCATCGGTGTACATCTCCACCCTATCGGCCATACCCCTGTCTCCTCGCTGTAGGTTCCACACCCCCGCCGGGCACCAGGGAGGGCCGCGCAGGCCAGGGCGGACCCACCAGGGTCGGTGCTGCGACCCGCTTCACTGCCCGCAGCAGATAGACGCCGGCGAGCGGGGACCAGGGACCGTGTCCCAGGGATTCCAGGAACTCGAGACGACGCAGCGCCGCCGAATGGGGCAACGGCGGCCGCCACTGAATGAACTCCCGGACCTCGATCTCGAACCCCAACCCACGCAACCACTGATCCACCCGCGCCACAGGCAGGAAGGCGCCACACCAGGGGACCTCGCCGGACCGCCTGCGCAAGGCCGCCATCAGGCCCCACAGGCTCCAGGGATTGAACCCAAGCAAGAGGATACGACCTTCGGGGACCAGGATGCGTTCCGCCTCGGCCAGGGCCGCGCGGGGATCCCGACAGAAATCCAGCGAATGGGGGAGAAACACCGCATCCACCGACTCGCTGCGGATGGGCATGGTCAGGGGATCGCCCACGATCACCCGCCCCCTGACCGTGGAGAAAGGAGCAGCCTCCAACGCCAGATGATGGTGAATGCGACTGTGCTCTACGGCGTCGAAGTAGTTGGCCGACCAACCCACCTGGAGCAGATAATAACCGAACACGTCTTCCAGCATGGCCTCCACCTGCGCCAGCTCCAGTCGCATCAACTCGCGCCCCGGGGAACGCCCCAGCCAGAGATCCAGGCGCCTGTAGACATCGGCTCGGTCGCGACAGGAAGGGGGCGGGGGCATAGGCTGACTGGGACGAGGGCGAAGGGTGCAGTATAGTCTCCGGTCATGTTCCCCGCATCCCGCTTTTCCACCATCGTTCTGACCTTGGTGGCCCTCCTCCTCGGAGGCTGTGTCGGCCAGCCCACCCGTCCGCCCCCCGCCACGGCCGCACAGGCAAACGAGACCACGCAAGTCACATCGAGACAGGTCCCGGCCGCGCCGACCGGGAAACCACCGAGTGATACCCAGGCTCCGAAACCTCCGGTGGACGACCTATGGGCACGGTTGCGCAGTGGCTTCGCCCTGGGCCCGGTCGCAGGACCTGAGATCGCGGGTCAACTCGAATGGCTGCGCCAACACCCGGAGCACGTCGAACGCGTGGTCCACCGCGCCCGTCCCTTCCTGTGGTTCATCGTGCAACGCGTGGACGCCCACCGCCTGCCGTTGGAACTGGCCCTGCTGCCGGCGGTGGAGAGTGGATTCCGACCCGAGGCGCGATCCCGTTTCGGCGCCGCTGGGTTGTGGCAGATCATGCCGGCGACAGCGCGCGCCCTGGGATTGGAATCGACCCCTTGGTACGACAGCCGCCTCGATCCCCTGGCCTCCACCGAGGCGGCATTGACTTACCTGGAACTCATGCACCGCAGTTTCCATGGCGACTGGCTGCTTGCTCTGGCCGCCTATAACGCCGGTCCCGGGGTGATCCGCAAGGCCATCGCCCGTAACCGTGCCCACGGCGAACCCACGGCCTACCGATACCTCCACCTGCCCCCCCAGACCCGCAACTACATCCCACGCCTTCTGGCGCTCGCACAGGTGATCGCCCACCCTGAGGCCCACGGCATTCGCCTCGCTCCGCTACCGAACGAACCGCTGCTGAGTTCGGTTCAGATACCCAGGCCCATGGATCTCGCCGTCGCGGCGAAACTCGCCCACATCGGGTTGCGGACGTTGCGTGACCTCAATCCGGCCTATCGGGGCCGCGCCACCCCGCCCGAAGGAGGCCATGGCCTCCTGCTGCCGAGAAAGGCTGCAGCCGACTTCAGCCGCCGCCTGGCCCGACTGGCGCCGGACAGATATCTGCGCGGACACCGTTACGCGGTGGTCGTCGGGGACAACCTCTGGACCATCGCCCGCAAGCACGGCATCAGCGTCACCGACCTGCGCCAGGCCAACGCCCTGACCCATGACCGCCTCAGGATCGGCCAGCGCCTGCTCATCCCCGGGCCCGGCGGAGCCCCCAAGCGGCCCACCGCCAGACGCCCCCATTACGTGGTCCGCCCCGGCGACAACCTCTGGAACATCGCTCGCCGCCTCGGTCTCGACCACCGCCGACTCGCTGCCTGGAACGGCCTGTCTTTGGACAGGCCTTTACAACCGGGACAACGCCTGTTGATCTATCCGCGGCTCTGACAGGAGGTTGCAAGACTCCTTCCCAGGGCGCTTCCAACCACGGAACCGGAAGCTGCGATTTCCCGGTTCCTCCATTCTCGACGGCTTACGGTCGTCGAGGGACCCGCTCACCGGGCGGCCACCACCTCCACCGGGTCCCCTGGTGTGAGCCCGAGCGCCCGGTCGGCCCGCCCCCGATTAACCGCCAATTCCACCAAGCCCAAGGCATTCTCATACCAGAAGGCCCGCCCTTCGGGCACCTCGGTGAACGTACGTGCATATTCCAAACAGTGCCCACCCGCACGAATCACCAGGTCACGGCCGAACGCGCTGGCACGCAGGCCGGTCATGAGATTGCCGAACGCATCCCGGTAGCAGACCCAGGGCCGGTCCAGCGGCCACTCCCAGCCCACCAGATCCCGCGGGTCGCGCGCCTCCAGGGGAGGTGGTTCGCCGCGCGCGATGGCCGCCGCCACGGGCGCGAACAGGTCCCGCCCATGGAAAGTCGCCGACAGGCGCTCCGGACGCCACGTGATGGAAGCGCAACTGAGATCAACCGCCCGCTGGGCCACCAGGGCAAGCAGGCCGTTGTCCGGACCCACGAACCAGCGTCCGTCGGCCGCGACCGCCAGGGCGTCCCGCGCACCGCCGACACCCGGGTCCACCACACAGACACAGACCCCTCCGGGCGGCAGGTCCCGCACCAGGGCAGGCACCATATAGGCCGCCAAGTCCGGGCGAAAGGGAACCAGATCGGCGACCAGGTCCAGGATCCGGGCCCCAGGGGCCGCTTCGATACAACGCGCCGCCATCTGCGCCTGGTAAGGACTGCCTATACCGAAATCGCTGAGGAGGGAAACGATCATCGGTAATACGGAGATAGTGGAAAGGAAAACGGCCTGTACGTGTACAGGCCATCCTTGAAAGAGCACGGGGTGGGAGGGGCTTCAGCCGCGCCCGGCGGCCCCGAAGTCACATCACGGTCGAAGGCGCCCCCAGGTCACTAGGGACAGGTGAGAATGCGGTGAACCCTGATGCGCCACCGCATCTCCCGAGCCGCGACCCGATGGACGGCCGCGAAGACCCGCCCGCACATGGCGGATCGAAGCAGGTCGGATCAGGCCGCCTCGTTATCCGCCTCTCCGAGCGGCCGGTCCACCAACTCCACATAGGCCATGGGCGCGGCATCCCCTGAGCGATAACCGCATTTCAGGATGCGCAGGTACCCACCGGGACGTTCCTTGTAACGCGGTCCCAGCTCTTGGAACAGCTTACCCACCGCCGCCTTGTCGCGCATTCGATGGAAGGCCAGACGGCGATTGGCCACCGTGTCCGTCTTGGCCAGGGTGATCAGGGGCTCGGCCACCCGGCGCAGCTCCTTCGCCTTCGGCAACGTGGTCTTGATGAGCTCGTGCTCCACCAGGGAGTTGGCCATGTTGCGGAACATGGCCTTACGGTGGGCACTGTTCCGATTGAGCTTTCGGCCGGATTTACGATGACGCATGGTCCTTACCCAATACCTTTTCGATGTTACTCTACGGTGATCCTGTTACCCGGGGCCCTGCCTGCTCCCCGCGAGCCCCAACCTCGGACAGTCCGAGCGGTGGAAGTCTCTCTGGCCGGGGCCGAGGATCCTCCCACTAGGTCCCAATGTTTTTCTGGACCCCCTCCGGGGGCCAGTTCTCAAGACGCATACCCAGCGATAGGCCACGAGTAGCGAGGACATCCTTGATCTCCGTCAGAGATTTCTTTCCGAGATTCGGAGTCTTGAGCAATTCCACCTCGGTGCGCTGGATCAAATCACCGATCAGATAGATGTTCTCCGCCTTCAGGCAGTTGGCCGAGCGGACAGTGAGTTCCAGATCATCCACCGGCCGCAACAGGATCGGATCGATCGCCGGAGAGGGCTCGCCGGGCTCCTCCGCTCCAGCGCCACCCGCCTCCAGATCGACAAATACATCCAGTTGATCGCGCAGGATGCGGGCCGCGCGACGAATCGCATCCTCCGGATCCAAGGTCCCGTTGGTCTCGATGTCGATCACCAAGCGATCGAGATTGGTACGTTGCTCGACTCGCGCCGATTCCACCTGATAGGCCACCTGGCGAACCGGGCTGTAGCTGGCATCCAGCCGAAGCTTGCCGATCGGGCGATCCTCCTCGGCGTCCTTGCGCTGGTTGGCGGGCAGATAACCACGGCCCTTGGCGACCGTAAGCCCCATATTCAGTTCGGCGTCACCGGTGATATGGGCGATCACGAAGTCCGGGTTGGCGATCTCCACGTCGTGATCCAGAGTGATATCGGAGGCCTTCACCTCTCCTGGCCCCTGCTTGCGAAGGGTGAGCGTGGCCTGATCCCGCGAATGCAGATTGATCGCCAGATCCTTCAGGTTCAACAGGATATCGAGCACGTCCTCGCGCACACCCTCCAGGGCGCTGTATTCATGGAGAACCCCCTCGATCTCCACCTCCACCACCGCACACCCGGGCATGGAAGAGAGGAGGATCCGCCGAAGGGCGTTGCCCAGGGTATGGCCGAAGCCACGCTCCAAAGGCTCCAGTGTCACCAGGGCACGATGCGGACTGCCCTTGACCGGTGCCACCGTGATGTTCCTTGGCTTGAGAAATTCGCTTACGGACTCCACCATGATTTTCCTCACCTGGTTTCCAGCACCTGGAAACTGGAATTGAATGTCCCCCGGACCTGACCCAGGACCCTGGCCTATCGGATCAACAGCGACACCGCATGGTGCCACTCCACTCCATCCCGACCCCGGGCACCCCGCATCCAGACGGCCGTCACTTACCTCGAATACAGTTCGACAATCAGGTTTTCATTGATCTCGGCGGGTAACTCGCTACGGTCCGGCACCCTCTTAAAGGTGCCCTTCATGCCTTTCACGTCCACATCGATCCAGTCGCTGAATCCGTACTGCTCCGCCAGTGCCAAGGCGCCCTGTATCCGAACCTGTTTGCGTGCCTTTTCCCGCACCCCGATCACATCCTCCGGCTGCACTTGGTAGGAAGGAACGTTCACCACCTTTCCGTTGACCTCTATGGCCTTGTGACTGACCAACTGACGCGCCTCGGCGCGGGTGCTGCCAAAGCCCATACGGTAGACCACATTGTCCAGCCGCTGCTCCAACAGACGCAGGAGGTTCTCTCCGGAGGCCCCTTTCTGCTGGGCCGCTGTCTTGTAGTAGTTGCGAAATTGGCGCTCCAACACACCATACATGCGCCGCACCTTCTGCTTTTCTCGCAACTGGATACCGTAGTCGGATATCCTGCGCCTGCGGTCTATGGTCTGCCCGGGAACCTTCTCCATCTTACACTTGGACTCGATGGAGCGTGCACGGCTCTTCAGGAACAGGTCCGTACCTTCACGGCGGGATTGCTTGCATTTGGGTCCGATATATCTGGCCATCTCTTGATCTCCTGCTTAGACCCGCCGTTTCTTTGGGGGACGGCAGCCGTTGTGGGGGATCGGGGTCACGTCGGCGATACTGGTGACCTTGAAACCTGCATTGTTGAGCGCCCTGACAGCAGACTCACGGCCCGGACCCGGACCTTTCACTTCGACATCCAGATTGCGCATACCGAAATCCTTGGCCTTTTGGGCTGCCTTATCCGCCGCCACCTGGGCAGCGAAGGGCGTGCTCTTGCGTGACCCCCTGAACCCCGAGCCACCCGCGGTGGCCCATGCCAAGGCGTTGCCCTGCCGGTCGGTGATGGTGATGATGGTATTGTTGAAGGAGGCATGGATATGCGCCACGCCATCGCTGACGCTCTTCCTGACCTTCTTCTTCTGACGGCTGCTTGGTTTTGCCATGTAACTCGACCTGAACTCTTCGATATCGCTGATGGAAAGGGCCTGCGGCCTCAGCGCTTGATGGGACGACGCGGTCCCTTGCGGGTACGCGCATTGGTGCGGGTGCGCTGTCCGCGCACCGGCAGGCCCCGACGATGGCGGATCCCTCGGTTGGTGCCCAGGTCCATCAGGCGCTTGATATTCATGCTGACCTCTCGCCGCAGATCGCCCTCCACCGTCAGTTTGGCCACCTCTTCGCGGATACGGTCCACTTGCTCCTCGGTAAGCTCCCGCAACTTGACATCGGGCGCAATACCCACGGCCTTACAGATCTGCGCCGCACGCGTGCGGCCGATCCCATAGATAGACGTAAGGGCGATCACCGCGTGCTTACGATCCGGAACATTGACACCTGCAATACGCGCCATCGATCACTTTCTCCTGATGCTCCCCGCGCCCTTCCGCGAGAGGAAAAGCTTGGAATTGTATCACTTTTCTAGTTCTTGTCTATAGGCTTGAGGTAACGAGACGGGCGACACCGATACATCCGCGCAATCCCCGCCCTTCGTAAATGTTCCGTCCTTCGCCTCTCTATCCCCCAGCCTGGCCATTCCCCACCGGAGGGGCGAGGCCCCTTGGGGAGAACAAACGGCCGCCGACGCTCAGCCCTGCCGCTGCTTGTGCTTGGGATCCTTGCATATCACCCGTACGACGCCCTTACGCCTGACGATCTTGCAATGGCGGCACATCTTTTTTACGGAAGCCCTGACTTTCATGAACTTTCTCCGATGGTTTCTTCGGTTCGGACAGCTTCGCTCAACGTAGGAGACCCGCACCAGGGCCCTTCAGATTCGCCTTCTTCATGAGGCCATCATACTGGTGGGACATCATGTGGGCCTGGACTTGGGCCATGAAGTCCATCACCACCACCACAATGATCAGCAGAGAGGTCCCGCCGAAGTAGAAGGGGACGTTCCAACTCAGAATCAGGAATTCCGGTAACAGGCAGACCCCGGTGATATAGATGGCGCCCGCGAGGGTGAGCCGGGTCATCACCTTGTCGATATAGCGGGCGGTCTGGTCTCCCGGACGGATCCCGGGGATAAAGGCACCTGAGCGCTTGAGGTTGTCCGCGGTCTCGCGCGCATTGAACACCAGGGCCGTGTAGAAGAAACAGAAGAATACGATCGCCGCCGCATAACTGATCACGTACAAGGGCTCACCCGGCGACAGTTTCGAGGTGATATCCAACAGCCAACGCATGTCTTCGGAATTCCCGAACCACTGCCCGATGGTGCCCGGGAACAGGATGATGCTGGACGCGAAGATGGGGGGAATCACCCCGGACATATTCAGCTTCAGCGGCAGGTGGGTGCTCTGGGCCTGGAGCATCCGCCGCCCCTGCTGGCGTTTGGCGTAGTTGACCGTGATGCGACGCTGCCCCCGCTCCACGAACACCACGAAGGCGGTGACGCCCACGGCGATGACGAACAGGGCGAGCACGGTCAGGGCGTTCATCTCCCCGGTGCGCACCAGCTCGAGCGTCCCGCCGATGGCTCGCGGCAGGCCCGCGATGATGCCGCCGAAGATGATCATGGAGATGCCGTTGCCGATCCCGCGTTCCGTGATCTGCTCACCCAGCCACATCAGGAACATGGTCCCCGTGACCAGCGAGACCGCCGCCGTGAACACGAATCCCGGACCCTGCATGGACACCACCGGCATGCCCCCCGCGGTCTGCCCCTCGAGGGCGACGGCGATACCGATGGCCTGGAACGTGGCCAAGCCGACGGTGCCATAGCGCGTGTACTGGGTGATCTTTCGCCGACCGGCCTCCCCTTCCTTCTTGAGTTGCTCCAATTTGGGGATCACCGAAGTCATCAGCTGAATGATGATGGACGACGAGATGTAGGGCATAACCCCCAAGGCGAACAGGGATGCACGCTTCAGGGCGCCCCCCGAGAACATGTTGAACATATCCAGGATCGATCCCTGGGTCTGGTCGAAGAACGCCGCCAAGGCGACGGGGTTCACCCCCGGCACCGGGATGAAGGTGCCGATCCGGTACACCAGCAGGGCCCCTACCAGAAACAGGAGACGCTGCTTCAGTTCAGTGAGCTGCCCCATCCCACCGAGCGTACCGAGCATCGAAGTCGCCTTATGAGCCATCGGATGCTCCCGCTCAGTCCGCGTCCACGGTGCCGCCGGCGGCCAGGATTGCCTCGCGGGCCCCCTTGGTGACCCCCAGGCCGCGCACCTTGAAGGCCCGATCCACCTTGCCGGAGAGTACGATCTTGGCGAATTTCACCTTGTGCGACACCACATCGGCCGCTTTCAAGGCGTCGAGATCCACCTCGTCGCCGGCCACCTTCGCCAGCTCGCCCAGGCGGACCTCGGCGCTGACCAGGGACTTGCGGGAGGTGAAGCCCACCTTGGGGAGACGCCGTTGCAAGGGCATCTGGCCGCCCTCGAAGCCGACCTTGTGATAACCGCCGGAGCGGGATTTCTGGCCCTTGTGGCCCCGCCCACCGGTCTTGCCGAGGCCGCAGCCGATCCCCCGGCCCACACGCTTGGCCACCGCCTTCGAACCCTTTGCGGGTCTCAACTCGTTCAGACGCATGTCAGCATTCCTCGACCCGGACCATATAGGAGACCTTACGCGCCATGCCCCGGGTGGACGGCGTATCCTCCACCTCGACGCTCTGGTGCATCCGGCGAAGTCCCAGGCCACGCACGCATGCCCTGTGGCTGTCGAGGCGTCCGTTCATGCTGCGTACCAGGGTCACTCGCATCATCTTCTTGTCAGCCATGATTCACCCCCGAATCTCTTCCAGGCTCTTGCCGCGCTTGGCGGCGACATATTCGGGATCCGCCATGCGTGCCAAGCCATCGAGGGTGGCACGCACCACGTTGATGGGGTTGTTGGTACCGATGCATTTCGCGAGGACGTTCTGCACCCCCATCACCTCGAACACCGCACGCATGGCACCGCCCGCGATGATCCCCGTGCCTTCGGAGGCCGGCTGCATATAGACCTTGGCGGCCCCATGACGGCCGATGATCGGATGCTCGATGGTGGTCCCCTTCAGTCGCGTCTGCAGCATACGCTTGCGCGCGCCCTCCATCGCCTTCTGGATGGCAATGGGCACCTCGCGCGCCTTGCCGAGACCGAAGCCCACCCGGCCCTGACCGTCGCCCACCACGGTGAGGGCGGAAAAGCCGAATTGCCGGCCGCCCTTGACCACCTTCGCGACCCGGTTGACTGCGATGAGCTTTTCGTTGAGTTCGTCCCCTTCGGGCCTACGTTCATTGCTTGCCATGCGGATCACCTTTTAGAAATTGAGGCCGGCTTCGCGGGCGGCCTCGGCCAGCGCCCTGACCCGGCCGTGATACTTGAACCCGGAGCGGTCGAATGCCACCGTGTCGATGCCCTTTTCCCTGGCGCGTTCGGCCACCGTCCGTCCCACCACCCTGGCCGCCTCGATGTTGGCGGTCCGTCCTTCCAGTTCACCCCGCAGGGCCTTCTCCAGCGTGGAGGCCGCCGCCACGACCCGGCCACCGTCGGCAGAGATGATCTGGGCATAGGTATGCCGCGGGGTGCGATGGATGCACAGCCGATCGGCACGCAGGCGCCGGATCCTGGCACGGGTCTTGGTCGCCCGCCGGATACGTGCAGTCTTCTTGTCCATGACCTGTCCCTCTATTTCTTCTTGGCTTCTTTACGAAGCACGTACTCGTCGGCGTAACGCACGCCTTTCCCCTTGTAGGGCTCCGGTGGCCGATAGCTGCGAATCACCGCCGCCACCTGCCCGACCTTCTGTTTGTCGCTACCCGAGACCAGGATCTCGGTGTTCGAGGGGGTCGATATCTCGATGCCTTCGGGCACAGGGAAGTCCACCGGGTGGGAAAAGCCGAGGCTCAGATTGAGCACCTTGCCCTTGGCCTGGGCGCGATAGCCCACGCCCACCAGCTGCAAGCGCTTCTCGAACCCCCGGCTGACCCCCGTGACCATGTTGTACAACAGGGAGCGGGTGGTTCCGGCCTGGGCCCAGGCATCCTTTGCCTCGGAGGATGGGCGGGAATGCAGCTGACCGCCCTCCTCGATCACCTCCACAAGGGGGTGAACCCGCCACGTGAGTTGGCCCTTGGGGCCCTTCACCCTGATATCACGGCCTTGGATCTCGACCGTCACCCCCGCGGGAATCACCACAGGGGTCTTTGCTATTCTGGACATCTGCCTATACCTCCGGATCAGGCCACGTAGGCGAGAATCTCGCCTCCAGCCCCGGCGGCGCGCGCGGCGCGATCGGTCATCAGGCCCTTGGAGGTGGAGACGATGGCGATTCCGAGTCCGCCCTGCACCTTGGGCAGATCCTTGACCCCCTTGTACATCCGCAGCCCCGGGCGGGAGACCCGCTGAATGCGTTCGATGACCGGGCGGCCCTCGAAATACTTCAGGTCGATATTCAATACCGGCTTGGCGTCCCCGGCCTCCACCTCGTAGCCAAGGATATAACCCTCCTCTTGCAGCAGGCGGGCGATGGCCACCTTCTGTTTGGATGAGGGCATGGAAACCCGGCGCTTGCCGGCGGCCTGGCCGTTGCGGATATGGGTCAGCATATCGGCAATGGGATCGGACATACTCATTGCTTTACCTCCGGGTCAGGCCGCCGCATGGGCGCGATACCCCCAGTATCTCGATTACACACAGGCACTCGAATATCGAAGCGCCCTTACAGCAGGGTCGTCCGGACTGCAGACGATCCACCACTACGGAACCTTCCTCGAAAAGGCCACCCTTACCAGCTGCCCTTGACCAGACCGGGGACATCACCCCGCATCGCCGCCTCACGGAGCTTGTTCCGGGCCAGGCCGAACTTCCGGTAGTAGCCATGCGGCCGGCCGGTCAACCCACAGCGGTTGCGTTGCCGGGTGGGACTGGCATCCCGTGGCAACGCCTGCAAGCGGGCCAGGGCCTCATCGACCTGTTCCGGGGTCGCGCTGCGGTCATTGATGATCGCCTTCAATTGGATCCGTTTGGCGCGGTAGCGCTCCGCGATCCGGCGCCGCTTCATCTCGCGCGCGATCATGCTCTTCTTCGCCATGGATTGCCTCAGTTCTTGAACGGAAAATTGAACGCCTCCAGCAGCGCCCGACCTTCCTCGTCGGTCCGCGCGCTGGTGGTGATGGTGATGTCCATGCCCCGCAGGGCGTCGATCTTGTCGTAATCGATCTCCGGAAAGATGATCTGCTCGCTCACCCCCATGCTGTAGTTGCCGCGCCCATCGAAGGCCTTGGCCCCCAGGCCGCGAAAGTCACGGGTACGCGGGATGGCGATGTTGATCAGGCGGTCCAGGAATTCGTACATACGCTCCCGCCGCAAGGTCACCTTGCAGCCGACCGGCCAGCCTTCGCGGACCTTGAAGGCGGCCACCGACTTGCGCGCCTTGGTGACCACGGGCTGCTGTCCGGCGATCATGCGCAGATCGGCGACCGCGTGTTCCATCACCTTCTTGTCGGCAATGGCCTCGCCCACCCCCATGTTCAGGGTGATCTTGGTGATCCGCGGCACCTGCATGACGCTCTTGTATTGGAACCGGTCCATCAGCTGGCCGACGACCCGATCCGTGTAGAGTTGTTGTAACCTCGACATTGAATGCCCTGCCTCAGATGTCCACGACTTCACCGGTGGACTTGAATACCCGCACCTTGCGGCCGTCCTCCAGGATCTTGAAACCCACGCGGTCACCCCTTCCGGTCACCGGATTGAACAGCGCGACGTTGGAGACCTGAATCGGCATCTCCTTGTCGATGATGCCCCCGGCCTCGCCCGCCTGGGGATTGGCCTTGACGTGCTTCTTCGCCATATTGACGTTCTCGACGACCACCCGCCGTTCGTCCACACGCCGCAGCACGGTACCGCGCTTGCCCTTGTCTTTGCCTGTCAGGACGATCACCTCGTCCCCCTTTCTGATCTTTTTCATGCCAAGCCCCTCAGAGCACTTCCGGTGCCAACGATATGATCTTCATGAATCGTTCGCTACGCAGTTCACGCGTCACGGGCCCGAAGATGCGCGTACCGATGGGCTGCATCTGGTTGTTCAGCAACACCGCGGCATTGCCGTCGAAACGGATCAGTGAGCCGTCCGCCCGGCGCACCCCCTTGCGGGTGCGTACCACCACGGCACTGAAGACGTCCCCTTTCTTGACCTTACCGCGCGGGATCGCGTCCTTGACGCTCACCTTGATGATGTCGCCGATCCCAGCGTAACGGCGCTTGGAGCCGCCCAGCACCTTGATGCACTGGACCCTCTTCGCCCCGCTGTTGTCGGCGACGCCGAGGTTGGTCTGCATCTGAATCATGTCTCGTCTCCCAAATCTCTACGGTGAAAGTCCGTGCCGAATCTCCCTGCGGGAGAAGGCCGCGGCGCAGGGCACCTTTACGAGTCCGCCTATTTGGCGCGTTCCAGGATCTCCACCAGACGCCAGCTCTTGGTCTTCGAAAGGGGTCGAGACTGTTCTATGGTCACCACGTCACCCTCGCCACACGCGTTGCTCTCGTCATGGGCATGGAGCTTGGTGGAGCGGGTCAGGATCTTGCCATACACGGGATGCTTGACCCGCCGCTCCACGGAGACCGTGATGGTCTTGTCCATGCGTGCGCTCACCACCCGCCCCGTGAGGGTCCTGTTGCTGGCCTGCTGCTCGCTCATTTCGTGCCACCTGTGCGTTTCTCGTGCATAACGGTCTTGATGCGGGCGATGTCGCGGCGCACCGCCTTCATCTCCGAAGGGCGGGCCAACTGGCCGGTACCTTGCTGCATACGCAGATTGAACTGCTCGCGCAACCGCTCTTGGAGCGTCTGCTCCAATTCCTCCAGGCCCTGGTCTCTCAGTTCGCTGGCCTTCATCACATCACCTGCCGCTTCACAAAGGTGGTCTGAATCGGGAGCTTGGCCGCCGCCAAGGCGAAGGCCACGCGGGCCTGTGCCTCGCTCACCCCCTCGATCTCGTACAACATACGCCCCGGCTGAACCTGGGCGACCCAGTATTCGACGTTGCCTTTGCCCTTGCCCATCCTCACCTCCAAGGGTTTCTTGGTGATGGGCTTGTCCGGAAACACCCGGATCCAGAGCTTGCCTCCACGCCGGACCTGGCGGGTGATGGCCCGCCGCGCCGCCTCGATCTGACGCGCGGTGACACGGCCGCGGCCCACGGCCTTGAGACCATACTCGCCAAAGCTGACCTCCGAGCCCCGGAAGGCCAGACCGCGGTTACGGCCCTTCTGCTGCTTGCGGAATTTGGTGCGTTTTGGCTGCAACATCTATTGTTTCCTCTTGCGCGGCTTGGCGGATTTCTCCTCCGTCGGCGCCTCGTCACCGAAACGCTCACCTTTGAAGACCCACACCTTCACCCCGAGCACCCCATAGGTGGTCCGGGCCTCGGCGAAACCATAGTCGATATCCGCCCGCAAGGTATGCAGGGGCACCCGGCCTTCACGGTACCACTCGGAGCGGGCGATCTCGGCCCCGTTCAGGCGTCCGCCCACGTTGATCTTGATGCCCTCGGCACCCAGGCGCATGGCATTCTGCACGGCGCGCTTCATGGCGCGCCGGAACATGATGCGCCGTTCCAACTGCTGGGCGACGCTCTCGGCCACCAACTGGGCATCGAGTTCCGGCTTGCGAATCTCCTCGATGCTGATATGCACCGGAATGCCCATCATCCCGGCCACGATCCGCCGCAGGGCATCGATATCCTCGCCCTTCTTCCCGATCACCACGCCCGGACGGGCGGTGTGAATGGTGATATGCGCATTGTTTGCCGGCCGGTCGATCTGAATGCGGCTCACCGAGGCCTGGGCCAGGCGCTTCCTCAAAAAGTCCCGGACCTCGAGATCCTTGTTGAGAAGATCGGGATAGTGCTTGGAGTCCGCATACCACTTGGAGGTCCAATCCTTGACGATGCCCAAGCGGATTCCGGTTGGATGTACTTTCTGGCCCATGATGCGCTCTCAGTTATTTACCTTCTGCCACGGTCACGGTGATGTGACTGCTGCGTTTCAGGATCCTGTTGGCCCGGCCTTTGGCCCGGGCACGGATTCGTTTCATCGTGGGGCCCTCGTCCACGCAGACGGTCTTGACCCAGAGCTCGTCGATATCGGCGCTCTCGTTGTTTTCGGCGTTGGCGATGGCCGAGTCGAGGACCTTCTTCACCAGGATGGCCGCCTTCTTGTTGCTGAAGGTGAGCACATCCAGGGCCCGGTCCACCGGAAGCCCCCGTATTTGGTCCGCCACCAGGCGGGCCTTCTGCGCCGAGATCCGGGCGTGCCGGAGGCGCGCCGTTGCCTGCGTCTGCATCTTCGTCGCTCCCGCTTATCTCTTGGACTTCTTGTCTGCCGCGTGACCCCGGTAGGTGCGGGTCAGGGCGAATTCGCCGAGCTTGTGCCCCACCATGTTCTCGGAGACCAGCACCGGTACGTGCTGGCGGCCATTGTGTACGGCGATGGTCAGGCCCACCATGTCGGGCACCACCATGGAACGGCGCGACCAAGTCTTGATGGGCTTCTTGCTGTTCTGGGCCAGCGCCGCCTCCACCTTCTTCATGAGGTGGCGATCGACGAAGGGACCCTTTCTAATGGAACGTGGCACCTTTGATCACCTCTGAATGCTTACTTGCGGTAGCGCCGGCGGACGATCATCTTGTCGGTCCGCTTGTTGGTACGGGTACGGTAGCCCTTGGTGGGCACCCCCCAGGGGGTCACCGGGTGACGCCCCCCCGAAGTGCGGCCTTCGCCACCACCATGGGGATGATCCACCGGATTCATGACCACACCCCGCACCGTGGGACGCACCCCGCGCCAGCGCTGCGCACCGGCCTTGCCGAGCTTACGCAGGTTGTGCTCAGAATTGCCCACCTCACCGATCACCGCCCGGCACTCGACGAGGATCTTACGCATCTCGCCGGAACGCAGGCGCAGGGTGACGTAGTTCCCTTCCCTGGCAATGAGCTGGGCCGAGGCCCCGGCGGAACGCGCCAGCTGGGCGCCCTTGCCCGGGCGCATCTCGACGCAATGCACCGTGGTCCCCACGGGGATATTGCGCAACGGCAGACAGTTGCCCACCGCGATAGGCGCCTCCTCGCCCGCCATCACAGAATCGCCGGCCTTCAGCCCCTTGGGGGCGATCATGTAGGCACGCTCGCCGTCGGCATACTTGAGCAGGGCCAGAAAGGCGGTGCGATTGGGATCGTACTCCAGGCGCTCCACGGTGGCCGGGACACCGTTCTTGTTGCGTTTGAAATCCACCTTGCGGTAGCGCTGCTTGTGCCCGCCCCCACGATGACGAACGCTGATACGGCCCTTGTTGTTGCGCCCACCGGAGCGGGTCTTCTTCTCCACCAGGGGGGCATGGGGCGCACCCTTATGGAGCTCCGGATTGACCACCTTGACGACGAATCGCCTGCCGGCCGAGGTGGGTTTGGTCTTGACGATTGCCATGGTTCGCTACCCTCGATAAGGCCTGCCGGGTGCCCTCAGGCACCACCGCCCAGGTCGATTTCCTGTCCCTTCTGAAGACGTACATAGGCCTTGCGCCAATCCTTGCGCCGCCCCAGGCGGGCGCCGAAACGTTTGGCCTTGCCCTTGATGTTGACCACCTGGACGCCCTCCACCTCGACCTCGAAGAGGTCCTCGACGGCGGCCTTTATCTCCGGCTTGGTCGCGTCCCGCAGGACCTTGAAGACGTATTGATTCGCGTGATCCGCGGCCCGGGCGCTCTTTTCCGACACCAGTGGGCCGAGCAGGACCTTCATCAGCCTTTCCCGATTCATGACAGGCGCTCCTCGAGGATCCGCAGGGCAGCGGTACTAAGCAGGACCCGATCGAAGGCCAGCAGGCTGACGGGATCGATCTCCTCTGTCCGACAGACGGCCACCCCAGGGATGTTACGGGTACCGAGGAACAGGTTCTCGTCCAGCTCCCCGGTCACGATCAGACATTCATCGATGCCCATCTCGGCCAGCCGCCCCGCGACCTCCCGGGTCTTGGGGGAGGAGACGGAGAAGTCCTCCACCAACACCAGACGGCCGTCGCGATTCAGTTCCGAGAGTATCGAGCGCAGGGCCCCGCGATACATCTTGCGGTTGACCTTCTGCGCATAGTTGCGTGGACTGGCGGCGAAGGTCACACCACCGCTGCGCCACAACGGGCTGCGGCTGCTACCGGCGCGCGCCCGGCCGGTCCCCTTCTGCCGCCAGGGCTTGGCCCCGCCGCCGCGCACCGCGGACCGGCTCTTTTGCGCTTTGGTCCCGGCGCGTGCCCCGGCCAGATAGGCGGTCACCACCTGATGGACCAGGGCCGGCTTGTATTCGGCGCCGAATACCCGATCCGACACCTCGGCGACACCGCCGCCATAGAGACTGATCTCCATCGCCCCTTACCCCTCTTGCTTGCGTTTGACGGCCGGGGTGACCACCACGGTGCCCCCGACGGCGCCGGGAAGGGAACCCTTGAGCAGCAGCAGACCGCGCTCGGTATCCACCCGCACCACTTCCAGATTCTGCTGGCAGCGCTGGACATCGCCGAGGTGGCCCGCCATCTTCTTGCCCTTGAACACCCGCCCCGGGGTCTGGTTCTGACCGATGGAACCCGGCGCGCGGTGAGAGATGGAGTTGCCGTGGGTCATGTCCTGATGGTTGAAGTTGTGGCGGCGGATGCCACCGGCAAAGCCACGACCCTTGGTACGGCCGCGCACGTCCACCGCCTGGCCGACCGCGAACATATCCACGCCCAACTCCTGCCCACTGGCGAGATCCGCGCCCTCGCCCTCGGCGAGGCGGAATTCACGCACCACCCGACCGGCCTCGACCCCGGCCTTGGCGAAGTGCCCGGCCATGGCCTTGTTCACCCGCGAGGGCTTGCGCGACCCGGCGGTGACCTGCACGGCGCGATAGCCGTCCCGCTCCGGAGTACGCACCTGGGTCACCCGGTTGGAGGCGACCTCGATGACGGTCACCGGGATAGAGACGCCCTCTTCGGTGAAGATGCGCGTCATCCCGGCCTTGCGACCAATGACACCAATCGTCATGACTCGACCCTCAACTCAACTTGATCTGGACGTCGACACCGGCGGCCAGGTCCAATTTCATGAGCGCATCCACGGTCTTGTCCGTGGGATCGACGATATCCATCAAGCGCTTGTGGGTGCGAAGCTCGTACTGGTCGCGGGCGTCCTTGTTGACGTGTGGCGAGATCAGCACGGTATAGCGCTCCTTCTTGCTCGGCAGCGGGATGGGCCCCCGAACCTGAGCGCCCGTGCGCTTGGCCGTGTCCACGATCTCCCGCGCCGACTGATCGATGAGCCGGTGGTCGAACGCCTTCAGACGGATACGTATGCTTTGCTTGGCCATGTTTCCGCTCATTCGATGATCTTGGACACCACACCGGCGCCCACGGTACGGCCACCCTCACGGATGGCGAAACGCAAACCCTCTTCCATGGCGATGGGCGCGATCAGCTTGACGGTCATCTTGACGTTGTCACCCGGCA
>JALSSC010000010.1 GCA_026984455.1 Chromatiaceae bacterium
ACCTTGGCGATCTTGAAGGGGGCCTTGTGGATCAGCCGTTCGAGAAAGCCGGCCGCGGTGTCCGCCTCCTTGTTCTCCAGGATCTCCACATAGGCCCAGCGGCTCGCCCGGTCGATGCCGGCATAGAGGTACTTGCGCTGCGCTTCGTCGGGCATCTGAGGCAGAGACTTCAGATCCACGTGGACGAAGCCCGGGGCGTAGTCCTTGAAGGTCTTGGGCCGGGGCTTGCCCGGGGCATCCGGCCCTTCCCTGGCAGCGACCAGGGCCTTGAGGTCGGAGACCCCGTAGCGGCGCAGACAGCGGACCAGGCTCGAACGGGAGACCTGGGGATTGATGAACTCATGGGTGACGGCCTCCTGGGGCGGGGACAGGGTGGCATGGACGCGGTGCGGGCGGTGCGAGGCGTCCTCCACCGAATCGCGCTTGCGCCACTTGCGGAGGGTGTGCCGATGGACCCCGTACTTCCGGGCCAGGACCGTCGCCGGCAGGTCGGAGGCCTGGATCTCCCGTCGGATCTCCGGGGTGGTGCGTGCCTTTTTGTGGCGTCGGATGTTCACGTCCTGTCACCGGGTGATGAGTGAGGGTTCCGCCCCACGCGGAGGGCCTCCAGGACCTCCCTGGCCCGGAACAGGGGATCGCTGCTTTTGGAAACATAATCACACGGTATGGGGCAAATAACGCGAGGACACGCTTTTCGGAAATGGAGAGCAGGCGACGTTTTCAACCGTGTCCACCAGCATAATCGCCCCATTCCCGTTCGCAAACGGGAAAATGAGATAAAGATTCCAGTCACTCCCACTCGATGGTGGCCGGGGGCTTGCCGGAGATGTCGTAGGCCACCCGCGATATCCCCTTGACCTCGTTGATGATGCGCCGCGATACCCGGTCCAGGAACTCGAAGGGGAGATGGGCGAAGCGGGCGGTCATGAAGTCCAGGGTCTCCACCGCACGCAGGGCGATGACGTATTCGTACTGGCGGGCATCGCCCACCACCCCAACCGACCGCACCGGCAGGAATACGGCGAAGGCCTGGCTGACCTGGTCGTAGAGGCCGTCCCGGCGCAGTTCCTCGATGAAGATGGCATCGGCCCGGCGCAACAGGTCGGCGTATGGTTTGGTGACCTCACCGAGGATGCGTACCCCCAGGCCGGGACCGGGGAAGGGATGGCGGTAGACCATCTCCGAAGGCAGGCCCAACTCGGTGCCGATCTTGCGGACCTCGTCCTTGAACAGTTCGCGCAGGGGCTCCACCAGATCCAGGCGCATCTGTTCGGGCAGGCCGCCGACGTTGTGATGGGACTTGATGACATGGGCCTTGCCCGACGCGGCGCCGGCCGATTCGATCACATCCGGATAGATGGTGCCTTGGGCGAGGAAGGCGGCGTCCTCGATCCGCGCCGCCTCCTCCTCGAAGATCTCGATGAACAGGTTGCCGATGATCTTGCGTTTCTGTTCCGGATCGGTGATCCCCTTGAGGGCCTTGAGAAAGCGCCGTTCCGCGTCCACTCGGACGACGTTGACGCCCATGTGGCGGGCGAAGGTGGCCATGACCTGGTCACCCTCGTGCAGGCGCAGGAGGCCGTTGTCCACGAACACGCAGGTGAGCTGGTCGCCGACCGCGCGGTGGAGGAGGGCGGCCACCACCGACGAATCCACCCCCCCGGAGAGTCCGAGGATGACCCGCCCTGCACCGATCTGCCCGCGTATCCGGCGGATACTGTCGTCGATGATCTGGGTGGGGGTCCAGAGGGCCTCGCAGGCGCAGATATCGAACAGGAAGCGCTCGATGATGCGTTTGCCCTGGCGGGTGTGGGTGACCTCGGGGTGAAACTGGAGGCCGTAGAATCCTCGTTGCTCGTCGGCCATGGCGGCGATGGGTGCGTTGCCGGTCTCGGCGATCACCTTGAAGCCGGGGGGCAGGGCCTCCACCCGGTCGCCGTGGCTCATCCAGACGTCCAGCAGGCCGTAGCCCTCGGGGGATGTGTGGTCCTCGATCTCGCGCAGCAGGCGCGAGTGGCCGCGGGCACGCACCTGGGCGTAGCCGTACTCATGGCTCTCGGAGGGGGCGACCCGGCCACCCAGTTGCGCGGCCAGGGTCTGCATCCCGTAACAGATACCGAGCACCGGAATCCCCAACTCGAACACCCGTTGCGGGGCGCGGGGGGCGTCCTCGGCGGTGACCGTCTCGGGGCCGCCGGAGAGGATGATTCCCCGCGGCGGACGTCGTTCCAGGGCCTCCTGGCAATGGTCGTAGGGCAGGATCTCGCAGTAGACCCCGGCCTCGCGTACCCGGCGGGCGATGAGCTGGGTGTACTGAGAGCCGAAATCGCAGATCAGGATCCAGTGGGCGTGAATGTCTTGGCTCATGGGGGGCTCAGTTGTCGATCCGGTAGTTGGGCGCTTCCTTGGTGATGGTCACGTCATGGACGTGGGATTCGCGCATCCCGGCCCCGGTGACGCGCACGAATTCGGGGCGGGTGCGCATCTCCTCGATGGTGGCGCAACCCACGTAGCCCATGCTGGAGCGCAGCCCGCCCAGCAACTGGTAGATGATGTTGAGGACGCTGCCCTTGTAGGGCACCCGGCCCTCGATCCCCTCGGGGACCAGCTTGTCGGAGGCCTGCCCCTCCTGGAAGTAGCGGTCCGAGGAGCCCTGCTTACCGGACATGGCCCCCAGGGAACCCATGCCGCGGTAGGACTTGTAGGAACGGCCCTGGAAGATCTCCACCTCACCGGGGGCCTCGTCGGTGCCGGCGAAGAGGCCGCCGATCATCACCGCGTGGGCGCCCGCGGCGATGATCTTGGCCACGTCGCCCGAGTAGCGCAGGCCGCCGTCGGCGATCAGCGGCACCTCGCTGTCGCGCAGGGCCTCGGCTACGTTGGAGACCGCGGTCACCTGGGGCACCCCCACGCCGGCGACGATGCGGGTGGTGCAGATGGAACCGGGGCCGATGCCCACCTTGACCGCATCGGCGCCGGCCTCCACCAGGGCCAGGGCGCCGGCCGCCGTGGCGATGTTACCGCCGATCACCTGGATGTCGGGATAGTGGTGCTTGATCCAGGCCACCCGGTCAAGGACGCCCTGGGAGTGGCCGTGGGCGGTGTCCACCACGATCACGTCCACCCCCGCCGCCACCAGGGCCTCGACGCGCTCGTCGGTGCCCGCGCCCACGCCCACGGCGGCCCCTACCCGCAGGCGTTCCTGTCCGTCCCGGCACGCCTGGGGGTAGTCCTTGGCCTTCTGGATGTCCTTCACCGTGATCAGGCCGCGCAATTCGAAGGCATCGTTCACCACCAGCACCTTCTCGATGCGGTGTTCGTGCAGCAGGCGGATCACCTCGTCCCGGCCGGCTCCTTCCTGCACCGTCACCAGGCGCTCCCGGGGGGTCATGATGTGGGATACCGGGGCGTCCATGCGGGTCTCGAAACGCAGGTCGCGGCCGGTCACGATGCCCATCAGGCGGTCGCCGTCGGTCACCGGCACACCCGAGATGTGATGCCGGTGGGTCAGCGCCAGGACCTCACCGATGCTGGTGTCGGGCGTCACCGTGATGGGGTCGTGGATCACCCCGCTCTCGTATTTCTTGACCTTGAGCACCTCGGCCGCCTGTTGCGCCGGGGTCAGGTTCTTGTGCACGATACCGATACCCCCCTCCAAGGCCAGGGCGATGGCGAGACGGCCCTCGGTCACCGTGTCCATGGCCGCCGACAGCAAAGGGGTGTTGAGGGCGATCTCCCGGGTCAGGCGGGTGCTCAGGGACACGTCGGCGGGGGTGACGCTGGAATGGGCGGGGATCAGGAGGACGTCGTCGAAGGTCAGGGCTTCCTGTATCAGGCGCATGGCGGTTTCCGGGAGGCTGATGGAAAAGGCGCGAATTATACCCGTCCGACGGGACTTGTCGCTCCCGACGTGACTCGAGCCCAGGGCCACGTCATCTAACACCCCAAGCTTCTGAGAGGCTGAGGTTCCTATTCGAGCGCTGGACTTTGTCTTCCGATCACGGTATAACCTCCCCCATGAACGAGGGG
>JALSSC010000011.1 GCA_026984455.1 Chromatiaceae bacterium
TACTTGTCCGACGACGAGCGCGAGGCCCTGTTGGCCGCCTGCCGTGAATCACTCAACCCCTGGTTGTACACCGCCGTCGTCGTGGCCCTGTCCACCGGGATGCGGCAATCGGAATTGATGTGGTTGAGATGGCGCGACGTGGATCTGGACGGGGGCCGGATCGTCCTGCACGAGACCAAAAACGGCGAACGGCGGGCGGTGCCCCTGACCGGCCCCGCCCTGGCGTTGCTGCGCGAGCACTCGAAGGCACGACGGACGGATGCGGACCTGCTGTTCCCCGGCCGCCGCAAGGACCGGCCCATCGAACTGCGCGTCCCCTGGATGGCGGCACTGAAACGCGCCGGGATCGAGGATTTCCGCTGGCACGATTTGCGCCATTCAACAGCCTCATATCTGGCCATGAACGGCGCCACCCTGGCCGAGATAGCCGAGGTCCTGGGGCATAAGACCCTGGCCATGGTGAAGCGCTACGCCCACCTGAGCGAGGCCCATACGGCATCCGTGGTGGAACGGATGAATCGGCGGATATTCGGGGGCGGCCATGGACAGGAGTGAGGACCTGCGATTCATGGTATCGGCGGCCCAGCAAGGGGATGAGGCCGCGGCCCGCACACTGGCGCGTATGGCGTCCGAGACGCTGTACCAAGGCGGAGAGATGCATCCGTCCCTGGTTACCTGGTTGGCCGGCGCCCTGGCCCGCTATGGGCGTGGTGAAGCGAATTTGAACCATTCATTCGCCCCAATGAAGCGCCCACCCAAAGGTATTCCCAAAGCGCGACGGTCATTCAATGAAATGGCCATATCCTATTGGGTAGACCGGGCTATTGAGCAAGGTTTATCGACAGGAAGCGATACGGGCGAACCAGGCCCCGCGTTTGAATATGTGGCTGAAGCAGTTGGATTGGCCGCCAGTACGGTGCGCGATATTTATTACCGCTACCAGAGCAAGGGGAGGGAGTAGGCCGGATTCGTGGATTTCGCATTTTTTGCAAAAATCACGAATACACAGGACCCGCGTTTGCGTTCACGCTTGTTCTCGCAATCACCAACAACGAGGACAAGCACGATGCATTACATCGACGACACCACCGCCACCGCACCCACCACCCCGCCGCCGTCAAGGATCTTGCTTTCTGTAAAGCAACTTGTCGCCGAACAGCCCGCACTGACGACCGGGAGCATCAGGTGGCAACTCTTCAACCGGAAGGCAAACGGTCTCGCAGAATCGGGAGCGATAATTAAACGCGGGTCCCGAATTCTCATTGACCGGGAGAAATACCTTGACTGGTTGGCCGAGGAGTCACGGTAATGGACTTCAACACTGCAAAAGCAGCTGCCGCCGGTCGCTGGCCATCGATCTGGAAGGCCCTTGGCGTCGGGGAAGTCCCACCTCTGGGCCGGCACGGGCCGTGTCCGGGATGCCGGGGCCGGGACCGTTTTCGTCTTCTGCCGCAAGAACTGGAAGATGGGGGTTGGGTCTGCGGACAAGGCGGTGCGCCAACCGGTGGTGACGGATTCGGCTTGCTTGTCCATTGCGGCATTGCTCGCACCCCTGGCGAGGCCCTGCGCCTCGTTGCCGCCTATCTGGGACTCGACACCAAGGCCGACCCGGCAGCCCGCCAACGGGCACGAGAGGCCGCCCAGCGCCGTGATAGGGAACGCCTAGAAACCGCCCTGGCCCACGAGCTTGTTGTTTTATTAACCGTGTTGGACGCACGCCTCGCCGGCCGCGAGGTCGCGCGAGACCGACGTTTCCGCGAGGCCCGGCCCGAGTGGCTGCCGCTGCCCGGGGAACACTGGGAGCGCGAAACGCTGGCCGCCCGCCGGGTGGTGGCCCTGGCGGGCAGGCTCTACCCACCGAACAGGAGGGCCGCCGCATGAGTGCCGCCGAAGACCTGGAAAAGACCCTCGCGGCCATCGACGCCGAGCTGGGCATCGACGCGCCCGACGACGACACCCCCGAGCCCTGGGCTTGGGTGGACGGCACTGAATGGCGGCAACCGCCCGAGAGCGGCACCGAAATTCGGCACGCCCCGCCGGAAGACGACGATCGCCCGCGCTGGTGCTGCTATCTGAAGCCCAATCCGGAAGCCGGCATCCGCCGGGCTGGCGTCTGGTATCACGGCCTGAAACAGGGCAAGAAGGACGAGCCGCCCCAGCCCGTCGACGAGTGGCTTTGCTCCCCCCTGCTGGTTGAGGCCGTCACCCGCACCCCCGAGGGGAGCGACTTCGGCCGGCTGCTGCGTTTCCAGGTGGAGGGGCGATGGCGCATCTGGAACATGCCCATGCGCTTACTGGGAGGTGATCCGGCCGAGCTGCGCCGCGAGCTGCTAGCCGCTGGCGTGGAGATGGACCACCGCAACCCGCGCCGCGTGTTCGACTACCTCACCAGCCTGACGCCGCGCCGCCACATTCATGCCGCATTGGAGGTGGGGTGGCACGGCGCAGCCTTCGTCCTGCCCGATCGCGTCTTTGGTGAGGCGGAAATTCACTTCCAATCTGAAAGCGCCCTGGTGGCTGACTACGCCGCCGCAAGCACCCTGCAAACCTGGCAGGACCGTATCGCCCGCCCCGCGATCCGCAATAAGCCGCTGGTTTTTGCCATCAGCGCCGCCCTGGCTGGTCCCTTGCTGCATCCCGTGCACAAGCAAGGCGCGGGCTTTCACCTCATGGGCGGCAGTTCCTGCGGAAAGACCACTACCCTCCAGGCCGCCGCCAGCGTCTGGGGGCCGCCACCGCTGGTGCGCAACTGGCGCGCAACCGCGAACGGGCTGGAAGCGGCCGCCGCCGAGGCCAATGACCTGTGTCTGATCCTGGACGAAATCGGCGAGTGCACCCCCAAGGACGTGGGCAGGGTGGTGTACGCAATGGGCAACGGCACCGGCAAAATCCGTGCCACGCAAAAGGGCTACGCCCGCCGTGTCCGCCGCTGGCGGACTGTGCTGATCTCTAGTGGGGAAAAAACCCTCGACAGCATCCTGCGCGAGGCTGGGGAGCGCGTTACCGCCGGCCAGGACGTGCGGCTGCTGTCTCTTCCCGCCGACGGCTTCGCGCATGGGGTTTTCGATGAACTACACGGCCATGCCAACGGTGCCGACCTTGCCAACGCCATCAAGACCGCGGCCAGCGAGACCTACGGCACCGCCGGCCGCGCCTGGCTGACCTGGCTGGCCGACCACCTGGCCGCCCCCTGGGCCGACACCCTGCGCCGCATGGCTGACAGCCTGCAGCCCGAGAACGGACAGGAGGCCCGCGCCGCCGAGGCCTTCGCCCTGGTGGCGATGGCCGGAGAGAAGGCGATCGAGGCTGGCATCCTGCCATGGGAGACAGGCGAGGCCGTCGCCGCTGTGCGCGAGATGTGGGAGCGCTGGCGCGAACAGCGCGGCCAAGGCCCCGCCGAGCTGCGCCAGGTGGTGGAGGCCCTGTCCGGCTTCATCGCCCGCTACGAGGCCCGCTTCGAGGACCGCGACTATCCCACCGACCGCCCCATCCACGACCGGGCCGGGTACATCAAGGACGGCGACTTCCATTTTATCCCCGCTGTGTTCAAGGAGGCCATCGGCGGCATGGACGCCAACCTTGCCAAACGTTTGCTATTTGAAGCCGGCTATCTGGCTGCAGGGGATGGCAAGCACCTGGGCCGGAATCTATGGGTAGGGAAGCGCACTCAGCGAGTCGTTAGCGTGCGCGCCGACATTCTTGACGGTGAAATGGGTGGGAAGAGTGGGAAGGGTGGGAATGTCGTTTGATAATCAATGTGTTGCGGCATTCCCACCCCCTTGCAAGAGGTGGGAAGGGGTGGGAAGGGAATCCCCGCGCCATGAGCCGCCTTCCCACCCCTTCCCACCTTCCCAGCACAGGTGGGAAGGCTGTAAGCGATTGATATGCAAAGAGTCTTCCCACCCTTCCCACCATTCCCACCGTCTGAACCGGCTCCAAAGCAAAAACACAGAGAACACACGGAGAACGCACGCCATGAGCGCACTTCAACCCCTTATCGAACAGGGTTTCCCCGCCCACCTGGCCGAACAGATAACGGCCGAGATCCTGGACCAGTACGGGGAGGAACCGTGCACTAGGGAGCAGGCCGCCGCCCACGAGGCCGGGCATTGGGTGGTCGGCGACACCCTAGGCCTGGCCCCCTACCGCTGGTTGCGGGTGTTTCGAGAGCGCGGCAAGTGGCTGGGCGAAAACATCGAGGTGAGCCCGGTCTCGGCCAACATCTTTGAAGACCCAGACAGGTACAGGGTTACCGCCCTTCAGGTGATCGCTGGCTTTATTGGTGAGGCGGCTGCTGGGCACTTCCATCCGTCATCGAGCATCGACGAGCGCATCAGGCTGGAAGCGAGTTGTGCTGGCTTGTCTCAACTGTATGGCGGCCGGCCAGAGGCCCTGTTAGCGGGCGCCATGGTGACTGTCGCAGAGATCATCCAGGCCCGACAGGATGACTTCTACCTGGTGCGCCGCCACTTGGAGAGAGAACGCCGCATCCTGCGCCCACGACTGGATGCCCTGAGCCGACCAAACCGAGACACCTGGTTGCTTCGGTGGGATCGGTTGAGCCATGGAATTGAACAGCGAGGCCGCCGGCTGGGACATGGATGAGGCCCGGGATAGGGCGAGAGCGACGGAGCGCAGAGAGTTCGAGGCCGGGTTGGCCGCCGAACGTGTGGACACTTCACGGGACATATCGGAGCGCACTAATGGGTAAGTTGACACTAAAGCAGGAGGCTTTCGTTCAGGCCTACATGAATTGTGGGAATGCGAGTGAGGCGTACCGGCAGGCTTACGATGCGTCCCGGATGAAGCCGGAGACCGTCAGCAGAAAGGCGGCGGAACTGCTAAGGAACGGCAAAGTTACGGCAAGGCTGGACGCCCTACGCGCCGAACTCGCCGACCGGCACCTGTGGACCCGTGAACAGTCCGTGAAGGCTTTGACCAAGGTGATCGAGGACCCGGACCGACAGGCCGACGTGATCGCGGCGGTGCGGGCACTCAATGAAATGCATGGATACAACGCGCCGGCCAAACGGGAGATCACGGGCCCGGGTGGCCAGCCGACCACCACCCGAATCGTGATCGACTGGGGGGACGATAACGACGCATAACGTCGCGTTTCTGTGGGACACTCATGGGACACTTCGGGGCAAAAAAGGCCAGTTATCCACAACTAAACGCAACGAGCGTAACCCCGTATGTGTATGTTTTTCTTGTTGTTTCGTGTTGAGCGATAATGTATAAGTGGGATTTGTAATCCGCAGGTCCAGGGTTCGAATCCCTGCGCCAGCTCCATCTTCCGCTTCCCATTTCAGGTATGTCTTGATGAGCCCCGTCACCTTCGCCGGCTGGAGTGCCGAATACTTCAATGACGCCCTCTCCTTCGCCATCAGCCTCGGTCTGCTGCTCGGCTATCGCATCTACCTGCGCATCAGGCTGCGCGAAGACCGCCATTACACCTTTCAGGCCATCAACCGCACGGCCCGGCGCCAATGGGTGGCGAACATCATGTCGGACCCAGCGCGCACCATCGTGGGGATACAGACCCTGCGCAATTCCACCATGGCCGCCACGTTCTTCGCCTCCACCGCCGTGCTCCTCACCATGGGGACCCTCACCCTGAGCGGGAACTACGAAAAGCTGCACCAGTCATGGCACCAACTCAATGTCCTCGGTTCCCTCCATCCGGGGCTCTGGACCCTCAAGGTGTTGTTCCTGCTGTCGGACTTCCTCGTGGCCTTCTTCAGCTTCGCGATGGCGGTGCGGATGTTCCATCATGTGGGCTACCTGCTCGGCCTGTGTGCGGACTGTCGTCCCAAAGAGGTGACGCCCCCCATCGTGGCCGTACACCTCAACCGTGCGGGAAAGTTCTACACGACGGGGATGCGCGCCTATTTCTACTCCGTGCCTCTGGTCTTTTGGCTGTTCGGCCCCCTCTTCATGGCGGTCTCCAGTGGGGTGTTGGTGATAGTCCTGTACTACTTCGACCGCGCCCCTCGAACGATCCAGGAACATCTCGCAATGGTGCCCGCCCCGGACCCGGAGAACCACGAGATGGAATGACGGCAGACACCCCGCTTGCGCTACGCTATTGCCCATGAGTCTCCAGGCCGAGGATATCGATTTTATCAAGACCCATGTCGCCGAATGGCTGGCCGACCGGAGCCTGGCCAAGCCCCCGGCGGTCTACGAGGTGGAACTGCGCGAACGCCTGGTCCGGGTAGAGGAGACGCTCAAGCATCAATTGATATTGATGGAGCGGGGATTCCACCTCATGGACAAGCGCTTGGAACACCTGACCAGGCGCACCGATCGATTCATGCTCTGGTCCCTGGGCCTCACCTTCACCGATCTCCTCGGCGTGATCGCGGTGGTCCGCTATCTGATCCAGGCCCAGGCAGGATAGCCCGACCCGGAAAAGATACCCGCCTCACGTGAGCATTTCGCTACTGCGGCCGCCCCTCGCATCCTTGGGCGGTGTGCGATGACTCGCTTCCGCCTTGTCTGCTGTGGCTCAGGCAGGGCCTTGCCCAGCGTCACGAGGAACACCCTCGCAAAACGAGGCAGGGCGCCGAAGACCGCCGTCTACGGACCGACGGACGGAAAACGCAGGTGCGAGCGGCATAAACCCTCGGACCTCGACACCCCTTCAGGCTATATATCCCTTCCACAATGACTGCATACCGCCGCCTCGGATTTGACCCACTCAGCACAGTGAGGGCATTTCTTCGCGACATCCAGGTCGATTCCGCAATGCCCGCAGACCTCGGCCTCAGTTTTGATCAACTCGGCACAGTGAGGACATTTCTTGGCGAGCCCTTTGTCGATCAGACTCTTGTCGGAGGGAGGGATCAATACCGTGGCGACCAATGCGATCAGGGGGGAAAACACCAACCCGAGCAACAGGAACCCGAATACATTGATGGTGCTGTGTCCGCGCGCAAAGGCATACAAGGCGACCAGAATCGAGAGCACGATCCAGAGAGTGATGTAGAGCATTTATAGACTCCGTCACGTAAGATTGAAATGGATGGGGGTGAGATATGCCCGTCACGTATGGGGCGATGCGTCGCTTCGTAAGCGTCCACCCGTCGCGCATGGGTTTTCACCTCGCGCACGGAACCCTCGTGCCCCGAATCCAAGCGGACATAAGGTGAAGCGACAGCAAATCAGGATGCGGGGCGAGCGCTGCGCACAACGCCAAGGATCCACGTGTGACAGGTCTGTCTTTCACAAATGGGGCGTGCATCGACGCACGGCCTCTTACGAGGAGGCGCCGTCAGGGGGCGTCGTTATCGTTTTTTTCCTTTCGCCATTCCGCGGCCACCCGCCCCCCCTCCTGCAATTGGGCATGGAAGTAATCGCGAACAGCTTCGGGATCGAAGCTCAAAAAGGTGCCGCCGGCGGCGAAGTGCTGGATGAACACCTTGCCGACGGCATAGGTGGTGGCCCCATTCAGAAGCGAAGCGGAACCGGATGCCAGGGTCTGACCCACCCCCGGGATGAATTTGGCCAGGCTCGCCGCCAGACTGGGCGACAGACTGGTGGATACGGTGCCACCGATCAGGCTGGCGATAGCGGAACGCCCGAGATCGGTTCTGAATTCGATGTCGTAGGTCCCCGCCAAGCTATGCAGCATCTTGAGCTGTAAGGCGACCAAGGCGGCCAGGTCGACTACCGGGATGGGAACCAAACCGACTGCCATGGCGCCAACTGTGTATTGTCGCAAGATGTGCTCGGCCGCCGCATGGCGATGCTCACGCATCAATTCGTCCCTCTCCACTGTTTGACCCTGATGCTCTCTGGGGTCGGTGTCGGTTGTCATCTGTGGTTGACTCCTTCGGATCAGAGATGGGGTGTGTTACCGCGTCAGCCGGTGGCCTGAGGCCCGCCTGCGTAACCTGCCTTCGAGTCCTTGAGCTTACGTTTCCAAACCCGGCGGTGGCGGAACTTTTGCAATTCGAGATCGGAATCCACCGCGGCCTTGCATGCAAGGCAGTAATGCAGTGTCATCTTCTCCAGGCTCGCTTCGAGTTCGGGCCATTGGGCCAGCTCGCCGTCAACGAGCCAGGCCAGCTTGATCTCGAAGGCCTCGCAGAAATCACACAGTTGTTCAGTCAATGCCTCCCGCCCTTGTTGATCGAGTTCTTCGATCCACTGGCGCAACTCGGCTTTGTCGGGCGAGGGGTCTTTGTCCTGTCCTATCCAGGCGGTAAAGCGCTCGGCGAGCGCCCGTTGGTCCGCTCCAGTGATACGGTTCACACCGTTGCGGATCCAGCTGCGCAGATCGGCGATGAACGCGCCACCCTCGGCGGAAAGGTGCGACAACTCGGCATCAAGAATCGTTTTATTCATCTTTCAAAAGCCATTTCCAACACGATAACGACCGATCTGAGGCAGTTACGCGCACGCATCGGACACGAACGCGCTCCGGCGCGAATGGACGGCGGCGCGCAGGTAAGCGCTGTGCGACCACTCCCTTCTTGACACATCCCTGTGCTACCCATGATCGACGGACCAATCAGGAGGCAGCGGCCTCCGCGACCTCACCTTCGCCCTCATGTTCGTGATCATGTTCGTGATCATGGTCATGGCCACGATGGGCCAGGACACGATAACCGAGCGCCCCAACGATGATACCGGCGATACCGGCGAGGGCGGCCGGATTGGCCAACACGAAGGCCTTGATGGCGGCGCCAGTAGCGGTGATTGCACTGGCGCCCGCGGACGTCCCTTCTGCCGCAAGGTTAGCGGCGGTAGCTTCTGCTGCCATGATTGATCTCCTCATCGGATACGGTGGTTTTACGGAACTTCTTGTCGGACGGCTCCTGCGCCCCATGATACGGCATTCGAGGAAGGATTGCTCGGCATGGGCGCTGGATTGGAGCAACGCCAGGACAGTATAGTACGCTTTCCACTTGCTTCGGTAACCTGTTTTCGGGGGGCGTGGCGGCCTCGCTCTGAGTTCATGCTGACCTGTCCCTGGCGACCAGGCGGGCGACGATGGTCGTCCTGTGCGTATCGACGCATCACGATACACACACCCCCTGGAAGACTTGCCGGTAACAGATCAGGTGCTGCCCGGATACGTGAATGCGCTGAACGACGGCCGTCTTCAAGGGCCCGCCTACTGGTGCGTTGCACACAGACAGACACGCCGTTAACCGGGAAAGACCTTGCCATCATCTCCATCGGGACCCGCCTCCACGCCGCGCTCGGGGGGCAGACCCACAAGCCACGGAAAACATGAATATTGCAGGGGTTTCCCCTCCCGGGCCAGGGACGGGAAAATGCAGGGGTGCCGGGGATATCCACCTGTGACAGGTATAAAATCTGGCCGCCAATGCACTCTGGGCCTGTCCGCTGCGGCTACGGGCCAACCGTGCAATGACCGGGATGCGCACCGCCTCTGCCAGGCGCGTCCCAATCTCCGTGGTCTTCCTTGGCACTGCGTGCTATGTCGCGGAAGGTGCCGTTACGTCAGTCGATTTGGATTGAAGTCTCAGTGAACCAACACACGCCGCCAAGATCGGCCCCGTCCGCTCCGCCTTCCAACCGAGATTCGTCCCGGGTCGGCAAGGCCCCATGGCCGCGCCGATTGCGGACCCATCTGCATTTGTTCCTGGCCCTCGTGCTACTGACCGTAGGGATCGTTGTCCTCCTTGCGGATCGCATCTTCGTCATCATCCCCGCCGGCCATGTCGGTGCGCTGTGGAACCGGTTCACCGGTACCCGGGTGGATCGGGTATACGGAGAGGGTCTGCACATCATCAGTCCGCTGGACAGGATGACTGCCTACGAGGTACGTAAACAGATCGCCTATTACGACCTGGATGTCCTGTCGATAGAAGGGCTGACTCTGCGCATGAAGTTGGCGATTCGTTTCAGGCCTGAGTACAGCATGGTGGGATTGCTCCATGAAACCATCGGGCCCGACTATCTGATTCGGGTCGTCATGCCCCAGACTGAATCAGTAGTCCGTAAGGAACTCGGCAATGCCACCGCTGTCCAGATCTACACCAATGAGGGAGGCGTGTTGACCCGGGCCATGCTCAAGGCGATGAACGAGGCGGGGCGTAATCTGGTCGAGATTGAGGATATTATTATTCGCACGATTCGCTTGCCGCAAATCGTGAAGACCGCGATCGAAGATAAGATAAAACAGCAGCAATTGATGAAGTCATACGTCTACCGGCGCAAGACGGCCATTGCAGAGGCACAACGCAAGCGTATCGCCGGCGCAGGTGTACGTGATTATCAGGCGATCGTCGGGGAGACCTTGAGCGATCGGTTGCTGGTTTTCCAGGGCATCCAGGCGACGCGTGATCTGGCGGTCTCGGAAAACCCGAAGACTCTGATCGTCGGCGCGGGATCGAGCAAGCTGGCGCTGCCTATCTTTCTAGGTGATATGACGAAAGGCGCAGGTACAGGACAGCCCGGTGGGAAATTCATCGAGTCGGATTTCGTATCGGACCTGACCACGCCCCATGCCCATGACGCCAAGACCATCAGGGCGCTTTCAAATCCCACGCATATGCTACCATATCCCTCGCAGACAGAGACGGGTACGGCCGCCACGAAGCAATCGCCATAGCGCCCGTTTGCGGGGAGGCGCCCGCCGCAAACGGGCAGAATAAGCCCGCAGACAGGGGCATTATTCGATCCTGATGCGATCGGACCGGCACGTATCGGCTATCAGGACCCGTCACGCCGGAGATCGCCCACGGCAGTTCGGTAGAGTTCGAGATAGCGCCGTGCGCTGGCCTGCCAACTGAAATCCTGGCGCATCCCGGTGACCATCAGCCGTCGCCAGCCGTCCGGGTCGTTGGCGCGCAGGGCCAGGGCCTGACGGATGGCATACCAGAGCCCCTCGATATCCGTATGCTCGAACAGGAACCCGGTGGCCCGTGCCGTCTCCAGGTTGTCCGGGGTGGCGTCCACCACCGTATCGGCCAGGCCCCCGGTGCGATGGACGACGGGCACGCTGCCGTAGCGCAGGCTGTACATCTGGTTGAGGCCGCAGGGCTCGAACCGCGACGGCATGAGAAAGGCATCGCTGCCGGCCTCGATGCGGTGCGCCCGGGGCTCGTCATAGCCCAAATAGAGGCCAATGCGCCCCGGGTGGGCGGCATGGGCCTCGGCCAAGGCCCTCTGCAGGGCGGGGTCGCCCGTCCCCTGTACCACCAGTTGCACCCCGGGTCGCTCCAGTAGGCGGGGCAGGATGCCGAGGATCAGGTCCACCCCCTTCTGCGGGACCAGGCGGCCGATGTGCGCGAACAGGAAGGCATCGGGGTCTTCCGGCAATCCGAACTCCCGTTGCAGGTCCAACTTGGCCTCCACCTTGGGACCCGGCTCGTCGGCATCGTAGTGGTGGTGGAGGGCGGGGTCGGTGGCGGGATTCCAGTAGTCGTAGTCGATGCCGTTGAGGATGCCGCTGAAGCGCTCACCGAGGTGGCGCAGGAGGCCGTCCAGGCCGTAACCCAGGTGCGGGGTGAGGACCTCTTTCGCATAGGTGGGGCTCACCGTGTTCACCCGGTCCGAGAAACCGATGCCGCCCTTGATGAAGGAGAAGCCCCCGTGAAACTCCAGCCCGTCGGGCCGCCACAGGTCACGAGGCAGGCCCAGGCGGTCGAAGGTGGCGCGGTCGTACAGGCCCTGGTAACTCAGATTGTGGATGGTGAACAGGGTCGCCGGTCGCCCGGGCGCGTCATGCAACAGCACCGGCGCGAGCCCGGTCTGCCAATCGTTGCCGTGGAACAGATCCGGCGCCCAGCCGAGTCCGGCCCGGTCCATGGCCATGAGGGCGAGGACGCGCCCGAACAGGGTGAAGCGGTCGGCGTTGTCCCCCCAGTCACGTCCGGTGAGATCGGTGTAGGGATTACCGCCGCGATCGAAATGTCCATGGGCGGAAACCAAATAGAGGGGCACACCGTTGCCGGGCATCCGCCCCCCCAGGATATGCACCGGCTCGCCGGCGCCGGGCACCTCCAGGGTGGTCAGGGTCTCCAGTTCACCCGCCGCATGCAGGGCCCGGGGAAAGGCCGGCAGGACCAGACGCACGTCCTGGCCGAGGGCCGCCAGTGCCGCCGGCAGGGAACCGGCCACATCCGCCAGCCCCCCGGTCTTGATCAGCGGCAGGGCCTCGCTGGCCGCGAACAGGATGCGCAGGGGGGATTCCGTGGAGGCGTCGTGGGCGTGCATGGACCTGACCCGAAGAAGAATGGAAATGCATTATTATATAAATATGCGCTGGAAAAGCCCCTGATTTCTTGTCCGGCCCCCTGGCGGCCCGCAATTCTCCGACAAGGATGAATGCGGCGCAAAACCGATGTGCGTGCCTGTCACGGTCCCCACCGTACCCCACCTTTCGCCTCCCGCTCGGAGACACCAGCCGCCCTGAAAACATGAACATCCATACGTGGTCGATATACACCCGTCACACGGGGACATTTCGCTACTGCGGCGGCCCCCCGCAGGCCCGGGCGGTGTGGCGCGATTGCTCGCCATAGTCCCCGCTGTGGCGCGCTTTTGCGCCTTGCCCAGGGCCACCGGGCACCCTCGAAAAACGAAATATTCAGGTGCGACGGGTATAGAATCCCCCGCAGACCACAGCAAGGAGATCACCATGCCCGCCATCCACGACACCCCCCAGTGGGCCGCCCTGAACCATCACCGTGAGGTCATGGAACCGCGTCACCTGCGCCATCTGTTCGCGGAGGATCCGCAGCGCTTCGAGCAGATGACCCTGCGCGCCGCCGGTTTGATGCTGGACTATTCCAAGAACCGGGTCACCCGCAACACCCTCGAACTCCTGTTCGAACTGGCCGAGGCGGCGGACCTGGACGGCTGGATCCGGCGCATGTTCTCGGGCGACCGCATCAACAACACCGAAGGCCGGGCGGTACTGCACGTGGCCCTGCGCAACCGCAGTGGGCGTCCAGTGTGGGTGGACGGCGAGGATGTCATGCCCAAGGTCGAGCGGGTGCTGGAGCACATGGCGGACTTCAGCCGGCGGGTACGTAGCGGGGAATGGGTCGGGTACACCGGCCGCGCCATCAGCGACGTCGTCAACATCGGTATCGGCGGCTCCAATCTCGGGCCGAAGATGGTCTGCCGGGCCCTGGGCCATTTTCACGACGGGCCGCGGGTGCATTTCGTCTCCAACGTGGACCCCACGCACGTGGGCGAGACACTCGCCCGCCTGGACCCCGAGACCACCCTGTTCGTGGTGGCCTCCAAGACCTTCACCACCCAGGAGACCCTGGCCAACGCCCGCGCGGCGCGCGCCTGGTGTCTGGACGGCCTGGGTGACGAGGCGGCCGTGGCCCGCCATTTCGTGGCGGTCTCCACCCATGCCGAACGGGTGGCCGAGTTCGGAATCGACACCGCCAACATGTTCGAGTTCTGGGACTGGGTGGGTGGCCGTTATTCCCTGTGGTCGGCCATCGGTCTGCCCATCTGCCTGGCCCTGGGCATGGAACGCTTCGTGGCCTTGCTGGAGGGCGCCCACGCCATGGACGAGCACTTCGTCACCGCCGCGCCCTCCGAAAACATGCCGGTGATCCTGGGCCTGCTGGGCATCTGGTATACGGATTTTCTCGGCACCACGAGCCAGGCGATCCTCCCCTACGACCAATACCTGCGCCACTTGCCGGCCTATCTGCAACAGTTGGAGATGGAGAGCAACGGCAAGCGCGTCACCCGCGACGGCCAGCCGGTGGCCTATCCCACCGCGCCGGTGATCTGGGGCGAGCCCGGCACCGACGGGCAACACGCCTTCTACCAACTCATCCACCAGGGTACGCAATCGATCCCCTGCGACTTCATCGCCGCGGTGAACAATCCGAATGACCGCCTGGGGATGCACGCCATGCTGCTCGCCAACTGTTTCGCCCAGAGCGAGGCCCTGATGCGCGGCCGCAGCCACGAAGAGGCCCTGCAGGAACTCCTGCAGCAGGGCATGGCGGCCGAAGCGGCCGAGGCCCTGGCCCCGCACCGGGTCTTCCCGGGCAACCGCCCCAGCAACACCCTGCTCATGGAGCGCCTCGAACCCCGCACCCTGGGCGCCCTCATCGCCCTCTACGAGCACAAGGTCTTCGTCCAGGGCGTGATCTGGGGCATCGACTCCTTCGATCAATGGGGGGTGGAGCTGGGCAAGCAACTGGCGGGGGTGATCCTGCCCGAACTGGAACAAGGGCTGGTGCGCGACAGCCATGACGCCTCCACCCGCGGCCTGCTCGACTACTGCCTGCGCCATCGCCGACCATGAAGATCATCATCCTGGGTGCCGGCCAGGTGGGGACCTCGGTGGCCGAAAACCTGGCCCGGGAGGCCAACGACATCACCGTGGTGGACACCCGCGACGACCTCCTCCGGGAACTCCAGGACCGCCTCGACCTGGGCACGGTGCAGGGCTACGGCGCCCGCCCGGAGGTCCTGCGCCGCGCCGGGGCCGAGGACGCCGACCTGATCCTCGCCGTCACCAACAGCGACGAGACCAACATGGTGGCCTGCCAGGTGGCCTACACCCTGTTCCAGACCCCCAAGAAGATCGCCCGGGTGCGCGCCCAAGACTATTTGCACTATCCCCGCCTGTTCACCCCCGAGGCCCTGCCCATCGACGTCATCATCAGCCCCGAGCAGCTGGTGACCGATTACATTCTGCGCCTGATCGAGAATCCCGGCGCCCTCCAGGTGATGGACTTCGCCGAAGGACGGGCGCGGCTGGTGGGTATCCGCGCCCATCATGGCGGCCCCCTCGTGGGTCACGCCCTGCGCACCCTGTACCAGCACATGCCGGGGGTCGAGGCGCGGGTCGCCGCCATCTACCGCCGGGACCGGGCCATCCAACCCGAGGGCGACACCGTGATCGAGGCCGACGACGAGGTCTTCTTCATCGCCGCCGCCGAACACATCCGCGCGGTGATGAGCGAGCTGCGGCGCCTCGACCGGCCCTATCGGCGCATCATGCTCGCCGGGGGAGGCAACATCGGCAAGCGCCTGGCCGAGTCCCTCGAAGACCGCTTCCGGGTCAAGATCGTCGAACGCGACCGGGTCCGTGCGCAATGGGTGGCCGAGCAGCTGGAACGCACCATCGTCCTCCACGGAGACGCCGCCGATGAGGACCTGCTGCTGGAAGAGAACATAGACCACACCGACGTCTTCTGCGCCGTCACCGACGACGACGAGGCCAATATCCTCTCTGCCATGCTCGCCAAGCGCCTGGGGGCGCGCAAGGTCATGGCCCTCATCAACCGCCCCGCTTACGTTGACCTGGTCCAGTCGGGGGCGGTGGACGTGGCCATCTCCCCCCAGCAGGCCACCATCGGCACCCTCCTCGCCCAGGTGCGCAAGGGTGACGTGGTCAAGGTCCACTCCCTGCGCCGCGGTGTGGCCGAGGCCATCGAGGCGGTGGCCCATGGCGATCGTCACTCCTCTCGGGTGGTGGGCCGGCGCGTGGATGAGATAGGTCTGCCCCCGGGCACCAGTATCGGCGCCATCGTCCGCGGCGACGAGGTGCACATGGCCCATCACGACACCCGCATCGAAGCCGGCGACCACCTGATCCTGTTCCTCGCCGACAAACGCCGAATCCCAGAGGTGGAGAAGCTGTTCCAGGTGGGCGTGACCTTCCTCTAGCCCGAATAGTGAACCATCGCGCCGTACAGCACATCCTCGGAGTCCTGCTGATGCTCTTCAGCAGCACCCTGTTGCCGCCGATGGCCATCGCCTGGTGGTACGACGAGACCGAGGTGGATGCCTTTTTCACGGGCTTCCTCCTCCTGCTGGCGATCGGCGCCTTGGTGCGCCTGACCGCCGGCCGCGGGCGACGCGAGTTGCGCATGCGTGACGGCTTCCTGGTGGTGGTCCTGTTCTGGAGCGTGCTCGGCCTGTCCGGGGCCCTGCCCCTGCTGCTCGCCGACGGCCTCGACATCTCCCTGGCCGACGCCGTGTTCGAATCCGTCTCCGGTCTCACCACCACCGGCGCCACGGTGATCCTCGGCCTCGACGCCCTGCCCCGGGCGATCCTCTATTACCGCCAGCAGCTCCAGTGGCTCGGGGGCATGGGCATCGTCGTCCTGGCGGTGGCGGTGCTGCCCATGCTCGGCATCGGCGGGATGCAGCTCTACCGTGCCGAGACCCCTGGGCCCATCAAGGACTCCAAACTCACCCCGCGCATCACCGAGACCGCCAAGGCCCTGTGGCTGATCTATCTGGGCCTCACCCTGGCCTGCGGCCTGGCCTATTGGGCCGCCGGGATGAGCCCCTTCGACGCCCTTGCCCACGCCTACAGCACCATCGCCATCGGCGGCTTCTCCACCCACGACGCGAGCATGGGCTGGTTCGACAGCACCCTGATCGAGATGATCGCGGTGCTCTTCATGCTCCTGGCCGGGCTCAATTTCGCCCTCCACTACACTGCCTGGCGCAGCCGCGATCCGCGTGCCTATCTGCGCGACACGGAGGCCCGCTTCTTCATCGGGCTGTCCCTGCTGGCCGCCCTCCTCACCACCTTCGTCCTCTACGACACCGGCACCTACGGCGACTGGAAAGAGGCCCTGTACAAGGGCCTCTTCCAGGCCGTCTCCATCGGCACCACCACCGGTTTCACCACCGCGGAATTCTATTACTGGCCGGGATTTCTCGAGATCCTGCTCCTGTTCACCGCCTTCATCGGCGGCTGCGCCGGATCCACCGGCGGCGGCATCAAGGTGATACGGGTGCAATTGCTCATCAAACAAGGGGCGCGGGAGATCGGCCGGCTGATCCATCCCAGTGCCCAGATTCCCGTGCGCATCGGCGGCCGGGTCATCCCCGGGCGGGTGATCGAGGCCGTATGGGGTTTCTTCGCCCTCTACGTGGCCAGCTTCACCCTCATGTACCTGGCCCTGACCTTCACCGGCCTGGACCTGATGACCGCCTTCTCCGCGGTCGCCGCCTGCATCAACAACCTTGGCCCCGGCCTCGCCCGGGTGGGGGCCAACTATGCCGACCTGAGCGATACCGCCAAGTGGATCCTGTGCTTCGCCATGCTCCTCGGGCGCCTGGAGGTGTTCCCCCTGTTGGTGATCCTCGCGCCCGGTTACTGGCGGAATTGAGGCGCTGTCACCTCCTGTTCGAGGAATGCTCCGCCGAGTTTCGCGGTCGCTTCACCTCCATCGCATGGATCCTCGCAAAGGGACAGGGCAACTACGAGAACCTGAGCCGAATGCAGGCATTCGCACCCTCTCCGCTCCTTTTTCCTGCTCGGCCCCAGGATCTGACTCCGGCCCTGATCCTGAAGATCCATGCGTGAGGGGTATATACTCTGGCCATGTCTACCGTCAACTTTGACACCCACAAGTTCGTTCGAAGGCTCAAGGAGTCCGGCTTCGACGAGAAGCAGGCCGAGGCGTTGATCGATGCCATGCAGGCCGCTATCACGGACTCTGAGCTGCTGACGCGAAAGGATCTGCAAATCGAACTTGCCCCCCTCAAGGCCGACATCAGCCTCGTGAAATGGATGCTCGGCGTTCTGTTGGGCGGCGTTGCCGCCTTGGTGCTGAAGGCGTTTTTCTAGGACGTGGAGGCCGTCGCGAGAATGTCCCGCGGCCGGCAGGACACAGGCTGAGTACGGGGTGGTCTGACCGTATCTTTGTCAGCCGAGCGGTTTGCCACCAATGCCAACATTCTCGAACCGCCGGAAGAATCGGATGGAGAAGATTCTCAAGGGCTTGACAGATACCTGGCCCACTGGGGAGTCATCCCCACAGATCGGAAGAGAACTTGCAAGATCTCACCTCCGGGCCTTGACCTTTGGTCCTGACCCCTGACCCTGACCCGCGCTGATCACGCCCTTCGCAGCGCCGCCACGGCCAGCAACCCCCAACCCAGCAGAAAGGCCACCCCCCCGAAGGGCACCACCAGCCCCCAACCCCGGGCGCCGCCCAAGGCGAGGATATAGAGACCACCGCAAAACCAGAGGACGCCCAGGGCGAAGGCCGCGCCGGCCCAGTGCAGCAGGCGCCGCCCTGGCTCCTGGCGCAGCCAGAGACCCGTGGCGAGCAGGGCCAGGGCGTGCAGTTCCTGGTAATAGGTGGCCTTGTGGAACCAGGCCGCCTGCTGTGCATCGAGAACGGTCGCGAGGCCATGGGCCCCGAGCGCGCCCAGGCCCACCCCCAGAAAACCGTTGAGCGCGCCGAGCGCCAGCCAGATAGTCGTTTCAGGCATAGCAATAATCAAACCAATCGAAGCCAATGAGCCCCGATCATCCGGCGAACAACTGATATAAATCAATCGTTGGCCATGCCCGCTGCTCAAAGCCCGATCAATAAAGGGAGTTTATGTACAGGCATCTAAATTTGTTTGGCACATTTGCGTCCAACCTCTTATGTTGGGCGGCCTTCGCATCCTGGCCCAGGCCGGGACCGAATCGTCCAGTGGATCGGGCACCGCATCGACGGATAACCACGGAGGGCGCCAACCCGAGTGCTGGGGCCGCCGAGTGCGGGATGATCTCCGGATCACCCGGTTCCGACGGTATCCCGGGTGGGCCGAGGCCCACCGAAGCCGGGCACCCGCCTCCGGCTGGGGGGCGGCCATTCACTGCAGTGAGAAACCATTAGGAGATTAGCTCATGCCTACTTTTGTGCGTACTGACAAGTGCGACGGCTGCAAAGGCCAGGACAAGACCGCTTGCATGTATATCTGCCCCCATGACCTGATGAAGCTGGACATGGACGGTTCCGACACCGGTCACGCCATGCGGGCCTACAACCAGGAGCCCGAGCAGTGCTGGGAGTGCTACTCCTGCGTCAAGATCTGCCCCCAGCAGGCCATCGAGGCCCGTCACTATGCCGACGTGGTCCCCATGGGCGCCTCCGTGCAACCCCTGCGCGGCACCGACTCCATCATGTGGACCATCAAGTTCCGCAACGGCACCATGAAGCGCTTCAAGTTCCCCATCCGCACCACCCCCGAAGGCTCCATCGATCCCTACACCGGCAAGCCGACGGCCGATCTCGCCAACATCTCCGCAGCCGGTTACTTCAATACCGATGGCGCCCCGCATGGTGCCGACGAGAGCCAGCTGATCTGCAAGTAAGGCGCCCATCGACTACACACTGGATTCACAGACTGAGGTAAGAGCAATGGCAGGAGAATTCGGAAATCCCGAAATCATCGAAGAAGAGGTCGATATCCTCATCATCGGCGGCGGCATGGGCGCCTGTGGCGCGGCCTACGAGATCGGCCCCTGGCTGGACGCAGCCAAGAAAGAGGGCGTGGACATCAAGGTCAAGCTGGTGGACAAGGCCGCCATGGACCGTTCCGGCGCCGTGGCCCAGGGCCTGTCGGCCATCAACACCTATCTCGGCGAGAACGATCCCGCCGACTACGCCCGCATGGTCTCCAACGACCTCATGGGTATCACCCGCGACGATCTGGCCTACGACCTGGGCCGTCACGTGGATGACTCCGTGCACCTGTTCGAGGAGTGGGGTCTGCCCATCTGGAAGCAGCCCGGCGACGAGGGCAAGGCCCTGACCGAAGGCGGCAAGCCCGTCCGCTCCGGCAAGTGGCAGATCATGATCAACGGCGAATCCTACAAGTGGATCGTCGCCGAGGCCGCCAAGAAGGCCCTGGGCACCGACCGTATCCAGGAGCGTGTCTTCATCGTCAAGCTGGTCAACGACAAGAACGACGCCAACCGCGTCGCCGGCGCCGTCGGCTTCTCGGTGCGCGAGCACAAGCTGTACGTGTACAAGTTCAAGGCCTGCCTGCTGGTGGCCGGCGGCTGCGTCAACATCTTCCGTCCCCGCTCCGTGGGTGAGGGCACCGGCCGTGCCTGGTACCCCGTGTGGAACGCCGGCTCCACCTATGCCATGGCCGCCGAGGCCGGGGCCGAGCTGACCATGATGGAGAACCGCTTCGTGCCCTGTCGCTTCAAGGACGGTTACGGCCCGGTGGGTGCCTGGTTCCTGCTCTTCAAGTCCCGCGCCATCAACGGCTTCGGCGAGGAGTACCTGTCCAAGCCCGAGGCCCAGTCCCTGTTGGAGCCCTACGGCCCCTACAACAAGGCCTACGTCACCCCGACCTGCCTGCGCAACCACGTCATGCTGGACGAGATGATCAACGGCCGTGGTCCCATCTACATGGACACCGTGACCGCCCTGGGCAAGCTGGCCGAGACCATGACCCCCAAGGAGATCAAGCACCTGGAGGCCGAGGCCTGGGAAGACTTCCTCGACATGTGCATCGGCCAGGCCGGCGTCTGGGCGGGTGAGAACATCGAGCCCGAGAAGCGCAACTCCGAGCTGATGCCCACCGAGCCCTACCTGCTCGGCTCCCATTCCGGCTGCTGCGGTATCTGGGTGTCCGGCCCCGAGGATCTGGGTGCGCCCACCGACGAGGGACATGCCGAGGCGGACAAGATCCCGGGGCATCTGCCCAAGGGCTGGAACTGGGGTTACCGCTCCATGACCACCGTCAAGGGCCTGTTCACCGCCGCCGACGGCGTCGGCGCCTCCGGCCACAAGTTCTCCTCGGGCTCCCACGCCGAGGGACGCCTGGCGGCCAAGGCCATGGTCAAGTTCGTCATGGACAACAAGGACTGGACCCCCGAACTGGACACCACCGTGGACGAGCTGGTCGAGGAGATCTACCGCCCGGTGCGCACCTTCCTGGAACACAAGGACTACACCACCGCGGTGGACGTGAACCCCAACTACATCACCCCCAAGATGTTGCAGTTCCGTCTGCAGAAGATCATGGACGAATACGTGGCCGGTGTGGCGACCTACTACCGCACCAACGCCAACATGATGGAGGTGGCCGAGGCCAAGTTGGCGATGCTCAAGGAGGACGCCCTCAAGATGCGCGCCAAGGACCTGCACGAGCTGCTGCGGGCCTGGGAGAACTACCACCGCATCCTGGCCGCCGAGGCCCACATGAAGCACATCGAGTTCCGTAAGGAATCCCGTTATCCGGGCTTCTACTATCGCATGGACTATAACTTCATCGACGACGAGAACTGGAAGTGCTTCGTCAACTCGGTCTACGACCGCAAGACCAAGAGCTGGACCGTGTTCAAGCGTAAGCACGTGGACCTGGTGGACAAGGCGTCCTCCTTCAAGTAAGCCGGATCCCGATCCGTTACCTTGACAAGTCCGGGCACCTCGCGGTGCCCGGGCTTTTTCCGTTTCAGGGACCAGGACGCAAGACCCCGGGGCGCCGCGCCCTTCCTCATCCTGTGCCCTACCCCATCAGAGTGGTTGCTCATGACCGATACCAAACCCGACATTCCCTTCAAGAGTCCCGCCGTGCCGGCGGCCTTGCGCGGCGACCACCGCTTCCGCTTCGACTGCCGGCCGGGGATCTCCTGCTTCAACGCCTGCTGCCGTCAGGCCGACGTCACCCTGGCGCCCTACGACATCCTGCGCCTCGCACGCCGCTTCGGGCTCACCTCTGCGGAATTCATCCGCAAATATGCGGTGCCTTTCCAACTAGACCAGGATGGCCTCCCCGGCCTCAAACTCAAGACCGACGATGCCGGCACCTGTCTGCACATGGATGAGGAAAAGGGCTGCACGGTCTATTCGGACCGCCCCAGCGTCTGCCGCTATTATCCCCTCGGCCTGCTCAGTCTGCGGGAAAAGGACACGCCCCGAGCCGAGCAGCACTACTCCCTGATCAAGGAAGACATCTGCAAAGGCCATGAAGAGGCGCGTGAACAGACCATCGACGCCTATCGGAGCGCACAGGGCCTGCCCGAATACGATGCCCACAACCAGGGCTGGTACGAGCTGATCCTGAAGAAGAAATCCGCAGGCCCCACGGTCGGCAAGCCCCCCATGACCAGCCTCCAGCTCTTCTTCCTGGCCTGCTACGACCTCGACAACTTCCGCCGCTTCGTCCTCAGCCCCCAGTTCCAGGAGAACTACGTGCTCGACCCCGAGCTGAAGGAGCACCTCGAACGCGACGACGAGGCCCTGCTGGAATTCGCCTATCGCTTCTTGCGCCAAGTGCTATTCGGCGAGAAGACCCTCCGTGAACGCGAGGGGGCCTGGGAGCGACGGGTGGAGCAACGCAAGGAGTTGTGGCAGGCCCAGGTGGAGATGGAACGGGCGCGGCGGGCGAAGGCGGAAGACGAGAAATACCAGGAACGATCCTGCTCCTGCGACGAGTGATCCCATAGACGGGCAATCGCATCACACGGCCCCCGTCCCTGGGGGCCGTACCCACTACTTGGCCGCCTCGCTCTTCGCAGGGGTGGCCGCCGGGGCGGTAGCGACCGGGGCGACTACAGGGACGCCCCAATAGGGATAACCCCAGGGACCGTAATAAGGATAGCCCCATCCATAGTACGGATAGCCCCAATAGGGATAGCCATAGGGCCCATACCAGTAATCATAGGGCCCCCAGCCGCCCCAATCCCAGGGGCCCCAATCCCAGGGCATCCAGCCGCCACCGAAGAAGGGGAAGCCAAAGAAGGCATTGGCACTGCCGCTGGCCAGCATCAGGGAACCGGCGAGCAGGGCACTGGCAAGCCCGCTCAAGGTCTTTTTCATGGCAGATCCTCCTCTCATAGAAATGATGATCGGTATCAAAGCCTTGCGACCCCATTCAAACAGCGGTGGGCGGGATCTCCGCGAGCGCGGATCCCGGCCGGGAGCGCACCCGCGGATTCATCCCTCGGCCGATCCGGGGGACGCCGGCACCCGCCTTTGCGGGCGGCCCCCACCGCAGACAAGGGCGCGATTCCGCTTATCACCAACTGCTAATTTGGCGATTCCAACGAAAAGGTCAAGGCCACTGAATTGACCGAAATCAGTTTCCCAAAAACCGATCCCCGGTTACCCACGCCCCCCTGCGGCGCCTTTGGGCCTTGATCATCGTTCGGCTCAAGCCGATGAAACAACAGACATCGCCCTTCCGCCTATTCGAGCACGGTACCGGAGAAATCGAAATCGAGCACGGGCTGTGGCACTTGGATGAAATTCCCCTGAATGTACTCGATCCCCCGCGCCCAAAGCTGCCCCAGCATGTCGGGATGTTCGACCCGAGACACGATCACGGCGATATGCCGGTCGTGCGCGACATCGATGCACGATTCCCATAGGGACTGTTCCTTGCGCAAGAGCGCTTCACCAAACTTGATGTAATCCATTTCGAGCATCGCGAGTGATTGCCGCAGGGCCTGGAGTTCACGGATCGCGTTGAGCGAAACGCCGAGCCCCGCCTGCTTGATTTCCGCGAAGTAGGCCCTGGCTTCGTCCAGGTCGAAGACGATCTCGGGAAAACGGTATTCGAGGACGACCTGTTCCGGGGAGAGACCGAGCTTTCTCAGGTTATCCAGGATCCAGGGGATGCGTTTGCGGTCCTGCCTGGACGCCGGCGACTGGCTGACGAGCAGGCGCAGCCGACGATCAGAATCCCGCTGTGCCCGCTTCAGCGTGAGCAGGGCCTTCAGGAGCACCCAGCGGTCGAGCTTCAGGATCTTCGTGCTCTGTTCCACAGCGGTAAGAAAGGAGGCCGCGGGGAGCAATCCCCCCTGTTCATCCCGAAGCCGTAACAGGCTTTGGTAGAGGGGCGGGAGTTCGCGCTTGAGGGGCATGACGGGTTGGTAGACGAGTTGCAGATTTTCTGGATCCATGACCCGTTCGAGCAGGGCCGAATCCGCATCCGTGATCTCCGCCGTCTCGGGTTGTCTGCGATGGGCGACACGGATACCCGTGGCGTGTTCGTCGCGCGCCTCATGCGCGGCCTGGACCGCGTCGTTGATCAGGGCAGTGGCATCGTCGTCCCCCTGGATCAGGGAGCGCACCCCGATACTCACCGACAGCCGCACCTCCCGTCCCGCGGCATGGAAGGTCCATTCGTCCAGGCGATCCTTGAGAAGGCCGGCGATGCCCACCAAGGCCTCTTGGTCGTCCCGGCGCAGCACCAACAGCAGACAGAAATCCCCGTAACGGAAACATTGATCCCCGTGTTCCAGGACATCACTCACCCTGCCGAGCATCTCCTGGACCACTTCGTCGATGCCATCGAGCTTGATCCGCTCCAACAACAGGATGGGGCTGTCGATCTCGATATACAGAACGGCATTGACGTGGCCGGTGTCGGGGCTCAACCGAAGCTGGTCGAGACGCTGGCGGATGTGTCTGCGGGCTTGGGCGGGATCGCCCGACGCCTCTTTTTCCTCGTGCAGACGTCGGCGCAGCGCGTGCGCCCGACGGATCCGGTTACGGACGATGCTGACCAAGTGCTTGGGGCGTATGGGTTTCGTCAGAAAGTCCTCGCCGCCAGCGTCCAGGGCCGCGAGCTGCTTGTCCGGATCCTGCTCACCGGAGAGGTAGATGATCGGGATGTCCATCAGGTCCTTCTGCTCCCTCAGAATGGTGGTCAGTTCGATGCCCGATGCCCCGGGCATGTAGATATCCATGAGGATCAGGTCGGGCCGACATGTCCTGATCTCATCGATGATGCGCAGGGCATCGGTGGTGACGCAGGCCTCAACGCCGGATTTCTCGAGGATCGACGCAGCGAAGTGCGCCTGGGCGGGATCGTCGTCCACCACCAACACCCGATATTCCCGATTCCCGTCGTCTCCCACGAGGAGTCGCGCCAGTCTTTCCACCATCGCGGCAGGCTGCCAGTGGGGTGGGAAAAAGGCCGCCGCCCCTGCCCGCAGGGCGGCCAGATGATCGGTCAGGCCTTCGGAATCCGCCAATACCACCAGGGCCGGATGGCGCCCCCGGGCAGATCGGTCTTGCGTCAGGTGGGGAGGCAGTCGAGCCAGGCCAGCCGCCGTGAGGACGATGACCCGGGCACGATCCAGGATGTCCGGGTCGTGCAGACCATCCGCATCCCGCCGATGCTCCACCCGGTATCCACGACTGGTCAAGGAAGACAGAACCAAGTTCGATGCCTCACTCGAAGGCCCTATCCAAATCAACTGTGGTTGTTCGCTCACTCGACGGCTCCATCCCCTGACCGGTTCGTTGAAACAATAAACTCGCGGCGGCGAGTATACCCCGTACCGATGAAATTTCGGCGATGACCTCTCATTCCGGGGATCCGGCCGCCGCCACGCGCTATACTCTTGTCCCGACCCAACATCGCCATCCATCCACCACATGCCCACGGAACCCCCCCGCAGAGGTATCTACCTGTTACCCAACCTGTTCACCACGGCCTGCCTGTTCTCGGGTTTCTACGCCATCCTTGCGGCGATGGCGGGGCGCTACGAGGCCGCGGCGATGGCCATCTTCATCGCCATGATCATGGATGGCCTGGACGGACGGGTGGCACGCCTGACCCATACCCAGACCGCTTTCGGAGCCGAGTACGACAGCCTCTCCGACATGGTCTCCTTCGGCCTGGCCCCGGCCCTGGTGACCTATGTCTGGGCGCTCTCGGGTACCGGCAAGGCGGGTTGGCTGGCGGCCTTCGTCTATACCGCGGGCGCCGCTCTCAGGCTGGCCCGCTTCAACACCCAGATCGGCGTCGCCGACAAACGCTGGTTCCAGGGGCTGCCCAGCCCCTCCGCCGCGGCGGTGCTCGCGGCCGGGGTCTGGCTCGGGGTCGTTCATGGTTTGAGTGGCCCGACCCTGGCCTGGCCGGCGGTGGTGGTCACCCTCTTGGTGGGGCTGCTCATGGTGAGCAATTTCCGCTATCACTCCTTCAAGGAGATCGACCTTCGCGGACGGGTGTCCTTCGTCGCCACCATTCTGACGATGCTGATCTTCAGTCTGATCTTCCTGGAGCCGCCGCTGATGTTGTTCGCTGGCTTCGGCGTCTATGCCCTCTCGGGCCCCGTATTCACCCTCGTCCGGCTGCGCCAACGACGCCTGGAACGGCGCAAGCGCAAGCGTGCCTGAGCCCTGTGGCGGCGCAATCCGAGTTGCGGGTCATGCAAGAACAGGATCTGGATGGGGTGATGGCAGTGGAGCGCGCTGCCTACCCCTTCCCCTGGACCCCGCAGATCTTCCGCGACTGCCTGTACTGCGGATACCCGTGCTGGGTGGCCGAGAGCGAAACGGAGATCATCGGCCATGGGGTGATGTCCATCGGCGGCGGGGAGTGCCAGATCCTGAATCTGTGCGTGCACCCCGACCACCGGCGCCAGGGTCTGGGCCGACGTATGTTACGCCACCTCCTCGACCTCGGCCGCAACGCCGGGGCCGCTTCGGCCTTCCTCGAGGTACGGGTGTCCAACCGCAGTGCCCTGGCCCTGTATCGGGGCGAGGGGTTCAACGAGGTGGGCCGGCGGCCGCGCTACTATCCTGCCGCCCAGGGACGCGAAGACGGCCTGGTACTGGCCCGCGAACTCCTCCCGACGCCGCCGTACCCTGCGAGATGATATACCCGTCGCAGGTGAATATTTCCGTCCTTCGGTCCGCAGACGGCACTTCCCTGCGCCACTCCTCGCTACGGCGGCCGCCCCTCGCACCCCTGGGCGGTGTGGCGATTGCTCGCCATAGTCCCTGCGATGACTCGCTTCCGCGCCTTGCCCAGCGGCACGAGGAACACCCTCGAAAAACGAAATATTCACGTGCGACGGGCATGCCGCCAGGACCACGTCATCCAACCACTCAAGTCATTGAAAACCGCGCCAGTGGCCTTCCCTGAAAATGTCTGCGGCAGGGATGCCGCAGTCAAGCCTACAGGGAGGTATTCACGGCGTTTTTCAGGGAAGGCCACTGGCAGAGGGGCGGTTAGATGACGGAGTCCTGGGCATGCCGCCGCGACGCTTTTCCAGGCCCTGCGCCACAGTGTAGAATCTTCCGGTTTTTCTTTGACTTGGGGGTAGACATGGCGGGTCACAGCAAATGGGCCAATATCAAGCACCGCAAGGCCGCGCAGGACAAGAAACGCGGTAAGATCTGGACCAAACTGATCCGGGAGGTCACGGTGGCCGCGCGCCAGGGCGGCGGCGACATCGATGCCAATCCGCGTCTGCGTCTGGCGGTGGACAAGGCCTTCGGCGCCAACATGCCCAAGGATACCGTGGACCGCGCCATCAAGCGTGGCGCCGGTGGTGGTGAGGGCGAAAACTACGAGGAGATCCGCTACGAGGGCTACGGCCCCGGCGGGGTGGCGGTGATGGTGGAGTGCATGACCGACAACCGCAACCGCACCGCCTCCGAGGTGCGCCACGCCTTCACCAAGCACGGCGGCAACCTGGGCACCGACGGTTCCGTGTCCTATCTGTTCACCCAGCAGGGTACGCTGAGCTTTGCCCCGGGGGCGGACGAAGAGGCCATCATGGAGGCCGCCCTGGAGGCCGGTGCCGACGACGTGGTGAGCAACGACGACGGCTCGATAGACGTGATCACCACCCCCGAGGCCTTCAATGCGGTGAAACAGGCCCTGGAGGCCGCCGGCCTCGCCCCGGACAATGCCGAGATCGCCTTCGAGGCCAGCACCCAGGCCGAACTGGACGCGGACACGGCCGAGAAATTCCTGCGCCTGGTGGACCGCCTGGAGGATCTGGACGATGTCCAGGAGGTCTATCACAATGCCGACATCCCCGACGAGGTCCTGGAAGCCTCCACGTGAACGCACCCCGCCCGGCCCCGATGGTCTCGCATGGACCGGACCCTGACGCCCCCCGCCCCCATGGGGCATTCGCCGGACGGCGGGAGGTACCGGCCGTCTCCGGGGCGTTGCGGGGAAGCCGCCTCCGGTGGGCGGGGCGCGGGCGATCATGAGCGAGCGCCGCATCCTCGGCATCGACCCCGGCTCCCGCTACACCGGTTACGGGGTGATCGCCAGTGACGGCCGCCACAGCCGCCACGCCGGCTCCGGACGCATCTGCACCGCCGACCGGCCCTGGCCCGAGCGCCTGGGGCCCATCTTCGAGGGGGTCCGGCAGGTGATGCGCCAGTATCGCCCCCAGGAGGTGGCGGTGGAGCAGGTCTTCCTCGCCCGCAACCCCGCCTCCGCCCTCAAGCTGGGCCAGGCCCGCGGGGCGGCCATCTGCGCCGTGCTGGCATCGGGGGTGCGGGTGTTCGAATACGCCCCCCGGGCCGTGAAGCAGGCCCTGGTGGGCGGTGGCGGCGCCGACAAGGCCCAGGTCCAACACATGGTCCGGGTGATCCTGGCCCTCGACGGGGAACTGGCGGAGGACCAGTCCGACGCCCTGGCAGTGGCCATCTGCCATGCCCACACCCAGGCCCTGCCGCGGGGCAGGGCCGCGACCTGGAGGGACTACCGGCCATGATCGGACGCCTGCGCGGCGAGATCGTCTACAAACGCCCTCCCTGGCTGATGCTGGAGGTGCACGGGGTGGGCTACGAGTTGGAGGCGCCCCTGTCCACCTTTTTCGATCTGCCCACCGAGGGGGGCGAGGTGACCCTCCTCACCCATCTGGGGGTGCGGGACGACGCCCAGGTCCTGTACGGTTTCCTGCGCGAGGCCGAGCGCAGCCTGTTCCGCACCCTGCTGCGGGTCAACGGTGTGGGCGCGCGCATGGCCCTGGCGATCCTCTCCGGCATGGATGCGGGGGAATTCGCGCAATGCATCCATGCCGGCGACAGCGCCCGCCTCACCCGCCTGCCGGGGATCGGCAAGAAGACCGCCGAGCGCCTGATCGTGGAGCTGCGCGACCGCGTCGAGGCGCCGGCGCTCACGGACGCGGCCCCGGGCGGCGCCCTGCCGGCAGCGGCCGACACCGAGGCCGTCTCCGCCCTCGTCGCCCTCGGCTACAGGCCCGCCGAGGCCGAGCGCATGGTCCGGGCCGTGGCCACCCCCGGTCTCTCCAGCGAGTCCCTGATCCGCGCCGCCCTCAAGGCCTCGGCCCCGCCATGAACGAGCCAGAACGCCTGATCGACGCCGATTCCCGGCCCGACGACGGCCTCGACCGGGCGGTGCGCCCGCGCCGTCTGAGCGAATACCAGGGCCAGCCCGCGGTCCGTGAACAGATGGAGATATTCATCCCCGCCGCCCGCGCCCGCGGCGAGGCCCTGGACCACTGTCTCCTGTTCGGTCCCCCGGGCCTGGGCAAGACCACCCTGGCCCACATCGTCGCCGCGGAGATGGGCGTCCACCTGCGCCAGACCTCGGGCCCGGTGCTGGAGCGGCCGGGCGATCTGGCCGCCCTGCTCACCAATCTGGAGCCGCGCGACGTCCTGTTCGTGGACGAGATCCACCGTCTGGGGCCGCTGGTGGAGGAGGTCCTCTATCCGGCGATGGAGGACTATCAGCTCGACATCATGATCGGCGAGGGCCCGGCGGCGCGTTCCATCAAGCTGGACCTGCCCCCCTTCACCCTGGTGGGGGCCACCACCCGCGCCGGCCTGCTCACCTCCCCCCTGCGCGACCGTTTCGGCATCGTCCAGCGCCTGGAGTTCTATGGGGTGGCGGACCTCGCCGCCATCGTCCGCCGCTCGGCGTGCATCCTCGGGATCGTCCTGGAGGACTCGGGGGCCGAAGAGATCGCGCGCCGTTCCCGCGGCACCCCGCGTATCGCCAACCGCCTGCTGCGGCGGGTACGCGACTACGCCGAGGTGCGCGCCGACGGGGTGATCTCGGCGACGGTGGCCGATCAGGCCCTGTCCATGCTCAAGGTGGACGGCCGCGGCCTGGACCACATGGACCACCGTCTGCTGGGCGCCATCCTGCACAAGTTCGACGGCGGCCCGGTGGGCCTGGACACCCTGTCCGCGGCCATCGGCGAGGAACGCGGCACCATCGAGGACGTCATCGAGCCCTACCTGATCCAGCAGGGCTTCCTCATGCGCACCCCCCGGGGACGGGTCGCCACCGCCCTGGCCTATCGCCACTTCGGCCTGTCCCCCCGGGCCGACCTCTTTGCCGAGGACCCCTCCCATGCCTGAAGGAACTCCGGAATTCACGTGGCCAGTGCGGGTCTATTACGAGGACACCGATGCCGGCGGGGTCGTCTACCACGCCAACTACCTGAGATTCATGGAGCGTGCGCGTACCGAGTGGCTGCGCGCCCTGGGCTTCGAGCAGGACGACCTGCGCCGGGACCACGGCCTCCTCTTCGCCGTCGTCCGCATGGACATCGCCTTCAAACGGCCGGCGCGTTTCAACGACCGCCTGCGCGTTCATTGCATCCTCGAGCGGGTGCGTCGGGTAGGCCTCGAGTTCCATCAGGAGGTGCGGCGCGAAAGGGAAGACACCGTACTCTGCAGCGCCACCGTGGCCCTGGCCTGTGTGCACGCCGAACGCCTGCGCCCCGCACCCGTGCCCCAGGCCATCCTCGCACGGCTCGATCATGGGGACTGAACTCGACCTCTGGGCCCTGGTGGCCCATGCCACCCTCCCGGTCCAGGGGGTCCTGACGATCCTGGTCCTGGCCTCGTTGCTGTCCTGGGCGGTGATCTTCGACCGCCTGCGGGTCATGCGTCGGGCGCGCCGCGAGGCCGACGCCTTCGAGCAGCGCTTCTGGTCCAGCGGCGACCTCTCCACCCTCTACCAGGCCCTGGAACGGGACGACCAACGTCCCACCGGCATGGCCGCGGTGTTCGTGGCCGGCTTCCGGGAGTTCGCCCGCCTGCGCCAGCACGGCGGCGACCCCATGGCCGTGGTCCAGGGTACCCAGAGATCCATGCGCGTCGCCCTCAGCCGGGAGATGGATCGCCTGGAGACCAGTCTGCCGTTCCTCGCCACGGTGGGTTCCACCAGCCCCTACGTGGGCCTGTTCGGGACGGTCTGGGGGATCATGCATGCCTTCCATGCCCTCGGCAACCAGAGCCAGGCCACCCTGGCGGCGGTCGCCCCCGGCATCTCCGAGGCCCTGGTGGCCACCGCCATCGGCCTGTTCGCGGCGATCCCCGCGGTGGTGGCCTACAACCGCTTCGGCGCCGACGTGGAACGCCTGGAGAACCGTTACAACGACTTTCTGGAAGAGTTCTCCGTGCTCCTCCAACGCCAACTGCACACCTGACCCGGGATCCATCCATGGCCCGTCGTCACAAGCGCCTGCGCCCCATGGCCGAGATCAACGTGGTCCCCTACATCGACGTGATGCTGGTCCTCCTGGTGATCTTCATGGTCACCGCCCCCCTGCTCACCGAGGGGGTGCGGGTGGACCTGCCCCAGGCCCCCGCCGAGGCCCTGTCGCCCGACCAGCGCGAACCCCTGGTGCTCAGCGTGGACGCCGCCGGCCGCCTGTTCCTGAACCAGGGGGGCGACCCCGCCCGGCCCCTGGACGACCGCGCCCTGATGGTGCGTCTCGCCGCGATCCTGCGCCTGCGCCCCGGGACGCCGGTGCTGGTGCGCGGCGACGCCCGGGTGGACTACGGACGGGTGGTGCATGCCCTGGTGCTCGCCCAGGCCGCCGGTGCCCCACGGGTGGGGCTGGTCACCGAGCGTCCCGGGCGGCCTTCCCCACCACCGTACCCCTCCGGAAAATGAAGGACGGGAAGATCCCGAACCTCTCCACCTCGCCGCCGGGCCGCGGGGCACGGCGGGGACGGCCCAGGACACGACGCGGGCGGCCAAGCTGAGATGTGGCAACAGTTGCGCCGCGATCCCCTGGCCCTGATCCTCTCGCTGGCCCTCCACGGGGCGCTCGCCTGGGCCCTGTGGGGGCTCGACTGGGCGCGTCCCAGACCACGGCCGCCCGCCCCCGTGATCCAGGCCCGGGCCATCGACGCCGCGGCCGTGGAGCGGGCCGCCGAGCGCCTCCGCCAGGCCGAGGCGCGGCGCCGGGAACGCCTGACGGCCGAGCGGCGCCGCTTGCAGGAGGAGCGGCAGGCCGCCGAGTCCCACCGCCGGGCCGAGGAGCGGCGCCGTCAGGCCGTGGAACGGCAACGCCGGGCCGAAGAGGCCCGCCTCCAGGCCCTGAAGAAGGAACGCCAGCGGGCCGAGATCGCCCGTCGTGAGGCGGAGGCGAGGCGCAAGGCCGAGGAAAAGCGCCTCGCGGCCCTGGAACGTAAGCGCAAGGCCGAGGAGCGCAGGCGCAAGGCGGCGGAGAGACGCAAGGCCGAGGAACGCAGGCAAGAGGCGGCGGAGAGACGCAAGGCCGAGGAACGCAGGCAAGAGGCGGCGGAGAGACGCAAGGCCGAGGAACGCAGGCAAGAGGCGGCCGAAGCCGCCCGGCGCGAGGCGGCGGAACGGGCCGCTCGTGCGCAGGCGCAGGAAGTGGAGCGTTACCGGGTGGCCATCAAACAACGCATCGAGCGCAATTGGCTGCGGCCGGCCTTGTCCAAAGGCCGCCGGTGCGTGCTCAAGATCCGTCTCCAGAGGGGTGGCGAGGTGCTCTCGGTACGCATCGCCCGCTCCTCGGGAGACCCCGCCTTCGACCGTTCCGCGGTCCGCGCAGTGGAGCGGGCGTCGCCCCTGCCCGTGCCCCGGGGCCAGGCCTTCGAGCCCTTCCGTGAACTCCGCTTCAGCTTCGAACCCGACGCCGACTGATCCCCCAACCACCACCCACGCACCGTCCGCGACGACGGCAGACAGACCCCGTGGGATGGCTGGAGAAACGAAACCCGTCGCCCGCCCTGGGGCCGGTCCGATCGGGGAGGTATCGGGGCTGAGGGCGTTCCCGACGGGGCCTTCGGCGGTCGCGGTTACGAGGGCAGCGGACGCGTGAAGAGCGGGGTGATTGCAGTCCGCGGGGCGATGGTCACGGCCACCCCTTGCTTCCGGGTCAGATCGAGCGGGAGCGGGGACGATGGATGACGGGTTGTGTGCCTCAAGCTACCCTGCACGGCTCTCGCATGACAGGCCTTGGCCAGGGGATCTTTGGCTGAACCTTCACCCGGCCTCAGTGCACCCGTACCGGCTGCGGATCATAGATGAGTTCCTCCATCACCGAGAAGGCCGCCTCCTTCCCGGGGCGGTTCATGAGTACCAGGAGCACGATCCACTTGAGGTCTTCCACCCCCAGGGTCTCCTTGTCCATGGCCAGTGCCCGGTCGATGACCAGCTCACGGCTGGCGGGGTCGAGGATGCCGCCCTGTTCGAGGAACAGCAGCAGGCCGCGCAGGCGCGTGTCCAGACGCACCAACTCACGGGGGTGGAAACAGCGCAGGTTGCGGTGGGCGCGTTCGGTGCTCTCCGGACCACTGCTGCGCTCGGCCAGTTCGTCCAGCCAGTCCAGGGCCTTGCGCACTTGGTCTCCATCGAAACCGGCCCCGGCGAGTTCCTCCTCGAGGGTACCGGCGTCGTTCGGCGGGAGGTTCTCGCCGTCCATGTAGTTTTCGTAGAGGAAGATCAGGATATCGACCATGTCTGCATACATCGGGGCACCGGCGGCTTGGGTCAGGAGGGGAATGGAGGGCCAGTAAGACAGTAGCGTCCGCCCGCCAGGGGGACGACGCGGCCTTCCAACTCCAGCATGAGGAGCATGGAGGATACCACACCGGCCCCGAGGCCGGTGCAGCGGGTGAGGAGGTCCAGGTCCTGGGGATCGTGCCCGAGACATTCCAACAGGCGCCGGTACTCTGGATCGTCGGACTGCGGCTCGGCCGCCGGCGGTCCTGCGGCGGCCTCGTCCGGGGGCCGCGAGAGCAGGGCCGGCAGTTCCTCGAGGATATCGCCGGCGGTCTCCACCAGTTTGGCGCCCTCGCGGATGAGGCGATGACAACCCCGCGCCAGGGGATTGTGGATGGAGCCGGGGATGGCGAACACCTCGCGCCCTTGCTCAGCGCCGAGGCGGGCGGTGATGAGGGAGCCGGAACGCTCGGCGGCCTCCACTACCAGCACCCCCAGGCTCAGGCCACTGATGATACGGTTGCGACGGGGGAAATGGCCGCGCCGCACCGGGGTCCCGGGCGGAAACTCGGTGAGGATCGCACCGCGCCGCAGGATCGCCTGGGCCAACTCACGGTTGTGCGCCGGGTAGACGCGATCCGGGCCGGTCCCGGCGACCGCCAGGGTGACGCCCGTCTCCAGGGCCCCCTCGTGGGCCGCGGCGTCCACCCCCAGGGCCAGCCCGGAGACGATCCCAAGGCCTGCCGCGGCGAGGTGGCGGGCAAAGGCCCGCGCGGTGCGCCGCCCCGGCTCGGTGGGATTGCGGCTGCCCACCACCGCGAACAGGGGCAGATCCAGGGTCGTGGGTTCACCACGCAGGAACAGAACGGGCGGCGGATCGGGGATCCGGGCCAGGAGATCGGGATACCCGGGACCGCCGAGGTACAGGAGGTGGTTCCCGGGGAGTGCGGTCCAGGCCAGGTCGGACTCGATCAGGGACGGGTCCGGGGCGTGCAGCCAGGCGACGGCCTCGGGCTTGAGACCGGCCGCCGCCAGGGCATCGGCGGGGGCGGCGAGGATCTCCGCGGGACCGCCAAAGATCTCCAGGAGGCGCGCGGCGCGTACCGGACCCACCCCCGGGATGCGCGCCAGGACCAGCCAGGGGCGCGGATCCAACGGCTACCCGGCGCTCGGTGAGCGTACCCGGTCCTTTACATGGATGCTGCGGGTGGCGTCCAACACCAGGGCGAAGCTCACCCGCGGGTAGATACGGAACACCAGGGCCCGGCCGATGAATTCGTCGGGCAGGCGCACCCGGCCGCCGAACAGCCCCCCGCCGCCGATATCGCGGATCACCTCACCCCCGCCATAGATGTCCAACACGTCGCCCACGCCCAGACCGGCGTCCTCGCCACGGCTGAGCACCACCACGTTGTACTGGCCGATCTGGCTGACCCCATTGAGCACCGCGACGATGGCCCCCTCCACGTCCTCGGGGGCGGGACGGGGATGGAAATTGTCGAGCACGTCGCCCTCCAGATCGGGCAGCAGGCGGTCGCCGATCTCGGCCTCCATGTCGGTGCGAACCAGGACCAGCTTGGCCGGATCCCCCGGCCGTACCAACTGGGCATTGGCCACGAACAGGGCCTCGTAGCCGAGTACCTCACCGGTATCGGGATCGCGGTAGGCCGGACCCGGGCGCACCAGATCGAAGCCGTAGTCCACCTCGTCGGGGATCGCCCGCACATAGATGGGATCGCCCGCGCCACCCACGATGTGCTCCTCCACGAAGGCCACCAGGTAGGGGGCGCGCTCCAGCTCCGACTTGGGCAGCACCCGCGGACGGCTCAGGAACTGACGGATGGCGTCGAGGGGGATCTCGGGGATCGCCCGAGTCAGCGTCTCGCGGCGCACCCGGGGGGTCAGCTTCACCTCGCGCGGTCCGGCCCGGCGGGTCAGGACCGGGCGGCCATTCGCCATACGCAGTTCGATCACATCACCCGGATAGATGAGGTTGGGATCCTCCACCCCCGGGTTGGCCCGCCACACCTCCTTCCAGCGCCAGGGATCGCGCAGAAACCGGGCGGAGATGTCCCAGAGGGTATCGCCCGGACGGACCACGTAACGGTCGGGGTGGTCGGGATTGAGGGTGATGCCCCCGGCCACCGCAAGGCTGCACGAGAAGGCCAGGGTGAAAAGGAACGCGCGCATGATGATGTCCCGGCTGTGAGGATTTGCTTCGGCCTCGGGGTTGCCCGATGATTGGGGGTTGGCATATCCGCGACCCGCCAAGGTGATGCACCTTGATTCGCCCGATATTAGCCCACAACCTATAGACACCACCATATATCCGACCCGATCCACCATGGCAATTCTGGACATACTTCACTTTCCCGATCCTCGTCTGCGCAATCGCGCCCATCCCGTGGAGCGGATGGATGACCGGATCCGCCACCTTCTCGACGACATGCTCGAGACCATGTACGAGGCCCCCGGCATCGGCCTCGCCGCCACCCAGGTGAACGTCCCCTTGCGCCTGGTGGTGATGGACATCTCCGAGGACAAGGACCAGCCCCTGCGCCTGATCAACCCCGAGATCCTCGATCGTTGGGGGGAGGAGACCTCGGACGAGGGCTGTCTCTCGGTGCCGGGGATCTACGAACCGGTCACCCGCGCCCAGGGGATCCGGATGCGGGCCCTGGATACCGAGGGTCAGCCTTTCGAACTCGAGGCCGAGGGGTTGCTCGCGGTCTGTATCCAACACGAGATCGATCACCTCGACGGACGGCTGTTCGTGGACTATCTCTCCAACCTCAAGCGCCAACGCATCCGCAAACGCCTGGAGAAGGAGGCCCGCCAACACCGCGCCAAGGCCCCCGCGGCAGCCGCCCAGGCCATCTGACCATGGTCCCGGCCCTGCGCGTGATCTATGCCGGCACCCCGGAGTTCGCGGTGCCCCCCTTGCAGGCGCTGCTCGACCAGGGACAGGAGGTGGTGGCGGTCTATACCCAACCCGACCGCCCGGCCGGGCGCGGGCGCCGGCTCAAGGCCGGCCCGGTCAAGGCCCTGGCCCTCGAGCACGGCCTGGAGATACGCCAGCCCGCGACCCTGAGGGACCCCGCGGCCCAGGCCGGACTGGCCGCCTTGCACGCCGATCTCATGGTGGTGGCGGCCTACGGCCTGCTCCTGCCCGCGGCGGTCCTGGCGGCGCCGCGCCTGGGCTGCGTCAACGTCCATGCCTCCCTGCTGCCGCGCTGGCGCGGGGCGGCGCCCATCCAACGGGCCATCCTCGCCGGAGACGCCGAGACCGGCATCACCCTCATGCAGATGGACGCCGGCCTCGACACCGGTCCCATGATCCTGCGCCGCGCCTGCGCCATCGCCGCGGACGAGACCGGCGCCAGCCTGCACGCCAAACTGGCCGCGCTCGGCGCCGAGGCCCTGGCCGAGGCCCTGCCCCTGATCGCCGGCGGCCATCCCCCCCTGGAGCCCCAGGACGAGGCCCGGGCCACCTACGCCCCGAAGCTCACCAAGGCCGAGGCGCGTATCGATTGGTCCCGACCGGCCCTGGAGCTGGAGCGCCAGGTGCGCGCCTTCGATCCCTGGCCGGTGGCCCATTGCCGGCTCGACGGCCGGCCCCTGCGCGTATGGGCGGCGCACGCCGGTCCCGGCGCCGGCGGCGTCCCGGGCGAGGTGGTGGCCACCGGCCCTGAAGGCATCGTCGTGGCCACCGGCGCGGGCCGCCTGACCATCACCCGCCTGCAACCGCCGGGCAAACGCCCCATGGACGCGGCCGCCTTCCTCAACGCCCACCCGTTGGCCGGCGTGAGGCTGGGGTGAAGGCCGGCGCGGCGCCCCGTCTGGCGGCCGCCCGGGCGGTCCTGGAGGTGTTCGCCCGCGGCCGCAACCTCGACCAGGCCCTGGCCCCGTATCTGGAAGGGATGGACGACCCGCGCGACCGCGCCCTGACCCGGGAGCTGGCATACGGGGTGAACCGCCGCCGCCGGCGCCTGGAGGCCCTGCGCGACGCCCTCCTGCAACGCCCCCTCAAGCCCCGCGACCGCGACCTGGGCGTGCTCCTGCTGGTGGGGCTGTACCAGCTCCTGGAGCTGCGTATCCCCCCTCACGCCGCCGTGGCCGCCACCGTGGAGGCCGCCCGGGGGATGGGCAAGGCCTGGGCCGCCGGGCTGGTGAACGCGCTCCTGCGCAACTTCCAGCGCCGCCGCGAGTCCCTGCCCACCCGGCCGGAACCGGCCCGGGACCTGCCGCCCTGGCTGGCGGCCCGCCTCGCCCGGGCCTGGCCCGGACGTTGGCCGGAGCTGGCCGCGGAGTGCGACCGCCACCCCCCCATGAGCCTGCGGGTGAACCGCCGCTGCGGCGGCCGCGACGCCTACCTGAGACGCCTGGAGGAGGCCGCCATCGAGGCCCGGGCCGTGGCCGGGGCGCCCGCCGCCCTGATCCTCGCCCAGCCCCGCGAAGCGACGGCCCTGCCCGGCTTCGCCGAGGGCCTGGTCTCGGTGCAGGACCTCTCCGCCCAATACGCCGCCCCGCTGCTCGCCCCGCGCCCGGGCGAACGGGTCCTGGACGCCTGCGCCGCCCCCGGCGGCAAGACCGCCCACCTCCTGGAACTCGCCCCCGGCCTGAGGCTGCTGGCGGTGGACCGCGACCCCCGGCGCCTGGCCGCGCTCCAGGCCCATCTGCACCGCCTGGGCCTGGCAGCGGAATGCCTGAGCGCCGACCTGGCCGACCCCGCCGCCCTGGCGGAGCGTCCCCCCTTCGACCGCATCCTCCTCGACGCCCCCTGCACCGCCACCGGGGTGATCCGCCGCCATCCGGACATCAAGTGGCTGCGCCGGGAGGCGGACGTGGCCGCCCTGACCCGCCTCCAGGGGCGGATCCTGGACGCCCTCTGGCCGCGCCTGCGGCCCGGCGGGACCCTGCTCTACGCCACCTGCTCCCTGCTCCCCGAGGAGAACGAGGAACAGATCGCCGCCTTCCTCGCCCGCACCCGCGACGCCCGGGAGTCGCCCATCGCGGCCGCCTGGGGCGAGGCCCGTCCGCACGGCCGCCAGCTCTTCCCGGAGAGAGACGGCGGCGACGGCTTCTACTACGCCCTGCTGCGGCGCGAGGCCACGCCATGAGGGCCTGGCTCCTGCTCGCCCTCGCCCTGTTCGGCGCCGCCCTGCGCGCCGATCCCACGGGTTTCCGGATCGTCTCGATGCACCCCTACCTGCAAGACGGCACCTGGTACCTGGACGCGGACATCCACTACGGCTTCAGCGAGGCCGCCCTGGAGGCCCTGGACAACGGCGTCCCCCTGACCCTGACCCTGCGGGTCAGGCTGCACCGCAAAGGGGCCTGGATCTGGGAGGCCGATCCGGTCGATCTCACCCGCGAATACCTGATCCGCTTCCTGCCGCTGTCCTCCCAATACCTGGTCCGCGCCCTGCCCGAAGGCGAGGTCCACCAATTCGTCACGCGGGAGGCCGCCATCGACGCCCTGGGCGAGGTGCGCCGCCTGCGCCTGACCCCCGCCGCCCGGCTCGATCCGGCCGCCAGCTACGTGGTGCGGATCAAGGCCTTCCTGGACATCGAGGCCCTGCCCCTGCCGTTGCGGCCCCTGGCCTATCTGAAACCTTCCTGGAAACTCTCCACCGGGTGGCGGGAATGGCCCTTGCGCCCCTGATGCAGGGATTCAGGCGGCGCCTGCGCAACCCCGGACTCTGGCCGGTGGCCCTGTTCCTGGGCCTGGTCCTGACCGCCCTGCACCTGATGACCCACGCGGTGCAGAACTCCGAAGAACTCAGCCGCATCTACGTCCCCCTGCTGGCGCTGGTGATCCTCGGCCTGCTCGTCCTCGCCGCCATGCTGGTGGTGAGCCTGTTCAAGCTGGTGCGGCGCTACCGCCGCCAGGCCGCCGGCTCGCGCCTCACCGGACGCCTGGTGGCGGCCTTCGCCCTGGTGGCGGTGATCCCGGTGGGCATCGTCTACTACTACTCCCTGGGCTTCCTCACCCGTGGCATCGACAGTTGGTTCGACGTGCGCATCGACCAGGCCATGGAGGACGCCCTGGAACTCAACAAGGCCTCCCTGGCCATGAACCAGCGGGTCCTGGTGAAATACACCGCGGCCCTGCTGGGCGGGCTGGCGGACGAATCGCGCCCGGCCCTGGCCCTGGCCCTGGACGACCTGCGCGCCCAGGCCGGGGCCCTGGAACTCAATCTGCTGGACGAGAACGGCCGGGTGTTGGTGGCGAGCACCCGCGACCCCACCCAACTGGTCCCCGAACACCCCCCCTCCGAGGTGGTGAAGCAGGTCCGTGGAGGCCACGACTACGTGGATCTCTACCTGCGCGGCACCGACGAGCTCCTGGTGCGGGTGGTGGTGGGCGACCACAAGGGGCGCGGCTGGATGCTGGTGGCCCTGTATCCCACCTCGGAGCGCCTCAGCGCCCTCTCCCGGCACCTCGAAGCCGCCTACAACCACTACAGGGAACTGGCCTATCTGCGCCAGTCCCTGAAGTTCAGTTTCATCCTCACCCTCTCCCTGGTGGTGGCCTTCAGCCTCATGGCCGCCCTCATCGGCGCCTTCCACAGCGCCCGCCGCCTGGTGGCGCCGGTGGCCGACATCGCCCAGGGCACCCGGGCGGTGGCCGACGGCGACTACCAGGTGCGCCTGCCGGTGCCGGCCCACGACGACGAACTGGCCACCCTGGTGCGCTCCTTCAACCTCATGACCCGCCGCCTGGCCGAGGCGCGCGCCCTGGAGCGGCGCAGCCAACAGGCCGTGGAGGCCCAGCGGGCCTATCTGGAAACGGTGCTCGGGCACCTCTCCACCGGGGTCCTGGTGCTCGACGGCGAGGGCCGTCTGCGCACCGCCAATCCCGCCGCTCACCGTATCCTCGGGGTCGATCTCAGTGCGCTTCTCGGCCGCCCTCTGGGCGATCTGAGCGACGCAGAGCCCCAACTCGCGCCCTTCGTGGAGGCCCTCGCCGAGCCCCTCGGAAAGGCCATGGAATGGCACCGCGAACTGGCCTTGTTCCGCCCCGAGGGACGTCTGGTCCTGCTCTGCCGCGGCACGCCCCTGACGGTCCCCGGCGGTGAATCCGGCTATGTGGTGGTGTTCGACGACATCACCGCCCTGATCCGCGCCCAGCGCAATGCCGCCTGGGCCGAGGTGGCGCGCCGCCTGGCCCACGAGATCAAGAACCCCCTCACCCCCATCCGCCTCTCCGCCGAACGCCTGCGCCGCAAGCTCCTGCCCGGCCTGCCCGGGAAGGAGGCCGGCCTGCTCGACCGCGCCACCCGCACCATCGTCCAACAGGTGGACGCCATGAAGGCGATGGTGGACGAATTCTCCGACTATTCGCGTCCGCCGAGGCTCCAGCCCGAGCCCCTGGCCTTCGCCGACCTGGTGCGCGACGTGCTCGAACTCTACCGCGCGGACCCGCGCATCCACTTCACCGCGGAGACCGCCGGGCTGCGCATCAAGGCCGACCCCATCCGTATGCGCCAAGTGGTGCACAACCTCGTCAAGAATGCGCGGGAGGCCCTGGAAGACCGGCCCGACGGGCGCATCCTGATCCACCTGCGACCCTGCGGCAGGGCCGACCAACGCTGCCTGGAACTCAGCGTGTGCGACAATGGACCCGGCATCGCGGAAGACCTCCTCGACCGCCTGTTCGAGCCCTATGTCACCAACAAGGCCAAGGGCACCGGCCTGGGCCTGGCCATCGTCAAGAAGATCGTCGAGGAGCATGGCGGTATCATTCGCGCCGAGAACCGCGACCCCGGCGCCTGCGTGATCCTGCGCCTGCCCGCCCGCCCCCCGGCGGCCGCACCCCCCGAGGAGACCGATCCATGAGCGCCCCCTACATCCTGGTGGTAGACGACGAACCCGATATCCGCGAACTGGTGCGCGAGATCCTCGAAGACGAGGACTACAGGGTGGCCACCGCCGAGAACGGCGCCGGCGCGCGCGAGGCCCTACGCCAGCACCGCCCCGACCTGATCCTGCTCGACATCTGGATGCCCGACCTCGACGGCATCAGCCTGCTCAAGGAGTGGGCCGAGGCCGACGGCCTGCCCTGCCCGGTCATCATGATGTCCGGGCACGGCACCGTGGAGACCGCGGTGGAGGCCACCCGCCTGGGGGCCTACGACTTCCTGGAGAAACCCCTGTCCCTGGCCAAGCTGCTGCTCACCGTGGAACGCGCCCTGGAGGCCGACAAGTTGGCGCGTGAGAACGTCGGCCTGCGCCGGCGCGGGCCGGCGGTGGTGGAACCGGTGGGCCGCAGCCCGCTGATCCAGCGCCTGCGCGAACAGGTCAAACGCATCGCCCAACACGACACCTGGGTGCTCATCACCGGCGAACCCGGCAGTGGACGTGAGACCTTCGCCCGTTACCTGCACGCCCAGAGTCCCCGGCGCGAGCGCCCCTTCGTGGACCTGGCGGTATCCGCCATCGCCCGCGGCAACGCCGCGCGTGAACTGTTCGGCGCCGAAGAGGAGGGCCGCATCCACTATGGCAGCCTGGAACAGGCCGCCGGCGGCACCCTGTTCCTCGACGAAGTGGCGGACATGGACATGGAGGCCCAGGCGCAACTGCTCGGCGCCCTCGACACCGGCACCTTCCTGCGGGTCGGCGGCAGCGATCCGGTGCGCATCGACGTGCGCATCGTCGCCGCCACCCAGAAGGACCTGGAGGCAGAGGTGGGCAGCGGGCGTTTCCGCGAGGACCTCTTCTACCACCTCAACGTCGTGCCTCTGCACGTGCCCCCGCTGCGCGAGCACAGCGAAGACGTCCCCGATCTGTTGAGCTTCTACGTGGACTACTTCGTCACCCACGAAAAGCTGCCCTACCGCCACTTCGGCGTCGGCGCCCAGAACCTCCTGCGCAACCACCCCTGGCGGGGCAACGTGCGGGAGCTGAAGAACCTGGTCCAACGCCTGCTTATCCTGGGCGCCGGCGAGCAGATCACCGCCGACGAGATAGAAGCCGCCCTCGGCACCGCCCCCGAGGCCGAGGCCACCGGCCTGGAGGGCCTGGTCTCCTTCGACCAGCCCCTGCGCCCGGCGCGCGAGCAGTTCGAGCGCGCCTACCTCGAATACCAGCTGCGCAAACACGGCGGCAACGTCAGCAAGATGGCCCGCGAGGTGGGCATGGAACGCACCCACCTGTACCGCAAGCTGAGGACCCTGGGGGTGGAGATCAAGGAGAGGAGATAGGCCGGGCGGGCACGTCCTATACTTCAAACCACTCGTCCGAGGAAAATCCCATGAAAAGATTCGCCGTCAGCCTGTGCCTCCTCTTCCCGTTCCTGGCCGCGGCGGAATGGTCCATTCAGGTTCAGGGCTTTCCGCGCCACGCCGATGCCTCGGCCCTGGTGCGATGCCTGAGCGCCGAGCTGGGCCAGATACGCGGCCTGCGGGTGGTGCGGCGCCACCCCGACCTGCTGGTGAAGTTGACCCTGAGCCCGGCCCCGGTGAATGGGATCGACTACATGATCTCGGCGATCCTGTTGCACCGCCAGGGCCTGGACGTGGGCGCCGCGGCCTATGCCGCGCAACCCCCGACCCGCGTCGACGGCTATCTGATCGACGACATCGTCCTCACCCTGGGGCGCAAGGCGGACACCGGCCCCCTGTGCCGCGACCTCGCCCTTTCGGTGGCGCGGAGATACGGCCTGGCCCCCACCCTGTCCCACTGAAGGCCGGCCATTCTCCCTGGCGAAAGCCCTGCGGGGGAGGCCTCGAGCGCAATCCGGCCGGGCCACGCCGGGCGAAGATCAGCGCAGCCAGGACCGCTCCCAACAAGGGGACGGATCTCTCCCCGACGCGGGTCGGGTGTGAGAAAATGGATCTCCCACCCCTTCCGGAGCAATTCCCATGGAAATCTTCGTCGTCGCCGTCTTCGTCCTGGCCATGGTCCTGGTGGTCCTCGGGGTCAAGCGGGTCCCCCAGGGCTATGAATATACGGTGGAGCGTTTCGGGCGCTATACCCGCACCCTGAGACCGGGCCTCAATCTCATCGTCCCGGTGTTCGACACCGTCGGGGCCAAGCTCAACATGATGGAACAGGTCCTGGACGTGCCCTCCCAGGAGGTCATCACCCGTGACAACGCCATGGTCAAGGTGGATGGGGTGATCTTCTTCCAGATCCTGGAGGCGGCCAGGGCGGCCTACGAGGTGAACAACCTCCAGTATGCCATTCTCAACCTCACCATCACCAACATCCGCACGGTGATGGGCTCCATGGACCTGGACGAGGTGCTCTCGGCGCGCGACAAGATCAACGCCCGCCTGCTCAGCGTGGTGGACGAGGCCACCACCCCCTGGGGGGTCAAGGTGACCCGGGTGGAGATCAAGGACATCACCCCGCCGCGCGACCTGGTGGACGCCATGGCCCGGCAGATGAAGGCGGAACGCGAAAAGCGCGCCGCCATCCTGGAGGCCGAGGGCCAGCGTCAGGCCGAGATCCTCCAGGCCGAGGGCGAAAAGCAGGCGGCCATCCTCCAGGCCGAGGGCCAGAAGGAGGCCGCCTTCCGCGAGGCCGAGGCGCGGGAACGCCTGGCCGAGGCCGAGGGCCGGGCGACCCAGGTGGTCTCCCAGGCCATCGCCGGGGGGGACATCGCCGCCATCAACTACTTCATCGCCCAGCGCTACACCGAGGCCTTGCGCGACATCGCCTCGGCCGAGAACGAAAAGCTGGTGCTGATGCCCTTGGAGGCGGGCAGCCTGATCGGCTCCCTGGCCGGCATCGGCGAGGTGGCGCGCCAGGTCATGGCCAAAGAGGGCGGATGATGCCCGCCTGGCTCGATCTCCCGGCGTACTGGTATTGGTGGGCGTTGGGGGCGGTCCTGGTCCTGTTGGAGATCTTCTCCCCCGGGGTGTTCTTCCTCTGGATGGGGCTCGCCGCGGGCCTCATGGGCCTGATCCTGTGGTTCGCCCCGGGCCTGGAATGGACCGGACAACTGCTCGGCTTCGCCCTGTTCAGCCTGATCTCGGTGGCGGCCGGCCGCTGGTGGCTGGGGCGCCACCCGATACCCAGCGACACCCCCACCCTCAACCGCCGCGCCGAACAATACCTGGGACGGACCTTCACCCTGGAGGAGCCCATAGTGAACGGCTTCGGCCGCATCCACGTGGACGATACCCTCTGGCGGGTGGAAGGCGAGGACTGCCCCGCCGGCACACGGGTACGGGTGGTGGAGGCCCGGGGGGTGATCCTGGCGGTGGAGTGTCTGAAGGAGGAAAACCAGTGACGTCCTGGTTGGAACGGGTGTTCGAGGGCGTCCTCTGGAACAGCCGCCTGGTGGTGTTGCTGGCGGTGGTGGCCAGCCTGCTCACCGCCTTCGCCCTCTTCTACATGGCCACCGTGGACGCCACCATCCTGGTCCACCACCTGCTGTTCTACGCCTCCCCCGAGTTGACGCCCGAACTGCGCGCCGAGCTGCGTTCCGGCAGCATCACCCACGTGGTGGAGGTGGTGGACGGCTACCTGCTGGCCACGGTGCTGCTGATCTTCGCCCTCGGCCTGTACGAACTCTTCATCAGCAAGATCGATCCGGCGGAACAATCCGAGAACGCCTCCAAGATCCTGCTCATCCACAGCCTGGACGACCTGAAGGTCCGCCTGGCGAAGGTGATCCTGATGATCCTGATCGTGCGCTTCTTCGAATACGCCCTGGATCTCAGCTTCACCACCAGTCTGGATCTGCTCGAATTCGCCGGTGGCATCGCCCTCCTGGGGCTGGCCCTGTTCCTGTCCCACAAGGCCGAGGCGCATCACTGAGACGGGGTCTCCGCCGCCGAAAACGGGGGACCGGCTTCGGCCGCGATCCGGCGTGGTCACTCCGTGCAATCCGTAAGGCGGGAAAGCGACAGCGCATCCCGCCGTATACATCAGGTCCGTAGGTCCGTAGGGCGGGAAAGCGACAGCGCATCCCGCCGTGAGGAGATCCGCCAGCGCTCCCAGGTCCGTAGGGCGGGAAAGCGACAGCGCATCCCGCCGTGAGGAGATCCGCCAGCGCTCCCAGGTCCGTAGGGCGGGAAAGCGACAGCGCATCCCGCCGTGAGGAGATCCGCCAGCGCTCCCACACATGCAGCGCATCCCGCCGTATACATCAGTGCACCTGGATGGGGATGCTCTCGATATGGTGCCCGCGAAGGCGCCGGCGGGCCTCGTCCGTCGCCGCCCGCCCCTGGAAGGGACCGATCCGCACCCGGTAGTAGTCGTCCTTGCCCCCTACCCGCACCTTGCTGATGCGCGCCTGCACACCCAGGAAGGCCACCTCGGCCTTGAGTCTCTCGGCATCCGCGCGCCTCCGGAACGAGCCCAGTTGGAGCAGGAAGCGCTGCCTGGCCGCCGGGGGCTCCGGGGCGGCCACCTTCTTCGTGGTCTGGCCGCCTGCCCGTGCCGGGGCCTTGGGGCGGGCCGGCGGCGCCCGCTCGGGCGGCGGCACCTCCACCTCCACCCGAGAGAGATTGTCGAGGAAGTAGTAATCGGGTTTGGGCGCTGCCTCAGACGCCACCTGCGTCGGCGGGCGCGGCAGTCCGGCGCGCTCCAGGCCCCGGCCGCTGCGCAACAGGGCCGGATCGCTGTAAAGCCACCACAGCCCCACGGCAAAGGCCCCCAGCAACAGGCCGCCCACGAAGTGGAAGAGGCAGCGCCCGCAACCGCCGGGCCCCTTGTCGGCGCTCTGGGCGCGATGTTTGTAGTCCCTGGGCAACTACATGTGCTCCGGGGCGCTCACGCCCAGCAGGCCCAGGCCGTTGCGCAAGACCTGGGCGACGGCCAGGATCAGCTTGATGCGGGCGTCGCGCAGGGCCGCGTCCTCCACCAGGAAGGTATGAGCGTTGTAATAGGTGTGGAAGGCGTTGGCCAACTCGCGCAGATAATGGCACAGCAGATGGGGTTCGTGGTCGAGGGCAGCCGCCTCCACCACCTCGGGGTAGCGTGCCAGATCCTTGAGCAGGGCCTGTTCGTGCCCTTCCACCAGGCGCTCCAGGTGGGTGGTGCCGGGGCTCGGCTCCAGGGACAGGCCCTTCTCCGCCCCCTGGGCCAGGACGCTGTGGATCCGGGCGTGGGCGTATTGGACATAATAGACCGGGTTGTCCGCCGACTGGGAACGCGCCAGGTCGAGATCGAAGTCCAGATGCTGTTCGCACTTGCGCATCACATAGAAGAACCGCGCCGCGTCGCGTCCCACCTCCTTGCGCAACTGGCGCAGAGTCACGAACTCGCCGGAGCGGGTGGACATCTGCACCTTCTCGCCACCGCGGTAGAGGACCGCGAACTGCACCAGGAGCACGTCCAGGCGGTCGGGCGATTCCCCCAGGGCCTCCAGGGCGGCCTTCACCCGGGGTACGTAGCCGTGATGATCGGCGCCCCAGACGTCGATCACCCGCTCGAAGCCCCGCTCCAGCTTGTCCAGGTGATAGGCGATGTCGGAGGCGAAATAGGTGGTCTGGCCGTTCTCGCGCACCAGGACCCGATCCTTCTCGTCGCCGAAGGCCGTGGAGCGGAACCAGAGCGCCCCGGCCCGCAGGTAGGTATGGCCCGCCTCACGCAGGCATTCGATGGCGCGGTTCACGGCCCCGCTCTCCACCAGGGCGCGTTCCGAGTACCACTGGTCGTAGACCACGCCAAAGCGCTCCAGGTCGTCGCGGATGTCGTCCACCAGGGTGTTGAGGGCCAGTTCGAACACGAAGTGGTAACGCGGTTCCCCCAGGACGGTCTTGGTATGGGCGATGAGGGCATCGATGTGCGCCTCCTTGTCGCCCTCGGGGCCGTCCGCCGGGACCCCCCGGAAGACCTCGGCGGCCGGGTGACGGTAGGCGTCGCCATGGTCGCGGTGGAGACCGGCGGCGATGTCCCAGACGTAGTCGCCGCGGTAGGCGTTGCTGGGAAACGCCAGTTCCTCACCGCACAGTTCCAGGTAGCGCAGCCACACCGAGGTGGCGAGGATGTCCATCTGCCGCCCGGCGTCGTTGACGTAATACTCGCGGTGCACGTCGAAGCCCACCGCGGCGAGCAGGTCGGCCACCGTGGCGCCGTAGGCCGCGCCGCGGCCGTGGCCCACATGCAGGGGCCCGGTGGGGTTGGCGGAGACGAACTCCACCTGCACCCGGCGCCCCTGCCCCAGCCTGCTGGTGCCGAAGGCAGGGCCCGCCTCCAGGATCCGCGGCACCAGGGAGAGGTAGGCATCGGCCGCGAGGCGGAAATTGACGAACCCCGGCCCGGCGATCTCCACCCCTGCGAGCAGCGGCGAATCGGGCAAGGCCTCCACCAGCCGCCGGGCGAGATCCCGCGCCGGCATACCCGCGGCCTTGGCCCCCACCAAGGCGATATTGGTGGCGTAATCGCCATGGCGCGGGTCGCGCGCGCGCTCGATCTGGACCGCAGGCAGGCCCTCCAGGCCCATGTCTTCCAGCGCCCGGGTGACGAGGTTGCGTAGTTCGGCCTTCATGCTGCTCTGGTCCGTATCGGCGGAAAGGGCCGAATAGGATAGCAGACAATGAGGCGCAGGCACTTCTCCCGCGCGGCCGAGTGGCTTAGGATCGCACCTCGGAATGCTGAGCGAACAACACAGGCGGACGGCGTGGCCCCGAGGTCGTCCATCACGGGAGAAATGAAATGCTGGACCCACGGGTGCGGTAGTGCAGGCGGACACGAATCGGGATCGGCTGGCTGACCAGCCTGCTGTCGCTGACCTTGGCCACCCCGCCCCGCGCCGGCATCGTGGACCTGCCCGACGCCATCGACAAGGCGGGGCGGCGACGTGTGCTCAGGACCTGGTGCCTGGCGGATATGGGCGTCCAGGCGCCCAAGTCTCGTCGTCAGTCGGGGGGCGAGGCCTCCCTGTTCGAAAAACAGTCGGGTGAACGTGTCCGGACGTCAGCGTATGTTGTCCCGGCGCATGGTGAAACCCTATCTCAACCGGGCCCGGGGCCTCGACTGGCTGGCAGTCGTCAAGGGCCTGAAACAAACACAGCGGGAATTCGCCACTGGCCTGAATGAACTCCGCACCGCAGACGCCGGAAGGGTCGAGATCCGACACGAGCCGAACCGGGCGAACAGGCGGTGGGACCTGTTCCGGTGTGCTCTCAGCATGGTCGAGCACGGCGGACGTTTCATGCCCTTGATCGTAGCCACCACGGCCGGCCCGCAGCTGAGATCGATGCATGACCTGACCACCCTGCACGCATGGGTGGCCCGTGCCTGAATCCTGACAGTCTCCCGATGGAGCGGACACAGGCCGGGATTCAAGGAGTGCCCGCAGGGGACGATAAGGTCATAGGGAGACCCGTCCCACATGGATCTTCGTGAGCGCCCTCCGGGCCAGGCATCCTGACGAGTCCCAGCCGGGCCCATGACGGGGGCATCCCACGGGAGCGGAATCGTCACGTGCGACGGATATACTCCGATCCACCGAGGCGACCGCCAGATGCAGGCGGCCCTCCAACACTCCGGAACCCGAGCCATGTCCGACCCCGACCCCGGTTCAGCGCAAAGTCCAGCGAGCGGCTGGCGTGGCAGTTATCGCGCCCGCTATGCGCTGCTCGCCCTGGGCATCGGTCTGGTCTTGCTCGTGGCCGGCCTGTCGGGACGCATCTACCTGGCCCGGGCCACCGAACAACAACTGGCCGCGCTCAGAAGCTGGACCCAGCGCAGCAACGCCCTGGTGGGCGCCTCCATGGCGCTGAGCGCCTTGCAGGCGCGCCTGCAGGACTTCCTACTCGACCCACGACGGGGCACGCGTGCGCAACACCTCATTCAGGGGGGACACGACCTCGACCAGGCGATGAGAACACTGACCGCCGATGCCGCCCCCAACGAAGCGACCGCGGCCTTGTTACGACGTCTGAACGCTGCCTGCCGCACGCTTACCGATCTGATCCCCGAATTGATCCGTATCCGCTCGGACGTGCGCCATTGGCTGCCTGCCTCCGGGCTGATGCAGGCCCGTATGATCCCCGCAAACGAAGCGATGAGCGCGCTCTTCGACGGGCTCCGCGCGCAGTTGCCCGACACCGCCCCCAAGAGCCGCGAATATCTCGCACGGCTGCGTTACACCTGGCTGCGCCTGATCTCGGAATTCCGTCTCTATGTGGCCAACCGCTTCGGTATCTTCTCGGATCCGCAGGCAGCGATGAAGGCACGCAGCCATGATATCGAGATCTTCGCCGAGGCCTTCGGCAAAGATCTCCGACGGCTGCAGGAGGCGCTGACGGAAGAGGCCCCGGGGATCCTCGAGTTCTCCGGCCTGGAGGCGATGGATCGCCATTTCCACGCCTGGTCCGCCGCCTACCGTGACGTACGCCTCGACCTCGACTCCCCGCGCTGGCGCCGCGACGTCTACCTGATCCGCTCGGACATCGCACCCACCCTGCAGGAGCTGCGTGGCACCCTGGAGACCCTGCGCCAGGTATTGGATGGCGAGGCCCTCGCCAATCACCGAATGATGGAGGACACCGCGCACGATCTGAGCCTCTTCTTCCTCGCCCTGGTGGGGTTCATGATGGCGGTGATGGCCGGTGGCTATTTCCTGTTCCGGCACTGGCTGCTGACCCCCATCGCCCATACCACCCGGGCCCTGCGCCGGGTCGCCCAGGGCCTGCCCGTGGATCTCGAACATCAAGGCCGCATCGAGGAGACCCGCGACCTGTTGGACGCCTTCCAGGAGTTGCGCCGTCAGGTCACCGAAAGGGAGCGCCGCCTCGAACACCTGGCGCACCACGACCATCTCACCCGCCTGCCCAACCGGGCCCTGTTCGAGGACCGTCTGCTACATGCCCTGAGCCGTTCACAGAGAGGCACGCACGAGTTGCTCGGACTGATATTCCTGGACCTCGACGGCTTCAAGGAGATCAACGACCGCCTCGGCCACCAGGCCGGGGACGCCCTGCTCTACCAGGTGGCCGAGCGTCTGCGCGGATTCTGCCGCGCCTCCGACACGGTGGCGCGCCTGTCCGGCGACGAATTCGCCCTGCTCCTCGAAGACCTGCCCAGCCGCGACCGGGCAGCCCGGGTGGCCGGCAAGGTCGTGGGCCTGTTCCAGGCCCCCTTCGACCTGCCCTCCTGCGGTCCCCAGAGGGTCAGGGCCTCCATCGGCATCGCCCTGGCCCCGGTGGATGGCGTCACTCCCAGGCAACTGATCCGCCATGCCGACACCGCGATGTATCAGGCCAAGCGCTCGGGACGCAATGGCTATTGCTTCTTCTCGCCTGAACTCAATCGAGAGGCCGAGGCCCGCCAGGCCCTGGCCCGCTCCCTGCGAGAAACCCTGGATCGGGGCGGCCTGGAGGTCCGCTTTCAGGCGGTGGAATCCTTGTCGAGTGGGTCCTGGGCAGGTAGCCGCGCGCGCCTGTTCAGACCTTCCGCCGATGGCGGTGCCGAGATCTCCGAGCGTTGGCTACCGCAGGTGGGGGCCCCGGATCTACTCGCCACGCTCATGGACTTCCTGCTCGAACAACTCGCGCGGACGCTGCAAGCCGACGGGAACGGGGAAGGATCGCCCTGGGTCTGTTTCAAGTTGCCTCCGGTGTTGCTGCGCGACGATACCTTCATGCAGGGATTGCGCGATCGCCTGGACGAAGGAAGGATCCCGGCGGATCGGCTGTTCCTGGAGATCGACGAGGCCTCGCTCCAGGTCGATGAGGGCCGGTTCCTGCACCGTCTCCTGGAATGCAAGGCCCGGGGCCTCCGTATCGCCCTGGACGGCTTCGGCAACAGGGGTTCGTCGCTGCCTCTCCTGCGCAAGCTCGAAATCGACCTGTTCATCCTCGCACCGGCACTGATTGCAGACTCGGTGACCGATCCGGAGGCGGCGCGTATCACCGCCACCATGATCCGCCTCGCCCATGCCCTGGGCGGCCGTGCCGCGGCCTTGGAGGTGAATACCGAGGGACAGTTGGGATGCTTCCGCCAACGCGGTGGCGACTTGGCGGCGGGTGAGGCAATCGCCCCCTATACCCAGGTCTTCCCATTCCCGCAGGGCCTCGCCCTTCGCGCTTGATCCCCCTTTTCGGGAATCGTCCACGACCCAGCGCTGGATCCCCGGCCCGACGCTCGGTTGGAGCCCGCGCATCCTGGCCTCCGCGACTGGGCGGCGGCGTCAAGCACAGCGGACGCTCCTGACTCAGGCCCGGAACGGGCTGCACTCGCCCACCCTGACAGGATGTTGAACCAATCCTTCCCTGGACCTTTTCAACCGTGGAACCGGCGAATGAGGCGTCCCGGTTCATGCATTTCAACGGGGTTACAGCCCTCTACAACGACAGCCTAGCCATGGACCGCACGCAGGCCCTGGACAAACCCGTCTCTCAGCGGCCTGCTAAGGCTCCACCACCCGCGTCCCCTCGGGGGTGCCCAAGATCAACAGGTCCGCCGGACGCAAGGCGAAGATACCCACGGTGACCACCCCGGCGATGTTGTTGATCTGCTGCTCCAGTTCCGTGGGCCGGAGGATCTCCAGGCCATGCACGTCGAGGATGTGGTTGCCATTGTCGGTGACGAAGGACTCGCGCCACCGGGGGGTGCCGCCCAGGGCCACCATCTGCCGGGCCACGTAGCTGCGTGCCATGGGAATCACCTCCACCGGCAGGGGGAAGGCGCCCAACACCTCCACCAGCTTGGACTCGTCGGCGATGCACACGAACCGGCGGCTGGCCGCGGCGACGATCTTTTCGCGGGTGAGGGCACCGCCGCCGCCCTTGATGAGATGCAGCTGGCGGTTGGATTCGTCGGCGCCGTCCACGTAGAGATCCAGATCGCCCACGTCGTTGAGTTCGAAGACCTCGATGCCGTGCGCACGCAGACGTGCACTGGAGGCCTCGGAACTGGACACCGCCCCGTCGATGCGGTGTTTGACGCCGGCCAGGAGGTCGATGAAGTGATTGACGGTGGAGCCGGTGCCGACCCCGATGATACCGCCCTGCACGTGTTCCAGGGCGGCCTCGGCGGCCAAGCGTTTCATTTCGTCTGGGGTCATGGAGGTTCTCCCTCTGGGTGGTCAGGAAATTGTCGATTATCGCAGACCCGGGGCTACAATGGGCGATCCGTCCGCGGAACGTTCGCGGCGACCCGAAGACTTCAGGGGCGCCCAGGACCTTCCCGAACCCCATCCCTCGGCCGCAGGCCGAGGGGGACTTGGAGCGCGCCCAGCGCAGATTTATTCAGGAAGCCCATGCCCCAAACCTACATCGAGCGCATCCTCCGCGCCCGGGTCTACGACGTCGCCCGCGAGACCCCCCTGGATCTGGCCCGTGGCCTGAGCCGGCGCCTCGGCAACCGCATCTGGCTCAAACGCGAAGACCTCCAGCCGGTGTTCTCCTTCAAACTCCGTGGGGCCTACAACCGCATCTTCCACCTCGGCCCCAAGGCGCGCGAAGGCGGCATCGTGGCCGCCTCCGCTGGAAACCACGCCCAGGGCGTGGCCCTGGCCGCCGGCCGCCTCGGCATTCCGGCGGCCATCGTCATGCCCAAGACCACCCCGCCCATCAAGGTCCAGGCGGTCAAGGCCCTGGGGGCGCGCACCCTCCTCCACGGCGATTCCTACGACGACGCCTACGAACGCGCCCTGGCCCTCACCGAGGAGAAGGGCGCCACCTTCATCCATCCCTTCGACGACCCCGAGGTGATCGCCGGCCAGGGCACCATCGGCATGGAGATCCTGCGCCAGCACCCCGAGCCGCCCCACGCCATCTTCGTCCCCGTGGGGGGCGGCGGGCTCATCGCCGGGATCGCGGCCTACGTCAAATACGTCTACCCCCAAGTGCGCATCGTCGGGGTGGAGCCGGACGACGCTCCCACCCTGGAGCGCGCCCTGGCCGCGGGCCGGCGGGTGTCGCTCAGACAGGTGGGCCTGTTCGCCGACGGGGTCGCGGTGCGCCAGATCGGCAGGGAGACCTTCCGCCTGGCCCGCGAACTGGTGGACGAGGTGGTCCTGGTCTCCACCGATGAACTCTGTGCCGCCATCAAGGACATCTTCGACGACACCCGGACCATCGCCGAGCCCGCCGGCGCCCTGGGGGTGGCCGGGATCAAGCGCTGGCTCGCCGGCCACCCCATGGAGGACGCCGACCTGGTGGCCATCGAGAGCGGTGCCAACATGAACTTCGACCGTCTCCGCCACGTGGCCGAACGCGCCGAGCTGGGCGAGGGCCGCGAGGCCCTGCTCGCGGTGCGCATCCCCGAGCGCCCCGGCAGCTTTCTCGCCTTCTGCCGGGTCCTGGGCCGGCGACAGATCACCGAGTTCAACTACCGCTTCGCCGATGCCGCCGAGGCCCAGGTCTTCGCCGGGGTGCAATTGGACGGCGGCGAGCAGGAGAAGGTGGAAATCGTCCGCCGCCTGGAGAGCAAGGGCCTTGCCGTGGTGGATCTGAGCGAGGACGAGACGGCCAAGCTGCATGTGCGCTACATGGTGGGAGGGCACGCCCGGGGCGTTCGCTACGAGATCCTCTACCGGGTTGAGTTCCCCGAACGCCCCGGGGCCCTGCTGGACTTCCTCAGCGGGCTCGGAAGGCGCTGGAACATCAGTCTGTTCCACTACCGGAACCACGGCGCCGCCTATGGACGGGTGCTCATGGGCATCCAGGTCCCCCCGGATGAGCGGAACGACCTGCGCCGGACCCTCGACGACCTGGGCTATCCCCACTGGGAGGAGACCACGAACCCGGCCTATCGGCTGTTCGCCGGGGTGCTGGACGCCCGAGGCCCGTAGGCCGGGGTACCCCCTCCCCCGTGGAGACGGCGACGCCGGGCCCCTCAGCCGCCACCCGCCGCCCACACGGCCGAACACACGAAGCCCGATCCCAGGCCGCCGGCTCGCACGGGGACGCACCGGCTCATCGTGCGGGGAAGAGGCCCTGCTATGGCATATACCCGTCGCACGTGAATATTTCCGTCCTTCGGTCCGTAAACGGCACTTCCCTGTGCCACTCCTCGTTTTTCGAGGGTGTTCCTCGTGCCCCTGGGCAAGGCGCGGAAGCGAGTCATCGCGGGGACTATGGCGAGCAATCGCCACACCGCCCAGGGGTACGAGGGGCAGCCGCAGTAGCGAAACATTCACGTGCGACGGGTATAATGTCGGCGCCAGCGTGTCTTCAGGGGGAGCATCCATTGATCCACGTCATCGTTACCCTGCCTCTGGTGGCGGCTGGAGGGCTGCTGGGGCTGTTGCACGAAGGTATGCGTCGGAAACGGCTGGCTGCGCGGCTGTCCTCCAAGAGGATCCGCAGCGCGGCGGATGCCGAGGCGACGGCGGTGGACGAGCAGGGCCCGGACCGGGACCCTCTCCTCCCACTACAGTACTCGGAGCGCGCCGCGCACCTCGCCCTGGGGGTGTCGGCAGCCGGGGCGCTCCTCTATCCCCCGTTGGGAATCGCCGCGCTCCCATTCATAGGTTATAGCGCTTTCAATTGGCTGCGTGCCCGGTATCCGGGAGAGCCCACACAATGGAAGTCCCCATCGGGAATCCTGGCGCTCCTGGCGTTGGCGGGGGCCCTGGCCACGGGTCACTGGGTGCTTGCCTCCCTGGTCTTGACAGTCGATCTGGCTGCCCGGAAACGGGCCGCGCAGAGAACGGCGACGGGTTCGCCCCGGATACGACGCTCAGCCCTGTCACGCCGTGGCAACGCACTGCGCATCGCCTTGTTTGTGCTGACGAACGTCGCAGTACTCTTGTTGATGACCGTCGTACTGGCCATGTTCGGCATCGCCCCCCGCGGTTTGCTCGAGTTGGCTGTGTTCGCTCTCGGCTTCGGCATGTCTGGATCCCTCATCTCGCTTGCACTGTCGAAATGGCTCGCCAAGCTGAGCACGGGCGCCCGTGTGATCGACGAGCCGCTGACCGCGGCTGAACAGTGGTTGATCGATACCGTTGCGCACCATGCACGCTGTGCGGGTATCGGCATGCCCGAGGTGGCGATCTACGACTCAGAGGACGTGAACGCCTTCGCCACGGGCATGAAGCGTGACAAGGCCCTGGTCGCGGTGAGTACGGGCCTGCTCGCCCGTATGACGCCGACAGAGGTGGAGGCGGTCCTCGGTCACGAACTGACCCACGTCGCCAATGGCGACATGGTTACGCTGGCGTTGATACAGGGTGTGCTCGATACCTTTGTGATCTTCATCTCCCGCGTGGTGGCCGGGCTGATCGACGGCTTTACGCGCGGCGGGCGCGACGGGGGCGGCCTGGGCACCCTCGGCTATTGGATCGTGGTCATCGTCTTGCAGCTGACGTTGGGATTGCTGGCCACCTTGATCGTGATGTGGTTCTCGCGCCAACGGGAGTTTCGGGCGGACGCAGGCGGGGCGGAGCTGGCGGGACGGGAGGAGATGATCAGTGCCCTGGAACGTTTGCGGAGCGAAAGCGAGCGCTCGCGGTTGCCGGATCGACTTGCCGCCTTCGGGATTCACGCGGGTCCCAGCAGACTGACCCGACTCCTTGCGAGCCATCCGCCACTCGAGGAGCGTATCGCCGCGCTGAGGACGACAGACACCCCCCAATCGACCGCTGATCTGTGCCCTGGCAACGATGAAGAGATGGCTCAATGACGGTCGGACCCCGTATCGCTTGGTTGCGCCGCTCGGGCGCACGAGGCGGCTTCTCCTGCCGTCGTGAGTCAAGTGACGATGTCGCGTATGGCTTCTGCAAGCTGGTCCAACTCCTCTTCCGTGTTGTAGAAACCGGTCGATATCCTGGCTGGTGCCGGTAACTGGTGCTCTGGCTCGGGCCGCAGCATGAACTTCCTTTCATTGAGGCGCATACACAGATCTGATGGATGCCAGCCGTCCACATGGAATCCCACCAGGCCGGCCTCCCTGCCGAGCGGCGTAACGACTCTGGCGCCGGGGATCTCCCTGAGCAGCCCCTGCATATGCCGGGCCAACCTCTGTATGCGGGAATAGATCCAGTCCATTCCCACGTGTTCAAGCAGATACTCCAACGATTTCTGAAACCCTAGGAGAGTGGGCCTGTACATGGACGTGGCGAGCTGATAACGGGCAGCAGAGGGCGCCGGAACAACGAAAGGGGAGACCATATCCAGATCCGAACGGTTCCTTACCGATGTCGGGCTGATAAAGGTCGGATCCACTTCGGCTATGCGCTCTTTGGCGACATACAGTGCGCCCACCCCTTCCGGTCCCAATAACCATTTCCGACCCGTCATGGCGCAGAAATCGACTGCCCACTCATGCATATCCACCGGTACCGCACCTACCGCCTGAGCCCCATCAACGAGAACACAGACCTTGTGGGCGTGGCAGATCTCGACCAGCGCCCGGATCGGAAAGGTGATACCCGTAGATGTCGAGACATGGGATATCACCAACAGCCGGGTCCTTGGCGTGATCATCCGCTCCACGCAGGAGACGAATTCCTCCTCGTCGTACTCGTCACCATATTTCACCTCGACATATTTGACGACGATACCGTGACGGGATTTGATCAATGACAGAGGTGCCAGGCTCGCCACGTGCTCCAGACTTGTGGTAAGCACCTCGTCCCCAGGCAGCCAGCGAAGTCCCCACAAAATAATATTCAGGCCTTCGGTGGCGCTCTGAGTCAAGGCGATCTCTTCCGGAGAGGCGCCGACGATGCGGGCAAGATGTCTGCGAGTGGCATCCATCTCGCTGTAGAGTTCTTCGATGAATGGCAGATACCTGCCCTGCAGATACTCCTTTTCCGCCGCCTCCCTCATGATGTCCGCCCCCATCTTCGGCAAGGGGCCATTGGTTCCGGTGTTCAAATAGTGAACGGCGGTTGTCGCTGGCATTTGCGCACGGATGGCGGCAACTTTCTCTCTTTCTTCATCTGGCTGGGTCAGCATTGCGACGCCCTTGGGTGAGTGGCAAGACCGAGATCCCTCCTTCTCTGGCTGAACCGCGCCATCTACATGGGGGCCAACCGCTCCCTATCCTTCGATGCAATTGCCCGCGCAAAATCCGCGGGCGGTGGCGTGGGGCTCCAAGGAACGAGTGACCGCACGCCGGCCAAAGGATCTCCTCTTCCTCTCGGAGATCCGTCCACGGTGACGGCACCCACCCGCTGCCAGGAGATCAGAAAGGCTTCTTTCCAGGTCCCAAGAGATACCAGATAATCAGGCCGGCCAGGGGCAACAGTAAGATCAGTAGTGCCCACAGCAGTTTCTCGACCCCCTTCACAGAACTCTGAAGGACCATGACGACCGCGTAGATGTCTGCGGCCAGAAGAATCAAACCGACGATGCCGCTGCCCATGATCTCAATCCTCGCTGTCGTTCGTTACCCAGGAATCCAGACGCGCGTTCGATATTAGGATATAACTGCTGCCCAGGCAGATCGCTCACCTGCATTTTCGCGGTTCCCCCGGCCTCGACGGCCAGGTGAACATGCCACCGCCCATCCCTACAGATCCGCAGATCTCTCTACGGAGAGATTATAGCTCATGTTTTTCGGCCTACCAGGAAGCCGGACTTGATGCGTGCCGAGCCAAGAGCCCGTTCTCGTCAAAAACGGAGCCTATGGATACAACATCTCATCCTTGGGAAGCAACGGGGCGGGCTGGCAAGAACCCTTCCCTATTCCACCCCGTCAGACCGCATCGAGGATCTCTTGCGAGGGATCTCCCGCCCCTTTCCTTCCCTATATTGAAGCTTTGGCAGCATGGCGTTGGCCAACGCCAAGGCAAAGCTCGAGTAGATAATGAGATAGGAACAACCCAGGGTCATGCCCCAGAATACAGCCCCTCCAATGCTGATGACACTGGGTATGGTGACGAGCGTCAGGCTCCGCCACAGACTGTTCCGGAGATCGTGTGCGATGTCGAACAGATCACACAGATGGGTGAGGGTACCATCCATCAGGACCACCTGAGCGGTATCCGTGGCGATCGTCGTGGCCCCCCTCAGGGATACCGAGACATTGGCCGTGTTCATGGCGATCGTATCATTTATGCCGTCGCCCACATAGCAGACTTTCCTGCCCTGTTGCTGCAATCGTTCCACGATCATTGCCTTTTCCTGGGGAAGCACTTCGTAATGGTAACTGTCCAGACCGAGCGACTCCGCGAGTCGTCGCGTGGGGTTCTTGTGATCTCCGGATACGATAGAGATATGCTTGACACCCCGCCGGCGTAGCCCTTTCAATATCGTCTCCACCTCAGGCCGAAGCACGGAGACGATTTCAATCGCCCCTGCGACTTCCCTCCCTATGGCGACCAGTACCAGGGACGTTCCCTCCACACGGGATTGCTCGATCCTGTTTGCGATGATCGGGGGAATCTCCATTCCCTCCCTCTCCATGAAACGCGCACTGCCGACGCGAACCACTTTGTCCGCAATGGTGGCAGTTATTCCGTAACCCATGGTAATGCTCGAATCGTCGATGGATGGCAGGTCGAGACGGGATTCCCGCGCTCTATTTATTATTGCTCTGGCAATGGGATGCGTGAGCCTGTGTTCGGCGGTGGCAGCGTATGTCAGAATTTCATCGGCACCGTAGCGGTCGCCTGCACAGACGATCCGACCGGCCTTGGGTTCCTCGTGCGTCAGTGTTCCGGTCTTGTCGAACAGTACGGTATCCACCTCGTTCATTTCCTCGATGACACGCCCGTCCTTGATCAAGATACCGCGGCGGAAGGCCGCGTGGAGATAATTCAGGGTCGTGATGGGTGCGGCGATCCGTAGACGGTTCCCAAATGTACTGTGAATGACGGTGGTGGCGGCCAACAACCCCTTGACAGGAAGGGTCACCACGGTGAGTCCGGCAATGGGGATGGCGATGTAATCGGCCCACTTCTCGCCTTTCAGTTGGATCGAGGTTGCATAGGCGGATGTATTTCGTAGTATTTTCTCGATCTCTGAGATGACGGTTTGGTTGCCGGATTTTGTGACCTTGACCTGGATTCGCCCCCCGACAACGAGGGTCGATGCAAACACCGGCTGCCCTTTCTCCTTTTCGATGAATTCTGACTCGCCGGTCAGGGTATGCTGGTCGATTACCGCCATACCTTCCACGATGACGCCATCCACAGGGATGATTTCGCCGGCCCGGACAACGACAACATCTCCGACGGAGACGCCAGCGAACGCCACCTCGATTTCAACACCCTTTCGCACAACCCATATCTTATCTGCTTGTTGCTCGACCAGATGGGTGACAATGGGCTTGGAGTGGGCCTGATTCATGGCCAGTATCTTTGCCCCGGTGTGATAGAAAAAGACGCCTAACGCGATATAGGTCTGCTGGCGGGTCAGGAAGGCCATTATGATATAGGCACTGTATAGCAAGTCGTGACCTATTGTCCTTCTTTCCAGCAACTGTCTCTGGCCGCGCTTCAGGATAGGTAGACACGTATAGACAATGAACGCAAGGCTTAGCGGATTGAGTACAGGCAGAAATTTCGTCAAAGTGGCCAGGCCCAAGGATATGAGGCTGATCGTGAAGTGACGATTGATCGACTCTTTCGATTCAATGATATTGGTGCGCCGCGTCAGTGATCCCCGTGACCGTTCTGTCGGCTGGGCCCGGCTTGCAGGCCTTGTCTTCCGCCGCCGGTAGTAATCGAAGATATTGACTCCGATGACAGAGCCCAAGAGAATGCCAATTCCTGCGACCATTTGTCAGCGCCTCTTGCGGATCAATGAAGATTCAATCGTCCAGAGATATCGGGCAACGGCCGGGCAGTGATGGTTACACATTGCAAAAGGCCGGGGCAACGGGGCCGCGGTCGGGGAAGAGGAGTTCTGGTTAATGATAGACGGAAAAATCAGGAAGGTGGTGTTCGGATGGTGTTGATTTTCACGCGAGATCGGTGGCCACAGAGGACAGCCGGGACGCGTCGATCGGGGGAAGCCTGTCAACGGTTCCGCAGACCCGGCGGAGCCGAAAGGAACGGCCTGCGTGTGGTCCTACGTGTCCCGCGCACCCGCGCGAGAGGGCGCTGCATCGGGCGAGGCCTGCGTCGTGGAAACGCAAAGATGGGGCTCCACAGAGGTGACCTCGGTCGGCACGGGCAGTGGCCAGGCAGATCCGGCGTGAATCCAAGGGCGCCTGTATGGAGGATGTGACCGATGGGCCCTCAGCCAACTGGGCTGTGCGTGGCGTAATCGCCCGTCTTCAGTCGCCCACCCGCTCCCAACGGCCGTCCACCGCACGCACCTCGAAACGCGCCCAATGGGCGAAGGCTCCCCTTTCCGCGGTGCCACGACCTGGAGCGCCATCACCCGCCTCCATGCGGTAATGCACATGGCCGTCGACGATACGCTCCACGCAGCGTATCCCCCAGCTCGCGCCCAGGGCACCATTCGAGTAGCAACATCCGGGACGAATGGCCTCGGGGGAGAGGTGATGGGTCTCGGCATGTTCCTCCGCCAGGCGGAACAGGGTCTCCAGGTCGCGCTCGCTCACGTCCAGATAGGCGCCCACACGGTTCAGGGCGTAGTCCAGATCGTCCCCGGCCAGGGCCGCGGGCGCGGCCGTGGGCGGCAGGGTCGGCTCGGGCGCCGCCGCGGCCGGGTAACGGCGCCAGGGGAACAGCCAGTTGAAGGCCAGGGCCACGGCGAAGATCACCAGGGCGTTCACCATCACCGGGAAGAACACGTAGCCGAACCCCAGGGCGTGGATCCTGGCCCCGCCGATCACCGCCATCAGGGCGCTGGCACCGCCGGGGGGATGCAGGCAGCGCAGGAAATACATCAGGCTGATGGCCCCGCCCACGGCCACCGAGGCGGCGACGAAGGGATCCGCTATCCAGCGCGCGGCCATCACCCCCACCACGGCCGAGAGACCGTGCCCGGCGAGGAGGTTCCAGGGTTGGGAGAAAGGTACGTGCGGCGCGGCGAACAGGAGCACCGCGGAGGCCCCCATGGAGGCCACGATCAGGGGAACGTCGGCGGGCCCCACGGCCGCGCGCGCCACCCAGAGGATGGCGTAGATGCCGAGGAAGGCGCCGAGGCCGGAGATGACCTTCTCGCTCCAACGGCTGTTGTCCACGACGATGCCGAGCCATTGGCGCCAGTAGGGAAGCGGGCTGCGGTGGGGCATGACGAGGAGATTCCCGGCCGGCCAAAAGAGTGGAGGATAATGAGATGAGTGGCCGGAGATGACTTTGACCCCGGTCAAGCCGGATTCACTCGTCCTCACCCGCCCCATCCCCTATGATGGAGCGCCATGACGGACCTGGACTCGATACTGCGGCAACAGACCCGGCGGCGGCTCGACGGATTCATCGAGGCCGCCGAGGACGCGGGCATGGCGCCGGCGCGCCCTCCAGGGTTCTGGGCCGCCATGGAGCGGGTCTTCGAGGCCAGCGGGTTCATGGCCGGCGCCCTCACCCGCCGGCCGGGGATCCTCGACGGGCTCCTCCGCCAGGGCCTGCTCCTGGGCGACTATGGCCCGGGTGAACTGGACCGGCTCCTCGCCCTGAGACTCGCCCACTGCGCCGGCGAGGCCGACCTCGGCCGACGCCTGCGCCGCTTCCGCGAGGAACAGATGGTGCGCATCGTCTGGCGCGATCTGGCCGGCTGGGCGTCCCTGGCAGAGACCCTGGAGGACCTCTCCGCCCTGGCCGATGCCTGCATCCTGCGCGCCCTGGAGCGTCTCTACCCCGAATACGCCCGCGAGCACGGCCTGCCGCTGGACGCCCGGGGACGGCCCCAGTCCCTCCTGATCCTGGCCATGGGCAAGCTGGGGGCGCGGGAACTCAATCTCTCTTCCGATATCGACCTGATCTTCCTGTATCCGGGCGGGAGCCGGGTGAGCGGCGGCCCCCTGGATGCCCAGCGCTGGTTCGAGGGCCTGGCCCGCCGCCTGGTGCGGCTCCTGGAGCGGCGGGACGAGGACGGCTTCGTGTTCCGCGTGGACACCCGTCTGCGCCCCTTCGGCCGCGCGGGCCCCCTGGCGATGTCGCTGGACGCCTACGAGGACTACCTCCAGACCCAGGCCCGGGAGTGGGAACGCTATGCCCTGGTGAAGGCGCGGATCCTCAGCCCCGGAGGCGAGGCCGCCTCACGCCTGGGGCAACTCGTGCGCGCCTTCGTCTACCGCCGCTATCTGGACTTCGGGGCCATCCGTTCCCTGCGCGGCCTCAAGGCGATGATCGACCGGGAGCTGCACGAGGCCGGCCTGGAGCGGGACATCAAGCGCGGCCGCGGCGGTATCCGCGAGGTGGAATTCATCGGCCAGGTGTTCCAGATCGCGCGCGGCGGGCGCGATCCCGAATTGCAGGTGCGTCCGATCCTGGAGGTCTTGCGCCGCCTTGGGGCCAAGGGCCTGCTGCCCGAGTTCGCGGTACGCGAGCTGAGCGACGGCTACCGCTTCCTGCGCCGCGTGGAGAACCGCCTTCAGGCCTGGCGCGACGAGCAGACCCACCGCCTCCCGGAGGACGACCTGGAACGCCTGCGCCTCGCCCGCGCCATGGGTTTTGCCCGCACGGCGTCCTTCGAACGGGCATTGAATCTGCACCGCCGGCGCATCCAGGCCCATTTCGACCAGGTCTTCGCCTCGCCCCAGGGAGAGCCCCGGGACAGCCCCATCGAACGCCTCTGGCACCAGGACCTGGATTCCCCGGAGGCGATCCGCGCCCTGAAGGCGGCGGGGTTCGCCGATCCCCTGGCGGCGGAGAAACGCCTGCGGACCTTCCGCGAGGGCATCCTCCCGCGGGTGGGCGAACGCGGCCGCGAACGCCTGGACCGCCTCCTGCCCCTGTTTCTGCAGGCCCTCGGCGCCACCCCCGGCGCCGACCTGGGGCTCGCCCGCGGGCTCTCCCTGATCGAGGCCGTGGCGCGCCGCACCGCCTACCTCGATCTGCTGGTGGAGCACCCCCTGGCCCTGTCGCAACTGGCGCGTCTGCTGTGCCTGAGCCCCTGGGTGGCGGAACGCCTCAGCCAACACCCCCTGTTGCTGGACGAACTCCTGGATCCGCGGCGCCTCTACGCCCCCCTGGAGCGGGCCGCCCTGGACGCCGAGCTGGAGGCCCTGCTCGGCGGGGTCCCCGCGGACGATCTGGAGCAACAGATGGAGCGCCTGCGCCAGTTCGCCCAGGGCAACCAGTTGCGGGTGGCGGCCGCCGACCTCACCGGCGCCATCCCGGTGACCCGGGTCAGCGACTACCTCACCTGGATCGCCGAGGCCGTGCTCGAACAGGCCCTGCGCCTGGCCTGGAATCACCTGGTCCGGACCCATGGCCCGCCGCAGGGCCTCGACCCCGGCGGGCGCGGCTTCCTGATCCTCGGCTACGGCAAGCTCGGCGGGATGGAACTGGGCTACGGCTCGGACCTCGACCTGGTCTTCCTGCACAAGGGGGCCGGGCAGACCCGGGGGCCCCGGCCCGTCTCCCACGAGGTCTTCTTCGCCCGCCTGGGGCAACGCATCATCCATCTCCTCACCACCCGGACCCCCTCGGGGATCCTCTACGAGGTGGACATGCGCCTGCGCCCGGACGGCCAGGCCGGGTTGCTGGCGACCTCCCTGGAGGCCTACGCCCGCTATCAGCAGGCCTCGGCCTGGACCTGGGAACACCAGGCCCTGGTGCGCGCCCGGGCGCTGAGCGGCGATCCACGCCTGGCCGAGGGCTTCGCCCGGGTGCGCCGGGCCGTCCTCACCCGGAGACGCGATCCCGACACCCTGCGCCGCGAGGTGCGGGAGATGCGGGAACGTATGCGCGCCCACCTCGACCGCTCGGACGACCGGCGCTTCGACCTCAAACAGGGCCGCGGCGGTATCGCCGACCTGGAATTTATGGTCCAATTCTGGGTCTTGCGCCTGGCTCACGCCCATCCGGAACTGATCCGTTGGAGCGACAACCTGCGCCAACTCGAGGCGCTCGGCCGGCTCGGCCTGATCCCCCGGGAGCGGGCCACGGCCCTGGCCGAGGCCTACCAGTCCCTGCGCGCCGCCTATCACCGGGACGCCTTGCAGGAAGCGACGGGCCTCATATCCAGCGCCGAACTCGGCGAGGCGCGCCGCCTCATCGCCGGCACCTGGCGGGAGTGGCTCGAGCCGGGACGCGACACCCGTTGAACCCTTTTCTTGAGGAGCATCCCATGAACACCATGGCCGACCGCGACGGCGTCATCTGGCTGGATGGCGCACTGGTCCCCTGGCGCGAGGCCAGGACCCATGTCCTGACCCACACCCTGCACTACGGCATGGGGGTCTTCGAGGGGGTGCGCGCCTACCGCACGCCCGAGGGTACGGCCATCTTCCGCCTGCAGGATCACACCCGGCGCCTGTTCAACTCGGCCCACATCCTGCGCATGCCCATGCCCTGGGATGCCGAGACCCTGAACGAGGCGCAGCGCACCGTGGTCCGCGAGAACGGCCTGGAGACCGCATACATCCGCCCCATGTGTTTCTACGGCTCCGAAGGCATGGGCCTGCGCGCCGACAACCTGCGCGTCCACTGCATGGTGGCGGCCTGGGACTGGGGCGCCTACCTGGGCGAGGAGAACATGCGCAAGGGCATCCGTGTGCGGGTCTCCTCGTTCACCCGCCACCACGTCAACATCACCATGTGCCGGGCCAAGGCCAACGGCAACTACATGAACTCCATGCTCGCCCTCCAGGAGGCCCTGGAATGCGGCTACGACGAGGCCCTGCTCCTGGACGCCGAGGGCTATGTGATGGAGGGCAGCGGCGAGAATGTCTTCATCGTCCGTGACGGCGTCCTCTACACCCCCGACCTCACCTCGGCCCTGGACGGCATCACCCGCCGCACCCTCATGACCCTGGCGGACGAGGCCGGCCTGCGGGTGGTGGAGAAACGCATCACCCGGGACGAGGTCTACATCGCCGACGAGGCCTTCTTCACCGGCACCGCCGCCGAGGTCACCCCCATCCGCGAGGTGGACGGACGGGCCATCGGCGCCGGGTGCCGCGGGCCCGTCACCGAGCGCCTGCAGGGCCTGTATTTCGATCAGGTGAACGGGCGGCGGGAGGCGCATCGGGAATGGCTGGCCCTGGTGTGACCGGCCGCCTCCGTGGGCGCGGATTCGGCGTAACCGTTCAGCCCCTCCTGACACGGCGCGGGCGGGTCTCCCGCCGGGAGAGGGAACTCTTGTCGGGGGGGCGGAAGGGTCATGCTTCGGCCGCGAGCGGGCGTGGCCGGGATGCCGACGGCTACTCCGCCTCCAGGCCTAGCTCCTTGATCTTCCGGGTCAGGGTGTTGCGCCCCCAGCCGAGGAGATGGGCGGCCTCCTGACGCCGGCCGCCACTGTGTTCCAGGGCGGCACGGATGAGGACGCCCTCGAAGCGCGGGCCGGCCTCTTCCAGCAGCCCCGTCGCGCCCGCCCGCAGCCGCTGCCGCGCCCAGTCGCCGAGGGCCTCCGCCCAGTCGCCGCCCCCGCCGGACGGCGCCGGGGCCCGTGACCGCAGCTCGGGCGGCAGGTCCTCCAAATGGATCTCCTTGCCGGAGGCCATGACGCACAGCCACCGCGCCAGGTTCTCCAACTGACGGACGTTCCCCGGCCAATCCTGGGCGGACAGAAAGGCCTCCACCTCGGGGGCGACGGTCTTGGCCTCCACCCCCAGTTCGGCCGCGGCGCGGTTGAGGAAGTGGTGCATCAGCAGGGGGATGTCCTCGCGCCGCTCGCGCAGGGCGGGGATGTGGATGCGGATGACGTTGAGGCGGTGGAAGAGGTCCTCGCGGAAGCGCCCTTCACGCACCAGGGCCTCCAGGTCCTGGTGGGTGGCGGCGATGATGCGCACGTCCACATGGACCGGGGCATGCCCGCCCACCCGGTAGAAGGAACCGTCGGCGAGGACCCGCAGCAGGCGGGTCTGGAGTTCGGCCGGCATGTCCCCGATCTCGTCCAGGAACAGGGTGCCGCCGTCGGCCTGCTCGAAACGGCCCAGGCGCCGGTTCTGGGCCCCGGTGAAGGCACCCCGCTCGTGGCCGAACAGTTCCGATTCCAGTAGATCCCTGGGGATGGCGGCCATGTTGAGGGCGATGAAGGGACGATCACGGCGCGGCGAATGCCGGTGCAGGGCCTGGGCGACCAGCTCCTTGCCGGTGCCGGATTCGCCGTTGATGAGCACGGTGACGTGGGAACGCGACAGCCGGCCGATGGCGCGGAAGACCTCCTGCATGGCCGGGGCCTCGCCGAAGATCCCGGCGGCGGGGGACAGGGGTTCTTCTTCGGCGGACGCGGGGCCGCGATCCGCCCGCTGACGGCAGGCCCGCCGCACCTGTTCCACGGCCTCGTTCAGATCGAAGGGCTTGGGCAGGTACTCGAAGGCGCCACCGTCGTAGGCGGACACCGCGCTGTCCAGGTCGGAGTGGGCGGTCATGATGATGACCGGCAGATCCGGATGGCGTTCGCGCACCCGCTGCAAGAGTTCGATGCCGTCCATCCCGGGCATCCGGATATCGGAGAGGATGACGTCGGGTTGCTCCTGTTCCAGGCGTTCGAGCACCCCGCGGGCGTCGGCGAGGCCCTCCACGGCCATCTGCGCCTTGTTCAGGGCGCGCTCCAATACCCACCGGATGGATCGGTCGTCGTCGATCACCCAGACCTTGCACTCAGCGCTCATAGGACGGATCCAGGGGCAGATAGACGAGAAAGCGGGTGTCGCCCGACTCGCTCTGGCATTCGATCAGTCCGCCGTGCTGATTCACCAGCGTCTGGGCGATGGTGAGACCGAGACCGGTCCCCCCCTGCTCCCCCGAGACCATGGGCAGAAAGATGCGTTCCTGAAGGTCCTGCGGGATGCCGGGGCCGTCGTCGCGGATCTCCACCCGCACCACCAGGCGGTAGTGGCGTTCCCCGATGGTGAATTTGCGTTGCACGCGCGTGGCGAAGACCAGGCGGCCATCGGCCCCAGCCGCGCGGGCGCCGTTGCGGGCGATGTTGAGCAGGGCCTGGATCAGGCGGTCCACGTCCCCACGCACCGGCGGCAGGCTGGGATCGTAGTCGGTGAGCACCGCCAGACCGGTCTCCGCCTCCACCAGGAGGCGCACCCGTTCGAGGACCTGATGGATGTTCACCTCTTCGAACCGTTGCGGCCGGTTGGGGCCCAGCATCCGGTCCATGAGGACCTGCAGGCGGTCGGCCTCCGCGATGATGATGCGGGTGTATTCGCGCAGCCCGGGGTCCGCCAACTCGGCGTCGAGCAATTGGGCCGCCCCGCGCAGGCCCCCCAGGGGGTTCTTGACCTCGTGGGCGAGGCCGCGCACCAGGGACTGGGTGGCGCGCTGCTGGGAGAGCAGGTGCTCTTCCCGGGAGATGCGCAACTGCCGGTCCAGTTGGATGAGTTCCACCATGACCTCGCTGCCCGAACCCTCGTCCGGCAGGGCCTGGGCGGTACAACTGATCGTGACCCGGCGGCCGTCGTGCAGCGGCAGCTCCAGTTCCCTCTCGGTGACGGGCTGGGCCGAACGCATCACCTGTTCCAGCTTGTGGGAGAGCTGCCCGCCGGGACAGGGCAGGATCGTCTGCGCATCCTGGCCCAGGAGGTGGCGGGCACTCAGGGCGAATAACATCTCGCCGGCGGGATTGATGTAGCGCAGGCGCAGACGGGCATCGAACAGCAACACCGCGCTGGTGAGATTCTCCAGCAGGCGGAGCGCCACGCCGGGCACGGGATGAGTGGTCTCCATGCGAGTAGCTTAGCAAAGGCCATGCCACACAAACGAAAAAACGCCCCCGAAGGGGCGTTTTCACTACTCCTGGGGCGAGGGGTCTCAGAGGGAATAGTAGAGATCGAACTCCAGCGGGTGGGTGGACATCCGCAGTTGGGTGACCTCTTCCATCTTGAGGTCGATGTAGGCGTCGATCAGGTCGTCGGTGAAGACCCCGCCGGCCTTGAGGAAGTCACGGTCGGCGTCCAGGGCCTCCAAGGCCTGGTCCAGGCTGTGACAGACCGTGGGGATCGCCTTGGCCTCCTCGGCGGGCAGGTCGTAGAGGTCCTTGTCCATGGGGTCGCCGGGATGGATCTTGTTGAGGATGCCGTCGAGGCCGGCCATGAGCATGGCGGAGAAGGACAGGTAGGGGTTGCCGGTGGGATCCGGGAAACGCACCTCGATGCGGCGGGCCTTGGGGCTCGACACATGGGGGATACGGATGGAGGCAGAGCGGTTGCGCGCCGAGTAGGCCAGCATCACCGGGGCCTCGAAACCGGGCACCAGACGCTTGTAGGAGTTGGTGGAGGCGTTGGTGAAGGCGTTCAGGGCGCGGGCGTGCTTGATGATCCCGCCGATGTAATAGAGGGCGGTATCGGACAGGCCACCGTAGTTGTCGCCGGCGAAGACGTTTTCCCCGCCCTTGCTGAGGGACTGGTGGACGTGCATGCCGTTGCCGTTGTCACCCACCAGGGGCTTGGGCATGAAGGTGGCGGTCTTGCCGTAGGCGTGGGCGACGTTCCAGACGGCGTACTTGAGGATCTGGTTCCAGTCGCCGCGGGTCACCAGGGTGTTGAACTGGGTGCCGATCTCGCACTGGCCCGCGGTGGCCACCTCGTGGTGATGCACCTCGGTGACCACGCCCATCTCCTCCATGGCCAGGCACATGGCGGCGCGCAGGTCGTTGATGGAGTCCACCGGCGGCACCGGGAAGTAGCCGCCCTTGATCCCCGGGCGGTGACCGATGTTGCCGTCCTCGTAGACCTTCTCGGTGTTCCAGGCGGCCTCTTCGGAGTCCACCTTGTAGAAGGCGCCGCTCATGTCGGCCCCCCAGCGCACGTCGTCGAGGACGAAGAACTCGGGCTCGGGGCCGAAGAAGGCCTGGTCGGCGACGCCCGTGGACTTCAGGTAGGCCTCGGCGCGCTTGGCGAGCGAGCGGGGATCGCGCTCGTAGCCTTCCATGGTGGTGGGCTCGAGGACATCGCAACGCAGGATCAGGGTGTTCTCGTCGGAGAAGGGATCCATCACCGCCGAGGCCGCATCGGGCATCAACACCATGTCGGAATCCTGAATGCCCCGCCACCCGGCGATGGAGGAACCGTCGAACATCTTCCCGTCCCGGAAGAAGTCCTCATCGACGACGTGGGCGGGCAGGGACACGTGCTGCTCCTTGCCGCGGGTGTCGGTGAAGCGCAGATCGACGAACTTGACGTCCTCGTCCTTCATCATTTTCATCACTTTCGAGGCCATGACTGTTTCGAACTCCTGGTTGATTGACAAGATCGGCTTGGGGGTGGGTTCCGGCGGATGGCGCGGATCCCTATGTTCTGAAGCGTTAAGCACTATTTATGCCAAGTCCTGCTGAAGCCCGGGACGCGGCCTGCCGCGGGACGGGTGCTGCGAATACTAGGGGCGTGACTCCGGGGAGTAAAATCAAATTGGAACAATGTCCGTATAAGCAGAGGTAATACGCACTATTATGGTGCATTGGCCGTATCGGCCGCACCAGAAAAGTGCGTCCGACCCGGTCCCCCGTCATTGTTTGAAGAGCAAGGTCACCCGCCCGAACCTCCGCTCCCCCGCCAGGGCCTCACGCAGGGCCCGTTTGAGGCCCTCCCGGGCCGCGGCCCGCGGGTGCGCCGCCAGGGGGAACACCAGTTCCACCTCGATCCGGCCGTTGAGGTAATGCAGGCGCAGGTCTTCACGTTCCGCGGCCTCGGGGATGCCCTCCCAGTAACGATCCAGGATGGCCACGGCCTCCCGCCGCAGGGGCAGGCCGACGCAGGAAGGGGGGGTGACTTCGTCGTCCTCGGGGTCGATGTGCACGGTCACGTCGGTGATCTCGTCGAACTCCCGCTTCAGTCTCTGCTCCACGACGATGGAGATCATGTGGCCTTCGGATACGGAGATGCGCGGCTCCACCATGACGTGGATGTCCGCCGCGGCCATGCTGCCGATGCGGCGGGTGCGGAACATATGGATGTCGCGCACCCCGCCCACGTCGAGGATGGTGCGGCGCATGGCCTGGATGCGTTCCGGTTCGAGGGCGGTATCCACCAGCTCGCGCAGGGCGCCGGCCCCCAGGTCCCAGCCGATGCGGGCGATCATCACCGCCACGATCACCGCGGCCACCTCGTCCAGATAGTCGAGCCCGGCGAGGGTCCCGGCGATGCCGATCACCACCACGATCGAGGAGACCGCGTCCGAGCGATGGTGCCAGGCATTGGCCTGGAGCATGTCGGAACGGATGCGCCGCGCCGCCCGCCGGGTGTAGTGATAGAGCCATTCCTTGCTGACGATGGACAGCAGCGCCACGTACAGGGTGAGCAGGGCGGGCGCCTCGAGGGTCGCCGGGGCGAACAGGTGGCGGGCCGCGTCCCAGGCGATCCCCAGGGCGACGAGCATCAGCAGGGCGGCGAGGCCGAGGGTGGCGGCGGTCTCGAAGCGTCCGTGACCATAGGGATGGGCCTCGTCCGGGGCCTCCTGGGCGTGATGGGCGGCAAACCAGACCATGGCGTCCGAGAGCAGGTCGGAGAGGGAGTGGATGCCATCGGCCACCAGGGCCTCGGAATGGCCTGTCACGCCCACCAGGATCTTGAGCAGGGCGAGCACCAGGTTGAGAGCGGCACCCGTCAGGGTGACCCGCTTGATGGTCCGGGCGCGCTCCTCGATGGCCTCGCTCACCGTGCCGCCCCCACTTCGATCAGGATGCGGCATTCATCGCCCTCGTCGCGCAGATCCAGGACGCGGTGGCCGCTCATGCGGCACCACGCCGGGATGTCGTTGAGGGCTCCCGGATCGCTGCACACCACCTCCAGTCGGTCCCCCGGAGAGAGTCCGGCCACCCGGTCCTGGACCCGGATCACGGGGAGCGGGCAGAGCAGGCGGCGGGCGTCGAGGGTGAAGTCCGTCACAGCAGCCAGTCCGCGGGGATCTCGTGGGGACGCAGGGGGGCGACCCGGAGGCGGCGTTCCCCCCCCTGCGGATGGCCCAGACCGATCTCCACTTGCGCCAGATCGCGGCCCTTGCCGTAGCGGGCGACGATGCGCGCGGCCAGCTCCAGGTCCGCCGGATCGGGATCGCCGTCCACCAGGGCCGTGGGCCCGGGGCAGGAGAGGGTCTCCAGGAGCGGGAGCTGGCGCCGGTATCCGCCCAGGTAGCGCCCCTCGCCCTCGTCCCGGGCGACGATGACCTTGAAATGGGGGGCGGGGCGGATATGGCGGCCCACCTTGAGCAAGAGGATGTCGTCGAGCCCGTAGTCCCTACTGGGGCGGTGGCGCCACAGATCGGCCAGCTTCACCGCGTACTGGGCATCCGTGAGGAAACAACAGCCCCCCGCCGGCTGGGCGTAGTCCTCGATGCCGAAGCGCCGGGCGAGGGCCATCTGCGGTTTGCGGGTGCGCCCGGAGAAGTCGTACAGGGCCGAGCGGTCCACCCAGCCCTCGCGCTCGGGCAGGGTCGGGGGCAGGTTCTGGGCGCACAGGGGACGCAGCAGGAGATCCCCGGCCCCCGATTCGCGCGCCACCACCGGCAAGGTATCCTTGCGCTGGGACATGGGCCGCTGACCGATCACCTCGCCGGTGACGATGAAATCGAATCCGTGCCCGCGGATCCACTCCAGGGCCTTGCGCACCATGAACACCTTGCAGTCCAGGCAGGGATTCAGGTGGGCGCCGTAGCCGTGGCGCGGGTACAGCAGGACCTCCTTGTATTCCTCCACCACGTCCTCGATGTGCAGGCGGATACCCAGTTGCTCGGCCACCCAGAGGGCGTTGTTACGCTTGCGCCGGTTGCGATCGCGGTTGCGGATCGCATGAGTATGGCCCTCCACGCAGAAGCCGGTGAAGAAATTGATGCCTTCCACGTGGATCCCCTGCTCCTGGATCACCCGCACCGCGAGCATGGAGTCGAGGCCACCGGAGACCAGGGCGAGGGCCTTGCGTACGGGTCGGGTCATGGCGGTTGTGGATAACTTGTGGTGGGTGCGTGGAAAAGCCGAAGGGCGAAAGGCTATACTGTTTCGCTTTATTCAACCAGGGGAAGAGCCTTGAACCCAGTCCCAGAAACGCCCGGCCCGGGCACCTTCCAGGGGCTCGTCTTCGCCCTCGAGGCCTATTGGGCCCGGCAGGGCTGCGTGATCCTCCAGCCCTACGACATGGAGATGGGGGCCGGGACCTTCCACCCCGCCACCTTCCTGCGCGCGGTGGGCCCGGAGCCCTGGCGCTGCGCCTATGTCCAACCCTCGCGCCGGCCCACCGACGGCCGTTATGGCGAGAATCCGAACCGCCTGCAACATTACTACCAGTTCCAGGTGATCCTCAAACCCTCGCCCCTGGAGATCCAGGACCTCTATCTGGGCTCCCTGGAGACCCTGGGCATCGACCCCCTGGTGCACGACATCCGCTTCGTGGAGGACAACTGGGAGTCGCCCACCCTGGGCGCCTGGGGGCTGGGCTGGGAGGTCTGGCTCAACGGCATGGAGGTGACCCAGTTCACCTATTTCCAGCAGGTGGGCGGGCTCGACTGCCGGCCGGTGACGGGGGAGATCACCTACGGCCTGGAGCGCATCGCCATGTACCTCCAGGGGGTGGAATCGGTCTATGACCTGGTCTGGACGCGGGGCCCCCAGGGCACGGTGACCTACGGCGACGTCTTCCACCAGAACGAAGTGGAGCAGTCCACCTACAACTTCGAGCAGGCCGACAGCGCGGCCCTGTTCCGCTGGTTCGATACCTGCGAGGCCGAGAGTTCCCGCCTGATCGAGGCCGGCCTCCCGCTGCCCGCCTACGAGCAGATGCTCAAGACATCGCACACCTTCAACCTCCTGGACGCGCGCAAGGCCATCTCCGTCAGCGAGCGCCAACGCTACATCCTGCGGGTGCGCCGCCTGGCGCGGGCGGTGGCCCAGGCCTACTACGAACGCCGGGAGGCCCTGGGCTTCCCCATGCTCCGGGAGGATCGGGAGGCCGCCCATGTCTGAGACCGCACGCCTGCTCGTCGAGATCGGCACCGAGGAACTCCCACCCCTCTCCCTGGAGGGCCTCAGCCGGGCCTTCGCAGAGGCCTTCGCCCAGGGCCTCGCGGAGGCCCGCCTGGAACATGCCGCCATCGAGCGCTTCGCCACCCCCCGGCGCCTCGCCCTACGGGTCGAGGGCCTGGCCCGGCGGCAACCGCCGCGCACCCTGGAACGCAAGGGACCGGCCTTGAAGGCGGCCTACGACGAACAGGGCAACCCCACCCGCGCGGCCCTGGGGTTCGCCCGTTCCTGCGGCGTGGAGCTGTCCTCCCTGACCACCGAGGAGACCGCCAAGGGCGCCTGGCTGGTGTTCCGGCGGATCGAGCCGGGAAGCCCGACCGAAGAGCTGATCCCCGGGATCCTGCGCTCCGCCCTCGACCGCCTGCCAATCCCCAAGCGGATGCGCTGGGGCGACCTGGATGTCGAATTCGTGCGCCCGGTCCACTGGCTGGTGGTCCTGCTCGACGGGCAGGTCGTCCCCTGCGAGATCCTCGGCGTATCCAGCACCAACCGGACCCATGGGCACCGCTTCCACCACCCTGGAGCGCTCGTGGTCGAGGATCCAACTGCCTACGAATCCCTCCTGCGCGAACGCGGCTGTGTGGAGCCGGACTTCGCCCGCCGGCGCGAGTCCATCCGCACTCAGGTTGAGGCCGCGGCGCGCCAGGCCGGGGGCGAGGCGCGCATCGACCCCGGCCTGTTGGACGAAGTCACGGCCCTCAACGAATGGCCGGTGGCCATCGCCGGCGGTTTCGATCCGGGTTTCCTGGAGGTCCCGCCCGAGGTCCTGGTCCAGACCATGCAGAAGCACCAGAAGTACTTCCCGGTGGAGGACGCCCAGGGCGCCCTGCGGGCATCCTTCGTCACCGTGGCCAACATCGCCAGCCGCGTACCGGAAAAGGTCCGTAGCGGCAACGAACGGGTGATCCGGCCGCGCTTCGAGGACGCCGCCTTCTTCTGGCGCCAGGACCTCGCGCTGCCCTTCGAGGACATGGGCGAGGGCCTCTCCCAGGTGGTCTACCAGGAGGGGCTGGGCTCGATGCACGACCGGGTCAGGCGCATTCGCGCCCTCGCCGAGCACTTGGCCGGCCACCTCGATCTCGACCCCGACCTGGCGGCCCGCGCGGCGGACCTGTGCAAGAACGACCTGCTCAGCCAGATGGTGGCCGAGTTCCCCGGTCTCCAGGGCACCATGGGCCGCTATTACGCCCAGGCCGCGGGCGAACACCCCTGCGTGGCCGCCGCCATGGAGGAGCACTACCGCCCGCGCCACGCCGGTGACCACCTGCCCCGGACGGCCTGTGGACAGGTGCTGGCGCTGGCCGACCGCCTGGAGGCCCTGGCCGGCAACTTTGCCATCGGCAACCGGCCGAGCGGGGTGCGCGATCCCTTCGGCCTGCGCCGGGCCGCCCTGGGCATCCTGCGCATCCTCATCGAGACCCCACTGGATCTCGACCTGGCGGACCTGCTGCGGCGCGCGGTGGAAGAGGTGACCGACCGCGGCCCCGATCCAGAGCTGGTGCAGGCACTGCGCGACTATTGCATGGAACGCCTGCACGCCTATTACAGAGACCGGGGGATCGGCGGCGACCGGGTGGACGCGGTCCTCGCCAGCGGCGCCACCCGCCCGTATGACATCCATCGCCGCATCCAGGCGGTGGATACCTTCCTCCACCTGCCCCAGGCCGCGCGCCTGGTGGGCGCCAACAAGCGTATTCGGAACATCCTGCGCAAGGCCGGAGAGGCCCCGCCGGAGCGCGTGGACCCGTCCCTGCTCGTCGAGCCGGCGGAGAAGGCCCTGCACGCGACCATGGAAGAGATGGCCGTCGGCGCCGCGCAGGCACGCGCCGCGGGCGACTACGAGGCCGCTCTGAAGGCCCTGGCCGGCCTCGCCGATCCGGTGGACCGCCTGTTCGACGAGGTCATGGTCATGGCGGAAGAGGAGGCCCTACGGGCGAACCGCCTGGCCCTCTTGCGGCGCCTCCACCGGCTCTTCCTGGAGGTGGCCGACGTCGGCAGGGTACAACTGGGGGACTGAGATGAACCGCGATTCCTACGCCGCGATGCTCGCCGAGGTGGCGGCCTTTCACCGCAAGCATCGTTTCCGCGAGCAGGGTGGGGAGGAGATGACCTACCGCATCACCCTCATGGCCGAGGAACTGGGCGAGGTGGCGGCCTGCGTCACCAAGGGCAAGCCCGACTCCGAACTGGCCGAAGAGCTGGCCGATCTGCTGATCCTGGTGATGGGCTGTGGCATCGCCCGGAACCTCGACCTCAATGAGGCCTTCTGGGACAAGATGGGCAAGTTGCAGAAACGCCAGGGGCGCATGATCGACGGGCGAATCCGGGTCTCCGAATTCCGCGGCCAGGACTGACGCCATGCCCAACACCTTTCTCATTCTAGACCGTGACGGGGTCATCAATCAGGACTCGGATGCCTACATCAAGGGCCCCGAGGAATGGATCCCCATCCCCGGAAGCCTGGAGGCCATCGCCCGCCTGAACCGGCACGGCTACCGGGTGGCCGTGGCCACCAATCAATCCGGGTTGGCGCGGGGATTGTTCGATCTCGACCGCCTCAACGCCATTCATCAGAAGATGGCCCGGGCCCTGGAACAACTCGGCGGCGGGATCGAGGCCCTGTTCTTTTGCCCCCATGGTCCCGACGAGGGGTGCGAATGCCGCAAGCCCAAACCCGGCCTCCTGCTGGAGATCGAGGAACGCTTCGGGCTCGACATCCGCGAGATACCGGTGGTGGGCGACTCCTACCGCGATCTGGAGGCCGCCTGGGCGGTGGGCGCCCAGCCCATCCTGGTACGCACCGGCAAGGGCGGACGGACCCTGGCCGCCCATCCGGGCCTGGAACAGCGCATTCCGGTGTTCAAGGACCTGGTGGCGGTCGCCGACTGGGTGTTGGGCGGAGGCTTGAAGGGATGATCTGGCTGAGATCGCTGGTCTATTTCGTCGCCATGACCCTGAGCATCGTGGTGGCCACCCTGGCCATCTGGGCCTGCCGGCCGTTCATGCCGTTCCCGCGTCTGAGCCGCCTGGCCAATGCCTGGGGCCTCGCCAATCTCTGGTTGTTGAAGGTGATCTGCGGGCTCGACTACCACATGAAAGGGGCCGGACATCTGCGTCGGGAGGGTGGCTACATTGTCCTTGCCAAGCACCAATCCACCTGGGAAACCCTCTCCCTGCGCGGTCTGCTTCCCCCGCCCCAGGTCTGGGTCCTCAAACGCGAACTCCTCTGGGTACCCTTCTTCGGCTGGGCCCTGATCCCCTTCCACCCCATCGCCATCGACCGCAAGGCCGGGCGCAAGGCCATCCGCCAGGTGATAGAAGAAGGCCAGGCCGCGCTCGACCAGGGCCGGGTGGTGGTGATCTTTCCCGAAGGCACCCGCACCGCCCCCGGCGCCAAGGGACACTACGGCACCGGCGGGGCCCTGCTGGCGGAGAAGAGCGGCTACCCCGTGGTGCCCATTGCCCATAACGCCGGCGTCTTCTGGCATCGGCGGGGCCTGAAGAAGTATCCGGGCACCATCCAGGTGGAGGTGGGCGAGCCCATGGACCCTCGCGGTCTCAAGGCCAAGGAGATCAACCAGCGGGTGGAGGAATGGATCGAGACCCGCGTGGCGGCGATGCCGCAGTCTCCCGAGGGGTGAGGAGAGACGGTCGGGAGCACCGTTGTTGTTCCAGCGGAAGAAGGACCGTACCAGGGAACACGAGGCGAAAACGTGCCAACCCGGCCGCGTGACGACATCGCCGACACCTGCCGCATGACGCTCCGGAGTTCGCTGCGCTCCATCCAGGCTGCGAACGGGTCCCCCTCAGAAGTCCGCCGGCCTCACCACCGGCGGCACTCCCGCGCGGTTCAGCACAGGCAGGCGTATGGATCATCGTCGTGGACACGTCCGCATGGCCTAGCAGTGCCTGGAGCGTGTGGATGTCATAGCCCGGCTCCTTCTGACGCAGACGCCAGGCCTGGAGGTCCGGCCACCTTGCCAGGGCGCGGAGGTAACCCGTGATTTCATCGCGCGTGAGGGTACAGAGCCCCCGCCCCGGAAAGGCCGCCGCCCGCGCCTCCACGTCGCGGCCATATCAGGGACGGGCCGTTGCAGGCACGCCCTTGCTCACCCGCAGGTGAATTAGCGCTGCCAGAGGGGCCCGGCGGGGTCTTCGGAGACAGAGAACTTTGCGCTTGTTGGGGGTGGCGGGGATGTGCTACGTTCGACCATACCTTTAAATCTATGGGGATAGTACGAATCTACCTAGATCCGATGGGGGAGGAACCATACGATCTGGGGGCCTTGATTATCGTTTAAAATGCCGCGAATACACAGGGAGGGTTACAGAATTGACGCATGAGATTATAAATAATGCAAGAAAGCCATAACAAGGCGCTGCACCTGACCGCTATTATGCGGCGCTCCATAGCGTCAGGTGAGGCTTGGTCGTTATGTGCAAAAAACGTTCGTAGTCTTTAGCTGGTTAAGTCGCTATAATCTAAGGCATCATCACTGCAACTGATGGTTTGAGAGTAATGCCAACAATTTCAATGTTTTACGGGATTATAATCCGTATGTATTGTGCTCCATCTGAGCATAATCCTCCGCATATTCATGCTTACTATCAAGAATATAAAGCCATTGTTGATATTAGAAAGTGTGAGATAACAGACGGCAATCTTCCTAGACAAAAGGAAAGGTTGGTATTGGCTTGGGTAGAAATCCATCAAGATGAATTACTAGCTGATTGGGATTTGGCGTCAAATGGTGAACTGCCATTCAATATTGATCCTTTAAAATAAAGGAGGATTGTTTGTGTACTTATCCGTGAAAAATGTAACTCCCCTTGCAGATTATAAACTGCTTTTAACCTTTGAAAATGGCGAGGATAGAGTGTTTGATGTCAAGCCATATTTGGAGATTGGTAAGTTCTCTGAATTGAAGGACACAACGTTATTTAATTCTGTATCGGTCAGTTTTGACTCAATAGAGTGGGCGAACCATTTGGATTTAGATCCAGAGCTTTTATATCAAAAAAGTGAGATTGCACCAGCACATAACAAGGCCAATTAACGCGGACAGACCTCCGCGGTGTTTCTTTTGTGGTGGAAAAACTAGCACAAAAGAAACACCACTACGGCTTGCCGTTTATTGGTGGCACTATGGTGGGGGAAGCACTATGGAGCACTATGGGGACGAGCACTATGGCGAGCACTATGAACACTATGGGCACTATGGGCACTATGGGGAGGCACTA
>JALSSC010000012.1 GCA_026984455.1 Chromatiaceae bacterium
CTTGGCGAGGAGAAAGCGGATGGAGGCGTCCAGGACCTGGAGCTTCTGGCGCTGGGCGGGGGTCATGGCGCCCTTGGCGGCGATGCCCGCGCCCAGGCCCCGCGCCTGACCGAGATATTCGGTGAGCGGCGGGATCTGGTTCACCAGGAGATCCGCCAGATGGTAACGGTCCAGGGATTCCTCCAGGACCAGCCCCGAGCGGTCGCCGATATCGGCGATGAGGGCGATCACCTGGGCGATCAGGCGGGTGTGCCGGGCGAAGGCCTCTTGGGCGGGCAGGTCGAAGAGCCCGGAGCGGATCGCCTCCCAGGTGTCGAAGATGGCCCGGGCCTGTGCGCCGCTGCCGAGGCGTTGGCCGTGGGCCGCCTCGGCGGCCTTCACGGCCGCGATATTGGCGGCGATCTCCCGCTGTTTCTTCAACACCCGCTCGCGGACGCGGGCGTCGCCGTTCAGGAGGGCGTTGCTCATGCCCCGGTGCTCCGGCAGGTTCTGTAACAGGGCGCGCAGGGAGCGGATGTATTCGATACCGTCCAGAACGGCCTGGTCGCGGGCGATGCCCTGCATGTCGTCGCGCACGGAGAGCCCCAGAAAGCCCGCCAGCAGCAGGATCAGGGCCAGGCCACTCAGGCCCAGCCGCTGACGGATGCGCAGCCGGCGCAGGGGGTTGAGGCGCACCCACCAGGGGGCCTTGGGGACCTCGCCGGCCTCGATGGCCCGATACAGGGCCTCGGCCTCGCGCACCTCCTCCGGGGTCGCCTTGGTGCGCACCGAGACGTATTCGTGGATGCGCCCGTTCTGGCGCACCGGGGCGACGTTGGCCTTGACCCAGTAGTGGTCGCCGTTCTTGGCCCGGCTCTTGACGATCCCCGTCCAGGGACGGCCCGCCTTGATGGTGTTCCAGAGGTCCTCGAAGGCCGCGGGCGGCACGTCCGGGTGACGCACGATGTTGTGATTCTTGCCGATCAACTCGGCCTCGCTGAAACCCGATACCTCGATGAAGGCGTCGTTGACCTCGGTGATGAGGCCCTTGAGGTCGGTCTTGGAGATGATGACCTGGTCGTCGCGCCAGGCGACCTCTCTGCCGGTGACGGGGTGATTGATCTTCATGGATCTGCCTTTGCTGTGCGGAAGGGGGTGCCGCTGCTGACGGGAACAGCGGCCGGATCGGCGGAGTCTTTAGGGGCTGAAAATAGCGCTTGCCCGCGGGCGCGCTTTGACGGACGATTGCCCCCGATTTTTTCTGGCAACGTCTTGTGGAGCACCGGTTGCCGATTCCCATCCATCCCCTCTCCTGCGCGGTCATGGGCACCGGCCCGGGCCGCGGGGCCCCATGACATCCATTTCGAGGTAATCCCATGTCCGACAGCCATTCCCAGCCCCGCAAATACGTCTACGCCTTCGAGGAAGGCGACGGCAAGGACAAGAAGCTCCTGGGCGGCAAGGGCGCCAATCTGTGCGAGATGACCCAGATCGGCCTCAACGTGCCCCCCGGCTTCGTCATCACCACCGAGGCCTGCCTGGAGTACCTGGCCACTGAGGACAGAGAGCTGCCGCCGGGGGTCATGGAGGAGGTGCGCGACCACCTGCGCGCCCTGGAGGAGAAGACCGGCAAGGGCTTCGGCGACAGCGTCAATCCCCTGCTGGTGTCGGTGCGTTCCGGTTCGGCCATGTCCATGCCCGGGATGATGGACACCATCCTCAATCTCGGTCTCAACATCGACAGCCTCAAGGGCCTGATCCACCAGAGCGGTGACGAGCGCTTCGCCTACGACGCCTACCGCCGCTTCATCCAGTTGTTCGGCAAGGTGGCCCTGGGTGTGGACGATGCCCTGTTCGACGCCGAGTTCGAGGACGTGAAGGCCAGGGCCGGGGTCGCCCAGGACGTGGGCCTGTCCGCCCGTGACCTGCGCGAGATCTCCGACCGCTTCCTGGAGGTGGTGGAGCGGGAGACGGGCAAACCGTTCCCCGACGACCCCTACGAGCAGTTGGAGATCGCCATAAAGGCGGTGTTCGACTCCTGGATGGGCAAGCGCGCGGTGGACTACCGGCGGCAGTTCAACATCACACCGGAACAGGCCAACGGCACCGCGGTCAACGTGGTCACCATGGTCTTCGGCAACCTGGGCGAGGACTCGGCCACCGGAGTCGCCTTCACCCGCTATCCCGACACCGGCGAGAACAAGCTGTTCGGTGAATACCTCACCAACGCCCAGGGCGAGGACGTGGTGGCCGGGATCCGCACCCCCAAGCCCATCGAGGCCCTGCACGAGGAGATGCCGGAGATGTACCGCCAGCTCCTGGAGCTGCGCGATCGCCTGGAGAAACACTACAAGGAGGTGCAGGACTTCGAGTTCACCATCGAGAAGGGGGTGCTCTACTGCCTGCAGACCCGCAACGGCAAGATGAACGCCACCGCCCTGGTGCGCACCTCGGTGGAGATGGTGCGCGAGGGCCTCATCGACAAGCGCCGCGCCCTGCTGCGCATCGAACCGGAGTTGTTGGAGCAACTCCTGTTCCCGCGCCTCGATCCCACCGCCCGGGTGAGCCCGGTGGCCCGCGGCCTGCCGGCCTCGCCCGGGGCCGCGGTGGGCCGGGCGGTGTTCGACGCCGACCGCGCCGAGCAGCTCGGGCGCGGCGGGGAACGGGTCATCCTGGTGCGTGAGGAGACCAAGCCCGAGGACATCCACGGCTTCTTCGCCAGCCAAGGCATCCTCACCTCGCGTGGCGGCAAGACCTCGCATGCCGCCGTGGTGGCGCGCGGCATGGGCAAGCCCTGTGTGGCCGGGGCCGAGGGCATCGTGGTGGACGTGTCCATGCGCCAGGCCTTCGTCGGCGGCCACACCCTGCGCGAGGGCGACCTCATCACCCTGGACGGCACCACCGGTGACGTCTACCTGGGCGAGGTGCCCCTCAAGGAGGCCGATTTCTCCAGCGAGCTTGAGACCCTGTTGGAGTGGGCCGACGAGGCCGCGCGCCTGCGGGTGATGGCGAACGCCGACACCCCCCACGATGCCGAGCGCGCCCTGCGCTATGGGGCCATGGGCATCGGCCTGTGCCGTACCGAACGCATGTTCAATGCCAGCGACCGCCTACCCATCGTGGTGGAGATGATCCTGGCCGAGAGCAAGCAACAACGCCAGGCCGCCCTGGACCGCCTGCTGCCCATCCAACGGGATGATTTCAAGGGCCTCTTCCAGGTGATGGCCCCGCGACCGGTCACCATTCGTCTGCTCGACCCACCCATCCACGAGTTCCTGCCTTCCGAGCAGCAACTGGTGGCCGAACTGGAGGAACTCCGCCACCTGCACGACACCGTGCGCGGGCTGCACATCCTCAAGGACGCCGCCGACTTCATCTACGGGCGGGGCGCCCATCCGGCGGTGGACACCCTGGCCGATCCCGGCCTGGTGGACGAGGCCATCCAGAAGAAGGAGACCATGCTCAAGAAGGTACGCGCCCTGCACGAGGTCAACCCCATGCTGGGCCACCGCGGGGTACGTCTCGGCATCACCTTCCCCGAGATCTACTCCATGCAGATCCGCGCCGTTCTGGAGGCCGCCGCCGAGTGTCAGGCGGAGGGCATCGAGGTCCATCCCGAGATCATGGTCCCGCAGGTCTGCACCGCCCAGGAACTCAAGCGGGTGCGCACCTACGTGGACGGTGTGCGTCAGGCCGTGGAGGCCCACTACGGGCGTCCCATCGAACTCCGTTTCGGGACCATGATGGAGGTGGTGCGGGCCTGCATGCGGGCCGAGAACCTGGCCGAAGAGGCCGAGTTCTTCTCCTTCGGCACCAACGACCTCACCCAGGCCACCTTCTCCTTCTCGCGCGAGGACGCCGAGAACAAGTTCCTGCCCATGTACAACGAGAACCATATCCTCCAGGACAACCCCTTCGAGGTCCTGGACGTGAAGGGGGTGGGCAAGCTCATGAAGCTGGCCGTGGACTGGGGCCGTGAGACCCGCCCGGGGCTCAAGGTGGGCATCTGCGGCGAGCACGGCGGACATCCCCAGTCCATCGCCTTCTGCCACTGTATCGGCCTGACCTATGTCTCCTGTTCCGCCCCACGGGTACCCATCGCCCGCCTGGCCGCGGCCCATGCGGCCCTCAACGACGAGACCTGCGAGCAGGCCTTCTGAGGTCCGTGGGGGCTGACCGCCCCCGGGGATCTCCGGGGGCGCCGGATTTCACTCGGCCCGCCGGGCGCCGCCCGGCGGCGATTGGGGGTACTTCCGGTTGCCTTCGACCGGGACGAGCGGGGGTGCCCGGCGGCCCACTTTGGCGAGTGCAACCCGGCGGTCCCGGGGGGCTGGCCCGAATGGTGCGCCAAGGCGCCAGCGGGCGGGGGAAGACTGCTTTTCTGCGC
>JALSSC010000013.1 GCA_026984455.1 Chromatiaceae bacterium
GCAGAACCACTTCCTGCTTGCGTTTTGCCGACCACCTCTTCGGCGATTTCTTCTCACTCATGGACACCTCCTGTCGCTATCACTCTACGACCAAATGTGTGTCCAAAATATTCGAGGGGCAACCCAAAGCGGCGAAGAGGAAGCACATGCAGTACCAGAAGTTGATCCGCCAACTTCTGGATGAATATGTCGCCCGACAGAAAATCGCTGACAAGTATTTCCAACGGCATCCAGACACTGCACGGCCTTCTATACCCGTCCCGCCCCGCTGAGGCCCCGCCCCTCCAACCCTGCAATCCTTGCAGAAAATGCCTGTGTGGTCCCCTACCCCCCATGCAGGGATCCGGCCCCACCCCACTTCCGCCCGGCCATGAGAACGACACGGCGCGGCCCGTTCGTCCAGGAGACGGGCATACATGGCATGTTTTTTGCTTTCGGAGTACGCATATCGCAACACAGAAACCCGGCATGGTCACCCTTTCCCATACCTGGCGCACAGGGATCCCCGCCAACGGCGATCGGCCGTGGGGAGGTGCGCCCATGAAGACGCCCTGGCGCATCCTGCTCCTGTTCCTCGGCCTGCATCTGCTGGCCGCCTCCGGCGCGGCGGGAGACGCCCATGGCCGCTTCCGGGGGCTGTCGGATCACCCCCGGTACAGCAGGCTGAAGGGGGTGTTCGAACCCTCGGGCCTGATCCAGCTTGCCGACGGACGCCTCCTGGTGGTACAGGACGAGGCGGCGAGCCCCTTCGCCCTGGTCTCGGTGGCCGCGGACGGCCATTACCGGGTGACCCGGTTGACGGCGGACCGGGTGCCGTTGCGCCTCGCCGATCTGGAAGGGATCACCCAGGATCCCGAAGGACGGGTCTACGCCATCACCTCCCATGCCCGCAAGGCCTCTCACAAACGCGACCACGACCGGGAGCGCCTGGTCCGATTCCGCCTCGAAGACGAACGGATCCGGGACTTCACGGCCATTCGTCACCTGACCCGGGCGATCCGCCGCCAGCTTCGGGAAATTGGCCGCGGCCACCCACTACAAGGGCTGGCGGGAGGCCCTGCGCCTGGAGATCGAGGGCCTGGCCTTCGATCCGGCGCGCGCCCGGCTGCTCATCGGGCTGCGCGGTCCGGTATGGCCGGGCCGCTCGCTGGTGATCGCCCTGGAGAATCCGGACGCGGCCTTCGCCGGCGCGAGGCCCCGCCTGTCCCTGCTCCCCCTCGACCTCGGGGGCGGCGGCATTCGCGCCCTGGAATATGTACCCGCCCTGCACGCCTTCGTATTGACGGCGCGCAACGAGGACTTCGCCGGCGCGCCGTTCACCTTCTGGCGTTGGTCCGGAGAGGCGGGCTCCCCGCCCGGGCGCCTCCATCCGCCCCGGATCCGGGGCGGCCTGCGCCACCCCGAGGGCGTTGCCCCAGTGACCATCCGTGGCCAGCGGGGGCTGTTGGTGGTGAGCGACGACGGCAGCACCGCCAAGGGCCGGGCCGGGCACTATCTGTTTCTTTCCTACGCCCGGCTCGTCCCGGCTCCGAAGGGGCGGAGGTGATGCCGATGGAGGCATTGGCCGGCCTGGACGCCTATCTGGACTACGGTCTCGATCTGGGGATCGAGATCCTTTCCCTCTATCTCTATTGCTGGGTCTACTACCGGCGTTACTACGATCGCGACGCGGTGGTCTTCATCGCCCTGCTCAGCCTGTTCCTGTTCGTGGTGGTCATCACCCTGACCCTCTCGGATTTCAACCTGGCCTCGGGCTTCGCCCTGTTCGCCCTGCTCTCCATCATCTCCCTGCGCAGCGAGAGCCTGGCCAAGGTCAAGACCTCCTATGTCTTCGGCGCCATCGCCCTGGGGGTCATCAACGGCGCCGCCATGGAGGACTACGTCTTCCTGCTCATGATCAACCCGACCCTGATCCTCGGCGCCTGGGGGGTGGAGGGACTGCCGTTGTTTCCCGAGGTCATCCGTATCCCGGTGGTCTTGGAAGAGGTCCCGCTGGAGGACCTGCATCGCCGGGAGCGCATCGTTCCCCTGCTGGAACACGCCTTCGCGCACCCTGTGCTCTATTACGAGGTGGAAAAGGTGTCGCTGAAGAAGAATATACCCGTCGAGTTCATCGCCCGGATCCGCCCGGCCGCCGGCTAGAGCCAGTAGGCGCTCCCGGTCATCACCCGCGCGCTCACCCGCATGGCCATCCGCACCGGCAGCGGCAGGGGGGCGCCGCCCGCGGCCCGGGCACCGTCGGCATGGTGGATCTCGTCTTCCTTCATCTGCTCCAGGACCGCCCGGGTGCGGTGATCCTGGGATGGCAGGGCGCGCAGATGCCCCTCCAGGTGGGCCTCCACCTGACGCTCGGTCTCCACCACGAAGCCCAGGCTCCACTTGTCCCCGGCCAGCCCGGCGAGCGCCCCGATGGAGAAGGCACCCATGTACCAGAGGGGGTTGAGCAGGCTCTTGCGGTCCTCCAGCTCCTGCAGGCGCCGCTCGCACCAGGCGAGGTGGTCGTTCTCCTCCCGGGCCGCCTGTTCCATGCGTTCGCGCACCCGGGGCAGCTTCGCGGTCAGGGCCTGGCCCTGATAGAGGGCCTGGGCGCAGACCTCCCCGCTGTGATCCACCCGCACCAGCCCGGCCACCTTGCGGCGTTCCTCCGGGTCGAGTTCCGCCTCGGGCAGGTCCGCGGCCGGATAGGGCCGGTCGGTGACCCGCGGCCGGCCGAAGAGGGTGCGCAGGCCCTGGTCCAGACCGATGATGAACTCGTCGAGGGGGGTATGGCGGCGGGCGGTGGTCATGGCGACGTCCTCATGCAGGGATCCGCGCGAGATTCTGCGCCCGCGCCCTCCGCGCTTCAAGGCCGCGATCGGCCAGCGACCAACTCCAACGGATGCACCACCGGGATGGCAAGACCCGCCTCGGCCAGCCCGGCCCGCAGGTGCAGGGCGCAGCCGGTGTTGGTGGTGGCGAGCCAATCCACCGGATGCCGTGCGAGCCATTGGATCAGGGGGGCGCGCAGGCGCCGCGCCTGGCCCGGATGGCGCAACATCTGGATGCCCGCCGCCCCGCAACAGCCCCAGCCCGCGTCCAGAGGGATCACCTCCAGGTCGGGAACGCGGGCCAGCAGGCGTAGCGCCGCACCGTCCCCTCCGGGCCACTGGTTCTGGGTGCAGGGGGTGTGAACCGCCACCCGCCCGGCCAGGGGGGGCGCCTCCAGCCCCGGCCGGGTGGCCAGAAAGGTGCAGATCTCCTGCACCCGGCCGCTCAGGGCGGGATGCCCTTGCAGCCCCCCGGCACAGGCGCTGGCGACGGTCAATATCCGGGAATACCCGCTCAGGACCCGCGCGCTCTCCTCCAGCAGGCGCCGTCCCTCGCCTTCGAGGCCCTGGTGCCGGAACAGGGCCCCGCAGCACAGACGCCCGGCGGGCAGGGCCAGGGGGATCCCCAGGCCCGCGCAGACCCGCACGGCCGCCTCCAGGGCCGCGGGTTCCAGCCCCCGGCCGGTGCAACCGGCGAACAGCAGGGTCCCGGCCCGGGGAGTGACCCGAGCGCAGGGCGGCGCCTCCGGCAGGGCGCGCAACCAGCGTCCGGGGCCGGGCAGCCGCCCCAGACCGATCCAGCGGGCGGCGCGGGCGGCGCCGATCCAGATCCCGGGCCGGGCCAGCAACCGCAAGCTGGAACGGTAAAGCAGGCGCCCAGGCATCGTCCGCCGGGCCAGGGTCCTGGCCCGCATGGCGTCCACCAGGGCGGTCACCCGCACCCCCGAGGGACAGGCGCGCTCACAGGCGGCGCAGCCGAGGCAGCGGTCCAAGGCCGGCCAGGCCCCTTCCGCCGACAGATCGCCCTGGAGCAACCCCTGGACCAGGGCGACCCGCCCGCGCGGCGACTCCCGCTCCGATGCGGTGACCCCATAGGTGGGGCAATGGGGCAGGCAGAGGCCGCATTTGACGCAGGCATCGGCCTCTTTCAGTATCTCGTCGGTGTTGTCCAAATCGACCCGGGGGTGGAGAGAGATGTCCTACTATCAATATCACGTCTTCCTGTGCAGCAACCAGCGTGACGACGGGCGCCCCAGTTGCGGCGACTGCGGGGCGGCCGCCATGCGCGACTTCATGAAGGCCCGCTGCAAGGCATTGGGGCTCAGCGGTCCCGGGCGGGTGCGCATCAACAGCGCCGGCTGCATGGACCGTTGCGCCGAGGGGCCGGTGATGGTGATCTACCCGGAGGGGTTCTGGTACAGCTACATCGACCGCGACGATATCGAGGAGATCGTGCAGCGGCACCTGATCCGCGGGGAAAGGGTGGAACGCCTGGAGTTGAAGTAGGCCCGCGCCATCCCGGGGGATGGAGGCCGTGGGGGCGAACTCGGCGCGACGACTCCCGCATGCAATGGCCACGCCGGATGGCGGCTGAAGGCACACCCACGTCAGAGGCCACAGACGCGATTTCCACAGAAAAGGGGCTTGACAAATGAAGAAGCATATAAGAAACTGCAAATACGCTGATTCATTGCCCTGGGGCCTTGAATCGGTATTCCTCCATCCTCCTTTGGTGGTTAATACTTGAGCGCAACGTCCCCCGTTGCGCTTTTTTTTGTCCGGAAAACCGGCGGTCGTACGGCCGATGCGGATCGCCCGTCGACTCGGCATCCAACCACCAAGGCCCCGGGTCCCGGCTACCCTTCGGCGAGGGCCGAGGTGGTCACATAGACGGCACCCCTCAGCGCTCATCCCTTTCCTCTCCGATCAGGACCTCACCCGGCCCCTCGACTCGGCCGCCGAGGCGGCGCAGATCGGCGTGGTCCGGACCTGAGGGCGCGGGGGTCAGGGGCAGCACCGGGGCGGCCGGCCGCCGCCGGCGGGGAATCCCCGATTCACCCTCGTCCCGCATGAGTTCGGTAAGACACCCCGGTTCCTTGTCCGCGTCCCTGATGGTTTTTCATGATCGTCGTGCTACATTGCGGAAAATCTGACACAACCCCCGCTCATTCCCGCGAAGACCCGACATGCGCATCCACCTCCAGGCCCTGGGCTGCCGCCTCAACGAGGCCGAACTCGAAGACTGGGCGCGCCGTTTCCAGGCCCGCGGCCACCAGCTCTGCCGTGACCCCGGGGAGGCCGACCTGGTGGTGGTGAACACCTGCGCGGTGACCGCCGAGGCGGTACGCAAGTCCCGCAAGCTGTTGCGCCGTGCCCACCGCGAGAATCCCAGGGCGCGCCTGGTGGTGAGTGGCTGTTCCGCCACCCTCGCCCCGGCCGCCGCCGAGGCCCTGCCGGGGGTGGATCTGGTGGTCGGCAACGCCCGCAAGGACCGCCTGGTGGAGATCACCGAGACGGCCCTGGACCTCCCGCTGATGCCGGCCCAGGCCACCGAGCCGGGGGAGAACGCCCTCTGGGCGCGCGGTCGCCAGCGCGCCTTCGTCAAGGTCCAGGACGGCTGCCGCCACCGTTGTACCTACTGTATCGTCACCCTCGCCCGGGGCGAGGAACGCAGCCGCCCGCGGGCCGAGGTGATCGACGAGGTGCGCCGCCTGCACGCGAGCGGGGTCCAGGAGGTGGTCCTCACCGGGGTCCATATCGGCGGCTACGGCGCCGACCTGGGTACCGACCTGGCGGACCTGGTCCAGGGGGTCCTGCGAGAGACGCGGATCCCGCGCCTGCGCCTGGGTTCCCTGGAACCCTGGGATCTGCCCGAGGCCCTGTGGGAGGCCTTCGCCGATCCCCGCTTCCTGCCCCACCTGCACCTGCCCTTGCAGAGCGGCAGCGACCGCGTCCTGCGGCGCATGGCGCGGCGCTGCCGGAGCGGCGAGTTCGCCCGCCTGGTGGAACGGGGACGGGAGCGGGTGCCCGGGCTCAACGTGACCACCGACATCATCGTGGGCTTCCCCGGCGAGACCGAGGCGGACTGGGCCCGGACCCTGGAACTGGCCGAGGCCCTGGGCTTCGGCCACATCCACATCTTTCCCTTCTCCAGCCGTCCGGGCACCAAGGCCGCCGGCCTGCCCGACCCCGTGCCCGCCGAGGTGCAACGGCGGCGGGCGGCCGAGCTGCACGCCCTCGCCCGGCGCAGCAGAAAGGCCGTCCTGGAGGCCCGCAGGGGACAGCGCGCCGCGGTCCTGGTGGAGGGCCGCTGCCGTGGCGACGAGGCCCCTGATCACTGGTTCGGCTATACCCCGGACTACCTCCAGGTGCGCCTGCCCGATCCCGGGATCGGGGATCTCGGCAACCGCATCCTGGAGGTGGAATTGGGCGCCCCCAGCGACGACGGCCTCGCCCTGGAGGCCCGCCTCGCCCCCCCGGCGGGCGGATGAACCCGGCCACCCGCCGCCACGCCCGCTGGCTGGTGGCCCTGGCCGCCGCCGCCCTCTTCGCCCCCCTGGGGGCGCCCTACGTGGGCGAGGAGGGGGTCTACACCCTGATGGCGCTGGAGATGGGCCGGAACCACGACTGGTGGCAGCCGACCCTGTTCGGGATGGCCTACTCCCGCCCGCCCCTGTTCCAATGGCTGACCGTTCCCCTGGCGGAGTTCCTCGGCTGGCGGCACGTCCTGGCGGCCACCCGCCTGGTGGCCATCGCCGCCACCCTGGGGACGGCCGCCATCCTCCATCGCCTGGTGCGCGGCCTCGGCGGAGACCGGGACCTCGCCCTGTTCGCGGTCCTCGCCTTCTTCTCCGGCGATGTGCTGGTCAAACGCGGCTGGCTGGCCTACGCCGACCCCCTGTTCGCCCTGTTCACCTTCGCCGCCATCGGCGCCCTGATCCTGGCCGTGCACAGACCCCGCCCCGGGCTGTTGCTCCCGGCCGTGACCGCCCTGTCCCTGGCCTTCCTGAGCAAGGTCTTCACCGCCTATCTGTTCTACGGCGTGGCCCTGGCGGTGTTGCTCTGGCGCCATCCCAACCGCGGGCTGTTGTGGCGGCCGTCCGCCCTGCTCCTGCACCTCGCCGCCCTGGTCTTCCCCTTCGCCTGGCACTTCTGGATCAGCGGCGGCCGACAGGGTGGCGACGCCCTGCCGGTGATCCTGCACAAGCTCCAGGCCATCGAGCCCGGGCCCTACCTCGCCCGGTTGCTGGGGTACCCCCTGGAGACCCTGCTCAAGCTCGCCCCCCTGAGCCTGGTGGCCCTGTGGCTGCGTTACCGTGCCCCGGGCTGGAGCCCGCCCGCGCCCCAGCTCCCCATGGCCCTGCTGCTCTGGGTGCTGGGCCTGAACTACCTGCCCTACTGGCTCGCCCCCGAGGGCAACATCCGTTACCTGATGCCCCTCTACCCCCTGTTCGCCCTCCTCTGGGCCTGGTGGATCCTGGGCGCCCGCGCAGGCGGCGCCCGCCTCGCCCTGCGCTGGATGACGGCCTTCGTCCTCCTCGCCGGCCTCTGGGGCCTCTGGGGTCTGCCCTGGTTCCAGGCGCAGCGCAAGAATGGCGACTATCCGGCGGTGGCGGCCGCCATCCTCGCCCGCACCCACGGCCACCCCCTGTATTACCGGGACACCTCCGCCACCGGCCTGGCGGTGGCCGCGGAGATCGACCTGCGCCGCCTGCCGGGCCCCCTGCTGCGGGCCCCGCCCCCGGACTGGGACGACGGCTTCCTGGTGAGCGACCGCCCAGAGGGCCGGGTCAGCGCCCGTTTCGACCTCCCCGAGCACCGCCTCTTCCTCCTCTGCCGGGGCCCGGCCTGCGCCGCTCGCTGAATCGGATTCGCCCCTCAAGTCCTGCCCCGGGTGGTCGTTACAGGGTCAGCAGAAACTCACCCAGGGCCCCTTCGATGAAACCGATCAGCCGAACCTATACCGGAGTCCTCGGTCTCTCCCCCCTAGTCCTGGCCGGAGCCTGGGCCTCCGGCGTCGCCCCCCCCGACCTGGCCTGGGTCGCCCTGGGCATGGGCATCTGGGCGGCGGCCGGGGCCCTGGGGCTGCGCCAGATACGCGATCACCGCGCCCCCGAGGAGGAACGGACGGAAAAGGTCCACCTCCAGGAGGAGATGGAGGCCCTGGCCACCGAACTCGACCACGCAGTGAGCGTCACCGCGGACAATCTCTCGAACCAACTGGGACAGATCCGCGACCTGGTGGCCGACGCCATACAGACACTGAACGCCAGCTTCAACGGCCTGCAACAGGAATCCACGCGGCAGCTCGGGATCGTCCAGACCCTGATCCAAGAGATGTCCGATCCCGAGGAGGGGGAGGAGCGCATCTCCTTCACCACCTTCGCCCGTGAGACCGACCAGGTGCTCCAGGTCTTCGTCGGCCACGTGGTGGACATGAGCAAGGACAGCATGCTCATGGTGGAGCAGATCGACGACATGGTGCAGCAGATGGACGCCGCCGACGCCTTGCTGGCCGATGTCAAGACCATCGCCGACCAGACCAACCTGCTGGCCCTCAACGCGGCCATCGAGGCCGCCCGTGCCGGCGAGGCCGGCCGCGGCTTCGCGGTGGTGGCGGACGAGGTGCGCAAGTTGTCGCAACGCTCGAACCGCTTCAGCGACCAGATAAAAGAGGTCCTGGACGGTTCCCGCCAGAACATCGCCCGGGCGCGCGAGACGGTGGCCCACCTGGCCTCCAAGGACATGAGCTTCGCCATCCAGTCCAAGTCCAGGGTGGACCACATGATGCGCCAGATCGAGGCCATGAACGCCGAGATCAGCCGGCGCCTGAGTGAACTCTCGGGGATTGCCGACGGCATCGACCAGGCGGTGGGCGCCGCCGTGCGCTCCCTCCAGTTCGAGGACATCGTGACCCAACTGGCCGGCCACGGACAGCAGGGGATCGAAGGCCTCAGACAGCTCATCGGCGAGGTGCGAAACGAGATCTCGCGTGCCCACGCTACACCCCTGGCGGCGGCACGCCCGGCGGACAGTCTGGCCAGCCTGCGGCGGCGCCTTGCCGAGCATGAGACCACGGTCCCGCCCAGCCCGGTGACCCAAACCGCCATGGACGAAGGCGAGATCGAACTCTTCTGACGTGGATGGTTGCCGGACCGCCTGAGAAGATGAGAGTCACGGGCGCCTGGGCATGGGAAAAGGCCCTCCCGCCCCTGCGGAGAGAGGAGCTGGGCTGAGGAGGAACCAGAGCACGGTCCCTGCGACCCTCACGGTAACAGAGGAATACGAAATCGGCGGCAGAGAGACTTCCGCGTGGTCCGACCTCGGTGGTACCGGAGAGTGACGTGTTGGTCGTACCTGGCCAACCGCAGTGATCCACGAAATCGAAAAACAACAGGAGTAACAGCATGGGCATACGCAGCAATATCTCGAGCGATGGCAAACGGCTCCAGATAGACATCGACGGACGCTTCGACTTTGCCAGCCACGATGCCTTCCGCGCGGCCTACCACGACCTGGACTCCCTGCCCCGGGAGATTCATGTGGACCTGCGCAAGGCAGAATACATGGACAGCGCCGCCCTGGGGATGCTCCTGATGTTGCGCGAACGGGCCGGAGGCGACGCCGCACGGATCGAGATCATCGATCCGCCCCCTGCGGTGCGGGACATCCTCCAGGTCGCGCGTTTCGATCAACTCTTCCGCATCCGATGAACACCGCCACGACCCTCGCCAGTGAGTCCCCTTCCAGGCGACCGCCCGGCACCACCCGCATCCTGGTGGTGGACGACAGCGTCGCCAACCGCCGTCTGTTGGTGGCCATGATCAAGGAGGCGGGTTACCGCGCCCTCACCGCCCGGGACGGCCTGGAGGCGGTCACCGCGGTGGAGCGCCTGCAACCGGATCTGGTCCTCATGGATGTGAACATGCCACGCATGGACGGCCTGGAGGCGGCCCGCCGGATCAAGCAGATCACCGGCGAACGCTTCACCCCGGTGATCTTCGTCACCGGCATGGGCGACCAGCGGGTACAGACCGATTGCCTGGCGGCCGGGGGCGACGACTTCGTCACCAAACCGGTGGAACTCCCCGTGCTCCAGGCCCGGGTCCAGGCCCAGTTGCGGACCGCCCGCCTGTACCGGGAACAATACGAACGCCGCCAGGAACTGACCTATTACCGCGACATGGCCGAACGCGAACAGCACGTGGCCAAGCGGGTGTTCCGGGCCATCACCCGACGCGAGACCCTGGATGCCGCGCACATCCGTTACCGGCTCTCGCCCATGTCCACCTTCAACGGTGACTTGGTCCTGGCCGCCACCACCCCCGACGGCAACACCCACCTCCTGGTGGGCGATTTCACCGGTCACGGCCTGGCCGCGGCCATCGGTGCCCTGCCCGCCTCCGATATCTTCTACGCCATGAGTGCCAAGGGTTACACCATCGGCAATATCATCCGCGAGATCAACGACCGCCTGCACGGACTGCTGCCGGTGGGGATGTTCCTGGCTGCCTGCGGCCTGGAGGCCAACGATCACGAATGCATGTTGGAGGTCTGGAATGCGGGCCTGCCCGCTGCCCTCTGGTGCCGGAAGGCCCTGGGGCGAGTGGAACCGCTGCCGTCGATCTCCCTGCCCCTGGGAGTGGTGTCGTCGGCCGAGCTGGAGACGGCCCCCACACGCCACATCCTCGCCCCCGGTGACCGGGTGTTGCTGTACACCGACGGGGTCACCGAGGCCGAAGGGGCCGAAGGAGGCCAATACGGCGACCAGCGCCTACGCGCCCAGGTCGAGGCATTGCTGGGGCGCGAGGACCTCTTCGACCGGGTCCTCGCCGACCTGGACGCCTTCCGCGGAGAGACCGCCCAGACCGACGACATCACCCTGGTGCAGTTCGAGTCCCGCGCCACCCAGGCCGCAGGGATCGGGGCAGAGCCGCCAAGGGAGCCCACCAAGGCGGCCACCGCCCCGGCCACCACCTGGCGCCTCGGCCTGCGCCTGGAGGGCCCCGCCTTCCAGCGCTTCGATCCACGGCCTCTCGTGACCCAACTGGTGATGGAGATCCAGGGTCTGGACCCCCACAAGAACCAACTCTTCACCATTCTCAGCGAACTCTTCGCCAATGCCCTCGACCACGGCCTCCTCGGCCTGGATTCCGGTCTCAAGGCCGGCCCCGAGGGCTTCGCCCGTTACTTCGCGGAGCGCGAGGCGCGCCTCGCCGCCCTCAAGGACGGCTGGATCGATATCCACCTGAACCACGAGCCCGTCGGTGAGGGCGGCCGGCTCCTCCTCCGGGTGGAGGACAGCGGGCCGGGCTTCGACTATGCGGCTCACCTCCAGGCCCCACCCCCCGGACCCGAGGCCTTCAGCGGGCGCGGCATCACCCTACTCAGGAACCTCTGTGCGGAGGTGCGGTACGAACCTCCGGGAAACCGCGTCCAGATCCGCTACGACTGGCCATGACCCCTATATATACAAGGAGACGAAACAATGAGCATCACCACCCAGGAAACCCCGAGTGGCCGGATCCGCATCCAGATCAGCGGCCGTTTCGATTTCTCGTCCCATCAGGCCTTCTCCAAGGCCTACAAGAAATATTCCCGGGGTGCATGCAACTACGAGGTGGACCTGGCCGAGGCGGACTACCTCGACAGCTCCGCCATGGGCATGTTGCTGCAACTGCGCGAACACAGCACCCGGACCAAGGACGGCGTGATCCTCAAGAACCCCAACGAAGGGGTGAAGGAGATCCTGCGCATCGCCAACTTCGACAAGCTGTTCCAGGTCGTCTGAAATATACCCGTCATACCTGCGACGGATAGGCCCCGCTACTGCCTGATCAAGCGGTTACCGTCGCTGTGCTCGAAGCGACGGCCATAGATCTCCAGCCGGGTCGTCTCGCGGTATTCGAGGGCCTCGCCCCGTACCTCGATGCGATGTTCGAAGGCGGTAGTGCGGGCCCGATCACGCATGAACGGCGACTGCACGATGCCCCAGTCGGGATCGCCGAGGCGGGCCGAGACCTCCAGGATCACGACGCCACCCTGTGCAGACGAGGCCCTGTAACGGCCACCGGCAAGGACGCAGACCCCTCGTGGGATGGTCAGGGAGTGCATCAGGATGCCATTGGCGGCATCCCACATCCAATAACCCGTCTCGTTGTGGAAGACCTCGCCGTCGGCCTTGCGGCGCACCACCTGGTGATAGCGCAAGGCGGCGAGACGCTGGCTCCCGGCGTTGGTCACCTCACCGATGGCCTCGAACCGCAGGGTCTCGTCGTAGGGGGTCTCCTCGGCCCCTTCCGGTGCCGGGGCCCGGTCCAGTCCCGTGTCACCGGCCCAGGTCCCTGCGAGCAGGGCCAAGGGGCCATAGTCCGGTTCATCGGCCGAATGAGGAAAATTCATCGCCATATCCTCCAATCACACTGTCGAAGTCCTCTATAATCGGCCGATGCTCACCCCTTTGCCAACGAGGTGCGTCCATGGCGGCCACTCGCATCGTCCTTGCCCTCGCCCTGTTGTCACTCGCCTTGCCCGGCTTCGCCGAACCCCCGGCCTGCCCCGGCGGCCATGCCGTGCTCCAGATCCTCGGCAGCCGTGGCCCCGAGTTCCTGGACGGCGCTGCCTCGACCTCCTATCTGATCTGGATCGACGGCAAGGCGCGGGTGCTGGTGGATACGGGGCCAGGCAGTGCCCGCCGCTTCGCCGAGGCCGGGGCGCGCTACGCCGATCTGGCGCTGATCCTGTTCACCCACTTTCACGTGGACCACAGCGCCGACCTGGCGGCCTACGTCAAGGCCGGCTTCTTCAGCGACCGCAAGCGTGACCTGCCCCTGTTCGGCCCCAGCGGGAACTCCCTCGTGGCCGGCATGGATCGCCTCGTGCAACGCCTCATCGGCGCCCCTGACGGCCTCTATCCCTATCTCAGCCAGTACCTGGAGAAGGCCGCCCCGAGTCCTTACAAGCTGCGCCCCCACGAGATCCCCTGGTCCTACGAACATACCGAACCCCGTCCGGTCTACGCCCGGGACGGGATCCGGGTGAGCGCGGCCCCGGTCCATCACGGCCCCTTCCCGGCCCTGGCCTACCGGGTGGAGGCGGGCGGCTGCACCCTGGCCTTCAGCGGAGACATGACCGGACGCCTGCACAGCCTCCCTGCCCTGGCCCGGGGCGCCGACATCCTGGTGGCCCACAACGCCATCCCCGAGGACGCCCGAGGGGTGCCCGCGCGCCTGCACATGCGTCCCTCCACCATCGGCGAGATCGCCGCGGAGGCCGGCGTCAAGGGGCTGGTATTGAGCCACTTCATGAAACGCAGCCTGCACCGCCAAGGCGAGACCCTGGACCTCGTCCGCCGCCACTATACCGGCCCCGTGGCCTTCGCCCACGACCTGGACCGCTTCTGACCCCGTCACCACGGAGCCCCGCCATGACCACCCGTATCGACCTGATCCGCCACGGCGAGCCCGAGGGCGGCCGCCGCTACCGAGGCCATGGCGTGGACGATCCCCTGTCCGCGCGCGGCTGGGAACAGATGTGGAAGGCGGTGGAGGCCCTGGACTCATGGGACCTGGTGATCTCCTCGCCCATGCGCCGCTGTCGCGAGTTCGCCCAGGCCCTGGCCGAACGCCGTGGGATCGAATGGCGGACGGAGCCGGACTTCAAGGAGGTAGGCTTCGGTGTCTGGGAAGGCCGTGCCCACGAAGAACTGCCGGCCGGTGAACACGCGGCCTTTCTCGCCGATCCGGTACATCGCCGGCCGCCCGGCGCGGAGTCCCTGGAGGCCTTCGCCGCACGGGTGAGATCGAGTTTCGACGCCTGGTGCGCACGGAGCACGGGACAACGGGTCCTGATCGTGGCCCATGCGGGCGTGATCCGGGCCGTGGTGGGCCATGTGCTGCGCGCCGATCCCATGGCCTGGTACCGCCTGCGCGTCAACTATGCCGCCCTGAGCCGCATTCGGGTGGGTAACGAGGGACCGGTGCTGGTGCGCCACAACTGCCGTCTGAATGCCTCCGGGCAGGATGTTGGAGAGCGCCTGCCTTGAACTCTTTCACCCATAGCACCGGAGAAGGCGGTCTCCTGGACCCTGACACCTACCGCTTCGCCGCCGCCCGCCGCAGCCGGTCCAGCAGGGCCACCCCGATCCCCTCCGCCGGCGGCGGCAACGCCACTACCACCTCCAACCCGAGACGATCGGCCTGGCGTAGACGGTCGTAGAGGACACGGGCCTGGGCGTCCGGAGCGGCAGGGAGGCGCAGGTCGGCCACGCCGGCGGGCAAGGCACCTTGCCAGGCCCCGAGGAGGCCCACCCGGGCCCCCCGGGCGGCCTCGGCCCGGGCCCGCGCCAGGCCCTCCCCGGCACCGGCGGCCAGGATCACCCGCGCCCGAGGGGCGTAGTGGGCGGGCAGGGCCCCGGGGGTCCGGGGGGCCCCGGCCACCTCCGCCGCCAAGGGCCGACCCATGACGCCCTCCAATTCGCGGGCGCCGACGGCCCCCGGGCGGAGCAGGCGCGGCGCGGCATCGCTGAGGTCCAGGATGGTGGACTCCAGGCCCACGCGGCAGGGGCCGCCGTCCAGGATCAGGGGCGCGGCCGCCCCGAATTCGGCGCGCACGTGTTCGGCGCGGGTGGGGCTGACCCGGCCGAAGCGGTTGGCCGAGGGGGCGGCGATGCCGGAGCCGAAGGCCGCCAGGAGTTCCAGGGCCAGGGGGTGGTCGGGGACGCGCAGGGCCACGGTGTCCTGCCCGCCCGTCACCGCGTCCGGCACCCGCGGGCGGCGTGCCAGGACCAGGGTCAGGGGACCGGGCCAGAAGCGACCGGCGAGGTCCCGGGCCGCCTCCGGGATCTCCCGCGCCCAGTCCTCCAGGGGCGCGGAGCGGGGCAGGTGGACGATCAGGGGATGATCGGCGGGCCGCCCCTTGAGGCGGAAGATCGCGGCCACCGCCGCCGGGTCCAGGGCGTCGGCCCCCAGGCCGTAGACGGTCTCGGTGGGAAAGGCCACCAATCCGCCCGCGCGCAGGCGCTCCACCGCGGCCGGGATGGGATCCGCCCACGTCTTCACTTGGTGAGGGCGATGAACAGTTGCGGCAGCTTCTCGGGCAGCCGCTCCACCTGATCCAGGACCAGGTAACGAGGGCCGAAGACGTCGGCCACGTAGCGATCGGCCTGGGGGTCCAGGTTGATGCAATAGGTGAAGATCTCGTTCTGATCCAGTTCCTGCACCGCCCTGTGGGCGTCCTCGATGAGCAGGCGCGGGTCCTTGACGTCGATGTCCGCCGGCTCGCCGTCGGTGACCACCAGGAGCAGGCGCTTGTCGGCCTTGCGCGCCCCCAGATAGTGGCCGGCGTGGCGGATGGCCGCCCCCATGCGGGTGGAGAAGCCGGGCTCCATGGCCGCCAGGCGGGCCTTGGCGGGGGCCTCCCAGGGCTCGCTGAAACCCTTGATGTGCTGGTAACGCACCTCGTGCCGGGTGTTGGAGGAGAACCCGGCGATGGCGAATTCGTCACCGAGCTGGTCGGTGGCCCAGGCCAGCAGGCTCACCGCCTCCCGACTGAGGTCGAGGATGCTCTGACTGCACCCGGCGGGGACCTGGGCGGTGGACTCGGAGAGATCCAACAACAGGCTCACCGCCACGTCCCGGCCGGCGTGTTCATGGCTCATGTTGATCCGCGGGTCGGGGGTGTGGCCGCTCTTGAGTTCGATCAGGGCGCGGATGGCCACGTCCAGATCCAGCTCGCTGCCCTCTTCCTGGTAGCGGATACGCACGTAGTCCTGGGGCTTGAGCAGGTCCAGGACGCGCTTGAGGCGCTTGGCCAGGGCGGCGTGCTTGAGCAGGATGCGGTCGATGACCCCCGGGTCGCCGGGGGCGTGCAGGCCCTCGTAGAGGCTCACCCAGTCGGGACGGTAGCTGCGGGTGTTGTAGTCCCACTCGTGATAGTGGCGCGGCGGCAGACCCTGGCGCTCCTCGCCCTCCTCCGGGCGGTTCTTGCGCTCTTCTTCCGCGAAGGCCTCCTCTTCGTCCCCCAACTCGATGAACTTCCAGAGGTGGCGGTTGTCGTCGCGGTAGTCCACCTCGGTGTCCTCGAAGCGGACATTGGGCAGCAGGTCGCTGGCGCGGCGGGTCTGGGCGATGAAGGAGACCGCCAGCGCGGCCACCTGCTCGGGGCTGGCGTCGCCCCCGTCCAGGAGGCCATGGAAGCGGGCCGCGAAGTCCCGGATCGCCGGATCCCGGTAGCCGTGATCGGGATCGAGGATGGCGTAGGAGAGCATGGCCAGACGGTGGCGGATGCAAGACTCCCGCCCGGCGTCGCAGGCGTCCTCGTCGGGGCGGGGATGGAGGGCGAGCCAGAGGCGGCGCAAACCCGGGTACAGGCGCATGGCCAGGCATTCCACCCGGCAGTCCTCCAGGAACTCGATGGCCACGCGCTGGAAGGGGCTGTAGTTGTCGGCGAAGATGGCGTGGCTCCAACGCCGGTGGGCGCAGACATGGGCCAGGAGGGCACGGTAACGATCCAATCCGGAGATGCCGGCGCGGTCGTCGTAGACATCGGGCACGCGGATGCCCAGGTGATCGAAATAGGGCTGGGGCTTGCGCAGCTCCGAGAAGCCCTCCGAATACGGGATCAGGTACTGGGGATCGCGCCAGAGGGCGCGCAGGTATTGATCCAGGCGCCGCTCATGGTCGGCATAGAGGGTGCCGTGGCGCTCGCGTTGCAACATCGCCCGGCTGTCGGCCGATTGCAGACTGAAATAGTCGCGCTGACGCTCGGGGTGATCGGCATAGTTGCGCACCCCGTAGTCGATCCAGTGGCGCAGGCCCTCCAGGCTGAGTTGGTTGAGTAGATACGGAAGCTGCTGCAACAGGTCCGGCAGGCCGGGACTGGGCAGGGTGGTGTGAAAGCCGTGGATGGATCCGGTGGTGCGCTCGGCGAAATCGAACAGCAGCGCCAACAGGTGTTCCATCTGGGCGGCGCTGGGCAGGCGCCGGGAGGCCTCGGGCAGGGCCTGGAGAAAGGGGGTGATGGCCTGGCCGTTGGGGCTGCGCGAGAGCTTCCATACCGCCTGGGCGATGCGTTCCAGCATCTCCTCCCCCAGGCGCCCGGCCACCTGGGGCATCTCTTCCAGGTAGACCAGCACCGGCTCGAAGCCACGCCCGATCATGCACACCAGGGAGGCGCCTTCGAGATAGTCGAGGCGCCCCTGGGGCGAGAGCAGGGCCGCGGCCTCCTCCATGCAGTCGGCGAAGACGTCCTCCAGTTGCGGGAAGTTGCAGGACAGGCGGGCGCGGTACTCGTCCCGCTCGCGTTCGGTCAGGGGCATGGCAGGACCTCCCGGCCTCAGGCGAACACCGCGTCGATGGCGTGGTCCAGGGTGGAACGGATGTCGGGGTCGTCGGTGATGGGCCGCACCAGGGCCATGCGGCAGGCGTCCCGGGGGGCGATGCCCTCGTTCATGAGGCGCGCGGCATAGACCAGCAGGCGGGTGGAGATGCCCTCGTCCAGGCCGTGCCCCTTGAGGTTGCGCGCGGCCTCGCCTACCTTCACCAGCTGGGCCGCGGTCGCGGCGTCGATGCCGGTCTCCCGGGCGACGATGGAGGCCTCCAGATCGGCCTCGGCGTAGTCGAAATCCATGCCCACGAAGCGCTGCTTGGTGGATTGCTTGAGGTCCTTCATCAGGCTCTGGTAACCGGGGTTGTAGGAGATCACCAACTGGAAGTCGGGATGGGCCTGGACCACCTCGCCCTTCTTGTCCAAGGGCAGGGTGCGGCGGTGGTCGGTGAGGGGATGGATCACCACGGTGGTGTCCTGACGCGCCTCCACCACCTCGTCCAGATAGCAGATGGCCCCATGGCGGGCGGCCACGGTCAGGGGACCATCCACCCAGCGGGTGCCTGCCGCGTCCAGGAGGAAGCGGCCCACCAGGTCGGAGGCGGTCATGTCCTCGTTGCAGGCCACGGTGATCAGGGGTTTTTTCAGGCGCCAGGCCATGTGCTCGATGAAGCGGGACTTGCCGCAACCGGTGGGCCCCTTGACCATCACCGGCAGGCGGGCGGCGTAGGCGGCCGCGTACAGATCCAGCTCGTTGGCCTGGGGCCGGTAGAAGGGCTCTTCGGGGACGAGATATTGGGAGATGTCGAGGGTCATGGGGCGGTCTCTTCGCTGGGGCAACAGGGACAGGATGGATCCTATAGGGGGGTGGCGAAAAAAACCCCCGCCAGAGGCGGGGGTCCGGGCACCTCGCGCCCCCCGAGGGGGGCCGCGAACACCTTACTTGTGTACGCCCAGCTTCTCCCGCCAGCCCGGGTAGAGGGCATCGGCATCGTGGGGGAAGGACTCGAAGGCGCGGGCGAATTCCTTGTGTTCCTTGGCGAACTCGATGGGATCGGCGCCGGCCTTCCAGCACTCGTAGGCCTGGCGCAGGGAGATGGCGCCGGCCGCGGGCGAGTCGATGTGGCCATAGGAACCGCCACCGGCGGTGTTGATGACGTTGGCGTGGCCCAGGTTCTCGAAGAAGCCGGGCAGGCGCAGGGCGTTCATGCCGCCGGAGATGATGGGCGTCGTGGGCTTCATGCCGAACCACTCCTGATGGTACACGGGGCCGTCCACGGAATCGCGCTCGATCATGTAGGCGATGATGCGGTCGTCGGCCTCGCCCTCCATCTTGCCGTAGCCCATGGTGCCCACGTGGATGCCCGAGGCGCCCTGCAGGCGGGACATCTTGGCCAGGACGAAGGCGGTGTAACCGCGCTTGGCGCTGGGCGAGGTGATCATGCCGTGACCGGCGCGGTGATAGTGCAGGTACTGGTTGGGATACTGACGGCGGGCGGTGGTGACCATGCCGGGGCCGCCCACGAAGCCGTCCACCAGGAAGGCCACATGGTCGGCGTTCTCGGCGAAGGTCTCCAGAATGAAGTCGGCGCGGGCGCACATCTCGTAGTGATCGTCCGCGGTGATGTTGGCGGAGAACAGCTTGGCCTGACCGGTCTCGTCCTGGGCGCGCCTCATGGCGTCGGCCACCAGGGGCATCACCTTCTTGACGGGCGCGAAGGTCTGGTTGCCCTGGGGCTCGTCGTTCTTGATGAAGTCGCCGCCGAGCCAGAACTGGTAGGCGGCCTCGGCGAAGGGCTCGGGACGCAGGCCCAGCTTGGGCTTGATGATGGTACCGGCGATGTAGCCGCCATCCTTGATGGGCCGCCCGAGGATGCGCCAGAGGTCGGAGATGTCCTTGGCCGGACCGTCGAACAACTGGATGGCGCGCGGCGGCATGAAGAAGTCGATCATCTTGGCGTAGGCGATGTCGCCCATGCCCTGGTTGTTGCCGATGGTCAGGGTCAGGAAGGAGACCAGCATCATGCGGCCGTCGGTGACGTTGCGGTCGAACAGCTCGATGGGATAGGCGATGCGCATATCCTCGTTGGCCTCGTCGATGTGATAGACGAGGGCGTCCACACCCTTGGTGAAATCGTCGGTGGTGGAGACCTCCACGTTGGTGCCGGTGGAAGACTCGGCGGCGAAGTGGGACGCCGCCTCCAGATAGCCATGACCGGCCTTGGGTTTCATTCTGTAGGCGCACAGGATGTGCCTGCCGCCGGCGATGAGGTCTTCCTCTTTCAAGCTCAGGTCGGAATAACGGGCCGATTGGTCAAGGGCCATAAGACTGCTCCTCTCAAGGGTGATGTTCGTGACGCCCGATGGCGTCGATGAAACGACAGATGCGCTGTCCGCGCTCCACCGCCCCCTCCGTCACGAGGACCGGGGCGGGAAGACCCTCAGGCGTCGCGTCCTTGCCCTTCGTGGTAGGCGCGAGCGCCGTGAATGTCGTGGGAAGGATATTGCACCCTTGGAGACATAAGTTACAATCGAATATTCTTATTTTAATCATCTCGTTTACTCTATGACTGCCACCCGCGGCGACCGCCTGGTGCGTCACCTCAGCCTGCGCCAGCTACAGATCCTCGAAACCGTGGTGCGCCTGGGCGGGCATACCCGCGCGGCCGAGGCCCTGCACCTCACCCAGCCCACGGTATCCATGCAGATCAAGCACATGGAGGAGGTCCTGGGCGGCCCCCTGCTGGAACGCAGCGGCCGTCGGATGCATCCCACCCCGGCCGGGCGCGAGGTGTACCGGGCGGCGCACGACATCCTGCAACGCCTGGCCCTTCTGGAGGACGGACTGAGCGAACTCGAGGGCAAGGTCAAGGGTGAACTGCGCATCGCCGCCGTCACCACCGCCAAGTACTTTCTGCCCCACCTGCTCTCGGCCTTCGTGGAGCGTTACCCCGAGGTCCTGCCCCGCCTGGCGGTGACCAACCGCGCACGCATCCTCGAACGTCTCAAGGCGGGCGAGGACGATCTCTTCATCATGGGCCGGGTGCCCAAGGGCCTGGTGGTGGAGGCCGAGGCCTTCCTGCCCAACGACCTGGTGGTGGTGGCCCCGGCCGGCCACCCGCTGGCGGCCCAGGCCCCTGTCCCTCTGGATCGCCTGACGGAGGCGCGTATCCTCCTGCGCGAGCCGGGATCGGGCACCCGCCAGGCGGTGGAGGCCCTCTTCCAGGCCCGCGGTATCGCCCTGGAGCCCTACATGGTCCTGGGCGACAGCGGGGCGGTGAAACAGGCGGTGATGGCCGGCCTCGGGGTGAGCGTGATCTCCCGCCACAACGTCCGCCTGGAGCTGGGCGCGGGGAGCCTGTGCGTGCTGGACGTGGAGGGCTTCCCCCTGGAGAGGCGCTGGTACGTGGTGCATCCGCACCACGGCCACCTCGCCCTCGTGGCGCGGACCTTTCGGGAGTTTCTGCTGCGCGAGAGCCCCGCGCTCCTGGAGGCCTTGACTGGAAGGAAACGGCCGGCCCCCTAGCAGTCGAAGAAGCCCTTCCCTGGACCTTTGCAGCCACGGAACCGGGAAACACGATTTCCCGGTTCTTCATTCTCAACGGCCTGCCAGGCGTGGGCAGGGGAAGAGGCAGGGCGCACGCCCCGCCTCTTCCTACCCGCCACACGCTGCCGGGCCACCTCCGAGACGGTTGCGGACCTCAGTCCACGGCCTCGGCCACCACCACCTTCTCGAATCCGAGGCCCTCGCCCGAACGGATCACCTGGATGCCGTCCCCCGGCCCGAAACGGCCACTGAGAATGGCCTCGGCCAGCGGATTCTCCAGGTACTGGCGGATCGCCCGCTTGAGGGGCCGCGCCCCGTACACCGGATCGAAGCCGGCCTCGCCCAGGAAGTCCAGGGCGGCCTCGTCCACGTAGATCTCCATCTCGCGCTCGCGCAGCCGCCGGGCCAGATAGTCGATCTGGATCCGGGCGATGACGCGGATCTGCTCGCGCTGGAGCGGATGGAAGACCACGATGTCGTCCAGACGATTGATGAACTCCGGACGGAAGTGCTGGCCCACCACCTCGAGCACCGCCGTCTTCATGGCCTGATAGTCGTTGGTCCGGGCCATCTCCTGGATGAGCTGGGAGCCCAGGTTGGAGGTCATGACGATGATGGCGTTGCGGAAGTCCACGGTGCGCCCCTGGCCGTCGGTGAGGCGGCCATCGTCCAGGACCTGCAAGAGGACGTTGAAGACGTCCGCATGGGCCTTCTCCACCTCGTCCAGGAGGATGACGCTGTAGGGCTTGCGCCGCACCGCCTCGGTGAGGTATCCGCCCTCCTCGTAGCCCACGTAGCCCGGAGGGGCGCCGATGAGGCGCGCCACCGAGTGCTTCTCCATGAACTCCGACATGTCGATGCGTACCATGGCCTCTTCGGTGTCGAACAGGAAGTCGGCCAGGGTCTTGCACAACTCGGTCTTGCCCACCCCGGTGGGGCCCAGAAAGAGGAAGGAGCCGTTCGGCCGGTGGGGGTCCGAGAGGCCGGCCCGGGCGCGGCGGATGGCATTGGCCACCGCGGAGATGGCCTCGTCCTGGCCCACCACCCGTTTCCGCAGCTCGTCCTCGATGTGGAGCAGCTTCTCCTTCTCGCCTTCGAGCATCTTGGAGACCGGGATGCCGGTCCACTTGGAGATGATCTGGGCGATCTCCTCCTCGGTCACCTTGTTACGCAACAGGCGGGTCTCCTGGGTCTCCGCCTGCATCGCCGACTCCAATTGTTGTTGCAGCTTGGGGATGGTGCCGTACTGGATCTCGGCCATGCGCTGGAGGTTGCCGGCGCGCTGCGCGGCCTCCAGCTCCACCCGCGCCCGGTCAAGGGCCTCCTTGATGTGGGTGGTGCCCTGGAGGGCGGCCTTCTCGCTCTTCCAGACCTCCTCCAGTTCCGAGAACTCCTGCTCCAGGCGGGCGATCTCGTCCTCCAGGTCCTTGAGGCGGCGCTTGGAGGCCTCGTCGGTCTCCTTCTTGAGGGCCTCGCGCTCGATCTTGAGCTGGATCAGCCGGCGGTTGAGGCGGTCCATCTCCTCGGGCATGGAGTCGATCTCCATGCGGATCTGGGCGCCGGCCTCGTCGATCAGGTCGATGGCCTTGTCGGGCAACTGGCGGTCGGTGATGTAGCGGTGCGAGAGCGTGGCCGCGGAGACGATGGCGGAATCGGTGATCTCGACCCCGTGATGGACCTCGTAACGCTCCTTGAGGCCACGCAGGATGGCCACGGTGTCCTCCACCGAGGGCTCATCGATGATCACCTTCTGGAAGCGGCGCTCCAGGGCCGCGTCCTTCTCGATGTACTTGCGGTACTCGTCCAGGGTGGTGGCGCCGATACAGTGCAGCTCGCCCCGGGCCAGGGCCGGCTTGAGCATGTTGCCGGCGTCCATGGCCCCCTCGGCCTTGCCCGCCCCCACCATGGTGTGGATCTCGTCGATGAACAGGATGATGTTGCCTTCGGACTTGGCGATGTCGTTGAGCACCGCCTTGAGACGCTCCTCGAACTCGCCGCGGAACTTGGCCCCCGCGATCAGGGCGGCCATGTCCAGGGAGAGGATGCGCTTCTGGCGCAGACCCTCGGGCACCTCGCCGTTGACGATGCGCTGGGCCAGGCCCTCGACGATGGCGGTCTTACCCACCCCGGGCTCGCCGATGAGCACCGGGTTGTTCTTGGTGCGGCGCTGGAGGATCTGCACGGTGCGCCGGATCTCGTCGTCACGGCCGATCACCGGATCCAGCTTGCCCTGCTCGGCGCGCCCGGTGAGATCGATGGTGTACTTCTCCAGGGCCTGGCGCTGATCCTCGGCATTGGGATCGTCCACGCTCTGGCCGCCGCGGATGTTCTCGATGGCGCGCTCGATGGCCCCCTTGGTGGCGCCCGCCTTGCGCAGGATCTCGCCGATCTGGCCCTTGTCCTCCACCGCCGCGAGGACGAAGAGTTCAGAGGAGATATAGGCGTCCTTGCGCTGCTGGGCGAGCTTGTCGGTGACGTTGAGCACCCGCCCCAGGTCATTGGAGATGTGCACCTCGCCCGGGGCGCCCTCCACGCTCGGCAGGTGATCCAGGGCCTCGTCCAGGGCCACCCGCAACTGTTTGATGTTGACATCGGCCTGGGTCAGGAGGCTGCGCACGGTGCCGCCTTCCTGGTCGAGCAGGGCGGCCATGAGGTGTACGGGCTCGATGAATTGATGATCGCGCCCCACCGCGAGGCTCTGCGCCTCGGCCAGGGCGGCCTGGAATTTGCTCGTCAGTTTGTCCATCCGCATGGGGATTACTCCGGGTTGAATAAGGTTGCTTCCGGGGAGATGGGGGGAGCGAGGGGATTTTCAACCGATGTCCGTGAATCTTTCGGTTGGGTCCCCCGTTTGCCCCCCCTGGCCAACCCACCATCGGCAGGAGATACGGTGGGTGCAGTGTTCCCGAACCCCTTCCAGACGTTGGGCGTGGTTCCCATCCTCTGCCCGGCAGACGGCACCTCCCTGCGCCACCCCTCGCTACCTCGAGGGCCTTCCTCGTGCGCCCGGGCAAGGCGCGGAGGCGAACCACAGTGAGAACCATGGAGAGCAGTCTCCATGTCCCGCAGGGGCGCCGCAGTGGCCAACAACCCATGCGTGGCGGGTATAATAGGTTTTGATGTCTCGTGAGATCGTTCTCCTCCCTTCGGCAGATCTCCACTGCCTTCCCGTCACGACCGATGCCGGCCCGCCACGGGAGGCCATGTCCCCTCCTGTCCAAGGCCATTTTCCGTGACTCGGCTGCAGGGCCGTCCACCTGGCCGCGGACACCTCGGTGTGCGATCTCGACCCGACCCATAGACCTACAGGCCGTTCTGTTTTCCACCCTCGTCTCCGCGGGCCTTCCGGCCTTCACCCGCCTCCCGCGGGTGACGGGGACAACCGTACCGGACCTCTCGAATGCCGCATCCACCCACCCGTTTCCGTTTCGCCATCGACCGCGGCGGCACCTTCACCGACGTCTATGCCGAGTTCGACGCCGAGCCCGGCTTCATGGCCCTCAAGCTCCTCTCCGAGGACCCGGACAACTACCCCGACGCCCCGCGTGAGGGCATCCGCCGGGTGCTGGTGGCCACCGGCGCCCTGGCCGCGGACGCCGAAGAGATCGACGGCCGCCTGATCGAAGAGATCCGCATGGGCACCACGGTGGCCACCAACGCCCTCCTGGAACGCAAGGGCGCGCCCTGCGCCCTGCTCGTCACCCGCGGCCTCGGCGATGCCCTGCGCATCGGCGATCAGAGCCGCCCACAGCTCTTCGACCTGCGCGCCCGGCGCCCCGAACCCCTGCACCGGGAGGTGGAGGAGGTGGACGAACGCATCCGCCTGCTGCGCCCGGGGGCGACGCCCCGGGGCGAAGTGGTGACGGGCGTCAGCGGGGAGCGTTTCGAGATCCTCCGGCCCCTGGACAGCGAGGCCCTGCGCCCCCGCCTGGCGGCCCTGCGCGAGCGCGGAATCGAGGCCCTTGCGGTGGTCTTCATGCATGCCTACGCCTGGCCGGGCCACGAACGCCGGGTGGGCGCCCTGGCGCGGGAACTGGGGTTCACCCAGATCTCCCTGTCGAGCGAGGTCATGCCCCGCACCCGGCTCCTGCCGCGCGCCGACACCACCTTGGTGGACGCCTATCTCACCCCCGCCATCCGCGCCTACGTGCAGGGCTTTCGCCGGGGCTTCAGCGACCACCTGAAGGACACACGGCTGTGGTTCATGCAGTCCGACGGCGGCCTCGCCGGGGCCGACGACTTCAGCGGCAGCCGTGCCATCCTCTCGGGTCCCGCCGGCGGGGTGGTGGGCTACGCCCGCACCACCCGCGAACACTGCGGAGACCGCCCGCTGATCGGCTTCGACATGGGCGGCACCTCCACCGATGTCTCCCGTTACGGCGGCGACCTGGAGCTGGCGTTCGAGAACCAGATCGCCGGGGTGCGCATCCAGGCCCCCCAACTCGACATCCGCACCGTGGCCGCGGGGGGCGGCAGCCGCCTGTTCTTCCAGGACGGCCTGTTCCTGGTGGGGCCCGAGTCGGCCGGCGCCCACCCGGGTCCGGTCTGCTACCGCAAGGGCGGCCATCTGGCCCTCACCGACGCCAATCTGGTGCTCGGGCGCATCCAGCCCGACTTCTTCCCGGCCATCTTCGGCCCCGGGGAGGATCAGCCCCTGGACCTGGAGGCGGCGCGCGCCGCGTTCGCCGCGATCACCGCCGAGGTGAACCGCCACTATGCCCGCCAGGGGCGTCCGCGCCTGAGCATCGAGGCCGTGGCCCTGGGCTTCGTCGAGGTGGCCAACGAGGTGATGGTGCGTCCGATCCGCGAGGTCTCGGCCCTGCGTGGTTTCGACGCCGCCGAACATGTGCTCGCCACCTTCGGCGGGGCGGGCCCCCAGCACGCCTGTGCCGTGGCCCGCAGCCTGGGTATGCGCCGGGTCTTCATCCACCGCTTCGCCCCCATCCTCTCGGCCTACGGGCTGGGCCTGGCCGAGGTGGTGCAGGAGGCCCAACGCCCGGCGGCGGGGGTCTACCGGGCCGGGGACGTCGGCGATCTGCGGCGCGGCCTGGACGACCTCGCCGGCGAGTGCGTACGTGCCCTGGAGGCGCGGGGATTCGGCCCCGGATCGGTGGAGGTCCAGCGTTATCTGAACCTGCGTTATCAGGGCACGGACACCCAGTTGATGGTGGAAGAGCCGCCAGACGGCGACTTTGCCGCCCGCTTCCTGGCCCGCCACGAGCGGGAGTTCGGTTTTGTCCTCCCCGACCGCCCCATCCAGGTGGACGACCTGCGGGTGCGCGCCCTGGGCCGCGCGCCCGGCCTCGCCCGCTCCCCCCTGCCTGACGGCCGCCCCCCCGCACGTCCCCTCGCCCGACGCCCTGTGACCTTCTCCCAGGGGACACTCGATACCCCCCTCTATGCCCTCGACGCCCTGGCCCCGGGGCAGTGCGTCCCCGGTCCCGCCCTGATCGTCCAGGAAGGCACCAGTATCCTGGTGGAACCCGGCTGTACCGCCCGTCTGGACCCCTACGGCGACCTGGAGATCGAAGTGGGCGCCCCGCCGCGGGCGCACGGCGACACCCGGGTGGACCCGGTGCGCCTGTCGGTGTTCGGAAACCTGTTCATGTCCATCGCCGAGCAGATGGGCCGGCGCCTGCAGAAGACCGCCCTCTCCACCAACATCAAGGAGCGCCTGGACTTCTCCTGCGCCCTGTTCGACCCGGCCGGCCGGCTGGTGGCCAACGCCCCCCACGTGCCGGTCCACCTGGGGGCCATGAGCGAGGCGGTGCAGGCGCAGATCCGCCTGCACCCGGACATCGCCCCCGGCGACGTGCTGATGAGCAACCACCCGGCCGCGGGCGGCAGTCACCTGCCCGACATCACCGTCGTCACCCCGGTGTTCGATGCCGACCGGATCATCTTCTGGGTGGCCAACCGCGGGCACCATGCCGACGTCGGCGGCATCTCCCCCGGCTCCATGCCGCCCCATTCCCGGCGCCTGAGCGAAGAGGGGGTGGCGGTGGAATCCTTCAAGCTGGTCCGTGCCGGCCGCTTCCAGGACGGGGCCCTGCTCGAACTCCTCACCCATCCGCCCGAGGGTGGACCCGCCCGCCGCCCCGCCGACAACCTCTCCGACCTGGCGGCCCAGGTGGCCGCCAACCGGCGCGGGGTGGAAGGGGTCCTGGAGATGGTGGACAAGCATGGACTCGATGTGGTCCAGGCCTACATGGGGCATGTGCAGGCGGCCGCCGAGGCGGCGGTGCGGGAACGCCTGCGGGACCTGGCCGCACGCCACCACCTCGGCCCGGGCGACGCCATCGAGGCCGAGGACCGGCTCGACGACGGCTCTCTCATCCGCCTGCGCCTGGCCATAGACCCACAGACCGGCGATGCCCTGTTCGACTTCTCCGGCACCGGCCCCGAGATCTGGGGAAACCTCAATGCCCCGCCCGCGGTGACCCGCTCGGCCATCCTCTACTGTCTGCGCTGCCTGATCGAACGCGACCTGCCCCTGAACCAGGGTTGCCTCGTCCCTATCCGCATCCACCTGCCCCCGGGCAGCCTGCTCGCCCCCGCCCCCGAGGCGGCGGTGGTGGGCGGCAACGTCCTCACCAGCCAGCGGGTGGTGGACGTGGTCCTCAAGGCCTTCGGCGTGGCCGCCGCCTCCCAGGGCTGCATGAACAACCTCAGTTTCGGCGACCGGCGCTTCGGCTACTACGAGACCATCGGCGGCGGCGCCGGTGCCGGGCCCGGCTGGGACGGACAGTCCGGCGTCCACACCCACATGACCAACACCCGCATCACCGACGCCGAGACCCTGGAACGGCGCTACCCGGTACTGGTACGGGAGTTCTCCCTGCGCCGCGGCTCCGGCGGCGCCGGCCACTGGCGCGGCGGTGACGGCCTGATCCGGGAGATCGAATTTCTGGAGCCCATGGAGGTCTCCATCCTCTCCGAGCGGCGGGTGTTCGCCCCCTACGGCATGGCCGGCGGCGGCCCCGGCGCCACCGGCTGCAACCTGGCCATCCGCCGCGACGGCCGCGTCCTCTACCTGGGGGGCAAGGGCCGGATCCGCCTGGAAGCGGGGGAGCGGGTGCGCATCCTGACGCCCGGGGGTGGGGGCTGGGGCGCCCCACCGGCCGATCCGACTTCTCCATGAAGCGTATCCCCTGGCCGTCGCATCCGGGCCGGCCCTATGCGACACCGCCATACGCTACACTATACCCGTCGCACCCGATGGATTTCAGCCACTGCGGCCGCCCCTCTTACCCTGGAGCGTCGTTGCGAAGACCTGCCATGGTCCCTGCTATGACCCGCCTGCGCGCCTCGCCCCAGGGTACGAGGAACCACCCCGAAAAACTGAGACTCCATGGGCGACGGGTATATCGGGATGATACACACTATATGTGAGGCGACTATGGATCCCACAGAGGAACGCTTCGACCGTATCGAGGTGATGCTCGGCCGGATCGTCCTGGAGAACGACCGCGGGATGAAACGGCTGGATCGCCTGGAGCAGCTGATGGACCGAATGGAGGGACGCGCGGAGGAGGACCGCTTGCGTGCCGAAGAGGACCGCAAACGCGCCGAGGAAGACCGCAAGCGCGCCGAGGAGGATCGCAAACGCGCAGACGAAGACCGCAAGCGCGCCGAGGAGGATCGCAAGCGCGCAGACGAAGACCGCAGGCGCGCCGAAGAGGACCGCAAGGCCTGGAACCGGAAGTGGGGCGATCTGGCCAACAAGCTCGGCACCCTGGTGGAGGATATCGTGGCCCCGAATCTTCCCCGTATTGCCCGGCAGTCGCTCGGTTGCGAACGGCTGGACGACTTCATGGTACGACGCCAGGTACGCAACAAGCGAGACCCGGAAAAACGCCGCGAGTTCGACCTGATCGCGGTCTGTGGCGACCGGGTGATCATCGATGAAACCAAATCCAACCCGGCCATCGAATACATCGACGCCTTCCTGAAGGTGCTGCCGGAACTCGGCGACTACTTTCCCGAATACCGGGGCAAGATCCTGGTGCCGGTCTTCTCCTCCCTGTATCTGGGCGAAGACGTGGTCAACTACCTGACCAGGCACGGCGTCTATGCGATGGCGATGGGGGACGAGAACATGACCCTGATCAACGCCGCGGAGCTGACGGGGACAGCGCCACGGATTCTCTAGCCCTATCCATCCGGCACGTGATGGCAGGCCACCACCCGCCCGGACGAGAGGGTGCGCAACGGCGGATATTCCCGCGCGCAACGGGCGTCGGCCTCGGGGCAGCGGGGGTGAAAGTGGCAGCCGCCGGGAGGGTCCGCCGGCGAGGGCATGTCCCCCTCCAGGTGGATGCGCTGGCGCCGCGAGGCGGGATCGGGCTCCGGGACCGCGGAGAGCAGGGCGCGGGTGTAGGGGTGCAGGGGCGCCGCCAACACCGCCTCCACCCGCCCGCGCTCGACGATGCGGCCCAGGTACATCACCGCCACCTCATGGGCCAGGTAGGCCACCACCGAGATGTCGTGCGTGATGAACAGATAGGCCAGGCCGAGGCCGGTCTGGAGGTCGTGGAGCAGATTGAGGATCTGTGCCTGCACGGACACGTCCAGGGCGCTGGTGGGCTCGTCGCAGACGATCAGGCGGGGTTCCACCGCCAGGGCGCGGGCGATGCAGATGCGCTGGCGCTGACCGCCGGAGAACTCGTGCGGGTAACGGGCCGCGGCCTCGGGGGCGATCCCCACCCGTTCCAGGAGTTCCGCCACCCGTGCCCGACGTTCCGCGCGGTCCTTCGCCAGGCCCTGGGCGACGAGGCCCTCGGCCACGATGTCCCCCACCAGCATGCGCGGGTTCATGGCGGCGAAGGGGTCCTGAAACACGATCTGGAGTTCACGCCGGAAGGGGCGTAACGCGCGTCCGCTGAGGGCCGCCAGGTCCCGCCCCCGGTACAGGACCCGCCCACCCGTGGGCCGGATCAGTTGCAGCAGGGCCTTGCCGCAGGTGGTCTTGCCGCAGCCCGATTCCCCCACCAGGGCGAGGGTGCGCCCCGCGTCGAGGTGCAGGTCGATACCGTCCACCGCCCGCACCCGGCCCACGACCCGCTTCAACAGGCCCTTGCGGATGGGGAAATGGACCTGCAACCCCTGCGTCTCCAGCAGGGGGGCGGCAGCGCCCTCCTCCGCGCCGGGGCCCTTCGCCACGGGCACATCGACATGCGCCCCGTGCCCCCCCTGCGCCCACAGATGGCAGCGCACCCGATGCCCGGGGCCGACCGGGTGCCAGTCCGGGGGCTGCCGATGACAACGCGCCTCCGCCTGGGGACAGCGCGGGGCGAAACGACAGCCCTGGAGTGCCTCGTCCGGGGACGGCACCCGGCCTTCGATGGCGGCCAGGTGGCCGCCGCGGCGCTCGCCCGTGGGCAGGGCGGCCAACAACATGCGCCCATAGGGATGCGCGGGGGCGGCGAAGAAGGCCCCCACCGGGGCGCTCTCCAGGATCTGCCCCGCATACATGATGGCGAGGCGCCCGGCGCTCTCCGCCACCACCCCGAGATCGTGCGTGATGAGCATCATCGCCATGCCGGTCTCGCGCCGCAGGTCCGCCAGGAGGTCCAGGACCTGGGCCTGAATGGTCACATCCAGGGCGGTGGTGGGTTCGTCGGCGATCAACAGGCGCGGGCGGCCGGCCAGGGCCATGGCGATCATCACCCGCTGCTTCATGCCCCCGGAGAGTTGGTGTGGAAACTCGCGTACCCGCCGTTCCGGATCGGGAATACCCACCGCGGCGAGCAGCTCCACGGCGCGCCGCCGGGGATCGGCCGCGGGATCGTGCAGACGCGCCGCCTCGGCGATCTGATCGCCCACCCGCAGCACCGGGTTGAGGGAGGTCTGGGGTTCCTGAAAGATCATCCCCAGGCGCCCGCCGCGCACGCCGCGCATGGCGTACTCCGGCAGATCCAGGAGTTCCTCGCCGTCCAGCCGCACCGAGCCGGAGCGCACCCGCCCCCCGGGGGGCAACAGGCGCATCAGGGCCAGGGCGGTCATGGACTTGCCGCACCCCGACTCCCCGAGCAGGGCGAAGGTCTCGCCCGCGGCCACCTCCAGGTCCACGCCGTCCACCACCCGGCTGCCGCCCACGGACACCGAGAGGTCGCGCACCACGAGGGCCGGGGCGGTCACCGCCGCGCCCCCCGGGTGCGCGGGTCGAAGGCCGCCTGCACCACGTCCGAGAGCAGGTTGGCGGCCAGCACCAGGCCGAACATGAACAGGAAGGCGGCGGCCAGGGACCACCAGACCATGGGCTCGCGGGCCAGTTCCAGACGCGCGCCGTTGATCATGTTGCCCCAGGAGTTCATCGTGGGGTCCACGCCGATGTTGACGTAGGACAGGACCGCCTCGGCCAGGACCAGGCCGGAGAAGTCCAGGACCAGGGTGATGAGGACGATGTGCAGGACGTTGGGCAGGATATGGCGGGCGATGATGGTGAAATGGGCCACCCCGAAGGCGTGGGCGGCCTGCACGTAGTCCTGGTCGCGCAGCTTCAGGGTCTCGCCGCGCAGCAAGCGACAGAGGGTGGTCCAACTGGTGATCCCCAGGATCAGGCACAGGAACAACAGGCGCAGGTCCGCGCGCCGCACCAGGCTGTCGAACTCACCGGGGTGGTTGCTCATGTAGATCTGCAGCATGAGCACCGCGGCGGCGATCAGCAGCACCCCGGGGATGGAACTCAGGGTGGTGTAGACGTACTGGATGACATCGTCCACCCAGCCGCGGAAATAGCCGGCGGCGATCCCCAGGAGGATGGCCGCGGGCAGCATCACCAGGGTGGTGAGGGTGCCGATGACGATCCCGGTGCGGACGCTCTTGAGGGCCTGATAGAGCACGTCCTCGCCCACCTTGTCGGTCCCCAGGACGTGATAGTGAGGCGCCCAGGCGGCGAGCACCCCGGCCACCACCAGGACCAGGGCCGCCGTGCCCAACAGCGTCGGCCAGGGCACGGGGTCGCCGCCGCGCACCAGGCGCCGGGCGGTCCCGCCGAAGGTGGCCCGCCGCACCCGCGCCAGGGCCGCCGCCAGCAGGCCCCAGAAGGCCAGCCAGGCCATCAGGCCCCAGAGGACCCCCTTCAGGGCCAGGCGCAGGATATGCCCGGCCTTGTGCGCCTCGTCCACCCCCTCGGGCGCCCATCTCAGGCGCGGCCAGGTCCGCAGCGGCCGGCCATCGGGCCCTTGCACGGTCTCCCGGGCATAGAGATGCAGGGCGAAGGGCGCCGCATAGGTCTTCTCCTGGTGGACACGCAGGGGGGTCAGGAGGCGGTCCAGGAGGCTCACCACCTCTCCGGCATAGGGGCCCTGATCGCGGGGCCCGGCACGCAGATGGATGGAGTCCAGGAGCCCGACGACGGCGTAGGCGGCCAGGACCACCGCCGCCGCCAGGGCGGTGCGGGAACGGACCACCCGCCGCCAGGGGGCGCGCAAGTGGGGACGGCGCGCCGCGTACAGGCCATAGCCCAGGCCCAGGGCGAACACCAGCCAGAGCAGGGCGTCGGTCCACAGCACCACCATCATTCCAGCCTCACCCGCGGGTCCACCAGGGTATAGGAGATGTCGGTGAGGATCAGGCCCAGGATATAGAGCACCGAGCCCAGGAAGACCATGGCCCGGACGATGGCGAAGTCCTGGCGCTGGATGGCGTCGATGGTGTAGGAGCCGAGGCCGGGGATGCCGAAGAAGGACTCGACGATGAGAGAGCCCATGAACAACAGGGGCAGGATCACCACCACCCCGGTGAGGATGGGGATCAGGGCGTTGCGGAAGACGTGTCCGAACATCACCCGCGCCTCTCCCAGGCCCTTGGCGCGGGCGGTGCGCACATAGTCCTTGCCCACCTCCTCCAGGAACAGGGTGCGATACCAGCGCCCCCCGGAGCCGATGCCGCTCACCACCCCCACCACCACCGGCAGGATCAGGAACTTGGCCGCCGCGAGGCCCGTGTCGTAGCCGGAGATGGGCACCAGATGGAGCAGTTTTCCCACCAGGTACTGGCCGCCGATGATATAGAACAGGCCGGAGATGGACATCAGCGCCACCAGGCCCACCAGCCCCCAGAAATCCACGTAGGTGGCACGGAAGAAGACCAGGGTCAGGGCCAGGGTGACGTTGAGGGCGAGCCCCACCAACAGCGTGGGCACGGCGATGGCGAGGCTCGGCCACATGCGCTGGGAGATGTCGTAGCCGATGTCGCGCCCGCTGTCGGAGGTGCCGAAGTCGAAGCGGAACAGGGCCAGCGACTTCTGGAAGAAGATGGTATCGGTGAAACGCGCCAGGCCCTCGCCCCGCTCGTTGTAGAGCAGCGGCCGGTCGTAACCGCGCTCCCGCTTCCACTCCTCGATGGCGGCCGGGGTCACCCGTTTCACCCCCAGGTGCATGCGCGCCATGTCGTCCGGGCTGTTGACCACGAAGAACAATACGAAGGTAAGCAGATTCACGCCGATGAGGATGGGGATGGCGTAGAGCACCCGGCGCAGCAGATAGGCGCTCATCGCGCGGTCTCCCGCTCGCGCCGGCGATAGAGGCGCAAGGCCGGCAGCAGGGCCGCCACCAAGGCCGCCAGGGCGAGGCCCAGGGGCCAGAGGAGCGGCGGGTTCCAGGCCCTGCGCGACGCCGCCCGCAGGCGCGGATCTATGCGCCGGTACTTGAGGGTGTCGTTGGCCATGAGATTGGGCTTGGCATTGCCGAGCCAGGCGTGGCTGAGGCTGTAGGCCACCGGATAGTAACCCCAGGCCCAGGGGGCGTCGCGGCGGGCGATCTCCAGCATCCGGTCGATGAGGGCCTGACGCTCGGGGCCGTCGTCGAGGTTGCGCATCCGTTCGAACAGGCGGTCGAACTCCGGACGGGCATAGTTGGCCGCGTTCTCACCGCCGTGATCCACCTTGCCGTTGGGGCCGTAGAGCAGGAACAGGAAGTTCTCCGGGTCGGGATAGTCGGCGTTCCAGCCCCAACTGAAGGTCTGCGCGGTGCCCTTGCGCATCTTCTCCTGGAAGCGGTTGTAGTCGCTCGCCCGCACCACCAGTTGGATCCCCAGGCGGGCGAACTGCTTGCGCATCCAGGCCAGGCGCGCCTTGCCGTCCGGACCGCTCGCCGGGGTATCGTAGTAGAGCACCAGGGGCCGCCCGGTGGCCGGGTCGCGCCCCCCCGGATAGCCCGCCCGGGCGAGCAGGGCGCGGGCCTCGGCGATGGAGCGCCGCTGCGCCCGGCCCCCGGCCCAGGTATACACGTAGGGGTCTATGCCCGCCTCGCCCTCGCGGTACCCGAAGATCCCCGGCGGGATCGGCCCCTGGGCCACCCGGCCGCGGCCGTTGGCGAAGATGGAGATGTATTCCTCGTAGTCCAGGGCGATGGCCACCGCCCGGCGCAGCAGGCGTGCCCGTCTGCCGTAACCGCCCACCACCGGATCCTTCATGTTGAAGCCGAAGTAATAGATGGAGGTGGTGACCGCCGTGGTCAGACGGATCCCCTTGGCCTTCAGGGCCGGGGTCAGGCGCGCCTCCCCGCCGGCGCCGAACCGGATGGCCTGATCGAAGCTGTCGGAACCGATCCCCGAGGCGTCGTAGTAGCCCTGGAGGAACTTGTTCCAATAGGGGATGTTCTCCTTCTCCAGGCTGTAGACCGCCTTGTCCACGAAGGGCAACGGCCGCCCGGCGTCGGCCAGCAGGCCCGCCGCGCGATCCCCGGGCATCCCCTCCGCGGGATAGGTCTCCCGATGGAAATGGGGATTGCGTTCCAGGACCATGCGCAGGTTGGGGTTGTTCTCCGTGAGCCGGTAGGGCCCGGTGCCCACCGGGAACCAATCCAGGCTGATGTTGCGCTCCTTCAGGCCCGGCTGGGCATAGAACCGGTCGGCCTCCCAGGGCATGGGGGCGAAGAAGGGCATGGCCAGCCAGTAGAGGAACTGGCGGTACTTTCCGCGGATGCGGATACGCAGGCGGTAGCGCCCCTCCACCCGCACCCCGCGCATGGGGATCTCGCGCAGGTCCAGCCACTCTCCGGGTCGGGGGCGCAGGCCGCGCACCCGCTCGCTGAAGTCGGCGAACCCCTGGATGTGCTCACCCATGAGGCCGGCGATGGGCGAATGCAGCCAGGGCACCGCCAAGCGCTTGATCTCATAGGCATAGTCCGCGGCGGTCAGCTCCCGGGTGCCGGTCACCGGCAGATCGGCGGGGCTGTGCAGGCCGTCGCGTATCCCCGGGGCGAGCGGATAGTAGAGATAGCCCCCCTGCGCGTCCCGGGCGAAGGCCGGATGGGGTTGATAATGGATCCCCGGCCGCAATTGCAACAGGTAGTCGGTGAAGGCCACCTCCGCCTCCGGCGCATCAGGCGGCAGGGGCTCCCCCGCGGCGTTCAGATACCGGGGTGCGGGGACCCTCTCCAGGGTACGCGGCACCAACCGGTAGGGACGCAGCAGGAAATGGTACTGCAACGGCGGCTCGTAGATCTGGGCGATGAACTGGTATTCGTTGGCGCTGTACGAACGCGCCGGGTCCAGGTGCTTGGGACGCTCGGTGAAGGCGGAATAGTAGATGGCCCGGCCCGCCTCCGAAGCCGGATAGGGGTCGTTCCAGGGACCGTCGTCACAACCGGCCAGGCCCCAGAGGCAAAGCAGCAGGATCGGGGCAACCCAGGGCCGCATCGGCTCCCGCGGGCTATTCATCCACAAGACCGGCACACTTCCCGGGAGACAGGCGGCGGGTGTTTCGCCTCTCCAACCGGCATCCCCTCGCGGCTCAGGCCGAGGCCATCTTGAGGCCGACGATCCCGGCCACGATCAGGCCCACGAAGAAGAAACGGGCGGTGCTGGCCGCTTCGCCGAACAGCAGGATACCGAGGACGAAGGCCCCGACCGCGCCCGTACCCGTCCACACGGCATAGGCCGTGCCCATAGGGATGGTGCGTTGGGCGAGGAGCAGCAAGGCGCCACTCGCCACCATGGAGACCAGGGCGAAGGCAAGCCAACCATAATGGGCCACGCCGGCGGACCAGCCCAGTTTGAGCCCCACCGGCCAGCCCCATTCACAGACCCCGGCGGCGAGGAGCTGCGTCCAGGCAGCCCCGGCGCTCACTTCTTGCGCTCGTGCTGATCCACGATGTAACCGCCCAGGGCGCCCACCCCGGCCCCGATCAAGGCCCCCCGGCCCCAGCTACCGGACATGGAGCCGACGAGGGCGCCGGTGGCGGTGCCGAGGGCCGCGCCCTTCGAGGTGTTGGACTGCATACAGCCATTGAGGGAGAGGGCGGCCACCAGGGCCACCACGGTAGTGATCGTCTTGTGCATGGTGCGAACTCCGTCGGGGTCAGGATGCGCAGGGGTAGTGCTGGGCCAGCGCCCGCATGAGCCCCACCACCGGGGCCTCCGACATCAGATTACCGTCCTCGATGTGCACCTCGGCCCAGTGCACGAAGGCCTGGCGGGCGTCCTCGATGGTGGCGGTCGGGGGATAGCACACCAGGCGCTTCAGGTCCTTACGCTCGGTGACGGCATCGTGGTATTCCACCGCGCCCTCGATGAACCCACGGCAGACATAGCGCGTCGCGGGAAAATAGCGGCTGCCCTCGACGGCGGCGCAGACGTCGTACAGTTGCCGGGTGGTGTCGAGGCGGAAATCCACCGGGGTGACCCCGGCCAGGGCCGGGGCGGTGCCGAGCCACGCCAGGAGGGCGAAACCCAGGGGGTTGAATTGCTTGCAGACGGACATGGTCTTCGATCGCTCGATGAGTGGGTGTGGAATGGTTTTGGGCATCTCCACCCTACCACGATGCCCTCTACCCGAAGACGGGGATGCTGCCGGCCACGACGGCAACCGGGAGCGACAAAACGGTATGGATGGTCCGGAGATCGTGCAGCGGCCATTCTACCCCCTTCCACCCATCCGGAACATACCTTAAACAGATCGTTGCAGATCAAGAAACCGGGCAAGCGCGTCTTCCGGTTCCAACATCTCGTCAACTCACCGCGATCGGAGGCGCTCGCGCACGGCGTCGTCGAGAAAGAACGCACACAACTCCCCGCCCGTCGCGTCCGCCAACACCGGGACCCGTTCGCCATAGGCCTCCCGTAAGCGGGGGTCGGCGTCTATGTCCACCAGACGGTACCCGATGCCGGCCGCGTCGAGACCCTTGCGCATGTCCTCGCACAGGTGGCAGCCATGCCGGTAATAGAGGACCGGGCCCCGGTGCGTCACTTCCCGGGGACCTCCACGGGCAGGAACAAGCGCCCGTCCTGGCGCTGGATGAGCACCGCCACCGGCCGACCCGCCGGCAGGGCCTCCACCTGCCGGTGGAAGGCCTTGGCATCGCTGACGGTGCGGTTGGCCAGCATCAGGATCAGATCGCCCCGCCGGATCCCGGCCCGGCGCGCGGCGCCCGGCCCCACATGGGTGACCAGCACCCCGCCGGTATCCGCCCCCAGACCCAGGGCCTTGCGCTCCTCCGCGCTGGGATCGCGGACGCTGAGCCCCAGGCGCCCGGCGGCCTGGGGCATGGCCTTGTGGCTGCCGTGTCCACCCCCGGCGGCCGCGACCTCCTCTGGGAGTTCACCGATGGTGACCTGGACATGGAGGCGTTTGCCCGCGCGCAGGACCTCCAGATCGGCCGCCTTGTCCACCGGCGCCGATCCCACCAAGGGCGGCAGCTCGGAGGAGGTGGCGATGGCGTGGCCGTTGAAGCTGAGGATCACGTCGCCCACCTGGAGACCGGCCTTCAGGGCCGGACTGTCCGGCAGGACCTTGGCCACCAGCGCGCCGCGCGGCCGGTCCTGGCCGAAGGAGTCGGCCAGGGGGCGGGTGAGGTCCTGGATCATGACCCCGAGCCAACCCCGGGTGACATGGCCCTGGGTACGCAATTGCCTGGCCACGTTCATGGCCAGTTCGATGGGGATGGCGAAGGAGAGCCCCATGAAACCGCCGGTGCGGCTGTAGATCTGGGCGTTGACGCCCACCACCTCACCGTCCATGTCGATCAAGGGCCCACCGGAGTTTCCGGGATTGATGGCCACGTCGGTCTGGATGAAGGGGATATAGTTCTCGTTGGGCAGGCTGCGCCCCTTGGCACTGACGATACCGGCGGTCACCGAGTGGTCGAAGCCGAAGGGCGAGCCGATGGCCAGGACCCATTCACCCACCTCCAGGTCTTTGGAATTGCCGATCCGGGCCACGGGCATGTCCTTGGCATCGATCTTGAGGAGGGCCACGTCGCTGCGCTCGTCGGCGCCGATCAGCCGGGCCTTGAACTCGCGCCGGTCGCTGGTGCGCACGATGACCTCCTCGGCCCCGTCCACGACGTGGCGGTTGGTGAGGATGTAGCCATCGGCGGTGATGAAGAACCCGGAACCCAGCGAGCGGGTGGGAATATCGCCCCCGTCCCCGTCTTCGCCCTCGCCCCCCCGGTCGCCGAGGAAACGGTCGATGAAGTCCTTGAGGGGGCTGTCCTCGGGGACATCGGGGAGATTGAAGTGATGGAAACGGCCAAGGCGTTCGTGTTGCACCGTGCTGATGTTCACGACCGCCGGTGCGTATTTCTTCACCAGGCCGGTAAAGTCGGGCAGGCCGTCGGCCAGCGAGGCGAGCGGCCAGATCAGGAACAGGGCGAACCAACGGGCAGGGGAGTGCGTCATATGCGGGATCTCTAGATACTCAGAGGATGGAGACGGTGGGTGCGAACACAGATGCGGCGGGGTCGCGGCGCAGGATCACCGGACGGGCGAAGCGCCCGACCCCGCGCAGACGCAGCCCAAGGAGCGTGGCGGCGAACGCCGAGCCGCCGCCGACGAAGGCGCCGGCCTCGCCCGCCAGCGACTGACCAGCGATCATGCCGGCCAGCAGGGTCACCAGGGGCAGGCCGTACAGCAGCAACGACGCACGCACCATGGCGGCCTCGTCGATCCCCAGGACCACGCGCTCTCCGGGGCGCGTCCCCAGGGGGTCGGCAAGGCGCAGGGTATTGTTGCGCCGGCGCCCGAGCAGGCCGGCCACGAGGGCGGTACCGCAGCCGCCCTTGGCCGAGCAACTGCCACAGGCGGAGCGTTTCCCGGGCCGCACCTCGGCGTAGCCCGGACCGCTGCGGATCACCAGGGCCGTCTCTTCGATCATGTCAACGCTCCTCCAGCGGCCGCAGGGCCTCGGCGATCAGGCGCGCGGCCGCCGCCGGGGTCTCGCCCACCGCGGTGATCTGGAATCCATCGAGCCGCCGGCCCCAGGCGTGCACCGCGCCCAGATGGGCGGCCCCCTGCAAGGCCTCCTCGCCCGCGTGCAGCGGCTCCACATAGACCGAGACCGAGGCCAGTCCGTCGCTCACCAGAAAGTGTTCCAGGAGCCCTCCGGCGTCGTCGGTCCATTCGTCGTGCATACGCACCTCGAAACCGGGGGGAAGTCGGTCGAACGTCCAGCGCCGCTTTCCTCTTGGCATGAGGATGGCCTTGTGTTCCACCTGGGCCGCCGGGATCTCCTCTCCGCTGGGATGTGCCTCCGCGCCGTCCTCCCCGAGTTCCAGGGAGGTGAACATGACGCGTTCTATTGGCTGCGCCCTGGGATCCATCAGGTCGATCTCCAGGGGCAGGCCACTGGCCCGGTCGAGAAACAGGCGGTAACCATAACGCAGGCGGTCCCTGGGGATGATGCCGATCCCCACGGCCTCACGCCCGGCGATGCGGTCGTCGCCCAGGGGGTGGAGCAGGTAGTTCCGGCCCAGCCGCTCGAAATCCAGCCTCAGAAAGCCGCCGAGCCCGGGCGTCACCCATTTCTCCACACTCACCCCGCCGGCCCCGGGGGTGATGCAGGTCACCCCGCGCCGCCCCCGCCGGATCTCCCGGGGACGGCCATTGAGGTTCAGCAGACGCTCACGCGCTTCCGCCCTCCCCGGGGTATGCTCGATACGGAGCGATTCCAGGCGGCCGCCATGCAGATAGACGAAGGTGCCCTCGTAGGCCAACCCGTTCATGGCCTGAATCATGCGTTGCAACCAGTGACGGGTATCGCCCGCGGCATCCTCCGCCGCCCGCCCCGGCGCGGCGAACCACAGGCCGAGGAGCAGAAGCATCCAGAAACGCGGATCAGTGATGGGGTTCATAACCCGCAAAGCTGACATAGGGGACGACACCCTTCACGGGGCCCACCGGCGAATAGGCCTGATGGGCATCGAGATACCGATTCAGGCGGCGTTCGACCCGCGGCGCGTCGAGATTCCAGCCGTCACCCTCGTGGCCACGCATATAGGATCGGTATTGGGGCGCGGGGACCGAGGCGACGCGCAGGGGCTCCGAAGGCGTGGGGATCAGGGCACCACGGCCCACCAGCACGGCCAGGCCCAGGACCGATGCGGCCAGGGCGAAATAACCGTAACTCGCGCGCAACCAAGCAGGGCGGCCTTTTGGAGGGGCCGGGTGTGAACGGGGCGGCGGGAGCGGCCCGTCCAGTGCTTCGCCCCCCTCCGACTCCAGGCGCGCCCAGACCCCGTCGGCGATGGAGCGGCCCCGCAGGACGCCGGATTCACCACGCAGGGCATCGCCGATCAGATGGTAGCGATCCCAGGCCTCCCTGAGATCCGGACGATCACAGATCCGGCTCAGGAGCGGATCGATCTCGTCCCGATCCAGTTCCTGATCCACCAGGGCCGAGAGACGTTCACGTTCGTTGTTCATGTCGGCTTCGCTCGTGTTCTACGTCAGGTCTCTTCAGGGGATCTCGAAAAATTCCCTCCCTGCAATTTTTCTCGTCGCAGACCGAAAATGCGATTTTCGGTCTGCTCACCTCTATCAATCACTTGACGTGATCGAAAATGGCAGGAACTCCCTTTCCCGCACGGGCGTCCCGATTCTTCGGGATGCCCTTCAGTCATTCCCAAGCAACGGCCGCAACCGTTTGTCGATCGCATCCCGCGCCCGAAAGATGCGGGAACGCACCGTGCCGATGGGGCAACCCATGGCCTGAGCGATCTCCTCATAGCTCAGACCCTCCAATTCGCGCAGGGTGATCGCCGTACGCAGGTCCTCGGGCAGGTCTGCCATGGCTTGGCGCACCGTCGCCGCGACCTCGTCCGTCAGCACCAGGTGTTCCGGGGTGTCCATGTCCCTCAGGCGTGTCCCCAGGTCCAGTTGCTCCGCGGTCTCCGCCTCCAGATCGGTGCCCGGCGGCCGTCTGTTGAGGGCCACCAGATGGTTCTTCGCCGTGTTGATGGCAATCCGATACAACCATGTGTAGAAGGCGCTGTCGCCACGGAACCTGGGCAAGGCCCGATAGGCCTTGATGAAGGCCTCCTGGGTCACGTCCATCACCTCGCCCGCATCGTGCACATAGCGGGCCACCAGATTGGCCACCCTCTGCTGGTATTTGCGCACCAGCAGGTCGAAGGCCGCGCGGTCGCCCGCCTGGGCCCGGCGCACCAGTTCCTGATCGAGGGCACCGTCCTCAGTCGTCACCGGGGGCCGCCCCGTCAGCGGAATCTACAGCCATTGACCCTGACTGCCGGGAATAGTTCTGGGCGATTTGGGTCATTGCGCATAGGGGTTTCGGTGATCCGTCATGGGCACCAGTCTACCAGAGGACAGGGGTGTGGTCCTTACAGGCCGGTTCCTTGCAGACGGGACCCAGCCACGTCGGGCGCCGCGAGACCGGCCACCGGACAGGACAGCGAGTGGCCTGGAAAAACGCGCAGAACGGACCCGTCCCCGCCAGGGCCACGCGACGGATAGGCCTGCCGCCTCACCGAGGGTATACTTCGGCGTCCGCATTCTTGCCTTTCCCAGTCGGGGCGGCGCCAGAACGGGACCCTGCATGGACAAACTACACATCACCGGTGGTCAGGCGCTGGACGGCGAGGTACGCATCGCCGGGGCCAAGAACGCGGCCCTGCCGATCCTCGCCGCGACCCTGCTGGCCAGCGGTCCGGTACGCATCGGCAACGTCCCCCACCTGCAGGACGTGACCACCACCATGGAGCTGCTCGGGCGCATGGGGGTCGAGCTGGTCCTGGACGAGCGTATGCGCATCGAGGTGGATCCCACCCGCATCCACGATTTCGCCGCGCCCTACGAACTGGTCAAGACCATGCGCGCCTCGATCCTGGTGCTCGGCCCCCTGCTCGCCCGCTACGGGCGGGCCGACGTGTCCCTGCCCGGGGGCTGCGCGATCGGCTCGCGGCCGGTCAACCTGCACATCGACGGCCTGCGGGCCATGGGCGCCGAGATCGGCGTCGAGCGGGGCTATATCCGCGCCCGGGCCGGGCGCCTCCGGGGGGCCCGCCTGGTGATGGACCTGGTGAGCGTCACCGGCACGGAGAACCTGATGATGGCGGCCACCCTGGCCAAGGGCGGCACCCTGATCGAAAACGCCGCGCGCGAGCCGGAGGTGGTCGACCTGGCCCACTGTCTCAATGCCATGGGCGCGCGTATCCGCGGGGCGGGTACCGACCGCATCGAGATCGAGGGCGTGGACGCGCTGGAGGGGACGGAATACCAGGTCCTGCCCGACCGCATCGAGACCGGCACCTACCTGGTGGCGGCGGCCATCACCGGAGGCCGGGTGCGGGTCCGCGACACCCGTCCCGACCTCCTCGACGCCGTGCTGGCCAAGCTGGCCGAGGCCGGCGCCCGGATCGCCACGGGCCCCGACTGGATCAGCCTGGACATGGAGGGCCGCCGGCCGCGGGCGGTGGACGTGCACACCGCCCCCTACCCGGCCTTTCCCACCGACATGCAGGCCCAGTTCACCGCCCTGAACGCGGTGGCCGAGGGGGTGGGCACCATCCGCGAGACGGTCTTCGAGAACCGCTTCATGCACGTCCTGGAACTCCAGCGCATGGGTGCCGACATCCGTCTGGAGGGCAACGTCGCCATCTGCAGCGGGGTCCGCCGGCTCACCGGGGCGGAGGTCATGGCCACCGACCTGCGCGCCTCGGCCAGCCTGGTGCTGGCCGGGCTGGTGGCCCAGGGCGAGACCGTGGTGGACCGCATCTATCACATCGACCGCGGCTACGACTGCATCGAAGAGAAACTCTCGGCCCTGGGCGCCCGCATCCGGCGTATGCCCGGCTGATCTGGAGACCCTTGTTGCACTACGACACCCCCCTCACCATCGCCCTCTCGAAGGGCCGCATCTACCGTCAGACCCTGCCCCTGCTGGCCCAGGCCGGGATCGAGCCGGCGGACGACCCCGAGACCAGCCGCAAGCTGATCCTGGACACCAATCTCCCCGGGGTGAAGCTGGTGGTGATCCGCGCCGCCGACGTCCCCACCTACGTGGAATACGGCGCCGCCGACCTGGGCGTGGCCGGCCGCGACGTGCTCATGGAGCACCCCGGAGACGGCCTCTACGAACCCCTGGACCTGCGCATCGCCCGCTGCCGGATGATGGTGGCAGGCCTGCCGGGCAGCGAGCACCCCCGCGACACCCGCCTGCGCATCGCCACCAAGTACGTGCGCAGCGCCCGCCGTCATTTCGCCCGCAAGGGCCGTCAGGTGGAGATCATCAAGCTCTACGGCTCCATGGAATTGGCCCCCATCGTCGGCCTGGCCGACCTCATCGTGGACCTGGTGGAGAGCGGCGGCACCCTCAGGGCCAACGGCCTGGTGGCCTTCGAGACCATCGCCGAGATCAGCTCGCGCCTGGTGGTGAACAAGGCCTCCTGGAAGATGAAACACCCCGACATCATGCGTATGCTCGACGCCCTGCGCGGCGCCGTGGCCCGCAACGAGGAGGACTGACCCATGGCCGAGATCCGGCGTTTCGCCACCCACGACCCCGACTTCGACGCCCGCCTGGAGGCCCTGCTCGCCTGGGAGTCCGTCTCCGACGCCGGGGTGGCGGCCATTGTGGACGAGATCGTCACCGCCATCCGCACCCGGGGCGACGCCGCCCTGGTGGAATACACCCGCCGTTTCGACGCCTGGCATCCGGCCTCGGCGGCCGACCTGGAGATCCCCGGGGAACGCATGGCCCGGGCCCTGGAGACGATCCCCGCGGCCCAGCGCGAGGCCCTGGAACAGGCCGCCGCCCGCATCCGCGCCTATGCCCAGCGCCAGCGCCTGGAGTCCTGGAGCGACCGGGAGGCCGACGGCACCCTCCTCGGCCAGCAGGTGACACCCCTCGACCGCGCCGGTCTCTATGTCCCCGGGGGCAAGGCGGCCTACCCCAGCTCGGTGCTGATGAATGCCGTACCCGCCAAGGTGGCCGGGGTCCCCGAGGTGGTGATGACCGTCCCCACCCCGGGGGGCGAACTGAACGACCTGGTCCTCGCCGCCGCCGCCATCGCCGGGGTGGACCGCGCCTTCGCCGTCGGCGGGGCCCAGGCCATCGCCGCCCTGGCCTACGGCACCGCCACCCTGCCCCCGGTGGACAAGATCGTCGGCCCCGGCAACATCTTCGTGGCCACGGCCAAGCGGGCCCTGTTCGGGCAGGTGGGCATCGACATGGTGGCCGGACCTTCGGAGATCCTGATCCTCTGCGACGGGGCCACCGATCCCGACTGGATCGCCATGGACCTGTTCTCCCAGGCCGAACACGACGAGGACGCCCAGTCCATCCTCCTGAGTCCCGACCGGGCCTGGCTCGACCGGGTGGCCGCGGCCATCGACCGCCTGCTCCCGGAGATGGAACGCGCGCCGATCATCGCCAAGGCCCTGGCCGCCCGCGGCGCCCTGATCGAGGTGGCGGACCTGGACGAGGCCGTGACGGTGGCCAACCGCATCGCCCCCGAACACCTGGAGCTGTCGGTGGCGGAGCCCGAGGCCCTGGTGGGCCGTATCCGTCACGCCGGGGCCATCTTCATGGGCCGCTACACCGCCGAGGCCCTGGGCGACTACTGCGCCGGCCCCAACCACGTGCTGCCCACCTCGCGCACCGCGCGCTTCTCCTCGCCCCTGGGGGTCTACGACTTCCAGAAGCGTTCCAGCCTGATTCAGGTCTCCGCCGCGGGGGCCGCCCCCCTCGCCCGGATCGCCTCGATCCTGGCCCGAGGCGAGGGCCTCACCGCCCATGCCCGCTCCGCCGAATACCGCGGGAAAGAGGGACGAACCCCGTGAAGGCCCCACCGACCACCGGCCGGGCGGAACGGCGGCAGACACCGGGCGAGGCCCCCGGGACCACGGCGGCCACCCGCATCGAACGTTGGGTGCGCCCGGAGATCCGCGCCCTCGGTGCCTACCCGGTGCCCGATGCCACCGGCCTGGTGAAGCTCGACGCCATGGAGAACCCCTGGTTCTGGCCGCGCGAGCTGCGCGGACACCTGGGGGAGCGCCTGGCCGCCGAGCCCCTGAACCGCTATCCCGACCCCCATGCCGACGCCCTCCGGGAGATCCTGCGCGAACGCATGGGCGTACCCGCTGGGAGCGGCCTGCTGCTGGGCAACGGCTCCGACGAGATCATCCAGATGCTGGCCCTGCTCCTGGGCGGACCCGGTCGCACCATCCTCTCGCTGGAGCCCGGGTTCGTCATGTACCGCATGATCTCCCTGTTTGCGGGGAGCCGCTATCTGGGCCTGGACCTGACCCCCGAGCGTTTCGATATCGACCTGGAGGCCCTGCTCGACGCCATCGAGCGGGAGCGGCCGGCCCTGGTCTTCCTGGCCTGTCCCAACAACCCCACGGGCAATCTGTTTGCCCCGGCGGCGGTGGAGGCCGTGCTCCGCGCCGCCCCCGGGGTGGTGGTGGTGGACGAGGCCTACAGTCCCTTCACCGACCGGAGCCTTCTCCCCCGCCTCCCAGAGTTTCCCAACCTGCTGCTGATGCGGACCTTCTCCAAGATGGGCCTGGCCGGGCTCCGCCTGGGCTGGATCGCCGGCGCGCCGGAATGGATCGCCGAGCTGGACAAGGTGCGCCTGCCCTACAACATCAACCGCCTCACCCAGACGGCGGCACATCTCGCCCTGGAGCACCTCGACCTGTTCGCGCAGCAGACCCGGGCGATCCGCGAACAGCGCGGCCGCTTGTTTCAGGCCCTGTCCCGGCGCCCCGGCCTGCGGGTCTGGCCCAGCGAGGCCAACTTTCTTCTCTTCCGCGCCCCCGACGGCCCTGGCCTGTTCACCCGTCTGCGCGACCATGGGGTGCTGCTCAAGAACCTCCACGGCGCCCACCCCCTGCTGCGCGACTGTCTGCGGGTCACCGTGGGCACACCCGAGGAAAATCAGACCTTCATGCGCGCACTGGATCTGTGCCTGTCAGGGGCCGAATCCTCCCTCAACACCCTATAGTCGATCAGTCAAATCCCCTCCATGTCACGATCGTGGCTCGTCTTGGGGGGCTTGGCTCCCATCAGACAGGATCTCGATACGATTGTCTTGGCCATCGCCGTCCCGCTCCGGATGGTGGTGACAGATCCAAGGTCTGCGCCTTCCCTGCCCTGAGCCTCCGCCTTCGGGCCAAGCACCAGAACCCGGATCTTCCCCCGCGCGATCACCGGCCTGGATGGGCCGAGCCGCTGCCCCATCTCGGCGCGGAAACACTTGGTCTCCGGTTCGTATTGGGCGCTGAGGTCTGATGGCAGATCGTGCCATGGGGTTTTCAGAAATCCTTCATCTCCCTGTCATGGATCGATTCTAGACTACAGCATAACTCGCAGCCGTGGAGTTCGACATGCCTGGCCTAAAGTATCGCGCTGTCTTCATCTCGGATACACATCTTGGACTCCGTGCCGCCAAGAGTGAATATCTGCTGGATTTCCTTCGCCATATCGATTGCGACACATTGTACCTGGTGGGAGATATCGTCGACGGCTGGAAACTGAAGGCCGGCAGGTGGTATTGGCCAGCGGTGAACAACGACATCATCCGCCTGGTGACGCAAAAGGCGAGGCACGGCACCCGGGTGATCTATGTGCCGGGCAATCACGACGAGGCACTACGAGGGCACCTGAATATCGAGGTTGCGGGCATATCCATGGTCGGCGAGGCCATTCACACCACGGTCGGAGGGCGGAGGTTCCTCGTCTTGCATGGTGATGAATTCGACGCCGTGGTCATGCACAACAAATGGCTGGCCTACCTCGGCAGTTGGGCCTATGACGGACTCCTGTGGCTCAACCGCTGGTTCAACCTGGTCCGGCGCAAGCTGGGCTTCGGTTACTGGTCGCTTTCGGCCTACCTGAAGCACCAGGTCAAGGAAGCGGTCAAGTACATTGGCAACTTCGAGTCCGCCATGGTGATGGCCGCACGTGAGCGTGGTGTGCAAGGCATCATCTGCGGCCATATCCATCACGCGGTGATCAGTGATTTCGACGGCCTGACCTATGCCAACTGTGGCGACTGGGTAGAGAGCTGCACCGCCCTGGCCGAAGATACCCAAGGGCAGCTCCGGCTCATCCACTGGGTCGATGAGTCGGCCCTATTGCTCGACAGCGAGGTGTCTCCAGACCATGCGGATAGCGATACTGACCGATGCCTGGCATCCTCAGGTCAACGGGGTCGTCCGGACCCTTGTCAATACCATTGACATCCTGAGCGCCCGTGGGCACGACATCCTCTGCATCAACCCCCAGCATTTCACCACCCTGCCATTACCTACTTACCCTGGCATCCAGTTGGCCTGGCGGGCATGGCCCGGCGTGCGCAGGCGTCTGGACGACTTTGCGCCGGATGCCATACACCTCGCTACCGAGGGCCCCATCGGCTGGGCGGGACGACGCTATTGCTTGAAACGGTCAATGGCCTACACCACTGCCTACCATACGCAGTTTCCGGAATATGTGCGTCTACGGTCGCCTATCCCCCTTTCGTGGTCCTATGCCTTCATGCGCCGCTTCCATGACCCTGCGATACGTACCATGGTGGCGACCCCCTCCATGGAGGCGCGGCTGCGCTCCCGTGGGTTTCGGCATCTGGCCCGGTGGTCCCGTGGTGTCGATCTGGAGCGTTTCCAGCCTCGTCAGACCCCTGTATACGACGGCCTGGAGCATCCGGTGATGCTCCATCTCGGGCGGGTAGCCGTCGAGAAAAATATCGACGCCTTCCTGTCTCTGGATCTGCCGGGAAGCAAGGTGGTGATCGGTGATGGCCCTGCCAGGGCCTCGCTGGAGGCGCGGTTTCCCGAAGCACATTTCCTTGGCTACAAAGAAAATGGTGAGCTGGCCGAGCACTTGGCCGGCGCGGATGTCCTGGTCTTTCCCAGCCGCACCGACACCTTTGGCCTCGTGATGCTGGAGGCCAATGCGAGCGGTGTGCCCGTCGCAGCCTATCCGGTCCCGGGGCCACTGGACGTCATCGAAAACGGGCGCAACGGCTGGTGCGACGACAACCTCGCTATGGCCGTCACGCGGGCACTGCAGAGCCCGCGTCCCCTGTGTCGTCGGTACGCTGAGCAGTATTCCTGGAACGCCTGCACCGACCAGTTCCTGGCCAATCTTCAGCCCATAGGGGTGGGCCAGGCCACGGTGAAGCCCGCGATCCCAAGCGAACGGTAGCCTCTACCACCCGCTCGTTCGAAAGCGGGCTACCGGATGCGCGGCCAGTCCAAATCCTTTCGCACGCTCAAGCGCACAAGCCGGTCCGGCGCCGGTGAAAGGCGAGGAAGTGCTCAGCGGCCTCTGTGCCCATGTACTTCGACAGCAGACGCGGATCGGTCTGGCGCAGATCCACCATGATCAGGCCGTCCAGCGAGTTGAAGCTCAGATCCACGTTGAACCCGAGGACCTTCCCGCCCAGCTTGAGGTAGTGTCTGAGCAAAATGGGCAGCCCTTTGCTGTCCGGTTCGATGATCGAAACCAGCTTGGCTATGCGCTCCAGGTCAAGATTTCCCGCACTCATGGGCACAACGCCGCCCTTGAAAGGGCGCCGCGGCTGGACAAGGCGCGAGAGCCGGGGGTCGCTGGCACAATGCCGCAGACACTCCACCATCAATCGCTGCGAGGCGGCATGGTATTCGTTGCTGATGCTCACAGGGCCAAACAACACCCCGTAACGGGGATTCTGGGCGACAAAGACACCAATGCCTTTCCAAAGCAGCATCAATGGGGCGAAGCTACGCTGATATTCCCGGCGGACAAACGAGCGGCCGAGTTCGATGGCTGGATTGATTGCGTCGAGCAACCGGCCACGGTATCGGAACAGCGATTGGGTGTAGAGCCCTTTCCTGCCATGTCGTTCCACTATCGAATCAGCCGGGCCCAGTCGATAGGCACCGACCAGTTCACGCTTTGTTTCGTTCCATACAAACAGGTGTTGGTAGTGTTGGTCATAGCGATCGATGTCGGTCTCATTGCCCGTCCCCTCACCTGTCGCACGAAAGGTGATCTCGCGGAGCCGGCCGATCTCCCTCAGAACCGAAGGAATATCATCTGCCCCGGCGATATAGACCGATAGTTCCCTGGCGGTCACCAGTCTCTGTTCCGCGGGGAGCCGCTCGATATCCCATTGCAGATCGTCGGGTGACGTTGCCTCGCACACGGGCGCGAATGCCTGCCTGGATGACCGCTCATCTCCGGCCGCCGTTTCACCGGACCGGCCCAATACATAGGTGTGCAGTTCGATACACTCGCCTGTCTTGCGGTAGTCTCCCGGCGACACGATGCCACGGCAATCTATGGGATCGCCGAGGCTGACCGGAAGGATCGCGTTGGCCTTCCGCATGACCTGGCGCGATAACAAGAAATCCCGAAATCGCAGATGAAGTCCAGCCAGATCACGATAGGGACGATCGTAATCCCCGGCGAAGAATACGGGGACGACGGGTACGCCGGTCTCCTGCGCCAATCGGCCAAGATGCTCCCTCCAGGGAACATCCTGGACGGGATGCGGCCTGCGCACCTTTCTCGATGAATACCTGTCAGGAAATACCACCAGTGCCCCGCCCTGTCGGACCCAATCGCCGGCCTGGCTCCAGGCGGCGGTCTGCCCATCCCGGGCTTGTCGGGGGGAAGTGATGAACAGGTCCGCGAGTTCCGGGACCCGCTTGAGCATACGGTTGGATATCACCCGCACATCGTCCCGCACCTGCCCCAGAAGGTTCAGGAGGACGACTGACTCGAGCATGTCGAGCGGATGGTTGGACACTACGATGAGCCCTCCGGTGCATGGAATGTTCTCCAGAGTGCCGCGCTCGAGACGATAGCGGACCTTGAACATTTCCAGTGCAGCCTTCAACGCGTCTCTGTGGCCCTCGAATGACCGACGAGAGACGTCGTCGATCTGTTTCGACGGGATTACATTCTTCAGTTGGCGCTTCAGCGCCTTATTGAGGCTCTTCGAGAGCGTGAGTTGCGCCTTGCGCTCGATCTGGAAGGAGGACGGTTTGGCTGGTTTCGGCATATCTGGTTCCCGCGGTGTAACGAATACGGGAACCATAAAGGGTGAAGGTGTCAATGAGGTTTCAATGATGTTTCGCGGCAGGCGTCCGCGCCCAATCCAGGCGACGACCGGGCGTTTCAACGGCCATGTGGGCGAAGTCTTCGAGGGGACGATCTTGCACCACGGTCGGGAGTCACGCAGCAGGGTGCTGCGTGACGTCGAGATCTATAACCAGCACATCCCACAGCAGGCCCTCGGCCATGTGCCGCCCACCCAGACACTCAAGCAATGGCAAGCCAAGCGCCCCGATCTCTTCAAAAGAAGAGAATACGATCTCACGGGATGCAGGAGTTACGGCTGACGAACCGCAGGGGCGAGCGCAATCCAGCCGCCACGCCTGCCCACTTCCCCAGCGGTCAGAATCCGGACCCCTTGAGGGTCACCTCGACCTGGGTCCGGTGACCCTCGCGCCAGATGTCCAGGACCACACGATCGCCCACTTGATGGCGCTCCAGGACATCGATCAACTCGGAGACCTTGTTCAGGGGTTTACCGTCGATGGCCTGAATCACGTCTCCCGCAATCAGATCACCGCCACGAGTCAGTCGGCTGGGATGGATGCCCGCAGCCTCGGCCGCGGAACCCGGGGTCACGTCGAGCACCAGGATACCGCCCTTGAGGCCGAGTTCCTTCACCGCGACCCGGCTGACTTCATCGTCCACCTTCACCCCCAGGGTGGGGCGTATGTACCGGCCTTCGGCGATCAGCCGCGGCACCACCCGGTTGACCGTATCCACCGGAATGGCGAAACCGATCCCGGCATAGGCCCCCGAGGGGCTGTAGATGGCGGTATTGATACCGATCAGGCGCCCGGCCGAATCCAGCAGGGGACCGCCCGAATTGCCCGGATTGATGGCCGCATCGGTCTGGATCAGGTGATCCACGCTGCGCCCCTTCTCGGTGCCGATGGAACGGTCCAGGGCCGAGACGACGCCGGTGGTGAGGGTGTGGTCGAGGCCGAAGGGATTGCCGATGGCGAAGACCTTCTGGCCCACCTGGAGATCGCCGCTGGTGCCGATGGGCACGGGAACCGGCCGGTCGAAAGGCACATCGATGCGCAGCACCGCCAGGTCATGTGCCGGGCTCACCCCCACCAGCACCGCCTGGTAGGCACGGTTGTCGTCCAGGCGAACGCGTGCCGAGCTGGCATCCTCGATGACGTGATAGTTGGTCACCACATGGCCATGGGCATCCCAGATGAAACCGGAGCCGGTACCCTTGGCCACCTCGAAGACCTTGCGGCTCCAAGGGCTCACCACCCGCGACCGGGTGGTGATGTAGACCACCGCCGGACTCGCGCGCTTGAAGATGGCGATGGTGGCCTGTTCTTCCGGGGCCAGCGCACCACGCGCGGTGACTGCCCGAGGCTCGGCATGCCAGCTGACCCAGAGTTCTTCGAGTTGCGGCCAGACCAGGAACGCCAGGGCAACGATCAGGGCCAGTACGCCGAGGCGGCGCAAGCGACGCAGCTCGATCTCCGCTCCGGGTGTGGGTTCATGCATCGGCAGTTCTCCTCAAGGCGGGCCGGAGAGACCCCGGCTCATTCGAACAAGGCCCGTTTCTCTTCGGGCGTGACCTGGGATTCCGGGGCGACCTCGATCAGCGGTGGGTGGGCGACACGGTCGCGTCCCGCCTCCTTGGCACGATACAGTTCTGCGTCGGCCCGTTGCACCAGGGCCTCGGCATCCTCCACCCCCTTGGCGGGAAACACCGCGACCCCCAGACTCAGGGTCACACGTAGGACCTCACCCTCGAAGGGAACCCCCAGCCCGGCCACCTCTCTGCGCAAGCGCTCCGCCACCTGTACTGCCAGGCCCAGAGGGGCACCGGGCAGGATCACCGCCAACTCTTCACCGCCGTAACGACAGACGCTGTCGATTCGGCGCACGGCGCGGCGCAGGCAGGCCGCCACCGCCACCAGGACCGTGTTACCCGCCTCATGACCCCAACGGTCGTTGAAACGCTTGAAGTGGTCGAGGTCGGCCATCACCAGGGACACCGGTGTGCCCTGGCGGCGGGAACGCTCGAGTTCCTGCTCAAGGGTCTCCCGAAAGTGCCGATAGTTGTACAGACCGGTCAGGGCGTCTGTACGCACCTCCTGAGAGAGCCGATCGAGACGCCGATGCAGAGTGTCGAGTTCATCCAACCAGGGACAATGGGCCTCCCCAACAGGACATGCCCGCTGCGCTCGCTTGGGTTCGGATGCCGACATGATGCCCGGTCTTCTAGTATTCTCTGAGGTATAGAATTCACTCTTACGGAAGGGTTCGCGAACAAATGAGTCATTCCCCCCCCTGCCGGGGTCGCCCTGGACAAGACCTTCGCGCCAGACGGCGGGGCGTATCCCTCGTTCCCGAACCCCTCTTCAGAGGCGCACTGTACCCAATAGTACACGGGTTTTCGGTTTTCCGAGCGGTCTCCTCGCGCATCCGGAGTCTGGACCGGGCCACGAGGCCTGCATCCTGAGGCACGCATGAACCCACGCCAGAACCGAATTCTCCGGTGCAACAGGTAAACCACATCGGACACAACCACGGGCGAATCCGCGATGAGTAAACCCACTCCTCCCAAGAAAGGCTTGGATCAGGGGGCCGACGAACTGTTCGACAACGACAGACCATCCGCTTCGGACGACGACTTCCTGGCCGAACTCGACCGGGTATTGGCCGGTGGTTCCTCGCCGCCGGCGTCGGCGCCTCGACCACCGCCCGCGGCCACACCTCCCGAGGGCGCCCCTGACCTCGCCGGCCTGAAACGCAAGATCGATGCCTTCGCGGACAGTTCCGACCCGGATGCCACCGTTCGCCTGGAACCGGAACCCAGGCCCACCTATGGGCGCCGGGGCGAACCACCGGAATCGGCCCCCACACCGAAGCCGGCGCCCACGAGACAGGCCACGCAGCCCCCCGGACAGGCAGCGCAGAGCGGCCCCACGGCCCGCTCCGCCCCTGTGGTGGAGACCGCAGAGGGGCCACCGGATCGCCACCGGGCCAGACCCCGCGCCCAGCCCGCAAAGACCGGCGCGGCTTCGCCCGAGCCGTCCCGCGTGCAGAGCGGCTCCGGGATCCTGGGTGGCATCAGCCTGCTCCTCGGCCTGGCCGGAACGGCCCTCGGCGGAGGCGCCCTCTGGCTGGCGATGGAGCGACCCGCACCGGCCGTACCTGTCACGGCCCCTGATCCACTAGGAGCACAGATCCAACGCCGCCTGACCGAACTGGAACAACGCCTGGAAGTGCTGCGACAACAATTCAAGGATCGCGGTGACCAGACCCAGAAAAGGATCGGGCACCTGGAAGGACAGGTCGATCAGCTCGCGGCGCAAGCGCAGGCAGCGCCCGCCCAGGCCGCGGAGACCGGCCAGGACGAGAAGCTGCAGGCGCAGATGGCCGAGGTCCACGCCCACCTCGCCCAGGTTCAGGAGCAGTTGGCGGCCCTGGCCCAACGGCCCGCCGTGGCGGCCCCGCCCGCCCCCAAGAAGCCGCCTGCACCGCGCCCCAAGACCGCCTCCGCATCCAGGCCCAAGGGTGCCTGGGCGGTGAACCTGGAGTCCTTCGCCCGCCCATCCGTCGCCGCACGGGAACAGGCCAAGCTCAAGGCCAAAGGGCTGGAGACCGCCCTGGTCGAGGTGCGGATCAAGGGCAGACGCTGGTACCGCCTGTACATCCCCGGATTCGCCAGCCGGCGGGCCGCCCGGGCCGCCCTGCCCCGGCTCAAGGAGAAATACGGCCTGAACTCGGCCTGGGTGGGGAAGGCGCCTGGACATTGAACCCGACCCGTCATTCGATCCAGGTATCCAGGTACCAGATGGATTGTCCCTCGGAAGACTTGGATGGGCCCAGCAGCCGCGCGGCATAGCGCCTGCGCGCGGGATCGGCGGCCGCCAAGGCGGCCTCGCGGTCAATTTGGAGTTCCACGCAGCCGTCCGGAAAGCGCTTGCGACGCCTGCGCGGCGCGTACACCACCGCATAACGCAGGCCGGAGACATCGGTCTCCGGATCGGGTGGGACCTGTCCGCGCAGGCGTTCCATGTCAACTCGTCAGCCTGCGGTAGATGTCGGACACCTTCAGCGGCAGGCGACGCACGTCGTCTATGACCGTATAGGCCGCCGGCCCGTAGAGATGGGGCAGGTAGTCCTGCCCCTCCCGGTCGATGGTGACGCAATAGGCGTGGATGCCGCGGCGGCGGGCCTCCAATAGGGCCATGCGGGTGTCTTCGATGCCATACTCGCCCCGATATTCGTGATCGTAGTCGTCGGGTTTGCCGTCGGACAGGGTGAGCAGCAGGCGGGTGCGCGCGGCCACCCCTTCCAGCACCCCGGTGAGGTGACGGATGGGGGCGCCCATGCGGGTGTAGTCCTTGGCCTCGATACCGCAGATACGCGCCCTGGCCTGGTCGTCGAGGGGCTGGTCGAAGGTCTTGACCCGGAAGACCTCGCAGCGCTTGCGGGTCCAGCCGGAGAAGCCGTAGATGGCATAGCGGTCGCCCAGGGTCTCCAGGGACTCGGCGAGGAGGATCAGGGCCTCGCGTTCGGCCTCGTTGACCCAACCCCTGGTGGAACCGGACATGTCCACCATCAGGAGCACGGCGATGTCGCGCTCGTCCCGGTGCAGGCGGGTGAACAGGCGGTCCGAGACCTCGCGTCCGGCCACCCGGTCCGCATGGGCCTCCACCAGGGCGTCGATGTCGATGTCCTCGCCGTCGGGCTGACGGCGCAGGATGCGGTCCTCGCCGCGCAGGACCTCGAAGGTCCGGCGCAGGGAACGGATCGCCCCGCGGTAGCGGTCCAGGGTACGGCGGTAGAAGGCGGGATCGCCCGGCGTGGCCTCCAATTCACGCAGCACGCACCACTGCTTGCGGTGGTGGCCGCGGGCGAAGTCCCACTCGTCATAGAGGAAGGCGCCTTCCTCGTGATAGACCCCGGCCCAGGCCGACTCGGCCTTGCGTCCCCCGGCGCGGGCCCGCCGGTAGGGCCCGGGACCGGCCGCCACCAGATACTCCGGCGGAATGCCGCCGAGGTCCTGAATGATGCTCTCCACCGTGCCCCGGGCGTTCTCCGGCGGGGCCACCGGCCGCCCATCGAGGAGCAGGCGGAAGACCTGGCCGTCCGCCCCTTCAGGCCGCTCGACGTCGAAGCGCCCACGGGTCTGGGGGAGGGTCTCGGCCTCGGGCCCGGCCGCGGGCAGGGTGCCGTCGTGTTCCTCCAGCAGCTCGGCCAACATCACCCGGAAGGCGTCCCGCTCGCGCTCCAGACGCGCCTGCCAGGTGCCGGCCACCGCCCCGGGATCGAGTTCCCCCTGATAACAGCGCGGCGGCGGTGGACGCACCCGGCCGAGAAGGCGGTCGCACAGGGCGAGGCTGTGGTCGAGGGTGGCGCCGGGCTCCGCGAGGCCGGCGCTCAGGCCCCGCCATTCCGTATCGTAGGGCCGATCGCCCAAGGCCGTGGAGAGGGCCACCATGTGCCGTGCCAGGCCCGGGAAATCGCGGCGGATGCAGGCATCGAGGCGCACCGTCTCCAAGGCGTGCAGCAGCGTCAGGGCCGCATCCGGCCGGGCCTGGTCCTGGATCCAGGCCAACAGCCGCCCGCCCCGCCAGGTCCCGTACCAGGTCTGGGCCCAGAGGTGCACCGCCAGGGCCTTGAAGAGGCGGAAGTTCTCCTCCCGCCGCGGCATCTCCGCCAGCACCGGGGGCAGGAACAGGGTCTCGGTGTCGGTGTGACTGCGTTCCCCTCCGGCCACCCGCAGCTCCCGCCCGCCGAGGCCGCGCACCAGGCCCTCCAGCACCCCGGCCACCTCCTCCAGGGGCAGACCGGTGAGGCGGGTGTGCCTGTGGGCGGCGAACTCTCCGACCCCCTGGAAGACCCTGATGGCGGGCAGCTGACCCTTCCTATCGTAGAGGTCCATGGCATGTAACAGCCAGGCCTCCACCCCCTCCAGATCCAGGCACTCCAGGGCCTGGGGCGCGCAGGCGGTGAACTGATAGGCCAGTTCCGCGTTGGTGCGTGCGATCACCTCGCCCCAATGCAACACGAAGGCCTGCTCCTCGGCGGGAAATGCGGCCAGGGCCGCCGCCGGGCCCGCCGCGGTCCGGCGGGAGGACAGGGCGGCGTCCAGATATTCGTCCATGCGGGCCTCCAACTCCGAGGCATCGCGGCGCCGGAGACTCATAGTTCGCGGGTCGCCAGGAAACGGATCCCGGGCCAGCGTTCCAGGGTGAGGTCCAGATTCACCCGGGTGGGGGCCAGATAGACCAGATGGCCATCACCGTCCTCGGCCAGGTGGGGATAGGCCTTCTCCTTGAAGCGGGCGAGTTCCTTGGGGTCGTCGCATTCCACCCAGCGCGCGGTATGGATGGACACGGGCTCCACCGCCGCCTCCACCCCGTACTCGTCCCGCAAGCGGTAGGCCGCCACCTCGAACTGCAACACCCCCACCGCCCCCAGGATGATGTCGTTGTTCTTGAGCGGCCGGAACAACTGGGTGGCACCCTCCTCGCACAGTTGCCGGACCCCCTTCTGCAGGGCCTTGAGGCGCAAGGGGTCCTTGAGCACCACCCGCCGGAACAACTCGGGGGCGAAATAGGGTATCCCCTCGTACTTGAGTTCCTCGCCCTCGGTGAAGGTGTCGCCGATGGCGATGGTGCCGTGGTTGTGCAGGCCGATGATGTCCCCCGGCCAGGCGCTCTCCACCTGTTGGCGGGCGTCGGCGCGAAAGGTGATGGCGTTGTTCACCTGGATCTGTTTGCCGGTGCGCACCTGGCGCATGCGCATCCCCTTGCGGTAACGCCCCGAACACACCCGCAGGAAGGCGATACGGTCACGATGGGCCGGATCCATGTTGGCCTGGATCTTGAAGACGAAACCGCTGAACCTGGGCTCCTCGGGACGCACCCGCCGTTCCCGGGCCTGCTGCGGCTGGGGTGGCGGGGCATAGGCGGCAAAGGCGTCCAGGAGCATGTCGACGCCGAAGTTGTTGAGGGCGGAGCCGAAGAACACCGGGGTCTGTTCACCGCGCAGATAGGCCTCCGGATCGAGCGGATGACTCGCCCCGAGGAGCAGTTCGACCTCCTCGCGCAACTCCTCCGCCTGGTCGCCCAGGAGGCTGTCGAGGCGCGGATCGTCCAGGCCCTCCAGGCGTTCGGGGGCCTGGGTCTGGTCGTTGCGGCCCGCCGCGTAGAGGCGCACGCTGTGGTCACGCAGGTCGTAGACCCCGCGGAACCGCTGGCCCATGCCGATCGGCCAGGTCACGGGCGCACAACGGATCTTGAGCACCGATTCCACCTCGTCCAAGAGGTCGATGGGCTCCCGCCCCTCCCGATCCAGCTTGTTGACAAAGGTGAGGATGGGGGTGTCGCGCAGGCGGCAGACCTCCATCAGGCGGATGGTTCGGGCCTCCACGCCCTTGGCCGCGTCGATCACCATGAGGGCCGAGTCCACCGCCGTCAGGGTACGGTAGGTGTCCTCGGAGAAATCCTCGTGCCCGGGGGTGTCGAGCAGATTGATCAGGGTATCGCCGTAGGGAAACTGCATCACCGAAGAGGTCACGGAGATACCACGTTCCTTCTCCAGGGCCATCCAGTCCGAGGTGGCGTGGCGCGCGGCCTTGCGCCCCTTCACCGTACCCGCGAGCTGGATCGCCCCGCCGAACAGCAGGAGCTTTTCGGTGAGGGTGGTCTTGCCCGCGTCGGGGTGCGAGATGATGGCGAAGGTACGGCGGCGCTGGACCTCTGGAGGAAGCTCGGACATAGGGCTGGACGCTTGGGCGAAACGGGTTATTCTACACCCATATCTCACCACTGCGTCCGTCCCTCGCACGCCCGCCGAACCGGGGCCCGATGCCTTCCCTCATTGGCGGACCCCTTCGATGGACACCCAGATCCGGATATCTTCGGCCGCCGGCCCCAAAACGAAGGCCTCCTTCATCTTGTAGTCGGACAGATGCAGGACCGTGGTCCCCGCGAAACCCCGCCGGAAACCACCCCAGGGGTCCTTCCCCGCCCCCACCTCGTGGACATCGAGCGCCACTGGCCGGGTGATGCCGCGCATGGTGAGATGCCCCTCCAGACGTGCCCTGCCGCCACCCAGATCCTTCCAGGTGTGGCTCAGAAAGGTGGCCTTGGGGAACCGCTGCACATCGAAAAAGCGCTCGCTGCGCAGGTGCTTGTCGCGTTCGGCATGATTGGTGTCGATACTGGCCATGTCGATCTCCACCCGCACCCGGTTGTTGGCGGGATTTTCCTGGTCGTAGGTGAAGTCGCCCGAAAAGCGGTCGAAGCGCCCCTCCATCCAGCTGAAGCCCAGGTGCTTGACCTTGAAGGTGACGAAGGCGTGCATTCCCTTCGTGTCGATAACGTAATATTCGCTGGCCTGGGCGACGGCGAGGGCGGCGAACAGGACGAAGGCCGGGAGTATCTTTGTCAGCATCATGAGTCGCTCCTTGGTGGTGGCTGCCCCGGCCGGAGCATCCGGCGGAGGCTGGAGTCATGGTCGATGAAGTGATGTTTCAGGGCGGCCAGGGCGTGCAGCCCGGCGAGGGCGATGAGCCCATCGGCGAGCCACTCGTGGACCCGCCCGGCGATATCCTCCTGATGGGCGATCCCGTAGAGGGTGGCCGGTATCCGCCCCCAGCCAAATACCCACAGAGGCTGCCCCTGCGCGGTGGTGATCAGATAGCCGCTCAGGGCCAGGGCTGGGATGAGGACGTAGAACACGCGCTGGACCCAGAGGGCCAGACGCCGTTCCCAAGGCCGGCCAAGGATCTCCGGCCGCGGGTTGGCCAGCCGCCAGATCAGGCGGGAGACCCACAGCAAGGCCAGCACAACTCCGAGGCCGCGGTGCAGATCGGGGGCCACCAGGTACCATGGATGGGAGTAGTCGAGGCCCACCATGTACTTGCCCAAGGCAAAGAGTCCGACGATGAGCGCGGCCATCAGCCAGTGCAGAAGGATGGATACGAGACCGTAGTGAGTCGGGTCGTTACGCCAGTGCATGAGGATTCGGCCGCCGCCAGCGGCCCGTTGAAGATGAAGGCGCCGGGGAATCGCATTTCACGGTTCCGCAGCAGAAAAGGCCTGCCGAAGGATCTTTTCGAGTACCCGCCAAAGCAGTCGTGGGTGGCCTCCTTCCCGGCCATTTCCTGCCCCGGTGGGCCGCTGGCCATGGATCGAGGGTAGACGAGACCTGGGAAGATGGATAGGGGTATACGGGCCGCATGTGACTTTCTCTCCGTCACTCGTTGATTCTTCCGTCCTTTGGCCCGTAGACGACACGTTCCTGTGCCGCTTCTCGCTCTTGCGGCCGCCACGCCCGGCGCGGGACTGGATCAACTGCCCGCCAGTGTCCGCGCCATGACGCGCTTCCGTGCCTTGCCCAGGGGTACGAGGAACACGCGTGCAAGATCAAGGACTCAGGTGTGACGGGTATAGCCAACAGAGTCCCGTCCGAACCAGGACCACGTCATCCAACCACTCAAGTCATTGAAAACCGCGCCAGTGGCCTTCCCTGAAAATGGCTGCGGCAGGGATGCCGCAGTCAAGCCTACAGGGAGGTATTCACGGCGTTTTTCAGGGAAGGCCACTGGCAGAGGGACGGTTAGATGACGGAGCCCTGCCGTCCGAACATCTCCGGCTGGGCACTTCCAGGGTGTTCGGTTATGCTCCGGGTTTTGCTTCGATGCGGGGATCGGGCGCCATGTGGACAGAGAGACGGAGGGGTATTGTACGGTTCGGGGCCACCGCCCTGCTGATCGCCTGCCACCTCCCGTGGACCTGGGCCGGAGACAGCCCTGCCCGGGTCAGAGGCGCAGGGGTGCAGGAGTGCGCAGAATACCGCTGGGCATGGCAGGGAAGGTCGGGGAGTGAACCCCAGGCAGTGGCCGAATATCGCAGCTATCGCGCCTGGCTGGCCGGCTTTGTCAGCGGACTGGACGTGGCCACGGGGATGGACGTGCTGGCGGGCGTCCCCCTGGACCAGGCCCTCGACCGGATTGCCGCTTGGTGCCAGACCCACCCCCGGGAGGACTTCATCACCGCCACCCGGGACCTGATACGGATGTTGAGCCGGCTGCCCACCCGTTGAAGAGAGGACAGCTGCCGTGCTCAAGAGACGCGTATCCAGATCACCTGATTTGATAGGTACGACCATCCTCCAGCCATTGTCGATAGCGTATTTCCCTCTCTGCCCGAAAAGGTACCTGCCCCATGTGTCGTCTCGCCTGGATCGTCGCCCTCGTCTTCCTCCTCGCCTTCGGCGGGATGTTCTACAAATTCGTGCTCAGCGGTGACGTGGTGACCACCCGCGATGGCCGCAAGGCGCTTCAACTGAGCCCCGGCGAGCGCGCCCTGGTGCTCGCGGAGATGCGCCAGTTCCTGGCGGCGGTGCAGGGCATCGTCAAGGCCGTGAACGAGCGTGACCTGAAGGCCGCGGCGCGGACCGCGCGGGCGGTGGGCCAGGCCTCGGTCAAGACCGTACCCGCCTCCCTCATGGGCAAGCTGCCCCTGAGCTTCAAACGCCTCGGCCTGGCCACCCATCAGGCCTTCGACCGCCTGGCCCTGGACGCGGAGCAACTGGGCGATCCCGAACACAGCCTGGGGCAACTCGCCACCCTGATGCAACATTGCGTCGGTTGTCATGCCGTGTACCGGATCGATGCCCCGGCCGCCCCTTGACAGGACGTCGAAAGGGCCCTCTTCCCGACGGGCCGCCCGTCCCCGGGGGCCGGCGCAGCCCGTACGTATCAGTCTCATCGCCGCCCTCGGGGAGGACCGCATCATTGGCCGCAAGGGCCGCCTGCCCTGGCACCTACCGGCGGACCTGCGCCACTTCAAGGCCCTGACCCTGGGCAAGCCGGTGCTCATGGGCCGGCGCACCCGCGAGTCCCTGCCGGCCCCCCTGCCGGGACGCAGGATGCTGGTGCTGAGCCGCGACCCGGCCTTCTCCGCCCCGGAGAGCACCCGCGTAGGTTCCCTGGACGAGGCGCTCGCGCTCTGTGCCGGTGCCGCGGAACTCATGGTGATGGGGGGCGGAGAGGTCTATCGTCTGGCCCTGCCACGGGCCTCGCGCCTCTATCTCACGGAGGTGCATGGGCGTTTCCACGGCGATACCCACTTCCCGGAGTGGGACCGGCGCCAATGGCGGGAAGTGGCACGGGCGGATCATCCCGCCGATGAGCGCAACCCCTGGCCCTACAGCTTCGTCACTTGGCAGCGCACTGGCGACACGACCACTGGCTGAGTTGGAGGGGCTTGCGCCGGCGGACCCGCACCGCGGTCAGGGTGCCGCCCCAGACACAACCGGTGTCGAGGCACCAGGTACGCTCGGCGTGATGGAAACCCAGGGTCGACCAATGGCCGAACAGGATCCGTTCCCCGCGGGTGCGGCGTCCGGGGACCAGGAACCAGGGGATCACTCCCGGTGGCTGACTGCCCGGGGGGCCCTTGGCCTTGAGCACCAGCCGGCCGCCGGCCGTGCAAAAACGCAAACGGGTGAAACAATTGACACTGAAACGCAGGCGCGCTATGCCGTGCAGGGCCGGATCCCAGCGATCGGGCTGGTTGCCGTAGAGCACGCCCATGAAGTCCGGGAAGGCGTTCCCGCGCAACACCCGCTCCACCTCGTGAGCGCAGGCACGCGCAGTCGCCAGGTCCCACTGGGGCGGGAGGCCCGCATGGATCAGGGACCAGCCCTTGCTCGCGGAATGGTGCAGCAAGGGACGTTGACGCAGCCAGAGGAGCAGATCGGCCGCATCCGGGGCATCCAGCAGGCGCAGGAGCTGATCGTCCTCGCGATGCCGCAGGTTGCCGGCCGAAAGGGCGAGCAGATGCAGATCGTGGTTGCCCAGCACACAGACCGCGGCCTTGCCCAGGCTGCGCACGAAACGCAGGGTCTCGAGGGATTGGGGACCGCGATTGACCAGATCGCCCGCGAACCAGAGGCGGTCCCGCCCTGGATCGAAGCCGATGCGGTCGAGCAGACGCCGCAAGGGGTCATAGCAGCCCTGAATGTCGCCGATGGCGTAGGTGGCCATTACTGAGTCGAAGAATCACCCGCTGGATGAAGAAGAGGCCGCGCCCATGAGGCGCGGGCGCACCTTACCCCGGCCACATGGGGTCGGGCAAGCCGTGAGACGGCTCCATGAAACACTTCCGGGAACGGTCGGGGTCTCCCCATCCCCTCCCTGTCACAGGTCGGCGCGAGAGCGATGAACATCATCCGATTATTGATTGTTTCCCTCACTTTTGGTTCACTGCCTGCGTGGTGTGGCGAGCAGGAACAGGCCCTGTTCGCCGCCGCCGCGGCGGGCCGGATCGAGGCCGTCCGCGAACTCCTCGATCAGGGGGTGGACGTGGACGCCAAGGACGGCAAGGGGCGCACCCCCCTGATCCGGGCGGCGGCCGCAGGCAACAGTCGCACCCTGCGTCTGCTCCTGGCCGCCGGCGCGGACCCGAATGCCGTGGATGCCCGTGGGCGCAGCGCGCTGATGGAGGCCGCGGCCTTCGGTGCCCTGGGCAACGTCCGTCTGCTGTTGGCCCTGGGGGCCGACCCGAACCTCAAGGACCGCTCCGGACTCTCGGCCCTCGCCCTCGCCAAACGCGCCGGTCAGGGGGCGGTGGAGGAGGCCCTCCGCCAGGCCGGGGCCAAGCCGGACGAGCCGGTGGACAAGAAGGCCCAGGTGCCCCCCAAGGGGACGAAAAAATAGTCCTGTATTGGGCAACCTGTGATTCCCTTCAACGTTTCGAGGCTTCTTATAAACTACGTTAAGAACGCCCACCAACCACAAGACAACCAAAAGATGCTTCCTACAAAACCACGTCGCAAGCCGGATTTTTTCGCGGTCCTTGTCTTGGCCGTCACCCTCGGGGTCTCCGCCACCCTGGCCTACCAGCTCTATATCTACGGGGGTGGTGACGAATTGCCTTTGGCCCAGCACACCCCCCCGCCGAGTCTGGTGGGTGGCTGACGGCGTCCGTCGGCGCAAGGCTTGGCCTTTCTTCCTGATTCAGCGACTTGGGTGAGCGGCCTGCCAAGGTGACGGGACCCCTCCGGGTAGGGGTGGTGGGGGTGGGCTACCTCGGCCGTTTCCATGCCTTGATCTATGGGCGGATGCCCGGCGTGCAACTGCTCGGGGTGGTGGACCGGGACCCGGAGCGGGCCCGCAGTGTGGCCGCGGAGGCGGGTTGCCCGGCCTATGAGACCTGGGATCCCCTGCTCGACCGGGTGGATGCCGTCAGCCTCGTCGTGCCCACGAGCCTCCACCTGGAGGTGGCCCGGCCCTTCCTCGAACGCGGCATCCCCACCCTCCTGGAGAAACCCATCGCCGCCACCCGTGAACAAGGGCGCGAGATCGTGGCCCTGGCCGAGGCCGGCGGCACGCTGTTGCAGATCGGCCATCTCGAACGCTTCAACGCCGGGGTGATGGCCCTGGCCGGGCATATCCGCCGCCCGCGCTTCATCGAGGCCCAACGCCTCGGGGTGTTTGTGGAGCGGGCGACCGACGTGGACGTGGTCTCCGACCTCATGATCCACGATATCGACATCATCCTCTCCCTGGTGGCGGCGCCCATCGCGCGTATCGATGCCGTCGGCACCCCGGTGCTCACCGACCACATCGACATCGCCAATGCCCGCCTGGAATTCGAGGACGGCAGCGTGGCCAACGTGGTGGCCAGTCGCGTCTCCACCAAACGCCTGCGGCAGATGCGCGTCTTCTCCGCGGAGGGTTATCTCTCTCTGGACTTCAACAGCGGTGAGATCGAACGCGCCTATACCCGCCCTGGCCGGGACGGGGCGCGTGGCGAGATCGTGCGCGAATGTATCCAGACCCCTGGGGTGAAGCCCCTGGACGCCGAACTCGCCGCCTTCGTCGAGGCGGTGCGCAACGGCGGCCGGCCCCTGGTGGACGGCCGGACAGGCCTGAAGGCCCTGGAAGTGGCGCTGGAGGTCAAGGCCCGTATCGGGGAGTGAGCGGGAACGCCATCCGCCCCCCGTCCGGGCGGCCCGCAGAGTCCTCCGCACCCCGTAGGGCGGGAAAGCGACAGCGCATCCCGCCGTTACCGCGAAGGTTGCACTGTCCCTGCGCTGACCTCCCCTCCCCCGGGCAACGGGGTTCTTTCTGACGGCGCCGTCTACGGCGGGGGTAAAGTCCTCCGCACCCCGTAGGGCGGGAAAGCGACAGCGCATCCCGCCGTTACCGCGAAGGTTGCACTGTCCCTGCGCTGACCTCCCCTCCCCCGGGCAACGGGGTTCTTTCTGATAGCGCCTTCTATGGCACCGATGGACCCGCCCCCCGTCCCTGATGCCGCCAACCCGGCAGGTACTCCACCCCGGGAAGAGAACGCACGGGTTGCGGGTAGAGGGTCATCAGGGCCATCACCTCGGGATCGATATCTGTGGTGACGGGCAACCCCAGGTCGCGTGCCTGTTCGGCCCCGATGGGGTAGTCGTGCGTCCAGGTCCCGTTACTGAGACGCTCCGCCAGGGCCTCGGCCTGGGAGTCGTCCAGGATACCACCGAGCAGCCCGCGCACCGCCTCACGCACCTGGGCGATGGCCTTGCGCCCCACGTCGGCCAGCGCCAGGGTGCGATCGTCCACGCGCTCGATGGGCTTGCTCTCCACCACTTTCAGCAGGGAGACCGCGGGCAGATCACCGATCTGTGGATCCACCGGGCCCAGGACCGCATGAGGGCTCATATGGATCTCGTCGGCGGCCAGGGCGATGAGGGTGCCCCCGGAGAGGGCGAAGTGGGGCACGTGGACCCGCACCCGCCCGGGGTGGGCCTTGATCGCGCGGGCGATCTGCAGGGCCGCCAGGACCAGGCCCCCCGGGGTGTGCAAGACCAGATCCAGGGGTACCTTGGGGTCGGTCATGTGGATCGCCCGCAACACCGCCTCCGAGTCGTTGACGTCGATGTAGCGCATCAGCGGGAAGCCCAACAGGCGCATGGTCTCCTCGCGGTGGACCAGAAGGATCACCCGCGACCCCCGCTGGGACTCCAGGCGGGCGATGGTGCGCTGGCGGGCGGCCTCCAGCAGGCGTTGCTGGATCACGGGCTGGAAGGCAGAGAGGAGGAGGACGATCCAGAAGAGATCCATCAGGGTCATGGGCGGGATTCCGGTAGCGGTCAGTGAAGGGGACGGCCGAGGCCCAGGAAGACCTCATCGGGCTGATACGGGCGGCGTCGGGAAGGGGGCAGGCGCAGGCTGTGGGCCAGGGCCGCGCCCAGCAGAAAACCACCCACGTGCGCCCACCAGGCCACCCCGCCCCCCATATTGAAGGCGATCAGGTCCTGAGTGCCCTGGAGGAGCTGCATCAGGAACCAGAACAGGCCGAACAGGATGGCGGGCCACTCGAAGAAGAAGGGGAAGATGAAGAGCGGGATCATGAACAGGATGCGGGCGCGCGGAAACAGCAGGCTATAGGCGCCCATGACCCCGGCGATGGCCCCCGAGGCGCCGATGGCCGGCAGGGTGGAGCCGGCATTGACGAGCACATGCACCACCATCGCCCCCAGGCCCACCAGCAGGTAGAAGAGCAGGAAACGCAGGCTGCCCATGCGGTCCTCCAGGGCCGGGCCGAAGATCCACAGGACCCACAGGTTGCCGATGATATGCATCCAGCCGCCGTGCAGGAACTGGGCGGTGAGGAAAGGCAGGGGGTTGTGGGGGTCGAGGCCGTGCGCCAGGGCCCAGTGCGGGGCGAAATAGCGCGCCGGGACCAGGCCGAGATGGAAGGTCACCGCGTCCAGCCATTCCTTGGGCAGGCGCATCTCCCAGAGAAAGACCAGGGCGTTGATCAGGACGATGACCAGCACCATGAAGGGGAAGTGGCGCCGGGGGACGTCGTCACGCAGTGGGAACATGGATCTGACCTCTGTGTGCGCGGGCCCGGTGCCGGGCCGGGGCGTGGTGGCCGCTCACCGCGGCAGATCGCTCTCCCCGCCCCGCAGCCAGGCGTCCACCGCCCGGGCGCACTGACGGCCCTCGCGAATCGCCCAGACCACCAGCGACTGGCCGCGGCGCATGTCGCCGGCGGCGAACACCCCTTCGAGGGATGTGTGGTACGCCCGCCGCCCCTCGGTGTCGCCCTTGACGTTGCCGCGCGCATCCAGTTCCACCCCCAGGGTCTGCAACAGGCCCTCGTGCACCGGGTGGAGGAAGCCGAGGGCCAGGGTCACCAGGTCGGCGCGGATCTCGAACTCGGAGCCGGGGACCTCCTGCATCCGCCAGCGGCCCTGTGCGTCCTTGTCCCACTCCACCTTGACGCAGCGGGCGGCCGTCACCCGGCCCCGGCCGTCGTCGAGAAAGGCCTTGGTGGCGACGGACCAGAGGCGTTCGCACCCCTCTTCCTGGGAACTGGAGGTGCGCAACTTCTGCGGCCAATAGGGCCAGGTGAGTTCCTTGTCCTCCCGCTCGGGGGGCCTGGGCAGGATCTCGATCTGGGTCACCGAGCGGGCGCCGTGGCGGTTGGCGGTGCCCACGCAATCGGAGCCGGTGTCGCCGCCACCGATCACCAGTACGTGTTTGTCCTCGGCGCTGATGAATTCCGCGTCCGGCACGTAGACCCCTTGCACCCGCTTGCTGTTGGCGCGCAGGAACTCCATGGCGAAGTGCACCCCATCGAGGCCGCGGCCGGGCACCTCCAGGTCCCGCGGGTGCTCGCTGCCGCCGGTGAGCACCAGGGCATCGTACTCGGCCCGCAGCCGCTCCACGGGCAGGTCCACCCCCACGTGGGCGTTGGTGTGGAAGTCCACCCCCTCGGTGCGCATCTGGGCGATACGGCGGTCGATGAGGCGCTTGTTCAACTTGAAGTCGGGGATGCCGTAACGCAGCAGGCCGCCGATGCGGTCCTGCTTCTCGAACAGGTCCACGTTGTGACCGGCCCGTGCCAATTGCTGGGCACAGGCCAGGCCGGCCGGCCCGGAGCCCACCACGGCCACGCGCCTGCCGCTGCGGTGCCTGGGCACCTGGGGGCGGATCCAGCCTTGCTCCCAGGCGTGATCGATGATGGCGCACTCGATGGTCTTGATGGTCACCGGGGTGTCGGGGATGTTCAGGGTGCAGGCCGCCTCGCAGGGGGCCGGGCACACCCGCCCGGTGAACTCGGGGAAGTTGTTGGTGCTGTGCAGGACCTCGATGGCCTCGCGCCAGCGGTCCTTGTAGACCAGGTCGTTCCAGTCCGGGATGATGTTGTTCACCGGGCAGCCGTTGTGGCAATAGGGGATGCCGCAGTCCATGCAGCGCGCGCCCTGGATCCGCAGCTCCTCGTCCGGCAGGGGGACGATGAACTCCTGGTAGTGGACGATGCGATCGGCCACCGGCTGATAACGGCGGTCATTGCGGGCGTATTCCAGGAATCCGGTCGGCTTACCCATGGCGGGCCACCCCCTTGAGTTGCTTGGGCGCCCGCGGCGGGCGCCGGTCACGGGCCTTGAGTTCGGTCAGGGCGCGGCGGTAGTCCACCGGCATCACCTTGACGAAGCGGGGGAGATAGTCCTCCCAGGCGTCGAGGATGCGCCGCGCCACCGCGCTGTCGGTGTAGTGCAGATGATTCTGGATCAGGTGCCGGAGGCGCAGGGCGTCGTAGCGGGTCATGTCGTGGGAGAGATCCACCCGGCCGTGGCTCTCCAGATCACCACCCTGGTGGTCCAGGGCCTCCAGGGCGGCATCCTCCTCGGCGATGGGCTCCAGCTCCACCATGGCCTGGTTGCAGCGCCGTTCGAACCCGCCCTCCTCGTCCAGGACGTAGGCCACGCCGCCCGACATGCCGGCGGCGAAGTTGCGCCCGGTGGGGCCGAGGCAGACCATGACCCCACCGGTCATGTATTCGCAGCCATGGTCGCCCACCCCCTCCACCACCGCGGTGACCCCGGAGTTGCGCACGCAGAAGCGCTCGCCCGCGACCCCGCGGAAGTAACATTCGCCGGAGATCGCCCCGTAGAGCACGGTATTGCCCACGATGATGTTGTCCTCGGCGCGCTCGATGGCGGCCTCCGGCGGCGGGTAGACGACGATACGGCCGCCGGACATCCCCTTGCCCACGTAGTCGTTGGCCTCGCCGGCCAGTTCCAGGGTCACCCCCCGGGCCAGCCAGGCGCCGAAGGACTGGCCCGCCGTCCCCTTCAGGCGGATGTGGATGCTGTCGTCGGGCAGTCCCGCGTGACCGTAGCGTTCGGCCACCCGGCCGGAGAGCATGGCCCCGACGCTGCGGTTGTAGTTGTGGATCTCGTGTTCGATCCGCACCGCCTCCCGGCGCTCCAGGGCGGGCGCAGCGGCGGCGATCAGCTGGTGGTCCAGGGCCTGCTCCAGGCCGTGGTCCTGTGTCTGGCAGTTGCGGGTGGCCACCTCGGGCCCCACGCGCGGCCTGCTGAGGATGCGCGAGTAGTCGAGACCACGGGCCTTCCAGTGTTCGATGGCCGGACGCAGGTCCAGGCGGTCCATGCGCCCGATCATGTCCTCGACCCGGCGGAAGCCCAGGCGGGCCATGATGCCCCGCAGTTCCTCGGCCACCATGAAGAAGTAGTTGATGACGTGCTCGGGCTTGCCGGTGAAGCGCTTGCGCAACTCCGGGTCCTGGGTGGCCACGCCGACGGGACAGGTGTTCAGGTGGCACTTGCGCATCATCACGCAGCCCTCCACGATCAGGGGGGCGGTGGCGAAGCCGAACTCGTCGGCGCCCAGGAGGGCGCCGATGGCCACGTCCCGGCCGGTGCGCAGGCCGCCGTCCACCTGCACCGCGATACGCCCGCGCAGGTCGTTGAGGACCAGGGTCTGATGGGTCTCGGCCAGGCCGATCTCCCAGGGCGAGCCGGCGTGTTTGATGGAGGTCAGCGGCGAGGCGCCGGTGCCGCCGTCGTAACCGGAGATGGTGACGTGGTCGGCATGGGCCTTGGACACCCCCGCGGCCACGGTGCCCACCCCCACCTCGGAGACCAGCTTCACCGAGATGCGCGCCTTGGGGTTGACGTTCTTGAGATCGTGGATGAGCTGGGCCAGGTCCTCGATGGAATAGATGTCGTGGTGGGGCGGAGGCGAGATCAGGCCCACCCCGGGGGTGGAGTGGCGCACCCGGGCGATCTGCTTGTTCACCTTGTGCCCGGGCAACTGGCCGCCCTCGCCGGGCTTGGCCCCCTGGGCGATCTTGATCTGGATGTCGTCGGCGTTGACCAGGTACTCGGTGGTGACCCCGAAGCGCCCGGAGGCCACCTGTTTGATGGCGGAACGCTCGGGGTTCATGTTCCCGTCGGGCAAAGGTCTGAAGCGCTCGGGTTCCTCGCCCCCCTCGCCGGTGTTGGACTTGCCGCCCAGGGCGTTCATCGCCCGGGCGAGGGTGGAATGGGCCTCGTAGGAGATGGAGCCGAAGGACATGGCCCCAGTGGCGAAGCGCTTGACGATCTCCTTGGCCGGTTCCACCTCCTCCAGGGGCACGGGCTCTTCGGCCCAGCGGAATTCCATCAGGCCACGCAGGGTGAGCAGGCGCTCGTTCTGCTCGTTCACCTGGCGGGCGTATTCCGCGTAGGTGGCCGCGTCGTTGGCGCGGGTGGCGTGTTGCAGCTTGGCGATGGTGTCCGGGGTCCAGACGTGGTCCTCGCCGCGCACCCGCCAGGCGTAGTCGCCGCCCACGTCCAGGTGGCGGCGGTAGATGAAGGCGTCGCCATAGCCCTGGCGGTGCCAGCGCACGGCCTCCTCGGCCACCTGATCGAGGCCGACCCCCCCGATGGTGGTCTGGGTGCCGGTGAACCAACGCGCCACGAAGTCCGGGGCGAGGCCCACGGCGTCGAAGATCTGCGCCCCGCAATAGGACTGGTAGGTGCTGATGCCCATCTTCGACATGACCTTCTTCAGGCCCTTGCCCACGGCCTTGATGTAGCGCGCCTGGGCCTCGGCGAAGTCCAGGGGCTCGGGGAGCTGGGGCAGGAGTTCCTGGATGGTGTCGAAGGCCAGATAGGGGTTGATGGCCTCGGCGCCGTAACCGGCCAGGGTGGCGAAGTGGTGCACCTCCAGGGCGGCGCCGGTCTCCACCACCAGGCCGGAACGGGTGCGCAGGCCCTGGCGGATGAGGTGGTGATGCACCGCCGAGGTGGCGAGCAGGGCGGGGATGGCGACGTGGTCGGCGTTGGTGGCGCGGTCCGAGAGGATGAGGATGTTGTAGCCCTCGAGGACCGCGGCCTCGGCCTGCTCGCACAGGCGTTCCAGGGCGCCCGCCATCCCCGCGGCCCCCTCCCGGGCCGGATAGACCAGGCTCAGGGTGTGGGTGCGGAACTGGCCGGCGCAGTTGTCCTCGATGTGGCGGATGCGCTCCAGGTCTTCGTTGGTGAGGACCGGCTGGGAGACCTCCAGGCGCCAGTGGGTGCCGGCCTCGTCCAGGCCGAGCAGATTGGGGCGCGGACCGATCAGGGACACCAGCGACATCACCAGCTCTTCGCGGATGGGGTCGATGGGTGGATTGGTGACCTGGGCGAAGTTCTGCTTGAAGTAGTTGGACAGGTGGCGCGGACGGTTGGAGAGCACCGCCGGGGGCTGGTCGGCGCCCATGGAGCCGATCGCCTCCTGACCGGTGAGGACCATGGGGGTGAGCAGGAACTTGAGATCCTCCTGGGTGTAACCAAAGGCCTGCTGGGCGTCGCGCAGGGTGTCGCTGTCCGGTGTCATGGGGGCGACATCGCCGGGCAGGTCGTCCAGGTGGATCTGGGTGCGGTCGAGCCATTCACGATACGGCTGGGCCGCGGCCAGTTCGGCCTTGAGTTCCTCGTCCTCCACGATCCGGCCCTGTTCCAGATCGATGAGGAACATGCGCCCGGGCTGGAGCCGCCACTTCTTGACGATCTGCTCCTCGGGGATGTCCAGCACGCCCATCTCCGAGGCCATCACCACCAGGCCGTCCCGGGTGATGAGGTAACGCGCCGGGCGCAGGCCGTTGCGGTCGAGGGTGGCACCGATCTGGCGGCCGTCGGTGAAGGCGACCGCGGCGGGACCGTCCCAGGGCTCCATGAGGGCGGCATGGTATTCGTAGAAGGCCCGCCGCGCCGGGTCCATGAGGTCGTTGCCGCCCCAGGCCTCGGGGATCAGGATCATCATGGCGTGGGCGAGGGAATACCCGCCCATCACCAGGAGTTCCAGGGCGTTGTCGAAACAGGCGGAGTCGGACTGGCCCTCGGCGATGAGCGGCCAGATCCGCTCCAGGTCCTCGCCCAGGACCCCGGACTTCATGGTCTGACGGCGTGCGGCCATCCAGTTGACGTTGCCGCGCAGGGTGTTGATCTCGCCGTTGTGGCAGATCATCCGGAACGGCTGGGCCAGGTCCCAGGTGGGGAAGGTGTTGGTGGAGAAGCGTTGATGGACCAGGGCCAGGGCCGACTCCAGGCGTGGATCGCGCAGGTCCTGGTAATAGGCGCCCACCTGACCTGCCAGGAGCATGCCCTTGTAGTTGATGGTCCGCGAGGACAGGGTCACCACGTAGAATTCGTCCTTGCCGAAGCCCTGATCGCGCAGGTGGTTGTCCATCTGCTTGCGGATCACGAACAGGCGGCGCTCGAAGGCGTCCTGGTCGGGACAGTCGGGGCCACGGCCGATGAACACCTGACGCACGCAAGGCTCCAGGGGCAACACCGAATATCCGAGGTCGGCGTTGTCCACCGGCACGTCGCGCCAGCCCAGGAGCCGCTGTCCGCTCTCGGTGACATGGGCCTCCAGTCGCGCCTCCACCTGGCGGCGGCGTTCGGGATCGCGCGGCAGAAACAACATGCCGACCCCGTACCCGCCCACGGGCGGGAGTTCGAAATCCAGCACCGCGCGCAGAAAGCCGTCGGGGATCTGGAGCAGGATGCCCGCCCCGTCACCGGCCTTGGGATCCGCGCCCACGGCGCCGCGATGGGTCAGACGCTCCAGAATCTGGAGACCTTGTTCGACGATGTCGTGGCTCTTGCGGCCTTGGATGTCGGCCACGAAACCCACACCGCAGGCGTCGTGCTCATGGGCGGGGTGATAGAGCCCCTGTGGTTCCGGTAGTGCCCTATGGCTCATGGCGGACCTCTGTACTGGGTGAATTCGGGGCAAACGAACCCCCGCCAGCCCCTGAGGCGGGCGGGGGCCAATGTGCCAAAGATGGGGAGCATACCGAATCCCGAGGGCTTGGAAAAGCGGGGTTTGCCGAAATGGCCCTGGTGGCGTCTGCGCAACCATTTGTTTAACATGAGAATTCGGCAGCAGCGCCAGTGGGTGGCCATGGCGCGACGGGCGTGCTACGCGCGCCTGCGAAGGGGCACCGCCCGGCCCACGGTCTGGAAGGCCGATGGGCACGCTTCGCTTTGCCACCCCGCGGGCTGGGGTGACCGCGAACGGAGCATCTGCCTGGGTTCCCATCGGGCCTTCGGGATGTTGGAGATATCCTTCCCCTGGACATGTGCAACCACGAAACCGGAAGGTGCAATCCCCCGCTCCCTTCATCGTCCGAAAATGGCGGTCCATTCATGTAGCGCACGCAGACCGCGGCAAGACTCGGCTGTTCAACGGGCTGTCCAGGGGAACATGCAGTGAACTCGTGTCCACAGGGCATGGAACGAGTGCACTTTGAGCGATATCAATGCCCGCCAGCCCGTATAGAGGGGACCATTCCTCCTTCTCTCCCCGTTTTCCGAAGGTCCCTCCATGCCCAGCATCACCCAACACCTGAGCGGCGAGCACCGCGCCTGCGACCACACCTTCGCCGCTGCCGAGGCGCGTGCCGCTGAAGGCGATCTGGTGGCCAGCCGCGACCTCTTCGAGGAGTTCTTCGAGGCCATGGAACGGCACTTCCGGCGCGAAGAGTCGGTCCTGTTCCCCGAATTCGAGGCCCGCACCGGTCAGACTCAGGGCCCTACCCTGATCATGCGCCACGAACACGAGCAGATGCGCCGGGTCTTTCAGGACCTGGCCACGGCCTTCGATGCCGGCGACGCCGGCCAGATCCTGGGCCTGGCCGAGACCCTGCTGATCCTGATGCAGCAACACAACACCAAGGAGGAACAAATGCTCTATCCCATGAGCGATCAGGCCCTGGCCGACCGTCTGGACACCCTTCTGGAGGCCATGCAGAGACCGTGAACGTCATCGAACTGGATGTCAGCGCCCTCGAACCCTGCGAGCCCCTGGAGCGCATCCTCGAGGCCCTCCCCCGGTTGGGGGCCGGGGACTGGCTGAGGGTACGCCACCGGCGTGAACCACGCCCGCTGTACGGGCTCCTGGCGGAGGGTGGGTTCCGCTGGTGGACCCGCTGCGACGAGCGGGGCTGCGAGATCCGTATCTGGCGTGACGGCGACGCCGGCGCCGAGCAGGCGGCGCTGGACGCCTGATCCATGCGCGGGATCGCTGACCTGTCCCTGGAGCAGGCGCCCCCCTTGTGGACGCCCTTCCTATTTCTGTTCGGGGCCCCCTGGTTCGGGGTCCTCGCCGGGGCGCTGTTGCTGAAGGTCGGCGCACTCCCGGTGCTTGACCGTTGGCAGGGGGCGGCGCTGGCCCTCACCCATTTGCTCACCCTGGGTGTGCTCACCCTCTCCATGTGCGGTGCCTCCATCCAATTGCTGCCGGTTTTGGTGGGCGTACCCGTGCCACGGGTGCGCTGGGTGGCGGCCTGGACCTGGCCCCTGCTGGTGGCGGGCACCCTCGCCCTGGCCTGGGGCTTCCTGGAAGGCGGGACACCCTGGCTCGTGGCGGGGGCCGCCGGGACGCTCGCCGGCCTGGCCCCCTTTCTGGTCGCCATGGGCCTGGCCCTGGCACGCGCGCGGGTCAGCCACCACAGCTTGCGTGCCATGGCCCTCGCCTGTGTCTCCCTCGCCGTGACCCTGGTCCTTGGGGCGTTGCTGGTCGCCGGCCTCGGTGGATACAGGACATTCGATGAGATTGTCCTGCTCGCCGGTCTGCATCTGTCCTGGGGGCTGCTCGGTTGGGTGGGCCTGTTGCTGGCAGGCGTCGCCTGGCAGGTGGTGCCACTGTTTCAGATGACCCCGGAATATCCCCCCCTCGTCCGACGCTTCCTCGCTCCCGGCTTGTTTCTGTGGCTCGTCACGACGCTCCCCGTCTCCTGGTTGTGGCCCGGCCTCTGGCCCTGGATCCTGCTCCCCGCCCTGCTGGGCATGGCATGGATGGCCGCACTCACCTTGCAGTTGCAACGCCGGCGCACCCGCAAGACGCCCGATCTCACCCTCGACTACTGGCGCCTGGGCATGGCTTGCCTGCTCGCCGCCCTCGCGGTCTGGCCCCTGGGGGCCCTATGGGGCGGCCCCTGGGTCTGGTGGCTGGGGACCCTGATGCTCCCCGGTGGTGTCCTCTCCCTGTTGAACGGCATGCTCCTCAAGATCGTCCCCTTCCTGTCCTGGTTCCACCTTCAGCACCGGCAGATGGCCCACCTCCGCGAACGAGGCGGGCTGGTAGAGATCCCCCACATGCACGCCCTGCTGCCCACCACCCTGGGGCGTTGGCAATGGCGCCTGCACCTCCTCGCTCTGATGAGTGCCTTGGCGACCCCGGCAGCACCCGGACTCCTGGCGCGGGTCACCGGAGGGTTACTGGTCGCCGCCTATGGTCTCCTGGGTCTGGCCTTCATTCGGGTGTGGCTGGGATACCGGTCGGCACAGGGACAGTTTGGATAGTATGAGACGTGTCAGGAGATGGTTTCCATCAGGACGATGGGCATCGCACAGCCTGGTCTTCACAACCGCCGCCCCCTCACCCCCCGCCCCTGCACCGGCAGATGCAGGAGGATGGACACACGCCGGTTCATGGCCCGGTGCGCGGGGGTATCGTTGGCCACCCGCGGGCGGGTATCGCCGTAGCCCGTCGCATGGATCCGCGCCGGGGACACCCCTTTGGCCACCAGATAACGCACCACCTCGGTGGCGCGCAGGGAAGACAGCTCCCAATTGGAACGGAAGCGGCGGCTGTGGATCGGCCGGTCGTCGGTATGACCCTCCACCGAGATCTCCAGATCCTCGCGCATGAGGGTGGGCGCCAGGTCGTCGAGCAGGCGGCGTCCATCCGCCGTCAATCTCGCACTCCCCGAGGGAAAGAGGATACTGCTGCCCACTTCCATACGGATATCCCCGCCCTCCAGGAAGAGTTCCAGACGATCGCCGCCCTGGCTGGAAAGGATTCCGGCCACCCGGTCGAGAGGCCCGGCCACTGCGGCCTCGGGCAATACCACGGGATTCACGGGATGGCGTTGGGGGGGCGCCGGCGGCCGCGGCGCGGAGGCGGGCGGCGTCTCGGCCACGGGCGCGGACGCGGGTGGGGCCACCGGCCCGGAGGCCAGCGGAGCGGGACGGGTATTCAACACCGCCAGCAGGACCTTGGGATCCAACTCGGCAGGTGCCGGGGGGGCGCTGCCGAGGTGCAGCCCATCCACCAGCGGCACGGTCCCGGGATCGTCCGCGGACAACAGGCTCATCCCCAGGAGGACCGCGAACAGGGTCAGCAGCAACAACAGCAGATCGGCGTACCCCAGGGACCAGCCGCCGTCGTCGCGCACCTCCGTCGAGGCATCCAGCTCGCGCAGGAGTTCGTCCACCCCCGCCGGGCGCGCCGGGATGCGCGCCGCGGGCGGGTCGCGTCGCAGGCGGGAGACGGCCATGGGTCAGGCCCTCTCCAACAGGGCGACCGGGGCCGAACCCGCTTCGGGCGGCGCCTCGGGCAGGGCCTCATGGGAGTTGAGGTATTCGTCGATGACCAGGGGGTGACGACGTTCGTACAACATCACCAGGGCCTCCAGGAGGAAGCTCATCCAGGCCAGGCGCTGACGCGAGCGGTCCTCCAGCTTGATGGCCACGGGCTTGAACAGGAGATTGGCGGCCACCAGGCCGTAGAGGGTGCTGAGCAGGGCGAAGCCCATGGCCACGCCCATCTCCCCCAGGCCGCTGTGGCCCAGGCCCTGGAGCAGGCTGATGAGACCGAACAGGGTCCCCAGCATCCCGAAGGCCGGGGCGAAGGAGGCCATGGTCCCGAGGATGCGCACATCCCGCTGATCGCGTTCCTTCTGGTCGCGGATGCGCCATTGCAGCAGCCGCGCCAGTTCCGGGCCCTGTTGCGGATCCAGGGCGAGGCGCGCGCCGGCCTCCAGGAAGGGGTCCTCCAGCTCCCCCAGGGCGCGCTCGGCGCCACGCAGATCACCGCGCCGGTGGGCCTGGGCCACGCGCACGAAGGCGCGGCGGTCGGCGAAGCCCACCTCCACGGGCTGGCGCAGGATGTGGGGGATGCGCCGGAGCAATCCCTGCACCGGATCGACACCGTGTCCGATTATCGACGCCACCAGGGTGCCGCCGAGCACCAGCACCAGGCCCGGCAGGTTGATGAAGGTCAGGCCGTCGCCGCGCAGCAGCAGCAAGGCACCCGCGGGAATGGCCAGGGCGGCGAGCGGGATGAAGATCTTGGACTTGGACATGGGATCCCCTCGGTTCCAAAGCGACTTGCAGGGGGGTATGCAAGCAGCGGGCCAAGGTTCGGATTCCGCCGTGATCCGCGTGGCCACTCCGTGCGGGAGTCATCGCGGCCTAAGCCGTTCCCACGGCCATGGGAAGGTACCGCGGGCGAGGCCTTGCGTCTACGTCCCCGTTGGCTGGACCCGCCATCCGGCGGCAAGGCCCTGCCGCCCCCGCTGTCTTCAGACGACGCCAGCGTAGATCTCCGCCAAGGGCAGGTCGAGGTCCAGGCAGTCCAGGTGCACCGAGCCCTCACCGTGGATCTCGCGCCTCCAGTCCCGGGCACGCCGGTATATACCCGTCGCACGTGAATATTTCGCTACTGCGGCCGCCCCTCGCACCCCTGGGCTGTGTTGCGAAAGCTCGCCATAGTTCCCGCTATGACTCGCTTCCGCGCCTTGCCCAGGGGCACGAGGAACACCCTCGAAAAACGAAATATTCACGTGCGACGGGTATACCTCCACCCTGGGCCGGTCCTGGGCCACCAGGAGGTATTCCCTCAGGCTATCCAGGGTCTGATACGCCAGGCGTTTCTCCCCCCGGTCGATGCGTTCGGTGGCGGGCGAGAGGACCTCGACGATCAGGCAGGGGCGGGTGCACCAATAGGTCTCCCGATCATC